>NZ_BCVQ01000001.1 GCF_001591825.1 Rossellomorea vietnamensis NBRC 101237
GTGGGTTGGAAGCGGGAGAACCGTCCCTGTGCTCCCCCTGTGCTTCCATAAACGAAACTTTCCAATTCAGTTAAACGTATACATATATAAGGAATAAAAACAGAGGTGGACTTGAGGAGGCAGTTAAAATGGAATTGTATATCTTTCTAGGTATTTTCGGTTTATATGTGTTGATTTCCCTGTTGATCTTACCTATGCAATATCGCTTCTTGATCGCTTTAAAAGCTGAAGAGGAGAAAAACCGATTGAAGGGAAAGAAACAGGGAGAGATGTATGATGATATGAATGCTGGTGAACTGAGTCTTCATGGGAATATGCAGGGGAACCCGTTGTTTTTTCTGGCTAATCTATTTGCTTCGATTTTGTATAGGGTGAGGCACGGTGGGGATCGGAAGTAGGGAAACGAATTCTTTTTCCTTGGCTTTCTTAACCTATCAAGGAGGTATTTCAATGAAAGGGAAAATGAAGAAAATAAGCATGGTAGAAAACCTAATAGGTAGTTTGTTATTATTTTGGGCAGGGTTTCAAGCCTTTTACTTCATAAAATATGGACATGAGACTGAATTCGCCTATTATGTGAATATTGCAGGCCCTGCCCTTCTATGCCTGCTATTATTAACTCTAGCTATCAAAAAAATCACGGATAAAAAGATTATAATGTTTTCCTTATACATAAGCCTTTCTATTGTTGTCGCTTATGTATCTTCTGCCTATTTTTTATAAAAGAATAAGATTATATATACTACTAGATCGAAAGCATGGGGGAACGATCTCCAAGCTTCTTTTTCTGGAGAGTTGGAAGCAGGAGAACCGTCCCTATGCTTCCGGTAAGAGCAGAGGCTGCGAGGCTTCTGCTCTTTTTCCAGTTCTGTGCAGAAAAATCTTCACTAAATTACGAGATTGTCAGATAAATAAGGGATTTTGTAATACAATTAATGTACAAATCTTTTATGAGTAACGCGGTTAGGCAGAGGGAATAGAGAACGACAAAATAATGTAATGAGGTGCTTGAATGAACGGATTACGTGTCACAATGGCTGCCGTGGCCATCATTTTCACCTTGCGCATGGCCATAATAACGCCTGTAGCATGGGTTGGATTATTGATCGTGGGATTTGGTTTATACCAAACTTTTCAAAAGAGGACCTCCTTTAGGAAGCCAAGATGGTTGATGACGATCGGAATTCTAGTGGTCATCACCGGAGGCTGTGCAGCTCCATCAGATCAAGTGGATAAAGCAGCTAGCGAGAATGCTGAGAATGAAGCCGACCAACAGGCGAAGGCAGACGAAGAAAAGAAGGCGTCTGAAGAGAAGAAAGCCAAGGAAGAAGAAGAAAAGAAACTGGCTGAAGAAAAGGAAAAAGCAGAAGCGGAGAAAGAGCAGCAAGAGCTTGCCGACACATTCGGAATGGAAGAAGTACTAATTACCCGAGTGGTAGACGGTGATACAGTCGAATTGAAGGACGGAAGAAAAGTACGATTGATCGGAGTTAACACCCCTGAGTCCACTACTAGAACAGAAGAATACGGAAAAGAAGCGAGTAATTATACGACGGAAAAGTTAGAAGGCAAAACGGTCTGGCTCCAAAAGGATGTGTCCGAGACGGATCGGTACAATCGTTCCCTGCGTCTTATCTGGCTTGAGATTCCTAAGGATGACATGGACGAAGAAGAAATCAGGATGAAGATGTTCAATGCCGACCTCGTATTAAACGGATATGCAGAGCCTTCCACCTACAATCCAGATGTGAAATACAGCGAGTACTTCGTAAAATTCGCCCGGGAAGCAAGGGAGAATGGAACCGGCCTCTGGGCTTACGGGGAAAATGGCACCACCAAAGGGGATCTGGATCCAAAGGAAGAAAAGAAAACAACGACAGCCGCCACACCTAAATCCAGTTCCAGTGCCACAACGGAAGAACCGGCAACTGGTCAAGGACAAGAGTATTATCAAAACTGTACGGAACTGAGAAAGGTCTATCCAGATGGAGTCCCATCTGATCATCCTGCTTATGCATCGAAGCATGATCGGGATAAGGATGACTGGGCGTGTGAGAGATAAAGAGAGAGTATGGCCATTCCTTTTGAGAGGGAATGGCTTTTTATATTTGCAAAAATGTTGATGAATGACTGGAACTTCCCCCCATCTCAATCGTATATAAAGAAAAGACGTAAAATGGGGGAACTGATATGAAACAACTTTACATCAAACAGAAAGTATTCAGTCTGAGCGAAAAATTCACCGTAAAGGACCAGGACGAGAAGGACGTTTATTATGTTGAGGGAAGTTTTATGAAGGTCCCGAAGACATTCACCATTATGAATCAAGACCGGGATGAAGTAGCCCTGATCACGAAAAAGGTGTTGAGCTTTCTGCCGACATTCTTTGTTGAGGTGAATGGTGAAGAGGTTGTGACAATCAAGAAGGAATTATCCTTTCTGAAGGCAAAGTATTCCATAGATGCGGCAGGCATTGAAGTAGAGGGAAACTGGATGGATATGGACTTTCAGGTGTTAAATCAGGGAAGAGTGATAGGCGAAGTGGGCAAGGAATGGTTCAGTTGGGGCGACAGCTACAGGGTGCAAGTTCTGGAGGAAGAAATGGAGACCATTATTCTTGCGCTTGTGATTGCGATTGATTGTGTGAAGGCGGATCAGGCAAATAATACTGCAACGTTTTAAAGAAGGAAGCACGGGAACCGTCCCCGTGCTTCTTTTAACCTTCAACCTTCTTCTTCGAAAATACATATCTAGCATTAATGAAAAATAAAGTGCCAAAGAAAAACAACCCGGTAAGCACCCAGCAGGCGATCGCCCAATATTCTCCGTTTAATAGATATCCACTTATCAAATTCACACATATCATCATAGACATAACCACATACATGCCGACTATGTATTTCATTTCAGACACACCTTTCAAGATTGTTAATAGAAGCAAGGAACAAGCATGATGCTTGCTACACCATTTGCCTGTTCCCAGTATAAACCAAATCGTTGGTTTAGTACCATAATGATCCATTAAAATAGGAGAGCATGGGGACGGTTCTCATGCTTCTTTTTACCAAAGAAGGTATCTCATTGTTTCTTTGTTACTTAAGAACTGTGAGTATTTTCCTATTTCTAGAAAAACCTGGGTTCATAATAGAATGACCACAGAAACGATGGTACGATATTCTATGAATTGGAATTTTATAGGATATTGAAAAATAAATAGATTTATATAGAAAGGACCGATCATATGCACACTGAAATCAAGATTCAGTATAACGAGACGGAGCGGGCACTCTCCAAGCTTCGTCAAACGATTGACGCTTGGAATACAGCTTACCCAATGCAGATTGGCGGGGCCAATGAACTCGAGGTCATCAACAAGCTGAATGAACTCAATGAACAATGCCAGAAGATGCTGGAGGGCTATCAACAGCTTCTGATGGAAAACCAGGCGGCCACGCAACTATCTGTAGAAGGCATGGAAGAAACCGATCGTACTCTTTCTTCTACCATGACCTTGAGCCGGTAAGGGAGGCACTCTATGAAAATACTTGATGTTGACGGCTTTCAACATGGAATAAAGGAGATAGAGGAAACCCTGTCCTCCCAGAAAGATCAGGTAGAACAGATTGAAAGAGCCGTTCAGGACGTGGTCAATCTGGATGAGGCGTTTAAGGGGGAGGGCGGGAATGCGATCCGGGATTTCTACCGGAGTCAGCACCTTCCCATGCTGGAACAGTACCAGTTGTTTTTATCCGACTATCAATCCGTCATCCGGCAGATGAAGGAGGCCCTTGATCACGTAGAGCCATCGCCTGACGGGTTCATAAGGCAGAGCTTTCTGGACAACGAAGTAGAAGAAGGTCTTCACCGGGCACGGCGGACAACGGTGGAATTGACAGGTGAAGCCAATGCTACCATCAGAAGTGTTTCAGACATCGTATCAGTGCCAAGAATCCAGGACTGGTCGTTTTTACAGCAGGTGACCCATGCCCAGGAGGAAAAAGAACACAGCCTCCGAAAGCTGTATGAGTTCGACCATACTCAAACGGCTTCCCTTGCGCCCCTCGAAGAACAGGTCCACACGATGACGCAGCAAATCGCTCGGCTCCAAACTGTTTTTCAAAAAGGAAAGCTTGGTATAATAGAGAAGAAGGCTCATCAGGAAGACTCATCGTTTTTATCCAAACTATCCGAGTTTACATCGGTCATGGCCAAAAATAAAGTATCCGAGTTTCTTGGAACCGTCGAAGGAGCCCTGTTTGCGATTGTCGATATCGTCAGCGATCTCGTCGACACGCTCATCGCCCTGTTCACCGATCCCATCGGATTCTTCAAAGGCATCATTCATACCGTCCTTCACCCTATCGACACGGCGAAGTACATATGGAAGGACCTGAAACAATCCTTTGAAGAAGAAGTCGTCAACGGAGATGTGCGTAGCCGGGCGAGATACTTTTCCTACGCGGGAACCTATATCGCCGCATCCATTTTCGGAGCGAAAGGCGTAGACAAAGTCGGCAAGATGGGCAAAGCCGGCAAAATGAGCTCCAAGACCGACATTCCCTACAACGTCATGACGACAGCCAAAATCAAATCCTTCATCCACAACGGAGTCAAAAGCACCTTTGGAAAAGTGGAGGACACCGCCCATCAGCTGCTTTCTTCCCGAACCGGAAAAAGGGCACTGGGACTGAACTCTTTTTCCGGACATCTTCAAGAGCTGTTCAGGAAAACTAAAAACGTCTTAAATCCGAAGAAAGTGAAATTGGTGATGGAGAAGACGTATCAAAAGGTGGTTGCCGGTCCGGTTTCGAGGGTTGCGCAGTCTGAGGCTTTCTCCAAGATGGGGAAGGTGTTGGTGAATGAGGATGGGCATGTGGTGGTGTCTGGGAAGGATAGGAATCGACTGATTGAGACTAAGGGCAAGGTGAAAATTGATTACGATTTGGCTAAAGATTATATTAGGGATGTTGAAGCAAAAACAGGATTAAAACTTCATAAATCACAAATAAATAATATAAAAAGTACTTTAAGGGAAAATGTGTACAATAAAATGACTCCACTGGAAACATTGAAACATAGAAATAAATTTAATAGTTTAAAAAACAAATTGATTAATGAGTGGGAAGAAGAGACTGGACAGGTATGGCCAAGATATACTGAGGAGATTTACGATAGAAAAGGAAGATTATTAAGGGATATAGGTCAACCATATGATGCACATCATATTATAGAAAATAATTTTGGGGGTCCCCATGAATGGTGGAATATACATCCTGCTAAATTTCCTGATGAACATCAGGCAGGTATTCATGGAAAAGGTTCTCCATCAAATAAGTTATTTCCGAGGAGGTAGCTTTTAATGGCTACATTTGATTTTATTAAAAATGAGAAGCATAAATTTATTAAACTACAAAATAAAGAACTGTTAGATGCTGAAAAGCGACTTGGATTTGGATTACCTAATGAACTTAGAGAATTTTATCTAGAAGTAGGTTATGGCTTTATTAAAGGTAGCAATATGGATGCAATAAATAGATTAATGGACCCTGATACTATAGTTGATATTACATTGAGAGAAGGTATTTACGAGTTTGACCCAGATTTAGACGGAATTTATGAGGAAGAAGATAAATTAGTATTTTTTGAAGTGAATGAGGGTGTATATTTAACGCTTGCTTTAGATACTTCTAAACAATCACCAGTATATTTTTTTGAAACACAAATTGCTGCATCGTTGGAGGAATTTTTAAGAAAAATTGACGATGATGCCGATTATTTTATTGATATGGTTGAATAATGCTCTAGGTTCTCAGCAATGACAAAGATATGAGATGTAATTTTATTTTAGGGGATAGATGGGGACGGATCAGATTTGGATTTTGTATCAATATTGAAAATGAATACGGTCGGAGAAATGTACCACCAGTAACATTATATTTACCACTATACCTTCTTTATAATTAGTGAGCAAACCTTCGGGTGGTCATTAATATTCAGGAGGTATTTTTTATGATTCATTATCTTGGCTAATAAGTCATAGCTTCATGGAACAGTGTTAAGGAGGAAAAAAATATGAGTATTTTACCTGAAAGACTGAATGAAGTATTACGAGAAGAAATATATACAAGGAATAATAGCAATCTAGTGAGGGATAGTATTGACAGGTTAGGTGTAGACACATCAGCTGCTTTTCAGGGGGGAGATGAACTGCTCTTTCAAGGAGCACTTAAGGAATCATGGCCAACGTTTTGGGATTTCCTGAAGGCGTATTTCAATTGTTAATTATACTTCAATCGTATGATATGGATGGCAGCGCTCAAAAAGATATAAAGTCGTATTTTGATAGGACTCTATTCAAATCAGATTATGATGAAATTGCTCATGAATAGATGGTAAAGAAGGAAAGGTAAAACCTTTGAAACCACAACAGGAGGCTGAGAATGAAAAAAGAAATGGATAGATTGTATAAAAAGTTAGCTGAAACAGTTAATGAAATGATTCCAGAGGATTGGAATGAATTTTACTTGTATGCCCAAATATCTGAAACCGGGGGAGGAACTTATTTTTTTTATAATACATTAGAAGATGAACAATATAAATATAGCTTGGAAATTCCCTTCAAATATCAAATTGATGAAGATGAATTTGAGAAAAAAGAAGATCACTTATATAAATTAAGTAAGGAACTTAGGAAAGTTTTTAAAGATAACGATCAAGAAGCTTGGTATTCTTTTACAATGTCTTTAAACAGTAGTGGGAAATTTACGTTACATTATGATTATACAAATTGGTTTGATACAGAGTATAGTTTTAGTGACCAGATGATCATTTGGAAATATAAATATTTAGGCGAGGTACCAACATGTGAAAAGAGTAAAACATTAATTGATAAGTATCTAAACAATTTATCAAAACTTTCCTAAAGGCTATTGATACAATCCTTGAATATCGAAAGCGTGGGGTGAGAGACTTGGGTAAAGTGTTTGAAGATTATTTTTCTGAAGTTCAAGCAGATATGGTGGCTGTTTGTTTAGAATATGTCGAAAATGAAGCAGATGATATTTATATTTACTGTTCATACGAGCCGGAAATGTATGCGTTTGACGTGTTTTTCAAGATAAATAATCATCTGGTACATAAGCATCATGTAAATGAAGCGGTGAATAGCGGAAGTTCGACAGGTGAGAAAGTGATGATTGATACTTCTACACATAGGCAAGAAGCGGTCTTAGATATTGGAATAGAAAATGTTAGGAGACTTCATGAAATCTGTAAAGAATATGGAAGGGAAATGCCTACAGAGATAAAATTACACTATAATGTAAAGAATGGTGATTTAAAAGGGAAATATAGATATGATTGCGTTTATTCAAATGATGAAGTACTTTTGCCGGATGATATCTTCGATTTATGGTTTGAAGAGGTCAGTAAAGGAATGATTTGGAATAGATATGGTGAAGTATAGGTGGAGAGATAGTAATGAGATGGTGCGAATGATAAAAACTGAAAATTAAAAATGATTCAAGTAGAATTTGGGAGGTAATTACTTTTAGAGATTTTATAAAAAATAAACCCGTTGATGAAGATGTTATTTTCCAATACAAAAATAAACTTCCTCAAGAATTAATCGAAACATGGATAAGGTATGGTTATGGCACTTTCGCAGATGGTTTTATAAAGGTGATTAATCCAGTTGATTATTTAGGGATTTTAAAGAGAAGCTATTCGAGGTATGAGCAGGCGATTCCCATTTTTGCAACAGCAATGGGGGATCTGATCGTATGGGAAAAAGGGAAGTATGTAAAGTTAATAAACTATCGAAAAGGATATGTTAGGGTGGTTTCATCCGGGTTTGAATTCTTTTTTGATGACTTAAAAGATCCAGACTTTATGAACGATGAATTAATGTGGCAGCCTTATCCCGATGCAATTAGAACATACAGTGCCCCTGACTATGATGAGTGTTTTGGATACACTCCTTTACTAGGGTTAGGTGGAAATGAAAAGGTAGAAAACTTAATCAAAGTGAAGTTGAAGGAACATATTCTTGTTATTACTGAGTTTATGGGACTGGTTCAGTAATGCTTGAAATTGTTGAACTGCTAAAACACATGCTTTTCTTTCAGCAGCCTAGATCGTTGTAATGATATCGATAAATAACCCATGCGAATTTCCAATGGTGGCATTTAATCCAGGAGGTTACAATTCATGAGTTTTGAATTAGAACTAAATCGTTTATACACAAAAATTGCTCAGCAAATTACTGATATGATCCCAACAGAATGGGAGAGTTTTAGTTTTAATGGAGAAGTGACAGATGAATCAGGAGGGGTCTTCTTCTTTTTTATTCCTAAAGATGAAAAGCACCAGATTTATTCGCATGAAATTCCGGAGTTATACAGTGTGGATAAGAAGGTGTACAACAAGGAATTGAATCGATTATTTGAATTATCTGTTGAGCTTCAAAAAATCTTTATTGAAAACAACCAAGAACCTTGGTTTTCAGTCACTCTATTAGTCAATGATGCGGGTAAGTTAAATGTGCATTTTGATTATACAAATTGGCATGAAAGCAAGTTTGGTCCGACAGATAGAATAGAATACTTTGAGTATAAGTACTTAAAGAATGAAGAGGTAGATTTAGATTTGGTGAAGAGAATGCAGAAATTTGAGGGGGGTGATGGAGTTGGATCATAATCTATTAAAAATGATTAATGAATATGTTGAAGAAGGAGACTTTACAGGGAGCATTTCTGAGAATGATATTATGAATGCAGAGATAGCATTAGAATTGAGCTTCCCTCAGGAATATAAGGAGTTTGTCAGAATGTATGGATCTGGAGGTATAGGTGGAGTTGAAATCCATGGTGTGGAAGGACCGGAATATGCATCGGTTGTTGAACATACAGTGCGTTACAGAAAGTTAGGATTACCGACTAAATATGTGGTATTGGAACATGCAGATGAGTTTGTCTATTGCTTAAATACGGAAGAGGATCATGTGGTTGTTCGATGGGATGCTGTATGGAAAAAGGAGATAAAACGATATAATTCGTTTGATGAATATGCGGAAGATAGTTTTTCAGAGGCGATAGATAATTTAGATTAAGTATTTTCACCAAAAATAATGGCCATTGATCTCGTGCTTCTTTTTATTTCGATCATAAGCATCGGAACGGAACAAATACAGATGTTTTGAACTTGGAGCCTTTGCCAATATGCAAAATAAGGAGATTAAAGCATGACGATAAAAAACGCAATTTTCGGAGAACTTGACTATGATTTTGGTTGGTCGAGAGTCATCACGTTAGATTTCTTTGGGATTAAAACTGAAATAGACCTTTTGATAGATGGTGAAGAGGATGGTCAGTTTGAGGAGGGGCAATACAAAGCATACCAATCGTTATTGACAAGTTGGTCTGATATACAAACCGATATCTTACATTCCATAGCAAGCTATTACGTACAAAAGAGAAGAGACATGGGTTTTAATTTGCTAGTAAATGAAGATTATCCTGAAGTTGAGAAAGCTGCTCAACTACTTGAAATGGTGAGATTGGACGGAATTGTTGTTCCGTACGCAGATATTTCTGCAGAAAGGCATATTGGTATCACATTTACCTGTACGTGGGATATCGAAAATGGAGTAGGACTGCGTTTGTTAAATGAAAAGGTAACAGAAGTTGGTTACCAGGAGGTTGCCATCTAAAGGAATGACACCATATATCACCCTGAACCGAAAGGAGGCATTCAAAATAAATAAACAGGAATTAACCCATTTTATTCAAGATCATATGGAGCCTGATGATTTCACAGGAGGAGTAGAGGAAAGACAGATCGATCATGTACAAGATATCTTAAAGTTAAAACTGCCAGAAAGTTATAAGTGGTTTTTAACTAACTTTGGTTCTGGTGGATTATATGGTGTGAATATTTTAGGAGTTGCCAAATCTTATACTCCTACTGTTGTGATTGAAACGAAAAGGTATCAGGATCTGGGAATGAGTGAAGATTTAATCGTCATTGAAAGCATTGATGAGTATGCATATTGTTTAAATGTAGCCAATATGGAAAATGGTGAGTGTCCAGTCATAGCTTGGAATCGGAATGGCGGACTTGATGACTACAACACCGCTGATCATTTTTATGAATTTTTATCGAATAGATTATTAGATGCTAAAGATGCATGGGAGGAAGGCTTTTAGGCAGGGCAGCATAGGTAACATTCCTGTATTGGTTAGAAAAAGCTTTCATAAAAACGATGACAGTAAAAGTATATAAGATGAATGTTTTTGGCCAATTCACACGTTAAGGAGGTTTATTTAATGGAAAAAACATTAAATGATTTTAAGATAACAAGTAAAGTTCCTGGCGTGGTAATAGAAAAATATAAAGATTTTGTTCCAAAAGAAATAATAGATTTGTGGCAGGAGTATGGATTTGGAACTTTTATGCAAGGTTACTTAAAAAGTGTTAATCCAGAAGAGTACGTTGATATTTTAAAAGAGGGTAGCCAAAGATATACGGATTCTGTCGTGCTGTTCGCTACTGGAATGGGAGATTTAGTTTTATGGGCGGATGGTTATGTAAGATTGCTTCATTTTAGATATGGAGTCATTAAAACAGTTATGCCGAATTTTTTACATTTTTTCAGAAGTCTAGAATCAGAAAAGTTTCGAGATGAGTATATGAAGTGGAAACCATTTCCCGAAGCTGTTGAAAACTATGGAGAACTATCTTATGAAGATTGCTTCGGTTATACACCCCTTCTAGGTTTAGGTGGAGAAGAAAAAGTCGAGAACTTAAAAAAAGTAAAACTTAAAGAACATATTTTTATTATTACTGAATTTATGGGGCCAGTTCAGTAATCGTATATTCTAATTTAGTTTAACAAAACATTTGCTTGGTTTAAGGCGACAGGAGTTTTATTTGGAAGTTGTAAGTATGCTTTAATAGATGAAAAACGACAGGTATGGGCACTAGGAGGACTGTATATGGTTATTGATAAATCAACCTTAGCACTACCTTTACCGACAGATGAATTATTTGCTAGGAAGGAAAAGTTTTGGCGTGTAGAATTACCTAAAGACTTTGTAGATTTTATGAAAAAAATAATGGTGGTAAACCAATAGATGGTACATTTAATTGTAATAAACATGAGTATGCAATTGATCGATTTCTCTGCTTTTTAACGACTCCAAGTGAAAGTGATTTAGGAATGTATGAGATAAGTGTTACATTAACACAGCTTGAAGATAGACTTACAGATGATGAAGATCTTATAGGTGCAGATATGATTCCGATTGCGGTTTTATTTGCAGGTGACTGACTTTGTATGTTTGGATTATAGGGAGAACAGAAAAAATCCAAGCGTCGTGGTATAGAGTCATGAAGAGTCAGCTGAATTAGATCCTGTAACCTATTTTATAACTAATACATTTTCGGAATTTATTTCTGAAGTTCAATAATGTTAGTTATTGGACTAGGATCCAGGTGACAACGATATATGGTGACGCAGAGAAGTACCCCTTGAGTATTTTATTTGGTTTCATGAAGGGAGTGATTTTAATGGCAAAAATAAATATACAGATAGAAAAAGATACTCATGAGGTCAAATACATTACTATTCTAAGAAAAAATACTAATAAGAGTTTATCTGAACTAAAAGAATTACTTAATAGTGATTATATTTTATCGTATAACTTAATAGATATTGATGAATTGTTAGAAATGAAAAAAATAGTACGTTTATTATCAAAAGCTGGTGCTAAAGTTCACGTATTTGAAGAAGATAGAAAGGTGAGTATTGAGTTTCTAGATATTGTAATAGAATCTCATTTAGATACGGAAAGGTATCTGGAAGAAGTTGATGAACAGATGTTTGATGATTAATATAGCTATGTTGGTATATTTGATTAGAAGAAGCGTGGGGACGAATCTCATGCTTTTTTAGGTTAAAAGGAGACAATTCTAACTGTAAAATATTTTTATTTACCTAGTTCCAAAGACACGTGTACTCCCCCCTCCCTCATAATAAAATAACAAAGAAATAATCAATTTTCTTACTAAGAAGGGGTACCTATGAACGAGATCAAGATGAGAAGTTTGGTAAAGCAGCTGCATAGCGAGGATCCGGGGAATCGGTATGAGGCGCTTGGGACGTTGTATGAGTTGAAGGGGCATGATGATCTGAAGATCCGCGTGGAGATGTTGAAGGATATGATGAAGGAGGCGGCGACATCGTTTCCTGAGCGGGTGGATGTGTGGGATAATCCTTCGCTTGGGTTGGTGGAGTTTGTGTGTGATTATCCGATGCCTGAGATCATTGATGAGATTCTGCTGCGCTTTGACGGGTTTGATCCGGATGCGAAGGTGCGGGCGCTCGAGTGTCTGCTGTTGACGAAGGATGAGGGGATCTTTCAGGAGATTCATGACAAGACGGTGCAGTTGGTTACCCATGAGGAAGTCGTGTTGCCGGTGGAGGAGCTGTGTGAGTTTCCGGTGCTGTTGAAGGGGATTGTGGATAAGACTTTCGATCAGTTGGAATCCCCTTATTATAAGTATATTTATTATGACTTCATTACGGCGATCAATGAGTCGGGAGTGGAGGCAGGGTATAGGAGAGCGAGGATCCTTCCGGTGCTGCTGGCTGATTATGCGACGCTTCGGGACGAGTATTTGAAGTATCACAAGGAATACCGGTCCGACTATGCGTATCAATCGTGGAAAGAGTCGTACTTCCGGCTGAGGTACCGTATCAATGTGCTGATCGGGTTGATGAACTTCTATTACTCCGAGGAGGCAGAAGGTTTCCTGAAGGAGGCCGTTTCGTTCAAGGATCCACGCATCAGCACGAATGCGGTAGTGGTTGCGATGAATAAGAACATCCCGGTTCAACCGAACATCCTCCAATCGCTTTCCACCCATGTCGAAAGTGCCGAGATGATGTACTGGGGGCTCGCGGAACATAATAAAGAGCATCTCTTCCCGGTCAGTCCGAAGCAGCCGGTGCTTGCAAAGGCGCATCTCTTCAACTATCTGGTCCATTTGCAGGATGAAGAAGGAGAGGATCTCAATATCTTTCCGGAAAACATCGAGGTCGTCGATTCCGTCGACACCGTGAATTCATACGGTCAGCCACTGCGCTATTATCTGATGAGCTTCTCCCATGGGGACGACGTGCTCGCTGCCTGGGTGGGTGGATATAGCCTTGAGGATGAGGATGACAGTGCGGAGATGTGGGAAGGCACCCATACCGACCTCGAGCAGATTGAGAAGAGAACAATCGAGGAGCACAAACAGCATTTCCTGAAAAAACGGGAAAAATACGCACGTGAGAATGAAGAGACCGTCTACTACGAGAGCTCACCAAGCCTACCTAAAGGCCTCTGGTTCTTCTATGCCATCCTGATTTCCCACTGGATCAGGGTCTTCATTAACGGAATTGATGAGGAGGTTTACATCTCTATCGGCTTCACTCTCCTTGGAGGGATCCTCACCCTCTATGAACTATGGAAGAAAAAGCGGAGTACCGTCGTCATTGTGGGCAGGGAATTGAGGAAGGTTACGGATGAGAAAAAGGAGATTATTCATCTTCAAGAGATTAAGAAGGTTACGTATGATAAGAAGCAAATTAGTGTGTATAACAAAGAGAATGTTCTTACGATGAAGGTTCCATTGCGCTGGGTGGAGTATGGTGAGTTTTATTATGCGATGGTGGAGCAGACGGGGCATTTGAGGGAGCAGCCTTATATTGAGGAGTGAGCCAAGGGGATCCTTGGCTCATTTATATTGTTGGAAAGAATAACTATCTCGAAGAGGGAATACCCCACCTTTTCAGCTTTTTAATTAATGTAGAGTGGTCAATGCCCAGGGTTTTAGCTGTCATTCTGATAGAATCATGGTTTTTAAGAGCATCTTTGACCAAGTTTTTTTCGTACTGTTCGACTTTTTGTTTCAGGGTTACTCTTGAATCAAAGGAAACTGCTTTATTCTTTGTTTCCCTATGGATATGCGGCGGCAGGTCTCCCACTTCTATGATGAGGGAAGGAACGGACACGATCATGCTTTCCACCAGGTTTTTGAGTTCCCTGACATTACCTGGCCAACTATACCGCTTCAGCATTTCTCTAGTTTCGGAGGACATCTCTTTCTGGATGTTATAGGATTTACAAAAAGAAGTGAAAAAGTGGTCCACCAGTACTTCGATATCATCGGGTCTTTCAACCAAGGGGGGAACGTGGACTTCTACAACCTGCAATCGGTAGTATAAATCGTCCCGAAAGGTGCCCTGGTCCACTAACTCTTTTAAATCTTTATTGGTAGCGGAGATGATGCGGATATCCAATTGTTTTACTTTGCTGCTTCCGATTCTCTGAATCTGTTTTTCTTGTATCACACGGAGTAGCTTCACTTGAAGGGAAAGGGGAAGTTCACTGATTTCGTCCAGTAGAACAGTGCCATTGTCAGCGAGTTCCAGTAACCCGATTTTCCCAGCCGAATGTGCTCCAGTAAATGCCCCCTTTTCATAACCGAATAATTCTGATTCGAGCAAATGCTCGGGGATGGCCCCGCAGTTTACTTTAATAAATGGTTTATCTTTTCTGTTGCTGTAATCATGGACTAGATTGGCGAGGACTTCTTTTCCTGCACCGGTAGGACCCAGCAGGAGGATGCTGGTGGGAAAGGGGGCGACTTGCTTAATTTTATGAATGATTTCCTTCATTTGAATGCTTTCGAAGATGATGTTATCTTGGCTGCCTTCCCCGGTGTAGGTGAATCGATTCTGATTCATCTTGGAGAAGCTTTTGGCCTTTTTCAATTCGTTGCTCATTTGAGTTAACTGTGTAATATCCCTGACGCTTGTGACAACCATTTCAATAGTTCCGGAGTCATTCATCACCGGATTTCCTGTTACGATGACGTCTTTTTTATTTTCGATTTTTTGGATGATGGACAATGGCTTTTCTTCTTCCAGAACTAATAGGGAAACAGATTGGTCAAAATAGCCCCCTTCCATTAAATCGGCCATATGATGGCCAATCAGTTCATCTCGCTTAAAGCCGGTAATGTCTTCATAGGCGGAATTGACGAATAAAGTGAGACCGTTCTTATCCACTACATAAATGCCGTCGGCAGAAGATTCGATGACCTGCTCCATCTGATTTAGAAGAAGCCGGTAATGTTCCATTTGTGAGATCTCCTGAAGAACACCGACTGCACCCATCAACGTTCCGTCCTGGTACAATGGTGTCCGGTTCACCATGTACTGCACGCCTGCAATACCCATTTTTACACCAATTGAACTCTGCTCTGTTTCCAACACTTTATGCAGTTCAGAATTAGGGATGAAGTTTCTGATATCCTGACCTGTATAGTCTTTATTTCCATTACATAATAGATTGCTTGCTGCATGATTCATGAATAATATTCTTCGCTCCCGGTCAATTACAATCACACCATTGGTCATGGAGTGAAAAGTGCTCGTAAACAGACCTATATCCAACATGACCTCCTGCAAAAATCATCCCACCATTTCCGTTGATATTTGTCACCATCTGGTGAAAGATGTCACCAGTGTAGAAAACGTTTACATAAATGTATAAAGATGTCTTTTGGTGAATTTTATCACCACCAGCAAGAAACTTCAATTTATAAATATGGTTATTTCAATATTTAGATAGTTGGTACAAATCTTGCATGGATTGAAGTAAAGGAGGGTAGGAATTGCCCATAAACCAAAGACTGCACTGGGAAAAGAGAGGTCCTGATTAAAGCCACCATTTAAGGAGGAGAAAGAATGAAGATTATCACACCAAAACCCAAGCTATATGTAATGGATAATGGAAGAATGAAAATGGACAAGAACTGGATGATTGCCATGCATAACCCCGCCACGAGCAGTAACCCAAATGCTCAGACCGAATTCGTTGAATTTCCTGTCTACACGGTATTAATCGATCATCCAGAAGGGAAAATCCTCTTTGACACAGCTTGTAATCCAAACTCAATGGGAGCTGAGGGAAGATGGGGAGAAGCAACGCAGCAAATGTTCCCGATCTCTATGAGCGAGGAGTGTTATCTTCATAACCGATTGGAGCAGTTGAATGTCAGACCGGAAGAAATTAAATATGTAGTCGCTTCTCATCTTCACCTGGATCACGCCGGATGCTTGGAAATGTTCACCAATGCCAAAATCATTGTCCATGAAGATGAGTTGAACGGAACCCTTCAGACATATGCGCGAAATCAAAAGGAAGGGGCTTATGTATGGGCGGATATTGATGCATGGATCAAAAACAATCTTCAATGGCAGACCATTAAACGTACAGAAGATAACCTTCAGCTTGCGGAAGGAATCAAGCTATTGAATTTCGGCAGCGGACATGCGTGGGGAATGCTCGGCCTCCATATTGATATGCCGGAAACGGGTGGGATCATCCTTGCCTCTGATGCTATCTACACGGCAGAAAGCTTCGGACCTCCTATCAAACCGCCTGGAATCCTCTATGATTCAGTAGGATACTCGAATGCTGTCGAAAAGATCAGGAGAATTGCGAGAGAAACCAATTCAGATGTGTGGTTCGGCCATGATTCAGAGCAATTCAAACAATTCCGCAAATCCACTGAAGGATATTACGAATAAAAGGAGGCACACAGATGAGTGTTTCAAAATTGGTTTTCGCTCCTTTAAGTTATACAGGGTGGGGTTCATTAGAGCAGCTAGTGCCTGAAGTGAAAAAGTATGCCCCCACGAAAATCCTCGTCGTGACAGATCCTTTATTGGCGGACATTGGTCTCGCCAAACGAGTAACAGACCCTCTGGAAGAGAACGGATTCGATGTTACGCTGTACACAGAGGTAGTGCCAGAGCCTCCTCTCGAAACAGGGGAGAAGCTCGTAACATTCACCAGAGAAGGGAAATTTGAACTGGTGATCGGCGTAGGGGGAGGAAGTGCGATGGATCTTGCGAAGCTTGCAGCAGTGCTCGCTTCACATGAAGGTCCGGTTGCAGACTATCTGAATTTATCAGGATCTAAACACATAGAACACAAAGGCCTGCCTAAAATCTTGATCCCCACCACCTCTGGTACAGGGTCAGAGGTGACCAATATCTCCGTCCTCTCATTAGAATCAACCAAGGATGTCGTCACCCACGATCATCTGCTGGCGGATGTAGCAATAGTCGATCCCGAATTAACGGTCTCGGTCCCACCGAAGGTAACGGCGGCAACTGGAATCGACGCCCTCATCCATGCGGTAGAGGCGTACCTGTCCGTCAATGCAAGCCCGACATCGGATGGCCTTGCCCTTCAAGCGATCAGACTGATTGCCCGTTCAATCAGAACGGCCGTGAAGGAAGGGGAAAATAAACAAGCCCGTATCGATATGAGTAATGGCAGCTATATCGCCGGCCTTGCCTTCTTTAATGCCGGAGTAGCAGGGGTGCATGCACTGGCCTATCCCCTTGGCGGGCAATTCCATATCTCTCATGGAGAATCCAATGCAGTCCTTCTGCCCTACGTCATGGGGTATATTCGAAAAAGCTGTACAACGCGCATGGCGGACATACTTAATGCTCTTGGAGGAAACTCGGCCTACTTATCGGATGACCAAGCTTCCTACCATTGTGTAGAGGAACTGGTGAGACTTGTAAAGGATGTCGGCATTCCCCAGTCACTATCGGAATTTAATATTCCTGAATCAGCTTTAGAAAGCCTGACACAAGACGGAGTGAAGCAAAAGAGGCTGCTGGCCAGAAGTCCATTGCCTTTAGGGGAAGAGGATATAAGGAAAATATACAGATCTGCTTTTGAAGGCAGGATTGTGGAGGCGGAATAGCCTTTATATAGACATCCCCATCCAAACAAGTCCGTAGCTTATAATGGCTGCGGACTTTTTATATACATTTACAGGGGAGATTTTACAAGGCTAGAATTTGGGAGCAGTCCCTCGGTATACTAATGCGTTATCGTGACGGGGGACTGGTATTTTTGGTATATACTACTAAAAAAGGTGTTTTTAGTCTTGTTACCACTTTTATGTAAATTTATAATAGTACTATACTCATAGGATAAGAGGTGCAGAAATGATAGGTTACGAATCTGGGTTATTAGGTGCTATATATGCAAATGATACCTTTAGCGGTTTAGGAAATGGAACCCTTCATGCGAAAGAGAACTTGCTGGGAGGTACTACTTTAACTGACGGTAATGGAAATGTGTTTCTAGAGACTATGCCAAATGTAACAGGTGGGGAAACGGTCACGTTTACCAATGGAGAGACCGGTACTCTTTCAGAAAATATTTATGGAGGCACTACTTTGGATATGCCAGGGATTGAGAATGATATTGTTGGCAGACCGTCAATTTTCAATGGTGAAAATTTTAGTCAAGGAGGAGAACATATTGGTTCCATTGAACCAGGGTTTATGGAGAATAGTATTGACTTTACAGGAACTTCCGGTGGAGTAGACATCACTGCAAGCCCGGATATCTTAGGAGGAACGCAATTCGACGTTTCTTCATCATTTATGGATCATAGTTCCAGTTGGCAGGCATATGATCTCAATCAACATTTTAGTGACATTGATACCATTTCTTCGCATTTTTCTGCAGCAGATTTAGGCTCTGTGACCGATGGTATAGATGCATTGAACTTTTTGGATTTGTTCTAAATGGGAGTTAGACAGCTTGACTCCTACTTCATCAATGCCAACTACGAGTACCATCAAATGGAACAGGATTTGAAGAATCGGTTGAATAATAGTGTTTCTGAAGAGGTTATTGCGTTCATCCAAGTTAAGACAAATGAAGCGATGGAGCATGTATGGGACGTATTGCATGCTCGGTATGAGGATTTGAAGGTGTTGGAAGAATCTATGCCTGATAAGCCTGCTAAAGAAGATCAATCCAATTATTTGAAAGAATTCTTCAGGCTCACAGATCCAGCAAGAGTTTCTGACGATTTAAAGACAGCGATAAGATTTACTTCCATTGAGAGTGACTATGTGGATTTCATCAATGCCATGTCCAGCCAGGAGTATGGAGAAATATTCAAACGGTACATCTATCCCACACATTTCTTTAATGGGTTGAAAAATGCAATTGTTCATCACATTGACCAGCTTACAACATCCTTGAAGGACTATGCTGAAATGATTGGGAAGCATGCGATTCTTCTTGATACCCTGAACAAAGGAAAAAGAGATAAAGCGTTCATTAAAGGTGGAGCATCACTGCTGGGTATGTTAATTGGAATTCCTTTTGCAGGTGCAGGGGTTGGTGCTTTAATGGGTGGAAATGATGAATCGCAAATTAATGATTCATTGAACAAGGTGTTTAAAAATTGGAATACATATATTGAGAAATTTAATACATTTCACCACTCTTTGGAAGAAAACTATCGCCTCGCCATGATGACCATTTATGGAGGAACCATCATTCGTGTCAGTGACCAATTTCAAGCCATGGAGTTTACATTTGCAGAGATGTCTCTACTAGAGTTTCAATATTACTTAACGTTAACTGATAAAGAAAGAAAAGAAACGAGAGAGTGGATTAGTGAAACAACTAAGGGAGTCACCGAACTCATTAAGAGAAAAAGCTGGAAGGAAGCACTTAGTGTCTCTCAAAAGCTATTTCACATTGTGAAACAACGGCCAATTACAGCAAGGACCGAGCTTCAAGATGGAAAGTCTGGTTTATACATGGCTCATGTGTACTATTATTCCAGCTATCAGGAAGCATTGTTAGAGGAATATAGGAATGGTCACCTAGATAGCTTCTATACAATGACTAAAAAACTCTATAATGAATTGCCCCTGCTTGTTCAGGATAAAGATGTAGAGAAGAATTTTTCTTCTTCTGGTCACCTGCTTTTACGTTTTATTAAAGAGAGTTTGAAAAGGAAAGAAACTGAAAGTCTCAAAGTAACTATAGAGTACTTAGAGAGGGTTGAGCATAGAGGTGAGAAAGAAGGCTATTATCCTGGAGAACTACCCGGATCAATAAAGGATTTTTCCCAACAGTTTAAAGTATACCTTTTAATAGAGAAATTCTTAGAAAAGGTTTATTCCATTGGTGATTCAAATAAAGATCCAGATGAACCAACAGTACACCTCTCTATAAAAAGCTTGAAAGAATTAAAAAGGATGGATGATGACATTGGCATCAAAGATGAGTTATCTATATTTATTAAGAAAGAATACATTAAATCGATTCTACTACCATGGCGTGGTGTTTCTTTCACCTGGTTGAAGGAAAATAAGAAGAAAGTAGCAATTAGCCTATTCATACTTTCATTACTGCTCTCTGGAATTACATATGGAAACGAACTGCTCAATCAAGGTAAGAATGTGTTAGGAAATTTAAGTTGGCCATTCTCATCAGAAACTTCTACAGAACAAGAGGAACAGCTCCTGACACATATGAAAATCACATCCGAATTCGGCAATATTCGTTCAGAACCTTCCTTAACAAGTGGTGTGGTTTATAGCGCGGATTCATCAGATAAATTGAAGTTTCTGAATGAGGAACAGAAGGACCAAGATGGGCGTACATGGTTCAAAGTTCAAACAGCTGATGAAACTGAGGGATGGATTAGCAGTAAGATTGTGAAGGAAGTCGAAGAATAAGTTTGATCCTAAGGGAGCTTTTTAACTGATTATAATATAACCATATGGAAGAAGCTGCTTACTCTATCAGTGTAAGCAGCTTTTTTTAAAAAAATTATTAATGATAGATTGACGGGTTGCTCTCTTACTTGAGAAGTTCCTACTCCAAACTCCGAGAATAATGATCCTTCACCCAATACGTCAACGTCCCATCCTGTTCGATTCTATATCGCAGATCTGCTTTCTGCAATCCCTCAATCATGAGAGGTCGTATTTCACTCATCTTTCGATTACTTTCTTCTATATAAGTAGAGAGTATTTCAGAATGATAGGTGTTGGCTTTCGCAGACGATACGAGATAATCGACGGCTGCCTGTTTGATGACGTATAGTTCGATGGTTTTGTCGTGCAGCTCCTTGAAATCATGGGGAGGATCCAAGTCGATGAGCTTCTGATAATTTTGAGTGAGCGTCGTATTGGTTTCGTTGATGTCGATTGAGAGGGATGAAAGATTACCGTTAGAAGCGTTGAGCTTGGTCATCAGCTGTTTGAAGCTTTGGTCACTGGAGCTGAAGTATTGCTCGCGCTCCTGTAGGTAGCTTCGTATCTTTTGTTCTTGCTGAATTGTGATTTCGTTGTAGATCTTAATTGGTAATCCGCTTGCGAACAACGCCAGGAGGATGAATCCGATGACGCCCCATGACCATTTGGGAGCTTTCTTGCTTTTAGGTCGATACCGGTTATCATTCCAGTAGTCTCTTTCAGCTATAGGCATAAGTGGTTCCTCGTTTCATTCGATACTAGTAAAATACTCCTTTTATGTTACCATAATATTACATAATTCTACATATAAATCGAACGGTCAGGAGGAAGTAAATGCACGATATCGACCTTGAATATCTCATCATAGGAGAAGGAAAACGGATTCTTGTCCTTGAAACGGGGATCGGGAATTCGTTCTACAGCTGGCTGCCATTCATCGACACCATCAAGAAAGAGTATACGATCATCCTGTACCATCGGGCCGGTTACGGTAAAAGCGCGATCTCCAAGCATTGAAGAACCACCGCCAATATAGCGAGGGAGCTTCATATGCTTATTGAAAAGTTACAGCTTGATCGGTTTCTATTAGTCGGGCATTCCTTTGGCGGACTCTGTGCTCAACAATATGCACGAATGTATCCTGAAAAACTGGATGGAGTCCTCTTGATTGACTCTACGTCACATCATTTTCACCGCCTTTATGATCTGGATCTGCCGGTCATGTATTCCATGATCTCTTTAGAGAAATTGATAGAAGCCAACAAGGAAACGTCAACGAAATCCAAGAATGAGTTAAAGGAAGAATTCATGGAGAGTATAGAAGAAAGTAAGGGGTATCTTCCCGAAAAGGAAGCGGCTGATTATGAAGCGTTCATGACGACTCCTCATTTCTACAAAACGGTTGCGGAAGAGTTTGAGAACTGGTCCACTAGCAGTGAAGAAATTAAATCAGGAGAAGCATTTCCGGACATTCCACTGATCGTGATAGCAAGAGATCAAGAGCTTTCAGCCAGGCCTTATGTTGAACATGGGATACCAGAGACAGAAGCAATCCTGCATGAAAGAGTGTGGAGGGAGCTGCAGGTGGAGTTGGCTGGGTTATCGAGTAAGGGAGAGCTGGTGATTGCGGAGGGGAGTGATCATGAGGTGCATAAGGATCGGCCGGGGGTTATTGTGGAGTGTTTGGGGAGGTTGGGGTGAGGGGTTTAGAAGACGTCGGCTCTTGTAACCTTCAATCACTTTGAAAAGAAGGATTTCCCTATATCTATTGTTCTATCGACACTTAAGAAGTACTATAGAATTAGCAGATTTTTGAAATTGGGGGATGACATGAGTACAACGGATAAAGTGAAATATGTTTCTACCACTGCACTTTCAAAGGAATTAAAAATAAATGTTAAAGAAATGTTTAATATTTTCCTTGCAAATGGGTTCATTAACAGAGTGGATGATAATTGGGTGTTAACTGAAAAGGGAAAGCAGATAGGGGGCACCATAAAAAAACTTCCAAGAGTGGGGGAGTATATTGCTTGGAAGGAAGATATAAAAGATCATAGCATGTTTAAATCCGATAGTCCTGATGTACTTATAAATGCTACTGCCTTAAGTAAACACTTCGGAATTTCAAAACTTAATATGAATCCAATCCTGTCAGAGCTTGGCTTTGTACAAAAAGGTCTAAAAGGGTGGACCGTAACTAAACTTGGTTTAAGTTTGGGTGGAAAACAGCTTGAATACGATAAAACAGGAGTCCCGTATGTAAACTGGCCAAACAGCATACTGCAGAACAGAAGGTTAGTAGAAACGATGAAGGAGCTTCAAGGGAATGGGACGGAAGAGAAATCAGATTCTCTCCAACACAACCCTTTGGAGTTCAGAGAAAAGTTTGAAGCCAAACATAGGGCAACTGATGGACATTATGTCAGGTCTAGAGCAGAGATGTTAATTGATAATTGGCTATACATGTCAGAAATTGCCCATGCGTACGAAAGAAAGTTGCCTGTAGAAGAAGATGTATATACGGATTTTTACCTGCCGGTTGGTAAAGTGTACATAGAATATTGGGGAATGGAAAACGACCCGAAATATGCAGCAAGAAAACAAGAAAAGTTACGAATCTATCATAAATATGGGTTTAATTTAATTGAGCTGAATGACGCGGATATCCAGAACTTAGATGATATTTTGCCTAAGAAGTTGTTGATGTTTGGGATTAAGGCTTATTAAAAGTAAAAAGTAATTGGGGGAAAAACATTGAACAACTTTGATTGGGTTTGCAGCGGATATCGCCTGTTTTCTACTGTGGATATACAAGCTAAGGTAAACGCAGATAAATTATTTGTGAGTTTATTGAAGAAGATCGAGGACAATCGGTTAGATATTAACAAATCGTTTACTATAAAAGAAATTACTGAACTCATACCTAGAGGAACTGCGGATGTAGAAAATTATGCAACGTATGGATTCTCCCTTATGAGTATGCTCAGTAACCAGAAAAAAAGGGATTATTTTATCTTTGAGAATGAAGGCGTTGGGGATGAGTTCACTAGTATATGTAACAACAACCATAATAGAGATAATTATTATTGGAAGAAGCATTATCTAAATGAAGTAGTTAGAATCAATCCTAAGTATGTACTGAACAAGGAATATCCCAAAAATTTTTTCAATCTAATGCAATTCTTTGAAGGCTACGTAAGAAATTATAGAAGGCTAAATTTGTCTGTTAATCATAATCGTTCGATGTTTACTAAAAGAGAAATCGACTATTTTGCCAGTTTGGGAGAGATGCTTGGTTTCGAGGTTTTTATTGAAGATAGGAAAATGGATAAGGTGAAGGGGCGGTCCCGTCCAATGGACCTGGCTTGGTGGAAGTGGGATAAACGAATCAGTGAGGAAGAGTATGTCTCTTTGGATTTGCATCTGGAGCGAGAGAGTGTGTGGGGGAAAGATGTCGAAACAGTAGAGAAGTTGTTTTCCGAAACGGAAGAAGGCTGTGTCCCTACTCATGTAATTGGTATTCAATACATAGAATCTGAGAGAAGAATTGATTATTTGAACAATCTTGTTGTGGAGAAAAATCGTCAGCAGCAGTCAAGTGTCTTAATGGTCTATCGGTATTGGGATGTAGAAACAGAGATGGAAAAGGTGAGTGTCTTCTGGTTTCATCCGGATGGAAAACAAGATGAGAGGCATGCGTTTTGTAAGGTGGATGAGTCGGGGTATTGGTTTATGTGTTTTTAAGAGGAACTTAATTGAGAAGAAAGTAGCCATGGTTTCCCAGAGTATAGTTTGTGTGAGAGTGTAGTATTTAGCTGAAAAAAAAACAAAAGGAGGACATCTAAGATGCTGAAGTCTAATCTAAAGGAAATACTTGATGACAGGCGTATTACGATAAGAGAGTTTTCTAGAATGGCGGACTTCCGTTTTGAATCCTGCCGGCAGATGTACCACGGTACTATGACGAGATTCCCTGGTGAGTTAATTGAAAACGCATGCAAGGTGTTGAACGTAACGCCTAATGACCTATTTGTATTTGTTGAAGAAGATAAAACTGATGGTGTAGGAGGCAAGTAACAACATAACAGACTGATTTAACGAAAGTTAAGAAGTGATTAATAGAGTTGTTACATATAAAATTTATAATAGACTCCCCTTCTCCTAAATAATCGAACGGCATATTGTAGAAGTAGAAACTCCGATATCATAATTAGGAACTGACCTTATAATAAATTTGCTTTATGTGGGGAATTTTTGCAAGGTTTCCGTGCTGAGGGTTCAGATCCTAAACTTCAAAATAAAAATTTATTCAAAGAAAAAAAGAGATAAAGATTGTTGAAGTAGGGGGATATAGAAATGTGGTTGATTAATTATTTTTCTTTAAGCTCTATTAATAAGCCTGTCATTTTATACGAAATTCCAATTTATATTATATTTACTGTCTTAGGTACGTTCTTGGCTGCAATTCTAGCCCAGATTATTTCTCATTATTTAACTAACAAGAGAGAAAAAAAGAAGGAATTCATGCAAAAGTATCAAGATTTATACGTAAATATTATAGCTCCGATATCGACTTACATGCATATAAAAACTAATCCAAGAAAACTCCACGACGTCCATCATAATGTGATAGAAGGTGATTTGCTGGAGATTGCATTAAGTGAACTGAAAGAAAAAATTAAATATGCTTCTCCAACTGTTCTAAAAGTATATGAAGGGTTAATAGGATATGAATATTATGAAGATGGATGGGGAAGCAGAGCAGAGATTGATAAACATGCTATTGTTTATTTTTTATTAGATGACATTATAAGGACGAGTAAGAGAACTGGTGTATTTAGTAGGAGTGATAGAAAACGATTAATACAGCTTAAATATTATTATGGATTGTTTGCGTGTGCTCTTAGTTTTTTTGAGATGAGGGAAGCGGAAGTGATAATTCAAATGGAGAATTTTAGCGGGGTACGCAAAAAGGTTAAATATAAAGAGCTTAGAAAAGAATTGTTATCATTTGATCGAAACTCAATGAAGAAGCACCTTATTAAGCACTTAAAATTAGTCCAAAGTTCTAATAAGGATATGTATTCCTCATATATTGAAGAGTTATCATCCTTTAGTAAATAATCACTATGGTTATTCATTAAGTTTCAATCAGAACAGGAATTAGGCGCTTTTCTTGTACGATTACTAATAAGGTATTAATCATAAAAAATCATTCCATCAAAAATGGTGGGGTGATTTTTTATGTTGAACACATCTTACCTGCAGTCCGAATCTTTAGTAAGGATGCACTTTATAATTAAAATAAGAGTTACAGTATTTTAATTAGGAAATGTATCCCACCCTCATTAACTTAATTTCCCAAACATACAATTGTGATATATTTACTATTAGAAATCATAAAGAGGTGTTTGTAAGTGAACGACAAGGCGAGACAGTTATTTGAGTATTTATTAGCCGTTAACAATTTGCGTTTTAATGTGATTCGGGATTATACGGAATATGATAAAAGTTGGAGTAAGCAATCCTTGGAGGAATACGGGGAGGATGTATTTCTTTTTGGAGATGGGAAAGACGAGGAAGCAGTCTTAGAGATTCATAGGCAGAAAATAACCACAGATGTATTAACCCCGCCACAACCAGATAAAAAGATTAAAGAGTGGATTACATATCCTTATAATAAAGAAAGTCAACATCCACAAATGCCTGATCCTAAAGTTGTAATGAAGGATAATGAGAAAGTGGAAGTGAAATTTGAAGATGACACCACAAGGGTGAAGCTATTTAGTGAGTGGAAGAAGGAATGGCATGATTGGGCAAAAGAAGTAACAAGAATGAAGAAAGTACAGTCTCTTTATGAATTGTTCTTCAGAATCCATCAAGATTTCCAAAAAGAAGGTGAGGGGCTTGAGCTCCTGTTAGGTGAAACGTTATTTACTTGGAAACATGAAGTGGGAACCATTCATCACCCTTTGTTTACAACAAAATTGGATATTGAGCTTGATACTGACAAAGGTGTAATTACAGTTAAACCTACAAACCAAGGGTATAAGCTCGAACTAAATATTTTAAGTGGAATCTCACTTCCTAATATGGAAGGCATTCAGAACATTGGAAGGTTAGCCAGGTACAAGGACGTTTTAGAAGAAGATGTGAAAGATCTTTCGAGTCAATTTATGCAATTAGTGGATGCTGGAGGAAGAACTTCAGGTAAAGGAGAAACATTACTCCCTTCAAAAAATGCGGTAGGTCACTTAGACGAGTATGTTATTCTTCTTAGGAAAAAAGATAATCAGGTATTGAAGAATGATTTGGAGCAGATTATCGAATTGATGCAGGAGGAAGATTATCCAGTACCTGCAACAATTGATTCAATTGTAGGGAACCAAATTAACGAAGAAACAATCCATAATCTGAATTGGGATGAAGTAGGTACTGATTTGTATTTTCCTTTAGCAGCAAATGAGGAGCAAAAGGATATCGCAAGGAGGTTAGCGACAAATTATGGACTTACTGTTCAAGGTCCTCCAGGGACAGGTAAAACCCATACAATCGCTAACATTGTGTCTCATTTACTGGCTCACGGAAAAAAAGTATTGATCACAAGTCAAAAAGAGAACCCCTTAAAGGTATTGAAAGATAAAATTCCAGAAGAAATTCGTGACTTGTGTGTTCCAGTGCTCGGAGGTGGAAGGGATTCCCTGAGAGAGATTGAAAAATCAATCCGTACCATATCCGAAAAACTTGGAAATGCTTCCACAGAAAAATTAGAAGCTGAAATCACGCGCAGTAAAGAGGAATTAGATAAAAGTAGAAGAAAAGAAGCCAAACTCAAGAGTCAACTCTTAGAATACAGCAAGAGCGAAAGGACAGAAATCGAGTATAAAGGCAATGTAATGACGAAGGCAGATGCCGCTAAAATGTTAATTGAAGAGTCTTTAGATTACAAGTGGATCTTGGACAAAATACAGCTCAACACTGACCTCTCCATTTCAGAGGAAGAGTTTCGATCCCTATGGGAGCTAAGAGGAAAATTAAAAAAAGAGGACTTATATCTTAAAGAATCCATCCTTCCTGAAACCGACTTTCTAAAAAGTCCTGAAGAAATGAAAAAGTGGTTAAATCTTGGAAGAGATTTAAAACATAAGAATGATACGGCTAATGTTCATACAGACAAAGTCCGATTCCCTATTGAGAAAGAGTATGCTCAAACGATAAAAGAGCAGCTGTCAGCTATTCTTGCTTACAAAGAACTTTTAGCAGAAGACACTGCATCCCATAAGATTCTTGATGATATTCTGGCCGGAGATACGCGTAAAGAGCGTTGGGTTACGTTCCTCAAGGAAATGGAATCAATGAATAAAGAAATGGCTTCCATTAACAGTTCGATTATTAGTTACGACATTAATCTACCGGATAAATCGGATTACGAATTAGAAGCGGATATATACGTGTTGGGCGAAAGATTAAGACAGAATAAAAAGCCCAATGCTGTGTTTGGTCTCACTAAAGGCAAGAATACCAAGTACTTATGGCAAACTCCGATCATTAATGGGCAGCCTATAAGAAATGTAGAAGAAATTGATGTACTTCAGCAGTATTTATTGTTGAAGAAAAAGAAAGAGGAAGCGGTTAGGACTTGGAATGCCAACCTTGATGAAGTCAGTGGTGAATTCATCGATCATGAGGATAAGCGTCTTATTAGTTCCATTGACAAAAAGATTGCTGATTTTGTAAAGATTATTTCCTTAGCCGATAAAATTGTGAAATTTAAAGGAGCTGCTAATCGATTAAATATAAGTAATGAGAATTGGCTAGGTTATGATTTTTACAATGAGTTATACAAGATTACTGGATTCGTCTTTGACGTGCTTAACTATAATGAGTGGAAAAATGACTATTCGTTATATGAAGAGAAACTAGAGAACGCCCTTAAAGTGCAAAACACTCATCCAATAATGAAAACCTTGATACAGGTTCTCCAGGAACAGGATGAAAATAGATGGGCTACCGTTCTGACTGAAATGTCGGCCTTACGAAGAACAAAAGAGGATGTACTGCAGTTCCATTCTTTAATAAGTCGACTTGAACAGCAAGCTCCTCAAACAGCAGCTATGATTATTGATTTGATGGGGAATGAAGCCGAGATGCCTCATAATCCTTCAAGAGCTTGGGAGTTGAAGTCATTATACGATTGGATGACAGAAAACCAAGAGGTTGAAGTAGAGCGTATAGAAGGTCATATTAAAGCTGAGCAAGAGTACCAAAAGAAGATGATTACTTCAATCGTGTCAAATTCAACGTGGTTAAATCAGATTACTCGAATAACCGAAACCCAAAAGAGGGCTTTGGTAGCATGGAAAAACTTTATTAAGCGCTACGGAAAAGGAACGGGTAACAACAAGCGTTATTTAACAGATGCCCGCCAGGAAATGGAGAAGGCTCAATCAGCTATTCCTGTCTGGATTATGCCAGTCAATCAAGTGATTGAAAACTTTCCTGTCTACAACGATAAGTTTGATGTCATTATCTTCGATGAAAGCAGCCAATGCGATATCATGTCCGTTCCAGTATTATTACGTGGTGAAAAAATTGTCGTCGTTGGTGATGATGAACAGATTAGTCCGTACGGTATTGGAACAAAGGATTCTGAGATAGAAGAATTAATCCAGCGTTATTTAGATGGAGTACCAAATAAGCGATTATTTGATCATAAGATTTCACTATATGAAATCGCAGATCAAATTTTCCCTAAGAGTGGACGCTTGATGTTAAAGGAGCACTTTAGATGTGTACCTGAAATTATCCAATTCTCTAATGATTTAAGCTATGGTGGACAAATGGTGCCACTTAGACTGCCGTTTGAAAATGAAAAGATCGATCCTCCAGTACTTGCAACTAAAGTTGATGGAGGGTATGCAACGGAAGGCGGCACTGATTTTGTGAACGAACCTGAAGCCGAAAAGATTGTCGAAGATATAGAAACCATCATTTCAGATCCTAAATATGATAACCAAACAATAGGGGTTATCACGCTTCAAGGTACAAAGCAGGCAGCTCTCATCGAAAATAAGCTCCGTGAGAACATTTCCGATAGTGAATTTGTAAAAAGAAAAATAATTTGTGGAAATGCCTATAGTCTTCAAGGGGACGAAAGAGACATCATTTTCCTTTCAATGGTTATCGCAAGCAACAGAAGGTTTGTTGCTATGACGAGAAAGGATCAACAGCAAACATTTAATGTTGCAGCCAGCCGCGCAAAAAACCAAATGAGGTTATATCACTCAGTAGACTTAGATGACTTGAAGAAAGACTGCTACAGATACAAGTTATTAAGCTATTGTAAGAACCCTACTAGAGTGAACGACATTGTAGAGAACTTAGAAGAGCAATGTGACTCTCCATTTGAAGTTGATGTGTTACGGATGATCGTGGCCAAAGGATATAAAATCCAGCCACAAGTAAAGGTAGGTAAGTACCGTATTGACTTTGTCATTGAAGGGATCAGAGACCGTCTGGCTATTGAGTGTGATGGCGAAAGATGGCATGGTCCTGAAAAATGGGAAGAAGATATGCAACGTCAGTATGACCTTGAACGAGCAGGCTGGAAGTTCTGGAGAGTTAGGGGAAGACAGTTCTATTATGATCGAGTGGCTGCAATGGAAAGTCTATGGGAGAAGTTAGATAAGTTAGGTATAGAACCGACTCCCATCGAAAATTCTGAGGAGCTACAGACTCAAAAAGAGAATAGACCTAAAATTGAACGTGTAAATTTGAAGGCTCAACCTGTGGCTGTAACCAGAGAAAAGGAAAGGGTAAAACAATATGTAGCTCCTAATGGACAAATAAAGTTAGATTTGTCTGGACTTACTGAGCCATCTAAAGGATCATTTGAGCAGATAGCATTGTTTGAAGAGGATAGTGAAATCACTGAAGATGACACTCAACCTTCACCTTTCTCTTTACTGAATTATTTAAAACAAAGAAAGTTAAAGGTCATTGATCAACGAGAAAAAGGTGGTAAGCTGTGGATAGTGGGTGGAGAAGACATAGATACACTAATGGAAGAACTGGATAAAATGGGTATCAAGTTTAACTTTACTCAAAACGGGAGTAAGTCTACAAATTATATGCCGGGTTGGTATTCGTCTTATAAGGGTTTATAAAGCTTATTACACGTGTAGCAAATCTATAAAAAGTTAAAAACCAGCATTTCCCTATTATGAAGGGAAATGCTGGTTTTTTGTCGAAAGTTCTAATTATGATTTAAAAACCTAATGCTCAGGAGGAATCCTTTAATGGCAAAGCTAAATGAAAAAGAATTATATTATCTAGACAAACCCACCATAAAAGCCATTTTAGACTGCAGCTTCGGTGTAACTGAGCATTTAAAACCGTCAACCAAGCGTATGCTTGAAGATAAGAAGTTTAGTGACTTCGTTTCTTTACTATTAACCATGCAGGACTTTAACTATCGCTATCGAAACCAAGGAGTAAGTCAATTGTTTCCTTTGTTTGAGGAGACGATTGGCCCAATGGAGAAAAATTCAGATGGTACTACACTTATGCTTGCTCTCGGATTAGCTTTAAAAGAGCTATACGGATTCAGAAATACAACGCTGAGACGCGTGCTTGCATCGAGTGTTACATAAGACACCCTCGGAGTCTTGATAAGAAGAAATTTGAAGGGATGGTGGGCTGATTGAAAGAAAATTATTTTTTAGCTGTATGTAAGGATAGACCAAATGATCCAGAGAGATTTTATTATACAGTGTATTTTGTGAATAATTCCTCTGAAGAAATTAAAGAATTGTCCTATGAGACAGGAGGATTCGCCACTTTTGATGATGAACTCGTCCAAACCTCCACTCATCGCCAAGTATTAGGTGCATTGCCTGCATTTAGTGCAATGGAAGTAGAAACAGATGATGAAGGTGCATTTGACTTTGATCTGAACTTTAACTTTAAACTTGAATTTCTAAATGGAAAATGTGAAAGTTGCTCCTTTTCTATAGGTAAGTATCTAAGAGGGGGAGAAGAACCGTTTGAACCACTACCTGTGTTAGGTCAAATGGGGCATCGTTATAAAAGTAGATAGGGGTGTGGACATGTCTGTTAGTTTAATATCCGATGATTTATATAGACAGTTCAATGGTTTATTGAATAAGACAGAAGGTGAGTTAAACATCATTTCACCTTTTATCGGAACACAAACAGCTAAAATGTTAGCAGAATGGTTATCTGAGAATCCGGAAGTTACGTGTAATATCATTACCCGATTTTATCGTGAAGACTTCATTGAACGTGTGAGCAGTATACATGGGTTGGAGATGCTCTTACATTCAAGGGCAAATATTTATGCATTGATAGATTTGCATTCGAAACTTTACCTATTCGATTCCCACTCTACTATTATTGGCTCCGCTAATTTTACCAAGGGTGGCTTCGTTTCCAATCATGAGATATGTGTATTGATGAACGATGAGCCTGAAATTGCAGAAAAAGCACATGAATACTTCTCTGACTTGCTTGAGCAGATTGAGGAGACTGGAACTGATGGGAAAGTTACACAGGAGTGGATCAACGAAGAGAAACTGCAGGTTTCCTTATTAGCTGCTAATCAAAAAAGTAAAACTGTCACATACTCTAATGATAAGAAGAAGGGTGCGGTATTGAAGAAAATCGTCCAACCGGATTTATTTGAATCAATCCTCGAAAGTTCTAATACAGAAGACGCATCTACTAGTGGGACTTGGCTGAAGTTCGAAGGCACAGGGGAAGACAGAATTCCGAACAACTGGGATTACAAGGTTATGAAAGGTGAGAGAAACAGAGATTTAAATTCAACGTTTTTTCCTCGCCAACCAAGTGGTATTGCTGAAGGAGATACATTGTTCTTGACCATTGTTAGTTATGACGAAGTGGATAGACCCACTCCAATGATCGTAGGTTATGCGAAAACGGATGGATTTAAGATTGAAAATACTGCCGATGATTTGGATATAAAACATACCCCCTGGAAGCATCGTTTTCCATTCTATGTAGACTTTACAGGCGGAAGGGTAATCAATGCTCCTATCAAAAATGGGATTAGACTAGTAGATTTGTATAATACAATTGGCAAATCAACCTTTCCTTCCTTGAGAAAAAGAAAACAGGTAACTCAAAGGACTTTGCAAAGCATGCATTTTAGGAGGTCTCATATACGTATTACGAATGAGGCTCAAGACTTTTTAATGGATGAATTAAACAAGAGGTTTAGTGAGCATGGGGTAATATCGCTTGGATGACAATGTGAAAAGGAAAGCTGCAACTTACCCTCGCCGTAAGTTGTAGCTTTCCTTCTTCACCAACCTAATAACTTCCTTCACATCCGAACCCCTAAATATAGAAGTAGTTCTATTATTCTCCGTAAAATAAACTTCCCCATAAGAAGCATTCCTCTCATCAAACCCAACAATCTTAAAACGGTAAACCTGCTTATTCATCATCAACACAAATTCCTGCTTTTTAATCTCAATCACCTCTATAGTATAGATCGGAGTATAGATGTTTTAATGCAGAAGAGTTATTGTCTTTATGTTTCTCTATGTTCTCCCACACTTCTTCATTTAAGCGGTCCAGGCTGATCCCCAATGCTATGGCAATTTTCGATAGGGTATACGATTCTGGGGTTCGTTTACCGCGTTCAATATTGCTTATGGTGGTTCTAGCAAGGCCAGCTTTTTCTTCTAGTTCTGCCTGAGTATAGCCCATTTCGTTTCGCCTTAATCGTAATAAAATGGATATGTACTTCCCGTATAACTCCCGTTCAGTCAATGGCTTATCCAATACTTTGACCCCTTTTACAACCATTATCAAATGGTGAAAAATGGCTTGGAACGTACAAGTCGTCAACTTATTACAATAAATGGTATTTATTAAAAGTTATTTCTCCATTTGCATCTTTATGTAAGGAAAATAAAGGGCATAAAATGAGGACTCTTCTTGCTAAATCCCAAATTTAACTAAATAATAGGAATATACTGTTAGACGAAAGGCTGCCGATAATGATCGTATATGAAGCTACTAAACAAGAATTTTTAGAAGATGTTTTTCATGATGAATTAGTCAATAATATATGCAGCAATTACACATCGAAAATAGGAAAGATCAATGAGCGGGAAGTTCGCTCGTGGGATAATTCAATGCAGTACATGTTTCGTGTGCTTAGTGATCAAGAGATTCCTAGTGACGCTGGGGTGGCGATTGAGTTTAAGATTCCGCATACGTCGCGACGGGTTGATTTCCTGATCTCTGGGAAGGATGGGGAGAAGAATTCCATTGTGATAGTGGAGCTGAAGCAGTGGGAGTCCGTTGAGGTGATCAAAGGGAAGGAAGCGATTGTAAAGACGGCGATGAATCGCGGTCTGGTGGAGACAACTCATCCATCCTATCAGGCATGGTCCTATGCATCTCTCATCAAGGATTACAATGAGAATGCCCAGAACGCGGAGATGGAGCTGTATCCTTGTGCGTATTTACATAATTACTTGAATCAGGGGGAAGGGGATCCTCTGACAGACCCGGTCTATGATAATTATATAGAACAGGCTCCAGTCTTTGTGAAGGGTCAGGCCAAGAAGCTTCGGGACTTTATTAAGCGTTATATTCAGGTTGGGGATAACAAGGAGAACCTTTATAAAATAGAGAATGGTCGCATCCGGCCATCAAAGTCACTTCAGGACTCGTTAAATCGAATGCTCAAGGGGAACGACGAGTTTGTGATGATTGATGATCAGAAAGTGGTGTATGAGGAAGCCATTCATTTGGCAAAAGAAGCTCTTCGGACAAATACAAAGCAAGTACTGGTCGTCCAGGGTGGGCCAGGAACTGGGAAATCGGTTCTAGCTATCAATCTATTGGTCCACCTAACCAATCTCAGCATGGTCTGTCAGTATGTTACGAAGAACGCGGCACCTCGAAACATTTACTCTACCAAACTGAAGAAAGATTTCAAGAAGGGGCATATTGATAATTTGTTTAAAGGATCGGGAAGCTACTTCGATGCTCCTAGGGATGAGTTTGATGCTCTAATCGTGGATGAAGCCCACCGACTGAATCTGAAGTCCGGGATGTTTCAACACCTCGGTGAAAATCAAACGAAGGAAATCATTGAAGCCTCGAAACTTTCTATCTTTTTCATTGATGAAAGACAGCGCGTCACGTTAAAGGATCATGGGAGTCTTAAAGAAATTGAACGATTCGCCAAAGAAAACAATGCACCGCTCACGATCATGAACCTCGAATCTCAATTTCGCTGCAGTGGCTCCGATGGTTACTTAGCATGGCTAGATGACGTTCTTCAGATCAGAACAACAGCAAATGCTCATTATATTGGCAGCCAGTATGATTTCCGAGTATTTAACGATCCGAATGAACTGAGAAACGAAATCGAGAGAAAAAATGCCAACAACAAATCCAGAATGGTTGCAGGCTACTGTTGGAACTGGGACAAGGAGGGGAAGAGCAATACGGACTATCATGACATTGTTCTTGATGAATACGACTTCAAGATGAGCTGGAACCTCGATAATTCAGCCACCTGGGCAATCGATGTTGATTCAGTCAAAGAAGCCGGCTGTATCCATACGTGTCAAGGTCTGGAGTTTGAATATGTAGGGGTGATCATAGGGGATGACATGAGATATGAAGACGGGCAGGTTATTACAGATCATACCGAAAGAGCTAAGACCGATTCTTCATTGAAGGGTATAAAGAAAATGCTGAAGGAAGATCCAGAGAGAGCTGAGAAGGTAGCGGATGAGATCATACGGAACACGTACCGGACGTTGATGACTCGTGGGCAGAAGGGCTGCTATGTGTATTGTACGGATCCTGAGCTAGGAGAGTATTTGAGAGAGCGGTTTGAAGAGAGTAGTCGGGAGTATGATGAGAATGAGTTTTTTAGAGGTGTGAGCATGGTTGCTGAGGAAAAGAGTAATTATATTATAAAGAAATAATTTTCGGGAAATCTTATTTGCACATCTATCAGTAGGTTAAGGAAATGAACTGTAAAATCAAAAAGGTGATAGCTTTGCTTTCGAAGAGCAAAGTTATCACCTATTATATTAATATAAACCAAACCGTTGCGAAAATTCATATAGGTCATCTGTCATAAATTACTTTATAGAGTTTTCCCTTATCCATTTAAATGAATTAACTATTACTGTAAAATAGTTTAGTAGACCTATTGCATGAAGAGGTGTGAAAAATGAACTTTAGTGAGCAATTAGAAACCCTTATTGAAGCTATAAAAGGACAAAGGCATCAATTCTTACTATTAAGTTTTCAAGCTAACAATAAATCAAAAATTATTGATACTCTTAAAGAAATAAGAGCAACTACATTTAACGTAAACTTGCTATTAGCTAATAAGCTAATAGAGTTACCTATTTCTAGAAGGAAAAGAGCAGTAAAGGACACACTTAGAGAAGCATTAAATGAAGTGGAGAACGAAGTAGTATACTTTGAGAGAATAGAGTATTTATTTGATGAAGAATTAAATCAAGATCCACTAAAACTTTTTGAGTATTTAAGTGGAAACAAAGTATTATTAATAAATTGGCCTGGTGATGTGAGGTGCAATGGGTTGAGTTATGCAACGCCAGACCATCCAGAATATTATCAAGTTGATGGTTATCGAGACCATTTAATAGTTATATAGAAGGAGTGAAGAGATATGAAATATGGTGAGTTAATTCAGTTTGATCCAGTAGAAACAATTGTGCAATTAAAAGAAGCTTCTGATTTGGATAAGGCCTTTCAGTTAGTGGATACATACGTTATTTCTGATCGTATGGCAGAGGTCATCAACGATACAATTATTGAACAGCTCCAATTCGAGCGCCCAGCCGATAATAAGGGTTTATTGGTAGTTGGTAACTATGGAACTGGTAAATCTCATTTAATGAGTGTCATTTCAACAATTGCTGAACTTGATAATTCTGCTCAACGAGTAAATCATCCGCAAGTATCAGAAAAGGCAAAAGAAATTCAAGGGAAATTTAAAGTCCTCCGAACAGAATTAGACGGAATTCGCATGTCTTTGCAAGAGTTTGTTTATGAAGAGATAGCGGAATACTTACAATCAATTGGTGTTGATTATGAGCTACCTGAAATTGAGAAAATTAGAAGTAACAAGGACGAATTATCTAAGATTATGGCTGCTTTTGAAGCTGAATATCCGGGGCAAGGTTTTCTGCTAATCATCGATGAGTTACTTGATTTCTTGCGTTCCAGAAAAGAACAGGAGTTAATGCTAGACCTTAACTTTCTACGTGCAATGGGAGAAGTATGTCGTACATCACGATTCCGTTTTATCACAGGTATTCAGGAAATGCTATTTGATAATCCGAAATTTGCATTTGTTGCCGAGCAATTAAATCGAGTGAAAGAACGTACTGAACAAGCGGTAATAGTTCGTGAAGACATTGAGTATGTCGTTTCGAGACGCTTGTTAAGAAAAGACGACAAACAGAAGGCTACAATTCGTGAGCACTTACAAAAGTTTACTAACCTTTATGGAAAGCTTAATGAGCAACTAGAAAAGTATGTTGAGTTGTATCCAATTCATCCGGCTTATTTAGCAACATTTGAAAGAGTAACTGTTGCTGAGAAGCGTGTAATTTTAAAGACATTAAGCCGTGAAATGAGAAATTTGCTGAATGTAGAAGTTCCTAACGATCAGCCAGGGTTCATTTCCTATGACAGCTATTGGCCATATATTGAAGGAGATAAGGCACTTAAGTCTAATCCTAGTGTTAAGGAAGTAATGTCTAAAGCTTCTACCTTACTAGACAGAATAGATAACGCGTTTACTCGTCCAACCTATCGTCCCATGGCAAGGCGTATTGTACAAGCATTATCTGTATTCCGTCTTACAACAGATAATATTTTCTCTAAAGTTGGGGTTACGGCAGACGAGTTGAGAGATCAATTGTTTTTGCATGCTCAATTACCAGAGGAAGACTCAGAGTTCCTACGTAGTACAATTGAATCGGTTTTAAAAGAGATTCTTAAAACAGTTAGTTACCAGTACATCTCGGTAAATCAAGAAAATGGTCAATATTATCTGGACTTACAAAAGGATATCGATGTGGATAGCTTGATCGAACAAAAAGCTGAGGTATTAAGTAATGATCAATTAGATCGGTATTATTTTGAGCTTCTAGCATTAGCAACAGAGACTACTTCAAGCACTTATAAAACCGGTTACCGCATTTGGCAGCACGAACTTCCTTGGTACGATCGAAAGGTAACACGTCCGGGATACTTATTTTTTGGAGCACCTAATGAACGATCGACAGCACAGCCAGAACGTGATTTCTATATCTATATGCTACCTGCTTTTGAGAAAAAGACATTTAAAGATGAACAAAATCCTGATGAAGTATTTTTTGTTCTCGATACAAAGGACGAAGAATTTTACCGATTCATGAGTTTGTATGCTGGTGCTAAAGAGATGGCTATCTCTGCTTCAAGTGGTTCACGAAATTTATATGAAGACAAAGCTAGCGAATACTTAAAGAAGCTAACCGCTTGGATGAAAGTGAATATGCCTACTGCATATAAAATGACATACAAAGGAGAAACAAAAAAGATTGCGGAATGGAGCTTCTCCGCACAATCTAATGAAACTATTCGGGAAATTATAGATGCAGCTTCGGATGATTGCTTAACATCTTGGTTTGATGAGAAATACCCGGACTATCCTACATTCCGAAATGTAAAGACACCTATTACACGAGAAAGTATGAGAACAACCTATATTCCTGAGGCTTTACGTAATATTAAAAAGCCTACGACTAAAAATGGAATTACTATTTTGGACGGTCTGGTACTACTAGATGAAAATAATAGATTGAACGTTCGAAAATCCGGTTATGCAAGATGGGTATTAGAACGACTAGAATCAAAGTCTGAAGGCCAAGTTGTTAATGCTTCTGAACTGCTTGATATCATTCAAACTTATAACAAAAATGAAGAAGTAAAACGTACAACAAACTTTAATCTAGAGCCTGAGTTATTTTCTGTGCTTCTTGCTGCATTAGTATTTAGTGGTGATATTGTAATCACGATAAATAATGTCACTTATGATGGCATGAAGTTTGATGAATTAATAAAACTATCTGCAGAGCAAATTGCAGATTTCACTCATATAAAGAAACCAAGTGACCTGCCTTTAGCTGCTCTTGGAGAGCTCTTTGATCTGTTTGAAATAGGTAGAGGATTATTGCAAACAAATGCTTTACAAACTGCAGTAGGGCAATTAAATAAAGAATCAAGAACACTTCTCGATCAAGTTGTACGTTTAGAGCATGAAATTAAAGACGGTATCCCAATTTGGGAGGGTACCCTATTTAATGTAGATCAAGTTAGTGAACTAAGAGATGAGCTAGGGATGTTGAAAACATTCTTAAATGATCTACAAATTTATGATACTGCTGCTAAGCTTAAAAATTTCAAGTTTACCGTTGAGCAAGTAAAAGACCAAGCAGAGCGCATCAAACTGTCCAATAAACTTATGGATCAGAAAAAGCTTGCATTGGAACTGTCGCAAGAAGCAGCGTATCTTGTGAATGCTCAGAACCATCTACCAACCTCATATGATTGGCATACCAAAGTAGAAGGTGCATTAGAAGACCTGCTTCATGCTTTAAGAAAAAATGACGATTGTCAAATAGAACGGAATGAACTGAAGAAATTAAAAGGTGAATATCAAACCATTTATTTAAGTTTGCATGATAAGTCTAGACTGAATGCTACTGAAGAAAATAAAAGAAATGCTTTACTAAGTGACGGTAGATTAGATGCTTTAAGAAAACTTTCTAGCATTGAATTATTATCAGCTCAAGCAATTGAACGCTGGCAAGAAGATATAAATAAGAAAAAAGCATGCTGGAATCTCACGAAAGAAAAACTTGAACACTCACCAATTTGTACAGACTGTCGTTATCGTCCAAAAGATGAGTCGTTTGTTCAAAGTAAAACGTTAGAAGAACTAGACCAAGACTTAGAAGCACTTCTTATAACCTGGACGGAAACTCTATTAACTAACTTTAACGATTCAGAAATTAAAAGTAACATTAAGTATTTGCGAGAAGAACACAAATTGCTTATCGAAGAGTTCATTAGTAGAAAAGAGATTTCTCTTCCAGTTAACTTAAAGCTTATTGATGCCATTAATGAATTGTTACAAGGTATAGAAAAAGTTTCTATTTCTGTTAATGATTTAGAGCTCATGATGAATAATGGAAATCCACTTACAATTGATGAATTAAAAAGGAGATTCGATCTCCTATTAAGAGAAAAAGTAGGAGCTCATCCAAAAGGAAATGTACGAGTACTATTAAATAAATAGGAGGGAAACGTGTGTCAAATAATGTAGAACAAACATCATTATTTAATAAAATAAATTCAGACAATGAAGAAGTTACATGTCTTGGTATTACTTTTAAAAATGACAATGAACGACGGGATTACTTTCGTAATGAACTAAGAAAAAAGTTACCAGAGTTAAAAAAATTAGAAGGATTCCCAATAGCTGAGGATGAAGAAATTATTTCTTTGTCCAACCCTCCATACTATACAGCTTGTCCTAATCCTTGGATTAATGATTTTATTTCAAATTGGAATATGGAAAATAAGCAAAGAGAAAATAAAGAGTATAAAAGAGAACCATATACTGCAGATATTTCAGAAGGAAAAACAGACCCAGTTTATAATGCTCATAGTTACCATACAAAAGTACCCCATAAAGCAATTATGAGGTATATTTTGCACTATACTAGTCCTAACGATGTAATATTAGATGGTTTTTCTGGAACAGGAATGACAGGTGTTGCTAGTCAAATGTGTGGTGACAGAGAAACTATAAAGAAACTAGGATATTTAATTGATGATAATGGAAATATTTTTGACGAAAATAATAATAAGTTTTCCGAACTTGGTTCAAGAAATACTGTATTAAATGACTTATCTCCATTAGCTACTTTCCTAGCATATAATTACAATACTCCATTAGATACAGAGCAATTTGAATTAGAAGCAAAAGGAATTTTAGGACGTGTTGAGAATAAGATGGGATGGATGTATGAAACAGACCATAATGGAAGCAAGGGCAGAATAAATTACGTTGTATGGTCTGATATTTTTAATTGTCCAGAATGTTCACATGAAATTTGTTTTTATAGTGAATGTGTAAATCAGAAAGATGGAAAAGTAAAGGAAAGTTTCCAATGTCCAGGTTGTAGTAAAGAATTAAATAAGAAAAGTTTAGAGCGCTCAATTGATTTTAAGTACGATGCATCGATTGACCAATCTGTTGGACAAACAAAACGTATCCCAGTATTAATTAATTATAGTTTTGATAACAATACCTATGAAAAAGAACCTGATGAAAATGATATTAAGATAATAAATGAAATAGATAAGTTAGAATCCTCCGACTGGTACCCTACAAATCCAATGATGAACAAGGGTGAGAAGTGGGGAGATACATGGAGAGCAGGTTATCATACCGGAGTTACTAATGTACATCACTTTTATACAAAGCGTAATCTAGTAATTTTATCAGCTATTTTATCGGAAATTGAGAAAAATGAGCATAGAGATGCGCTTAAATTACTTTTTAGTAGTCACTTGATTAACATGTCTCTACTAAATAGATATAGACCAGGTGTCTCGTTTCCCTATAATCCTCTTAGTGGGACATTGTATATTGGTTCTCAAATATCTGAGGCAAATATTTTTGATGCATATAAAAATAAAATAAATAGGATTGTTAAAGCATTTTATATGCAAGATAAAAAAAGTATTATTGGTTGTTCATCATTAACATCTCTTGAGCTAGAAGAGAATTCTATAGACTATATATTTACTGACCCTCCTTTTGGGGAAAATATTATGTACTCAGAGTTAAGTTTTATTTGGGAATCTTGGCTGAGATTACAAACCAATAATAAAAAGGAAGCAATTATTAGTAAAAGCCAACATAAAGAACTGTCATCTTATCAAAAACTAATGGAAGAATGCTTTAAAGTATATTACCGTTGTCTAAAACCGAACAGGTGGATAACTATAGAATTTAGTAATTCAAGGGCAAGTGTGTGGAATGCAATTCAAGAAGCAGCACAAAAAGCAGGTTTTATTATTGCAAATGTTTCGGTGCTTGATAAGAAACAAGGAAGCTTTAAAGCCGTGACTTCAACAATTGCCGTTAAACAAGATTTAGTAATCTCTGCGTATAAGCCATCAAATGAAATGGTAGAGCAAATTAAAAAACATACAGATTCCGAAAACTCAGTATGGAATTTTATTGATAACCATTTAGAACAATTACCTATATTAATTAGTGAAAATAGTTCTGGTCAATTGGTATTAGAACGGACTCCTAGAATTTTATTTGACAGAATGGTAGCATACCACGTTCAAAATGGTTTTCCTGTACCAATCTCTTCAGGAGAATTCCAGGCGAAAGTTTCAGAGAAGTATCCTTTCAGAGACGGGATGATTTTCTTAGAAAAACAAGTAGCATTGTATGATAAGAAGAGAGCTTTAGTAAATAATCTTAATCAGTTAAGTCTGTTTGTATCAGATGAAAATAGCGCAATCGAGTGGCTCCGTCAGCAATTAACAAATAAGCCTCAATCAAGGCAAGATATACACCCTAATTATATGAAGGAAATTCAACACATCGCTAAACATGAGCTTTTACCTGAACTAGATTCATTGTTAGAACAGAACTTTTTAATATATGAAGGTAAAGAAGAAGTACCAAGTCAGATTCACGGTTATTTGAGCTCAAATTATAAGGATCTTCGTGGACTACAGAAGACTGATTCGAAATTAAAAGAAAAGGCTAAGAATCGTTGGTATGTTCCAGATCCTAATAAACAGGCTGACTTAGAGAAATTACGTGAAAAATCATTGTTGCGTGAGTTTGAAAGTTATAAGGCAGAAATTGAAGGTAACAAGAAAAAGCTTAAACAATTCCGAACTGAAGCAATTCGTACAGGATTTAAAAAAGCATGGAGCGAAAAAGATTACCAAACTATTGTTAAAATTGGTGATAGACTCCCAGAGAAAGTATTGCAAGAAGACGATAAACTGTTAATGTACTTTGACAATGCACAAATTCGATTAGGAGTCTAAGACAGGGGTTGGGTTTATATGAATGGTTGGCGTAAACAAATTATTGATCGGCTTCCTTATTCTTATCACTCAGCGATTTTTCTAAAAGATGTGGATAATTTATTATCAGATGAAGATATTATCCTGTTTTTGCAGAAGGAGAATATTTCTCTTGTTCAAGTTGATGATCGTGCTGAATTGAGAAGAATATATGAAGGTAATCAAGATTATGAAAAAGGGAAATGGATTTACCGTGTTACCGGTAATAAAGAATTTACATTTCCGTTTGATATGCTACAACAAGGATATTATGTAGAATTAAATATTCAGGATATTATGCCATTCTTTTCAGCCCAAATTATACGACAACTAGATTCTGAAGTGTTAGATGCCTTGTATGCTGTTTCTCCACAGCAGCAAGGCTCTCTTTCTAATAAGGACACTTGTAACTTTATATTAAAGCGCGTATATAAGCTTGCTTATGATTTGGTTGAAACAGAAGAGGAATGGATGGATTTGCTTATAAAGATACATGAGAGTAGATACCCATTAGCTCCTATTTTAAAGGACTATATAAAAGAGACAATTGAGAGAAAAGGAATTTCAAGCGATAAATTAACACTTATTGAAAGTAAAGGATTTTTTTATCAGTATCTACAGGGTCAATGGGAAGAATTCGTTAAGCAAAATATAAATAATGATATTTCGGTTAAAGATGGCTATATAGATACATATCATAAGGAACATTTTCTGCATTCAGAGCATATTCAAAGAGCTATTCAGCATCTATTCATTGAGGGAAGATTACAAGCAGTTGAAATAGATGTTGAGAGGAACATTCCGTTATGGGCACAAAACGGAGTGAAGCAGAGGTCGTATAATCCTTTTAAAGACATCCAGTATCTTGTTGATAAGGTTGATTCGAATTTATCAATTGAAAGAAAACATCATAAAGACTGGATAGAAATCATAGACACATTTAGTCAGATAAGGGACTTACAACTTAATTACAATACGGAAAAAGAAATAGTGAACTCGTTAACTAGTCAGGTAGACGCACAATTTAAAGAATGGATGTTAACTGACTACAAAGCATTAGCAGGTCTATCACCATATATTAAGCCAGCTATGGTACATCATATCCTACCTCACCTTCAATTGAAGGATGAAAAGAAACAGGCATTAATTATAATGGACGGGATGAGTTTTATTCAATGGAAACAAATTAAGCGTGCATTAGAGGCACACTTTACATTTGAGGAATATGGAGTCTTTGCTTGGGTACCAACTATTACAGAAATAAGTCGAATGTCTATCTTTCAAGCGACTATTCCTAGATTACAAGAATCAATCAGAGAAGAAAAAGCGTGGAAGCAGTTCTGGAATAAAGAGTCTATCTCTGATATGCATATCACTTTTGAAAACCTCCTTGCACAAGGAGGTTTCAATTCAAAAGAACTTTCAGCAATAGAAAGAAGTAATAACAAAAAGGCTGCAATTATCTTGAGAAATATAGATAAGCTTACACATAGTGCTATCCAAGGATTAGAAGGAATGTATGCGGAAATAGATGTATGGTTAAAGACCAACTATCTTCAAGATCTTCTGCGTCATCTAAAAGAATCAGGATATTCTACGTATATTACATCAGATCATGGAAATAAAGAGAGTGTAGGGATTGGAAAAGTAAAACAAGGATCTCTAGTTGAAACCAAAGGGGAACGTGCTAGAATATATTCAGACCCTGTTTTTAGAGATGATGCGGCAACACAATATTCTTCAGTAAAATGGCCCAATTATGGTTTCTCTGATGATCGACATTTTCTAGTCGCTGAAAGTGGGGAAGCATTTGTAACAAAAGGTCAGCATATCGTTAGTCATGGTGGTATCAGTATTGAAGAAGTGATTGTCCCGTTTATTAAGGTCTATTAATGATAGAGGATTGATAAATATGAAAAAAGCTGTTGGATTTGATCAAAAAATTCTCCTTCATCAGTTAGATTTTATGGCTAGAGAGATTCCAAGAAGCGAAACTAGACAAGAACTATACGAAAAAGCGGATGAATTTTTAACTGCTGATATTGCAGGATATAAGTCTCGAATGAATGCCCGAACCATCCTATTTAAGATTTGGTATCTTGTTGACGTTGACTATAAACATTTACAGCAAGAAGCTCTTCGATTAATGGATGAGGTATCACACAAAGAAAGAATTGTTATCCATTGGGGTATGACAATGCTAGCATATCCATTTTTTAAAGATTTAATTAATGAGATGGGTATGTTGTTTAAACTTCAACAAGAAGTGTCATCTGATCAGATTTCACGTAAGATAAAGGCACTGTATGGAGACCGAAGAAGAGTAGAAGTGTCAATTAGTGCCTCATTAACAAGTCTGAGGGCATGGGGAGTTATTGTAACAGAAAAAAGAAACATGCAAGAAATTACGAAAGAAAAGATTTCTATTCAATCTAATGCCTTAAAGCAATGGATAGCAGAAGTTTTGATTCATGTTTTAGGTGTTGATGCTTTGCCGATCGAATATTATAGGAACAATTCACTGTTGTTCCCTTTTAACTTAGACTTATCAACAGATGATCTTGAGAAACAACGTTTTAATGTAATTAGACAAGGTGTAGACATGAGGATGGTAGGTCTACAGAAATAAATATAATGTCACGCAAATCTAGACCTTTTACTTCACATAAAAGGTCTTTTTTTGTCGAAAAACACAATAAACTGGTGTCTTTTAATATAATTATAGAAAACGAGATAGTAAGGTGGTTTTATGATAAAAGTAGGAGATATTGTTTTTGGAACGCATTTTCCGGAAACTGTAGAAGTTAAAAAGGTAGAGAGTTTTGGAGACGAATATTTCTCTGTAGCTGCAACAGGGAGAGAATCTCATACATACTATGAACGAATGCTTGATCATCAAGAAATAGAGTCCTTAACAAAAGTCACTAATAAGTCTATTAGTAAGGAAGAAATGGATGCTAGAGATATTCAACATATCCTTCAATACTATTCATTACAAGTAGAGCAAAGATATTCTAAAGGGAGGTCACTAGGAAACAAAAATCTTATGCCTCTCCCTCATCAAATTGAAGCAGTATATAGCCGAATGCTTCAAGTACCTCAAGCCCGTTTCCTTTTAGCCGATGATCCGGGTGCGGGTAAAACGATTATGTCTGGAATGCTAATTAAGGAGTTAAAAGCACGAGAAAGTGTAAAAAGAATTTTGATCTTAGTACCTCCACTCGTTTTAAAACAATGGCAGGAAGAATTACATGAGAAGTTTGAAGAACATTTCTTTATTATTAATCGATCAGTAATGAGGCAATATGGTGGGAAGAATCCATTTATTGAACACGATTTTTGTTTAACATCATTATACTGGGCTTCTAGGGAGGATATTAAATCATATGTACAGGAAGCTGACTTCGATTTAATCATTGTGGATGAAGCACATAAAATGGCAGCATACACACATGGAGCCATTAAAAAGAAGACCAGCAAAACAAAGTTATACCATCTTGGAGAATCACTCCTAAGAAAAGTGCCACATTGTGTTTTATTAACAGCGACTCCACATAAAGGTGATATGGAAAACTTTCGCCACCTAATGAGATTAATTGATAACGATATATTCTCTAGTGTCACAGTTAATGAATCGTTAAAAGAAAAGTCTAACCCTTTTATTATTCGACGGTTGAAGGAGAGTCTTACAAATTTTGATGGTACTCCACTATTCCCTAAGAGGACGACTAAATCGTTGCAATTTGAATTGACTGAAAAAGAGTTGGAACTTTATGAGTCTGTTACTGAATATGTTCGGAACCATTTTAATAGAGCCATGAATAACGGAAATAATAGTACAGCATTTGCCATGATGCTTCTACAACGTCGTTTATCATCATCCATTGAAGCAATACATCTTTCACTTGTACGTAGAAAAGCTCGTTTAGAGATACTCCTTAATGAAACCGAACAAGAACGTAAGAAAATATTTAAGAAGATGAGTAAATTAGAAGTTGATGAGTATGATGAAGAAAGTATAGAAGAACAACAGAGACTTGAAGAATCGCTTGAATATGCGGTAGACCTAATCGACACAGAAGAGTTAAAGATTGAAATTAAAGAACTCGACAAACTAATCAGCCAAACCTCTTACCTACGGGCAAATATGATCGAGAGAAAATATGATGAACTGGAACGTACATTATTTGGAACTAATGGATTGCTTGAAAAAGGTGAAAAGATCTTAATATTTACAGAATCAACAGATACGTTGAATTATTTAGAACAGCGTTTAAAAGACCGTGTTACACAGATCGCAAAGATTGTAGGACGTTATTCGATGGACGAAAGGAGAAGGCAAGTAGAGCTGTTCCGAAATGAATGTCAGATTATGCTTGCAACAGATGCAGGAGGAGAATCGATTAATCTTCAATTTTGTAATCAGATGATTAATTATGATATCCCTTGGAACCCTAATAAGCTTGAACAGAGAATGGGTCGTATTCATCGAATTGGTCAAAAGAACGAAGTAGATATCTTTAACCTTATTGCTGCAAATACTCGTGAAGGCGATGTAATGATTCGTCTATTAGAGAAAATGGAGAGAATGAGAGATGATCTAGGATCAGACCTTGTTTACGATTTTATTGGCGAAGTATTGGATGATGAATACGGTAACCTGGCTAATTTAATGGAAGCAGCAATTTTAAAGCGGGAAAACTTGGACGATATTATTGCAAACATGGATAAACGTATGTCGGAGGAACATAAACGATTATTAAGATTCTTTGAAGAAGAAAGATTAGCTGAACAGTCTTTTGATTTACCTACAATGAGAAGAGAGCAAAATGATTTAGCAGTTCAGAAGCTTCCTCAACGTATATACGCACCATTTGTAGAGCATATCTTTAAGAAACATAATATACGAATTTATGATAGCCAAGAAGGCAAAACACAACGTATTGATCGCTTTCCGAAGTTTATTAGGGAGGAGTCTAGAAAATTAAACCTGGGGATTGAGAGTATAGTAGACTCAGTAAAATTTACAGGTTATGCAGATTATGAATCAGATGAGGTAGTTCGCTTAAATAGTGACCACAATCTAACAAAGCTCGCCATGTATCTAACTAAACGTGAGGTAGATCAACAAGCAACTAATAGATATTCTGTTTCTTATCCTACATCTGAACTACTATCAGTTGGAGTATATTCTTCAATTATTAACGATGGAACGGGAGAAGAATTAAGAAGAGAGATAATCTTTTTAGCTGAACGGGAAAATGGTGAAGTGATCGAGTTGGATTCATATTGGCTGTATCAACGGTTTACAGGGAGTGTAATGACCTTTGATGAAAAAGTTTATCCTTCTATTCAAGTTAAAGCCGTTAAGAAAACAATAGAATTACGTAAGCTCATTAAGAATAAAAGGGAACAGCAGCTGGATAAAGTATCTGGTTACTTACAAAGGACATTTAAAAAGCAAATCGACGAGATTATCGATAAACGCCAACAATACGAGTTAGAGAATGTTGAAAATAAAAATAGCGCCCTGATCAATCAAATGAACGCTAACTTAATTGATACAGAAGTTCGAAGAGATGAACGCTTAATGCTTGTAGAACGCCAGAGAAACATCGGAATGGAACCACCAAAGTTACTTATGCAACTAGAATTATCACCAAATGGTCAAATAAGTAGACTTGTATCAACAGACTTTAAGGGGATTGTTGAGCAGCATGAAAAGGAAAATGGCAGAGGTAATTTCAAAGTGTACAAGCCGTTTGCGCTTGTAGATTTCTATAGTGAGCGGTTTAATGGTGAGCCTAGGTTTATTATTGTGACTAATCAACATCATTATTCTCTTAGTGAAGACCATATTGAAGATTTAGGGGATATTCTGGATAAGGTTTATATATATGTTGTCGAAAACGGTAATGTAATAGTGGAGAGAGCGATGGCAGAAGAAGTATTTACTTTTAAGCAGTAATAGGAGAGGACAAAAGCAGAATAAGGAGTGTGAACAGATGAAGAACCAAAGAGAAACTATTAGGAGAATGGTTGGATATTTAAATAATGAAGAAAAGGATGGTGGCTTCTGGCTACCCAATATTCAAAGACCATTTGTTTGGAAAGAGGAGCAAACAGAGCGTCTCTTTGATTCGATACTTAGAGAATATCCCATAAGTACATTGCTTGTGTGGAAGACTAAGAGCAATATTAAACGTCGAGAATTCATCCAAAACTATAAAAAGAAACAGAAGTTGTCGGACTTTTACGTATTAGAGGATTCAAAAATAAAGATGTTAGTGCTAGATGGGCAACAACGCTTACAAAGTTTGTTTATTGGCTTAAAAGGCAGTTACGAGGGAAAAGAATTATATTTGGATATTTTAAGTGGCGATTTAACACAACCTGATGATATTAGATACAAATTTAAGTTTATGGAAAAGGAAAAGGTTAAATTTCCTTGGATAAAGTTCAAAGATATTGTGTTTAGTAATGGAGAATATGATGAAATTAGTGAAAGACTAATTGATAGATCAGGTATTGATTTAACTAGAGAACAGGAAAGACGCGTAAGAAGAAACGTTTCTAAAATAATAAGGATTTTCACTTCAGATGAAACATTGATTTATCAAGAATTAGATAGTGTTGATAATGAGGAAGCATATACCGAAGATGATGTTGTCGAAATTTTTATTAGAGCTAATTCTGGAGGAACTGTATTAGGAAAATCAGACCTATTGTTCTCTCTATTATCTGCTAGTTGGTCAGAATCTGATGAGAAGATGGAAGAATTACTAGAGGATATTAATAACACAGGTTACAAATTCAATCGTGACTTCGTGTTAAAAACATGTTTATCACTGCTTGATAAAGGTGCAGCTTATAATGTTTCGAAATTTAGAGATGAAACTACGCGAGAAGCAATTTCAGATAAATGGGATGATATTGCCAATGCAATCAAGGATGTAAAGGACTTTTTATATGGTAAGACGTATTTAAGGTCAGATAAAGCATTAACATCTTATCTGGGGTTAATACCAGTCATTTATTTTAGATATCATTTTAAAAACCAGTGGAATAGCGTTAAAAAGCTAGATGAATATATATTAAGGACATTACTAACTGGAGCTTTTAGCGGAAGTCCTGATACAGTTATAGATCGTTGTATTGATGCGATAAAAAAATCACAAGATTTTAAAGTAGATGATCTATTTGACGCTATTCGAAGAAGCGGCCGAAACTTACAAATTGGTGAAGAAACAATTCTTGAACTGTCTTATGGATCTAAAAACATCCATTTAATTTTTAACCTTTGGTATAAGGACTTTTCATACCATCCTGCATTTGTAGATAATCAACCACAAGTTGATCACATCTTCCCGCAGAGTGCATTAAAAACAATAAAAAATGTAAATTCGACTACAGGAAGGAAAGTTTTAGCATATAGAGCAGAAGATCGGGATCAGATTGCAAATTGTATGTTATTAACACAGCAGGAGAATGGCTCAGGAGGTAAGAGTGCTACTCTACCGGAAAAATGGTTTGAAGGTAAATCAGATGACTATTTAGATATGCACTTAATACCTAGAGACAAAAACCTTTGGAAGTTGGAAAACTATCCTCAGTTCATAGAGGAAAGAAAAAAGCTTATATTGGATAAGTTTAAGGATTTAATCTACTAATCTATTGATGAGGAGTTAAGGCTATGGAATATAAATCTGTGGAAGATATTTTTCCTCTTATGAAAGATGAATACCACCGAAATACGGCAGAAAAAATCTACACTTTTATAGACGATAATTTTGATGATATTGAAATTGTCTCACTTAGGAAATGTATTTCAATTGCAAAGAAAGGTTTTATAAAGTTTGCTACGATCACGACAGAAAATGGTAATGCACTATTACTGCATTTTCCGCCTGAAATTAGAGATAACCTCTTAACACGAAAAGATCAATTTAGTGTTCAGTATGAAAAGCCAAAGCGGGAACTGTATATAAACCAAATCAACATTCCTTTTGCTTACATACATGATGTGAATGAGTTATATAATTTATTAAAGATTGCTTTCGATAATCCAAGAAGAATCAGAAATTAGTCATAAGCAAACAATTAATAGGAGGTTTATATGATTAGAGTTTATAAGAGTAAATGGCCAGAAACATTTTTTAATGAATGGGTTAAAAAAAAGGATATAGAATACTCTGATAATTATATCAGATATAACTTAGATGAGTATTTTGAATATTTTAATAATAAGTGTGTTTTCTGTGAATCCTCCTCATCTGATATGAAGTTAATGGTTGGGTATTACAGACCAATTGAAGGTGCATTAAATATAACTAATGGTCAGTTCTCTGAAGAACACTATCGATGGTTGGACAAAGATTGGTCAAACACATTAGTCCTATGTGTTGAATGCCATAGAAGTAAAAGCAATAGATTCCCTCTTGAAGGAGACTTTTGTTCACTTGAAGCTAATGAATTTGACTTAATTAAAGAAAAGCGTTTATTAATAAATCCCTTTCGTGATTTTCCAGAAAAGCATTTCTTGTATGATGAAGAAGGAATGATCATACCCAAAACAAAAAAGGGAGAAGTAACAGTAGAAATATTAAATTTAAATAGAAATTCATTAATTGAAGGAAGAAGAATGGAATTTTCTCAATTTAATAGAATTTGTCAGGCCTTCATAAATGATAAAGAAGATGAGAAAATTCTTGAAGAAATAATAAAGCAGATAAGTCAAGAAGCGCCATTTGCAGGAATGAAAAGATACTGTTTATTAAGAATGATTGCAGATGACTTAATTCCATATATACGGGACTTTACACCATACCTTAGCATGCTTAATGGAAGAAACCCTGTTGCAAGAGAAGACATTCCAAATAAGGTTGCTAAAGAGAAATATTTTAATAGAACGAAAAAAAATGATTATTATGATGTAACCGATGAAAGAGACATACAGAAATATTTTTCTAAACAGAGGTTTATAGAATCAGTTGAAATAAAAAACTTTAAAGGCTTAAACCATGTGAATATTGACTTTAGGTTAAGTCAAAGTAAGGATGCCCCATGGTTAATGCTGTTAGGGGAAAATGGAATTGGTAAGAGTTCAATACTTCAGGCAATATCTATTGGGTTAATGGGTGAACAAAAGCGTAAAGAAGTTATTAAAAAGAACGCTAGTAATTTTATAAAGAATCAAAAAAGTGAAGGTTTTATAAAAATATATCTAACTGGGATGATAGACCCTATTATAATATATTTTAAAAGAAACAGTCATTTATTTGAGGGAAAGAATCATATTGACCCTAGAGTCTTAATACTATCGTATGGTTCCACTAGATTACTACCAACCGAAGAAAAATCGAATAATTTTAAACTTTCTTGGGCTCGAGTAGAAAATCTTTTTGACCCATTTGAACCATTGGTTGATGTAGAAGACTATTTAACATGGGTAAAACAAGAAGACTTTGATAGAGTAAAAAGTGCAATTGAGGATTTATTCTTGGAGAAAGTAGAAATAACAAGAACACATGATACTAAAGAAATAAGATTTCAATTCGCTAACTCGTCAGTTAAATTAGAAGATTTGAGTGATGGGTATAAAACAATAATTGCACTAGCAACTGATATTATGATGGTAATGAAAAATAGATGGCGTAACTATGATGCTGAAGGGATAGTTTTAATAGATGAATTAGATGCACATCTTCATCCAAGGTGGAATATAGAAATTGTAAGGAGATTAAGAAAAGCATTTCCTAAAATACAGTTTATTGCTACAAGTCATAATCCCTTAACACTAAGGGGGCTATTGAAGAATGAAGTTGCTGTAATGTTTGAGGATAATGATGATAAAGAGACTTTGCTAATACAAGATTTACCCTCACAAAAAGGGATGAGGATTGAAGATATTCTTACCTCTAAATTTTTTGGATTGTATGATACTATACCTGAATTGAATATTTATTTTCAAGAATACTATAAATTATTAGCACAACCATCCCCAAGCGGAGAACAAGCAAAAAGAATTAATGAGTTAGAAGATTACTTATCTGAATATAATAAGCTTGGATTAACAAAAAGAGATAAATTGTTTTATAAGGCAATAGATATATATTTAGCAAGAGAAAAAGAAAGAAACGAGGAGATAAATATCTCTTCTTTTTCTCAAGAGATTGAAGAAGCTATTAATTCACTTACAAGGTTGTATGGAAAATGATTCATATAAAAAGGATAGAGTGCCCGGAAGTATTAGATTTTAGTAACCCAGATTCTGAAGGTTCTAAAGAATTACAAGAAGCAATTAAACATTTTGAGAAAGATGATCGTAATTTTGAATTCAAGGCTTATAAAAAAGGTAATGTAAAAGAGATACTTGAAACTATGTTTAATTATAAATGTGCTTACTGTGAGAGTAGGATATCACCTGTCACATATGGAGATATAGAGCATTTTAGACCCAAAAAGGCTTATCATTCTAGCAACGATGAAGATTTAAAATATCCAGGATACTATTGGCTTGCTATGAATTGGGAAAATTTATTACTTGCATGTGACACATGTAATAGAACTTATAAGAAAAACCAATTTCCTTTATTAGATGATAATAATAGAAAGAAAAGGCATGATAATGATATTATTGAAGACCCAAAACTAATAGATCCTTGTGATGAAGATATAGATCCACAAGACTATATGTATTTCACAAAAGAAGGAATAGTTAAGTATATAGGGGAAGAAGGAAGTAAAGGAGATATATCTATTCATGTCTATGGTTTATATAATCCAAAACTAACCGAAAACAGGAAAGAGTTAGCAATAGATATAGAAGATAAAAAGACTCTAATATTAGGGTACCTTAAAAGAATTTCAAAATTAACGAAGGCTTCTAATGCAGAAGAGCTTAAAGAAGTAATAGAAAGTGATGTAAAAGACTTGGAAATTGTTTATAATTCTTTAAATAGAATAAACCTTCCTACAGCACCTTATCTAGGAATGGTTAATAATCTAACTGCTGATTTTTTTACAGAGTATGGCCCAATAATAGAAAAGTTGTTATCCAGGTTTAATCAATTAACAGATAACAATTAGTACATAATAAATAAGAAAATGAATAAATGAAGGAACCCCTCATCTAGAAACTAATCTAAGATGAGGGTTGTATATTATAACTCATTTATTAGTTTACCCTATCTAACTTTACGGTAAAATGTATTAAATATAAGAATATTATAATCTTGAAAAAGGTACCTGTCACAGTTGCTTGAAGGTAATGACGTGTAGATGCTGTGGTTAAGTGGATGTGAGTAAAAAAATACAAAAAAGGAGAAAAAACTTGTGTCCCTTTTTTAAAATGAATAAATAATGTTTAGTGAAGCTATCTAAGACAAAAAGTTAATCTGCCTCTTAGCTTCCTTCAATGTCTTTTGTCTATTAAATCCCCTAAAAGCATAAGTTGTTGATTTTTTATCTCGAATAAATACTTCTCCATAACCGTCCTTACAATTAAACCCCATAATGGTATAGAGTGTGGTTTCTTTATCTTTAATAACGTAAAATTCTCTTTTTATCATGATACCTCCCTAGATGAATAGAGATTAATAAAATGAAAGTTTACCTTTTCTTAATTGTACGCTTTTTCACTTCTTCTTGAAAGTGAGGGTAAAGATCTTTGATGGCTTTGGTCAACAAGTCAGATGGATCATCAAGGTTTAACGCTGCAGCTACATTGAAAAGGGTGACGATGGTAGTATTAACATTCCCTCTTTCAATGTCTCCCATGTGGGTGTGATGAAGACCAGCAAGTTCTGCCAATTCATCAATCGTTAAATTCTGAAGTTTTCGTTCTGTACGAATCTGCTTGCCAATAATGTTGTTTAATCCGTTATGTATATCCAACTCTCACTACCCACCTCTACCTCTATTATTCAAGGGGGAATTGAGAGTTAACACAGACTAAACACGACATTTTGAAATAAAGTGAGGCGAAATAGTAGATTTTTAATAGGTACATCTAAAGTATTTTCATTTGGAACTATCTGTCGTGTTAAACTATTCATATACATAAAATAGGAGGTCGTAGTATGCCAACGTATAACAAACTAGTCAGAGACAAAATCCCACAAATCATTGAAAACACAGGAAAGAAGTTTTCAACTAAAATCTTAATTGATCAGGACTACATAAAGTATTTAAAAGAAAAAAGCTATGAGGAACTGGATGAGTATTGTGCAGCTGAATCGAATGAAGAAGCAGTAGAGGAGCTTGCGGATCTGTTAGAGATTATTCAAGCTCTGGCTAAGCATCATGGATCTTCTATACAAGAAGTTGAAGCGGCACGGAAAGAGAAAGCGGAAAAGCGTGGTGGGTTTGAAGAAAAGATCTTTTTGATTGAGGTAGAGGATTGATTGGATGAGTTCAATTGAATTGATTACTTCTCGTTTAGGCGAGGAATTAAAAGACAGAATCCGTAAAGGGAAGACAGTTTACATCATTACGTCTTTTTCAATGAGATCTGGTGTAGAGTTACTGAAGTCATCTTTGCGTTTTGCTGCCGAGCAGGGGGCCGACATAAAGATCCTAACGGGGGATTATCTTTACATCACCCAGCCGGAAGCATTAAAGGGTTTGCTGTCTATCCATCCTTCTATAGAGGTTCGTTTGTGGAAGAGTAAAGGTGTCAGCTTTCATCCAAAGGCTTATCTTGTTGAGACGGCAGATCATGATCATTTTTTTATTGGGTCTTCCAATTTATCTGCTTCAGCTATGGGGAAGGGCATTGAGTGGAATGTTCTGATCAATGATGAGAAGAAGATATTCGAGGAAGGATCAGAGGAGTTCATGAGATTGTTTTATCATGAGCAAACCATCGCATTAAATGCTGAGAGCCTTCTAGAGTATGAGGTGTCTTATAGAGAATTCCATCGAAATCATGGGAATCTAGCAAAAGTATGGACGGAGCAGGAAGAGGTTAACATGATGCTTCCTGCTGGAAAGATGGAGCATTCAGAGGATGTCGTTTTAGAGACTCCTGCACCTTACGGGGAGATTGCCCCACGCTTTGCTCAGATTGAAGCTTTAGAAGAACTGGAGAAGACGTATGACGAAGGCTACCATAAAGCATTGGTGGTTATGGCTACTGGATTAGGGAAAACGTATCTAGCTGCATTCTTCGCAAAGCGTTTTAAGCGAATTCTCTTTGTTGCGCATCGAGAAGAGATCTTAAAGCAGGCAGAGAGATCGTTTAAGAATGTGCTCCCTGATCTAACCACAGGGATATATAATGGAACCACAAAAGATGGGGAAGCGGATGTTGTTTTTGCTTCTATTTTCACACTGAGTATGCAAAAGCATATTAATCGTTTTACGCCAAAAGATTTTGATCTCGTCATCATTGACGAGTTTCATCACGCAGCAGCCAACACGTATCAAAGGGTGCTGAACTATTTTAAACCGGAATTTCTTCTAGGTATCACAGCCACCCCTGATCGTAATGACAACCGTGACATCTACGCAATCTGTGAAGGTAATCTTGCTTATCGGATCGATTTTCTCCAGGCGATTGGTCATGGATGGCTGTCTCCATTTAATTATTATGGAGTCTATGATGAGACGGATTATTCTCAGCTAACGTGGCTGGGATCGAGGTACGATGAAGAAGAACTTCTTTCAGTGCAATTAAGAACAAGCTATGCCGAGAAGGTTATCGAGGCGTGGGAATCTCACAAACAAGAGAGGTCCCTAGTGTTCTGTTCATCCATTCGCCAAGCAGAATTTTTATCCGGGTATTTTAATGAAAGAAGATACCGCACGATTGCTCTTACTTCAAAGCCGAATGGTATGAGTAGGTCTGAAGTTATTAAAATGCTGGAAAACGGAAGCCTTGATGCGATCTTTACGGTTGACTTGTTTAATGAAGGAGTAGATATTCCTTCTGTTGATACCCTGCTATTCGTACGACCGACTGAGTCATTGACTGTATTTACCCAACAAGTTGGTCGTGGTCTTCGTTTACATGAAAGCAAAGATCAGTGTGTCATCATCGATCTGATCGGAAACTACCGTAATGCTGATATTAAGATGTCTTTGTTTGATCAAGGAGAGAAGGCGAAGAAGGGAAAAACAAACGTTATTCCAACTACTCCAGCCAGTTGCTCATTGAATTTAGAAACGAAAGTAGTAGATCTACTTGCCGAGATGGCACGGAAAAAGCAGCCGAGAAGGGATGCTCTTAAAGATGCATACTACGAGCTTAAGTATGAGATGGGACGACGACCTAGTTATTTGGCGCTTCATTTGCATGGGAAAATGGGTGCGAAAGCTTATTATGATGAGTGGAAATCGTATCATCGGTTTCTTTATGAAGTGGGAGAGTTGACTGAGTTAGAACAGGACGTATATTTACAGTATGAACTTTGGCTGAAGGATGTAGAAAAGACGGGAATGAGCAGAAGCTATAAAATGGTGCTTTTAAAAGCAATGCTTGAAAGAGGGCCATCTGATTGGTACAAGCCTGTAACGTCTATTGAGGTGGCTCCATACTTCCATTCGTATTTAACTAGTGAGGAATATCGGAAGCGGATTGATTTTTCCGGGAAATCACATAAGCAGATGTGGGTGTATGATGAGAAGAAGGTTGCTGGATTGATTGCAAAGATGCCTATGACTAAGTGGAGTGAAAGTTCTGATGGGTTGATTAGGTTTGAAGGTGGACGTTTTGCGATTCAGCTAGAGGTGCCTGAGGGATTTGAGCAAATTGTTTTTGAGTTTACTAGGGAGATTTGTGAGTATAGGTTGCATGCTTATTTTCAGAGAAAAGAGGAAAGAGGAAAATAAACAATCGTAAGTGATTAGTTTTAATCCCAGATCTGATAATTAAAATATTGCCTGCCTAACTGAATAGACAGGCAATAGCAATTATTTATCCTCTTGGAGGGAACTTATCGTTTCCATAACTGTTCCGTTCTCTGATTTGTCCAGTTTTATTATGGATAAATAGCTCGGATTTTTGTTTCTTTGCGACGTCTTTAGCAAACGATATAGCGTCTTTTTGAGTTTCGAATATTTTTGTTGCTTTAGTATTCCCAGCACCTTTGACTTGGTAGCCACCTTCAGAATGCGGTGTTACATGTTGGTTCTTTCCCATTATACCGACTCCTTTATTTGAAAATTGTATGTGGGGCGAACATAGGTACTCTTTGAAATATATATAGAATGTTGTATCATGTGAGTGTAAATATTTTTATGGGCTCTTAATTGTTTGGCAGAACAATTAAGAGCTTTTATTTTACTTTTCTTTGAAGTTCTCTCTCAATTCTTTGTAATCCCCTTTTAACTTGCTTATCCACTTCTCGATTCATGTCCCTTACTAATTTGTTAATATTGGATGTTTTAATCCTCACTCTCATTTTTACTCACCACCTTTATATGAATATTTATCCATCCCACACTATTGTATTATAGCACCGCTTACTCCTTGCAACAACATGTAGTCGCTAAAAAATTTATATATACAATATGTTGTGTTTTGGGTGGGGCGGATATTGAATTTGTCAAATTAGAAAAGTGCAGAGATTAATAGAATGATTTAGGATTAACAAGAAAAGGGCAAGATTTCTCGACAATTTCTATAATTTTCTACATTGCTAAAAATTGTGCAAAGATTTTTTTCATTGATTATATACAAAATAACCACAGCTAGCCTCAAAATGACTAGCTGTGAGCATGAATTTTTCAAGGCAACATAGGACCTCTCAATCATAAGATATTCTTATTAGCCCGCGGCACCAAATAAGAAGGCATCTCCACCTCAAGCTCCCACACAAAACTCATCGGCTTATTACCAGAGTGCTTAATATAATTCGCTGTCCCTAAAAATACAAATGGGGAAGGGATGCTTCCTTTTTCCTTCTTATATTCCCTTACAAACAAAGCGATTTTTCCACCGTTCTGACGGTGATGAATATATCGCTGACCAGTCGGACTTTCCTCGCTCACTCTACTTTGAGTCTCCCAGTGAAAGAGGGTTTCGTTGATCGCGTAGTCTTCGTATAGCGTGGACGGTGAGAAATCCTTCTCTGACTTGTTCAGGGTGATAAAGAAGATGTCTAGGTTTTTGTCTTTAAAGTATTTGACGCCTTCTCTAAAGGCCGGACTTTGGTCTAAGTTGTAATAGTTGAAGCCTGCCATGATTTGGGCTGTGGAGTACTGGCTGTGTACTTGCAGCGGGCAGGTGAAGTCAAAGTTTGGTTCTAGTTCAATGGTTTCTAGAGATTCGTATAGAACTTCGAGAATTTGTTTGATTTCGTCTTGGAAGACGGGATGCTCGAGTACGAGTTCGATTCCTTCTTTAATTGATTCAAATCCTTCTTTTGCAGGGTGTGCTTGATAGAAGGAGTAGTAGAAAAGGTTGAGCATGAGTTCTTCTTCTTTTCCCTTCACTTCTCTTGTATTCATATAGTTGAGTAGGAATGAGAGAAGTTTTCTTGAGTTGAGATGGAACAGGTTTGGTAGACGACTGGTGATCCATTTTTCCTTTTCGTATGTGAAGTTTTCTTGGATTCCTGCTTCAACAAGGAGTCGGTGAAAGCTTCTGTTTTTGTTTCCGCCATAGAAATCGTACAGATCTAGATGATAGTGTGTTAAGACATTGAGTAATGACAAGGGTTGGCCTGTGTCTTGTTCAAAGGTTTTTAGTTTTGAGATGATGTTAGCCTTCGTATTGGCACTTGATTTGATGTTTCGCAGGATGTATTCCTTCGCTTGTTTTTCTAGTTGGACAAAGCAGCCTTTTGGAAGGTTGAAGAATCCATTTTCTACGTAGTACTGAACAGAGTGCTTGGACTTGCCGATGAGTGCCCGCAGTTTCTCTTCATATGAGTAGTTTTGATGGGCTTGACCTACGAAATCGAGTACGGTTAAGCATTCTTTGTCCTCTGATAAGCGAAGCCCGCGACCTAGCTGTTGAAGGAAGACGGTTAAACTCTCCGTTGGACGGAGGAATAGTACCGTGTTGATTTCTGGAATGTCGATTCCTTCATTGTATAGATCAACGACAAAAATAAATTTGATATCACCTGACACCAGTAATCGTTGTGCCTCCATCCGAGTAGTCTTGTCTGATCCTCCATGTAGAGCAATTGAAGGGATCCCAGATTGGTTAAAGAAGTCGGCCATGTATTGGGCATGAGCGATAGAAACGCAGAATCCGAGTCCTTTGACGTCACTCAGATCCGTTACGTATTTCTCCACACTTTGAATAATTTGACTGCTTCTTAAATCGTTTGATGTATAGACATTCTCTAATTGTTTCGTATCGTAGCCACCCCGGGACCATTTTAGATGGGAGAGATCAACGGTATCGGTGACACAGAAATATTGAAAAGGACTTAATAACTTTTGGTTGATGGCTTCGGTTAATCTCATTTCTGCGGCGATGTGATCGTCGAAGTAGGTGAGAACGCTTTTGCCATCCATTCGTTCTGGGGTGGCAGTTAACCCTAATAGAATACTAGGGTTAAAATGATTCAGCAGCTTTTGATACGAGTCTGCTGCTGCGTGATGAAATTCATCGACAATGATGAAATCGTAATAGCCGCTTTCTATGTGGGTGTGAAGCTGTTTGCTATTAAAGCTTTGAATGCTGACGAATAGATGATCTAGTGAGGAAGGCTGTTGGGTTCCCACTAGCATTTCTCCGAAGTTGGGGTCTCTGAGTATGGCACGAAAGGTATCCATGCTTTGCATTAAGATCTCTTCTCGATGTGCCACAAATAAAAGTTTTGCTTTTCCTCCGTTCGCTTTTCTGAACTGTTTATAATCGAAGGCAGAGATGACGGTTTTACCGACACCTGTTGCCGCGACTAATAGGTTCTTATGTCTCCCATGAATGTCTCGTTCTGCCTGTAATTTTTCGAGAATTTCTTTTTGGTAGTAGTAGGGCTGAATATCAAAAATGTACTGTACAGAGCTTTCAGCCACTTCGAATTTACTTCGTTCAAGAGCCATTCGTAGAGTGTGCGTGTCCTCTTCATTTTTTCCATTAAACGCTTTAAACTCCTTGTCATTCCAGTAACTTTCAAACGTTGCTTCACATTTTTTTAGCACATCAAAGGAGTCCTTTTCCGTTACTTTCACATTCCATTCTAAGCCGGAAGTGAGAGCTGGATTCGATAGGTTAGATGATCCAATATACGCTGTGCTGAAGCCGGTATCTCGCTTGAACAGATAAGCTTTTGCATGAAGACGGGTTCGTTTCACATCATAGGAAATTCGAATCTCCGTGTTGGATAACTTACTGAGTTCTTGAATCGCCTTATAATCCGTCGCTTCCATGTAAGAGGTGGTAATGATGCGAAGCTTGCCTCCTCCTTCGGTAAACGTCTTTAATTCTTCTAAAATAATCCTCAAGCCACTCCACTTAATAAATGACACGAGCATTTCGATGGAATCCGAAGAGAGGATTTCTTTTTTTAGTTCACCCAGCATATTCGGTTCATAGCTAGATCCTGTGAACAAAGAACTTTCTGAGATGGGGGTAACAGGACGGACGACTTCTTGCTGCTGGATGCTCCTTACGAAATTTACTCGAGAGTAGATATGCGTTAATACTTCAGCTTCTTCTGATATTTTAAGAGAGTTGAACTCTTGTTGATCCAAATTACGGCTCAGCGTGTCGATGATCTCGTTACAGGTTTCGATTTGTTTAAGGAGAGCATCATGATCATTCTTTTCTTGATCACGGACATGTTTAAGAGCGTTTCTCGTTACTGAGCTTATGTAGGAAGACAGCATTTTACGGGCTTCTTCTACGTCTATAGGGGTACGGCCGATTTCGATGTCTAGGTCTGTGTTAGCTAGTTCTTGGTGGAGCTGTTGGGTAATGATTTGTTCGTAGATTCCTTGTTTGAGCATGGTGGTGGACACTTCTTTCGCTGGATTTATTTGGTATAATCATATCATAGATGTTATACAGGTAAGGAACTAGAAAGTTTAAGTTAGCTTAAAGTGTTTTGGAACTATTGGACTTATTCTTCAAATAATAGAATGATAGCTACAACACTGGAAAAAAGTGAATTTTTTATAAGAGGACAATACTTTTAATATGGGAGTGTACTAAATGACTGCAAACACCAAGCTCGAATTGATTCTTGAGAAATCTTTAAGTCTGCCAGGGGTGAAGGTTTCAAGAGAAGAGTTTTTAACAAAAGTTTTCTCTAAGAGAAAGGGTGCGTCTGAGCTAAGGGAGATCATGGAGAAGGGTCCATACGGGGCAGGGGTGACGAGGAAGGAAATCGATAACATCGCCAAGTCAGTCATCCACAAAAGGACATTGACTAGTACCTCACTATCATTCGGAGCGGGGCTGCCAGGGGGCATTGCTATGGCAGGGACTATCCCTGGGGATGTTATTCAATTCTATGGAATTGCTATGAGGCTCGCACAAGAATTGGCCTATTTATATGGACATCACGACTTATGGTTGGAGGAACACCTAGATACTGAGAAAGCACGTGATAATATCCTAGTTTTCTTAGGTGTCATGTTCGGGGTGGGGGGATCCCAATCAGCCATTAAATTCTTGTCCTCAAACCTATCTAAGCAAGTATTGAAAAAATTGCCTCAAAAAGCACTAACTAAAACACTATACTATCCAATTATTAAGAAAGTGTTAGCCTCTATAGGGATAAAGCTTACTAAAGATTCGTTTGCAAAAGGTGTTTCTAAAGTCATTCCCGTTGTTGGGGGTGTTATTTCAGGATCTCTAACGTATACTACCATGAGACCAATGGGTAAAAGATTAGCAGTAACGTTATCAGAAACCTTGGTCATGACAGAAGAGGAAGTTAAAAAAGAATATTATGAAATGCGAAAAGAGTTTCCAGAGATTATTGATATTGATTTTGAAGAGGTTGAGGATGAAGAGAAAGATAAAAAAGACATCTCCGTTTAATAATGCAATTTTTTTTTGCTAATTAATATAATTTGGAGATCAGCTTTCAAGAATAAAAACCTCACTATTATCTGGTGGTGTAAGAATGAACGAAGTTATAATAAATGGTGAAGATGCAGGAGTTTCATAAGTATATTAAACGGAACCTGGATTTACCTGAATACTATGGTGAGAACCTAAATGCTTTATGGGATTGTTTGACTGGTTTTATTCAGTTGCCTTTGTTGCTTGTGTGGGAGAAATTTGATATAAGTAAAGGTCATCTTGGGGAAGACTCAGAAAAGATTTTACAGCTTTTTAAGGAAGTACAAGAAGAGCTGGAAGGCGATTTTATTATTGAGGTTAAGTGAGTTTTTAATATGAAGACGGTTATCTTTTATGATAGCCGTCTTTTTTTATTTAGTCGATGTGAATTTCCAAGTGAGAATTGCTGAGGCATTTTTATCTTAGTTTGATGTCATTTTATTACAATTTCTGTTTATTTATATAGTGATAGGTTATAAGAATAATATACCTAATTTGCACATGTAGGAGAGGGAAGTGATGACGATGTTTGTTGCATGCCTAATCATAGCTGTGGTTTATCTCTTTATATCCTTTGCAAGCTACAGGGCATTTACAAATGTGTATCTCAGAACAGGAGTCGGTTTAATACTGGGAATAATACCTTTGGTTGTATTTGTCCATTTTGAATGGTGGTTTATTCTAAGTTCAATCACGCTTACGATCTTGATTATGTTGCTTCCTAACTTCATGAGAAGAACTTAGTTCTGGTGTTTTCTTGCCATTGGATGACACAGTTCCTGCTGCGTTTTACTAATTTCATAAACTCGCCTTTTAACATTCGGACCCCACCCGAATGTTTTTTTTATAAAAATATTATCCATAGGGTGTCCCTTTCACTCCCATCTCCCTATATAAAGGGTGAAACCAAAACGAATGAGGAGTGATTGTAATGAATGGATGGAGAAAGTTGGAGACAGGTATGTTGGATAAGGAGACGTTTCATCACCCGGAGGATCTTCGGCTGTATGTGTTGATTCTGTTGAATGCGACGTATCAAGGCGGGGTTCAGGTTGGGGGTGTGGTGCTTGGGGAAAGGCAGTATGTGCGTTCGCTCCGGAAGCTGCGGGAGGATCTGTGGTTCTATAATGGGAAGAAGATTGATGAGTATTCGCATTCGCGGATTCAACGTTCGATTAAGCGGTTGGAGAGGGATGGATGGTTGAAGGCAGAGAAGTATGAGCATGGGTATGTGTTTACGCTGAGACCGACGAAGGATTTCGCTTGTGGGGAGTATTTGAGTTGGATGGGGATGTCGAAGAAGGAAGAGGGACGGGAGGAATCCGGTGGTGACCAGCCTGATGATGGGGCTGGTTCCGGAGGGTCTTCGTGCGGCGAAAAGGATGTGAAACAGGTGCGGAGAGAACCTGCAAACAGACTTAAGAACTTAGAGAATGAAGAGATCTTAGAGAACAACAACATCAACACCACTGCCACTAGAGACACTATGGATGTAAGTAGGCTGCAGGCGCTGATCGGGCATTTCGTCGGCAGGAGGGGACAAGGCTTTCTGTTGACACCGATGGATCACGTGGCGATGGAGCGGATCAGTTTGAGCGAGTTGTCGACGGATGAGCTGATTCAGTTCATGGATGAGCAGTTTGACAAGCAGGAGAGCATCAATCCGAAGCTGACGATCAACAGTCCGAAGTATTTGGAGAAGGCCCTTGAGGCGTACATCACTCCTCGGGAATCGATGCAGGACATGGATGACTTCTTGGAGGGGCTTGAGGAGATTGTGACGGAGGCATGACGTCGGGAGAGTTCAGGGAGCTGGTGAAGATGATCAAGGGGGCCTATCCTCACCGGCTACTCAGTCGTGAGACGGCGATCATCTGGTATCGGCACCTGAAGGACTGTGAGTATGACGGGGTGAAGAGGCGGATTGAAGCTCATATCAAGGTGAGCCCGTACATGCCGACGATTTCTGAGCTGTATGAACCGCCGGTGGAGGAAACGACGATACTACAAACCATGGAAGCGTGGGAAAAAGAAGGAGCGATTCGAATTGAGGATGAACGACGAAATGAATGGACACGACCTGCACCACCCTGGGGCTGATGAGCAGCTGCTTCGGGAGTTGCATGAAGCGGAGAGCATGATCATTGGAGCTGTGCTTCTGGATGCGGATGTGTTAGATACACTGACTTTGGAGGAGAAGCATTTTAGCCTGGTGAGGAACCGCCTCATTTTTAAAGCAATGAAGGGGCTACAGAAGAAGCGGCTGGAGATTAATCTCGTGATGTTGTTGGAGGAGCTTGGGGATGACATTGAGAATGTGGGTGGGGTCCAGTTTCTCCTGGCGCTTGCCAACTACTGCCCGACGACGGTGAACATCGAGCAGTATGAACAGATTGTCCTGAAGTATTACGAACTGAGCCTCATCAAGAATTCGGCCCACCACTTCCTGAACGCCTACACCCCGGAATCCGCACAGGGCCTCTACAAAGCACTCATCGACATGCATACGAATGCGGCGATCGACGAAGAGTCGAAGGACGACATCATCATGGATCTCTATGAATCTCTTTACATGGAGAGGGACGGACTTCCGGGTGTCTCGACGGGATTTGAGAGCCTGAATGCGCTGACGGGAGGGTGGAAGGAAGGGGAGCTCATCATCCTGGCGGCAAGGCCTTCCATGGGGAAGACGGCTTTTGCCATCCAGCTTGCTTGGGAATGCACGAGGGAGAAAGGTGTGAGCATGGTGTTTTCCTTAGAGATGAGTTCGAGGCAGATCATGCAGCGACTTCTTTCAAGTATCACGGATATTAACATGATGAAATGGCAGAATCCGTATAAGTATTTGACGAAGGACGAGATGCCGAGGATGCACGGGGCGATGAACGCCGTGTACAAGGCGAAGCTTGAACTGTCGCAGAATGGGATGATTACGTTGCCGGAGATCAGACAGCGGATCATGAATCTGAAGCGGGAGTACCCGACGGAGCCGTTTCTTGTGGTGATTGATTACCTGCAGCTGATCACGGTGAAGGAGCGGTTTGACCGGCATGATCTGGCGATTGGGCATATTACGAAGCAGCTGAAGGGAATGGCGAAGGAGTTTGGAATTCCGATCATTCTGTTGTCGCAGCTATCGAGGGGAGTGGAGTCTAGGGATGACAAGCGGCCGAGGCTGTCGGATCTGCGGGACTCGGGGAATATCGAGCAGGATGCAGATGTGGTGTTGTTTTTGTATCGGGATGATTACTACTATCCGGACTCGAAGAACGGGCAGGAGGTGGAAGTGAAGATTGCAAAGAACCGGAATGGGCCGGTGGGGACGGTGAAGTTGGAGTTTGTGAAGGAGTTTGGGCGGTTTCGTGGGGGATGGATGAAGCAGGGGGGCGGTTCTGTTGGTTCGGTTTGAGTGTGGGCCTGGGGGACAGGCCCGATTGGCTCACTGAATGATAAAGGGGGAGGGATTGGGATGTTGGTGACGGAGTATGCGAAGGGGAATGAGTTGAATTTTCGGGTTGAGAGTTTGAAGGTGTATGGGGTGTTGGTGGGATTGTTGGGTGAGGAGCGGAAGAGGCGTGAGGATGGGTATGGATTGGTGAGTTATCGGGAGTTGTGGGAGGGGTGTAAGGAGGCGGGGGTGTTGAGTGGGGTGGATCAGGGGTTTGCGGTGATGATGGATATGGTGGGTGTGGTGGAGGATGGGGGATTGATTGGGAGGGAGAGGGTTAGTGGGGGGAGTTGGATGGGAATTTAAGTAAATGAAATGGAAGCAGGAGAACCGTCCCTCTGCTTCTTATTTTTCTCCTTTTTCACCCCACCTATTCTATGGTAAATTTAGTAGAATAGTAGTTTCACTTTTCAAACAATAGAATTCTATTCTGCATTAACCATGGAGGCCATATGTTTTTCTCACTTCGCAATCGATTATTTATGATCTTCACTTTGCTGCTGACCTTTCCTTTTCTCGTTCTGTCGATTCTGATTCCGAACTGGTTTACGTCTATTATGGAGGAACGTACGACGAGTTCGACGATTGAAATGATGGAACAGTATTCCCTGTATATTGATTCGATTACGTCGCAGGCAGAGGATTTAGGAAAGCAGGTACTGGTGAACCCTACGACTCAGGATTGGATCAAATCCGAAGAGGATGAAAGGGAGGCAACGGAGGCTGAACGTCTTTTGATGAAGAATCAGTTAAAGGCGGAGTTGTCTTCGATGATGATCAACAATTCCAAGTCGATGTCCGTATCGGTTTACCTCAATGATGGGACTGGGACTGCCGGGAATCTTCCTCCTCTGGAGAAAACAGATTGGTTTGATGATTTCTATAAAGACGATCAACGCTGGCTAAGGTCTCATAATGATCTGATGGCGGATCATGTGAACAGTTATCTTCTGCCCCTCTTTGATATTAATACCCTTGATTTATCCGGGGTGATCAAGGTGAACTTTCCATCGTCCCTTCTTGAGAATGCCTTAAGCAAGATCAAGCTGGGTGAGAACGGAAGAGTCTATCTCCTGGACAGCAGCGGCAGAAATGTGCTGACGGGCAGCATTGATACACCGGAGAATGTAGTAGAAGAAAGCTTAAAGACCATTAAGACGGAAGCAAACAGCTCGGGATTAATAGAGGTCCCTTTCAAGAAAGAAGAGTATATGATTTTCTATCAGAAGGCAAAGGTTGGGGATTGGGTACTGGTCAGTGAAATTACCAAGTCTGAACTGTTCGCTCAGATTAATGAGCTTCAGAGGAATCTCCTTTTGACGAGTGGATGGATTTTCTTATTGACGATCATGGCGTCTTATCTTTTCTCTTCAACTATCGTAAAGCCTTTGGGGAAACTGACCGGTGCCATGAAGCTGGTTGAAAAGGGAGAATTTAAGAAAGCGAAGCAATTGATTCCTTCCATAAAGACAGCAAATGATGAGATTGGTTATGTGGTGGATGTGTTCGGCCAGACAACCAACCGCCTCGACACCCTGATCGAAACGGAATATGAAGCCAATATCCGCAGAAGGGATGCGGAATACAAGGCGCTGCTCCTGCAAATCAATCCCCATTTCTTCAATAATACTCTGGAAACCATTGGTGGTCTCGCAGCTCAAGGGAAGAACAAAGAGGTGATCGATGTCACAATCCATTTAGGGAGGATTATGGGCTATTCCCTCAATACGGAATCGGACATGGTGACCCTCGGAGAAGAAATGACCTATATACGGAGGTTTATGGAAATTCTAAAGCTGCGCTATGAAGAGGCTCTTTCCGTTTCCATTGAGGAAGATCCTGAAGCCTCTACGCTCCCGATCATTAAGTTCGTTATCCAGCCACTTGTGGAGAATTCTGTGAAATATAGCTTCATAGAAAAAACGGAGGCCGTTCTTCGCATTGCGACGAAGAAAATGGATGACTGGGTAGAAATTGTGATTGAGGACAATGGAATCGGGATCCCTGAGTCTATTGTGGAAGAGTTGGAACGTGACCTGAGTCGTCATGAAACTAGTCAAGTACTTGAAAGCAAAGGACGAAGCATCGGGCTTAAAAATGTCCTGGGACGATTGAAGCTGTATTACGGAGAACAATTCACCTATCACATTACAACCAAAGAGAATATAGGCACAACCATTGTGTTACGTATAAAAAGTGGAGAGGGGGATCTTCATGCTGAAAGTGATTCTGGTCGATGATGAGATTCAAATCCGGAGAGGGTTGAAGTGGAAAGTGGATTGGGAAGAAGAAGGCTTCGTTATTGCCGGTGAAGCCTCGAATGGTAAGGAAGCGTTACAGGTCATTGAAGAGGTGGTGCCTGATCTTGTCCTGACCGATGTCAGGATGCCGGTCATGGACGGGATGCAGCTTGTGAAAGCGTTATCGGGTAAGTATCCGGAGATCAAGGTAATCGTCCTGTCGGGTTACGCAGATTTCGAGTATGTCCGTTCCTCTTTGGTCGAAGGAGTAAAGGATTATCTGCTTAAACCGGTCGATCCCGAGGAATTGACGGCTGCCCTTAGAAAAAGTAAGGGCGAGATTGAAGTGGAGAAGCAGAGAAGGATGGAAACGGATAGAATGAACCAATTCCACGCCGAGGAAATGAGGGAGCAGTACCTTCTTCATTTGGTGAAGGATGAATGGGCGGAGAAGAATATTTCCAGGGAGAGGCTGAGTCAGCTTAAGCTTGATGTGCTGGTGGGTGAGGACACGGTCGTCCAGTTCATTACCGTAGAGATTCGAAGTAGTGACTCCGAACAAGTGAGGGATTTGTTTCTGCCGTTCAAGATGTTGTGCAGAGAATTATCCTATGAGCATGAAGGCATCATGTCCTTCTATGACACGAGTTACCCGAATATGATTCATTTTCTATGTCATCATCATTCAGGGGGAGACCAAGTCCCTCACTTTGTTCAGGAGCTGCAAAAGAATGTCAGCGCCTATCTTCATCTTGAAACGGTCATCGGACTGGGGAAAGTGGTCAGGGGCTTATCACAATTAAAGAACGGATATATTTCGGCCCTTCTTTCCTGGAGCCAAAGTTCAGCTGATGTCATGTCCCAGGTTATCGACGGGACATCGAGTAAACAGACCGCCGAGTTCACTGAGGATGCAGAGTGGAAGCTGTCAAACAGTATGGAGCAGGGGGATTTCGAGAGCTTCAGAAAACATCTTCTGACAACTCTTGCTGAATGCGACCGGCAATCCGTGATGTCGTATTCCTTTGCAGCGAGCCGGGTGCTCTTCATGCTTGGATCCATGGCAAGAAAATATGATCTATATACCGATGATTTGAAGAAGAAGATGTGGAATTGTCAACTGGGGATATGGGAACTGACTTCCCGTGACCGGGTTAAAGGAGAACTGTTGGACCTTGCAAGAGTGATTGCGGAAAAGGTGAGTGAAACCCGCCATTCCTCTAATGGCATTGCCATCGTGGAGAATGTAAGGCGGTATATGGACAGGCATTACACGAATGAAATTTCACTTACCTCCCTTGCTGATCAATTCCATATCAACTCGGCCTATTTATCGGAGATGTTCAAAGAACTGGTAGGACAGAATTTCAGCGATTATCTCGTGAATCTCCGAATGGAAAAAGCCCGTTCCCTATTGATGGATGAACAGTTAAAGGTCATCGAAATTGCCCATCTTGTCGGCTATTCCAATTCCGGATATTTCAGTACGGTGTTCAAAAAGCGATTTGGGCAAAAGCCACTGGATTACCGGAAATCCATGACAGAGGATAAGGGGGAGGCACGATGAAGTATAAATTGCCCATTATCTATGTTCTCGCTGCGCTACTCATGTTGACAGCCGGCATTTACAGTATCTTCTCTTTCACCTCCTTCAAGGAAAGCAGCAGGGATAAGGCCGGTGAAATACAAGATGAACAAGCCAAAATCCACCTGACATTCTGGAGAAACAAAGGGACAGAGCTTGAGAATCAGGCGTATGAAGAGCTGGTGGCTGACTTTAATAGGGAGCATCCTACGATTGAAGTGAAGATGATTCCTGTACCATATGGTGATTATGAGTTGAAACTAAGAACCGAAATGGCAGCAGGTGATCCACCTGATATCTTGACGATCGATACGCCTACTCTCGCCCTTTATGCCAGTGCGGGTGGATTGATGTCCCTGGACGATTATATGAAACAAGAAGGTCATATCGAGGATCTCGCAGCCCCTACGTTGAAGGGGATCACATACGAGGATAAAATCTATTTATCACCCATTGCAGAGTCGAGTGTCGCCCTTTTTTATAATATCCATTTGTTCGAAAAAGCAGGGGTACCCCTCCCTTCCAAAAATCCACATGATCCGATGACATGGGAGGAGGTTCTCGAGGCAGCTAAGAAAATCTCTGCTTTATCACCTGACATCACGGGGATCGACCCCGCTCAAGGGTTCCCGGATGGGGAGTCACCTTCCTACTTCAAGATGCCTATCCTTTGGCAATTTGGAGGGGATGTCCTGGATCCGGACAATCAGACAGCGAGTGGATATTTGAACTCCCCGGCTTCCCTGAGAGCCTTGCAGTTTTATCAGGATCTGTATCAGAAACACCGGGTGGCCAAGGTCGAACTCCCCGAGGAGGCCTTGGAGACCGATAAGCTCGGCATGACCGTCCTCGGTTCCTGGATGGTGGAGAGTCTCAGTAGTATGAATCCTGATTTCCGACTGGGTGAGGACTTCGGTATTACCGCCCTGCCGAAAGGGAGCGAACAGGCGGTTCCAAACGGAGGTTGGTCTCTCGGTATATCGTCTGAAACCGACTATCCCGATGAAGCATGGGAGTTCGTCCGATATGTCACCAGCTTTGAAGGGGCAAAGAAGTATGTGGAGATCACCGGTGATGTTCCTGCGCGATATTCTGTTGCCGAAGCCTTTCCTGAATTCAATGAGTACCCTAAGAATATTTTTGTGGAACAGGCACAAAAGTACTCAAGGAATCGACCGATTACCCCTGCTTATCCTGTCGTGAGTGAAGCGGTCAAAACGTTATTTGAAGACGTGGGGATCGGAGGGAAAGATGTCAAAACGTCAGCAGATAAGGCGGTAAGAACGATTAATGAAGAACTGAATGATTTAGAGTAGAAACCTTTGGCAGACGCCGGAGGTTTTTTTGTGCCGTGAACTTCCAAAAAATTTAAACTGTCTCATCCGAAAATAGTAAACGTTTTCATTCTGGGATTCTAGTAAAGTGAACACAACAGGCAGGTCATTGTATAACACACAACTTGATTTTTTATAAAGGGGGTCAAACGATTGCAAGAACTTGCGAAGGCAGATACACCAGTCATAACAGAAACACAGAAAGATTCGAAACTCAAATCAAAGCTCCATTATATGAAGAAAAACTATATTCTCTATTTGTTTCTTGCACCGGCCATCATTCTTACGATCATTTTCAAATATGTTCCCATGTATGGCGCATCCATCGCCTTTAAGGATTTCAGTCCCATCAGGGGGATCAATGGAAGTGAATGGGTGGGATTGAAGCACTTTTCGGACTTTCTATCGTCTCCGAATTTCATGGATATCCTGATCAATACGTTGAAATTAAGTTCCTTCGAGCTACTGATCGGATTTCCGATTCCCATCATCCTTGCACTCATGCTGAATCAACTCAGAAAAGCAGGAGTAAAGAAAAATGTACAACTCATCCTGTATGCACCGCATTTCATCTCGGTCGTCGTCATCTCGGGTATGGTCTTTCTCTTCCTATCACCTACGGGACCCATTAATGCGATGTTGTCGGTATTTACGGATAAGCCGATTTCGTTCATGTCTGATCCCGATGCCTTCAGAAGCATCTATATCTGGTCAGGTGTTTGGCAAGGTGCAGGGTGGGCATCCATCATCTATGTGGCAGCACTCGCCAATGTGGATCCCCAGCTCCACGATGCAGCAACCGTCGATGGGGCGTCCCTGTTGCAACGCATCTGGCATATCGATCTTCCGACATTGAAGCCTGTCATGGCGGTTCTATTTATCCTGGCTGCAGGAGGCATCATGGCCATCGGATTTGAGAAAGCTTATCTGTTACAGACGTCTATGAACCTTCCAACCTCGGAAATCATCTCTACCTATGTATACAAGCGGGGGCTGCAGGCAGGGGACTATTCATTCGCCACGGCAGTAGGGTTGTTCAATGCCGTCATCAATGTCATCTTGTTGGTTTTCGTCAACCGTGTGGTCAAGAAATTAAACGAAGGCGAAGGTCTTTTATAGAAAGGGGGAAACGAGATGTACCAATACACCAGGAGTGATAAACTCATTCTTTTCATTAACAAAATCCTGCTTGGGGGAATCGTGATCATCGTTCTGTTCCCTTTGATTTACGTTCTACTATCTTCGGTTCTTGAGCCGAATGTTCTCGTGAAAAAAGGATTACTCATCAGCGGATCGGATTGGACGATCGAGGGATATAAACGGATCTTCGAGGACGGGACCATCGTTAGAGGATTCATCAACTCGATTCTCTATTCTGCCGGGTTCACCCTCATCACCGTGAGTGTCTGCATCTTTGCCGGCTATTCCCTCTCGGCTGAAGGGCTTGTCGGACGAAAGTTCATCATGGTGTTCTTTCTCATCACGATGTTCTTCAATGGAGGGTTGATCCCGACGTATATGGTGGTGAAGGACTTAGGGATGCTGAACACGATCTGGGCGATCATCCTTCCCAATGCCATCAATGTTTGGTTCATTATCCTTGCAAGAACGTATTTCAAATCGATTCCGAATGAGTTGAAGGAAGCAGCACGGATCGATGGGGCTTCGGAGTTCAAGATTTTCTTGAACATCGTCTTTCCATTATCGAAACCAATTATCTTTGTCATCGCACTCTATGCGTTCATCGCACAATGGAATTCATATTTCGATGCGATGATCTACCTGGAAGACCGGGATTTGTACCCGTTACAGCTGGTCCTGCGATCGATTCTGATCCAGAATGAGGTCCAGCCGGGGATGATCGCGGATCAACAGGCGGCTGCTGAACTGCAAAGGATTTCAGAGATGATCAAGTATTCATCCATCGTATTAGCAAGCTTGCCGCTGATCATTATGTATCCATTCTTCCAGAAATACTTTGAAAAAGGTGTTATGGTGGGATCTTTAAAATAATCTATTTTTTATCAATGGGGGTTTAACAATGGGGAAAAAGACAAAGACAATGTCGGCGATTCTAATGTCAGGTATGCTGCTTGCAGCTGGATGCAGCAACAACAGTGAAAGTGCTTCTTCTGAGAATTATGAACTGGAAAATGTGAAGTTTCCGTTAGAGGAACAAGTGACGCTTAAGATGATGACATCCAGCTCACCACTTGCGCCTGATGATCCAAATGAAAAGCTGATCTTCAAAAGGCTCCAGGAAGAAACGGGAGTGAAGATTGACTGGACTAATTATACAGCGGGTGAGACCTTCAATGAAAAACGGAATCTTGCTGTCGCGAGCGGCGAGCTTCCAGACGCGATCATGAATGCGGGATACAGTGACTATGAGCTGTTGAAGCTTGCGAAGGATGGGGCGATCGTTCCTGTTGAGGATCTGATTGATGAGCATATGCCCAACCTGAAAAAGGTCTTGGACGCTGCGCCTGAATATCGTTCGATGATGACGGCACCGGATGGACATATTTATTCCTTTCCTTGGATTGAAGAGCTTGGTTCAGGGAAGGAAAGCATCCACTCTGTTGATGACTTCCCTTGGATCAATGTCGAATGGCTGAATAAACTGGGGCTTGAGATGCCGAAAACAACCGATGAACTGAAAGAAGTCCTGAAAGCATTTAAGACACAGGATCCTAACGGGAATGGAGAGGCAGATGAAATCCCGATGTCTTTCATCATCAACCATGGAGGTGAAGATGTGTCCTTCTTGTTCGGTTCATTCGGACTCGGTGAGAACTGGGATCACACGGTTGTCACCAACGACGGCGAAGTGAAGCTGACGGCAGCCGACGAAGGGTATAAGGATGCCATCAATTATTTGAATGAATTATATAAAGAAGATTTGATTGACGTAGAAGCGTTTGAACAGGATTGGAACACCTACCTGTCGAAAGGGAAAGAAGGACGCTACGGCATGTACTTCACATGGGATAAAGCCAATATCACGGGTATGAACGATCGATACGACCTCATGCCGGCCCTTGAAGGACCTGATGGAACGAAGAATGTGGCAAGAACGAACGGTATGGGATTTGACCGGAACAGAATGGTCATCACGAGTGCGAACGAGAACCTTGAACTGACGGCGAAGTGGATCGATCAATTCTATAACCCGCTTCAATCGGTTCAAAATAACTGGGGAACATATGGGGATGACAAACAGCAGAACATCTTCGAAATGGATAGTGCAAGCAAATCATTAAAGCACCTTCCATTAGAAGGAACGGCCCCTGTTGAGCTCAGGGAAAAGACATCCGTCGGCGGTCCACTGGCCATCCTGGACGAATACTATGGAACCGTGACGACAAAACCGGATGATGCTGCCTGGAGACTGGGACTCATGAAGGATGTCATGGTACCGGATATGAAGGCGGAAAACATCTATCCAAAAGTATTCTTCTCCCTAGAAGAGTTAGATAAGCTTTCGAAGATCGAGACCGACTTACTTGCTTATGTCCAGCGTAAAAAGGCGGAATGGATCACCAACGGGAAAGCTGATGAAGAATGGGCGGATTATTTGAAAGAACTCGATCGCCTTGGGTTACAAGAGTGGCTGAAAATCAAGCAGGATGGATATGACCGTAACCAATCATAATCAATATTCAGACTGTGCCTTGCTTTGGCAATCGCGCAGTCTTTTGAATGCAAAGGAGGATTCTCATGACGAACGAATTTCAAGAAAAAATGTGCCTTTATACAGAAACCTATCGTCCACAATTTCATTTTTCCCCAAAGGAAAAGTGGCTCAATGATCCGAATGGGATGGTCTATTTCGAAGGGGAATATCATCTCTTCTTTCAATATCATCCACAAGGAACGACGTGGGGACCGATGCACTGGGGGCATGCGGTTAGCCGTGATTTGATCCATTGGGAGGAGCTGCCGATCGCTCTTTATCCCGATGAGCATGGGGCTATTTTCTCTGGAAGCGCCGTGGTGGATTGGAAGAATACATCTGGGTTCTTTGAAGAGGAGAATGGCGGGCTGGTCGCCATTTTCACACATGCTGACTCTTATCCGGATTCCGATCGTCCAAGGCAGAGACAGAGCCTTGCGTACAGCCATGATAACGGCAGGACGTGGGAGACATACGAGGGAAATCCTGTCCTATCAGATGAAGACATTACCGATTACCGGGACCCCAAAGTATTTTGGCATGAAGAATCTGGACGTTGGATCATGGTGCTTGCGACGGGTCAGACGATTACCATTTATACGTCACCTAATTTGATCGACTGGGAGTTCGCCAGTGAATTCGGTCAGGAGGAAGGAGCCCATTTCGGAGTATGGGAATGCCCGGATCTGTTTCCACTTATGGTCGACGGAAATCCCAATCATTTGAAATGGGTGATGTTGGTGAGCATTGGTGACAATCCTGATTTCAAGGAAGGGTCAAGAACGCAGTACTTTGTTGGTGACTTTGACGGCAAGACGTTCATCAACCATCATGGTGCGGACACCATCCTCTGGCTTGATCACGGAAGGGACAATTATGCGGGAGTAAGTTGGTCTGATATTCCTGTAAAGGACGGGAGACGCATCTATCTTGGATGGATGAACAACTGGAGATATGCAAACCAGGTTCCGACTGAAACGTGGAGAGGAGCCATGACGCTGCCTCGAGAATTGACCTTGATTTCTACTGCAGATGGTGTTCAGCTTTTACAAAAACCTGTATCCGAAATCAGCGGAATCAGAAAAGAATCAAAGGTCACTAAAGCAATAGAGGTAACGGAAGAAGCATCCTTAATGGAAGTGAATCATGAATTAGTGGAAGTGAATCTGGCTGTAACGTTGAAAGAGGCAGAGGAGTTCAGTTTGACTATCCACCATTCATCCGATGAGAAAACGAGTATCCGGTACAATCGAATTAACCAATTGTTAACGGTCGATCGGAGTCAGTCAGGAGAACATGAGTTTTCAGATTCCTTTCCGGGAATTTCCGAATGTCCTGTGGCAATAATGGACGATATACTCAACCTTCAGTTATTCCTGGACTCATCTTCCTTAGAAGTATTCGCACAGGGAGGACGGGGAGTATTAACGAATCTTATCTTTCCGAAGGGAACGAATACCACCCTCTCCCTCACTTCCCGTGGAGGTGTTGCCAAGGTAGAAGAGCTCTCGGTTACCGAGCTTTCCTCTATCTGGGGAAAGGAAGAATTAGCATATGAATGAATCCACGATCCTGTGCATCGGTGAACTGCTCATCGATTTCTTTTGTACCGATATCAACACAGACCTGGCTCAAGGACAACATTTTTCCAAGCAAGCAGGAGGGGCCCCTGCGAATGTGTGTGCCGCCATTACTACACTTGGGGGGCGAGCCAGATTCCTGAGCAAAGTAGGAAATGACCCCTTCGGCCAGTTCCTGAAAAAGACCATGAAAGATCTTACCATTGATGATTCTTCCATTCTTCTTGATGAGCATCATCCTACGACTCTGGCATTTGTATCATTGAAAGAAGATGGGGAAAGAGATTTCGTGTTTAATCGAGGGGCGGATGCCCATCTGAACAAGGAAGAGCTTCATGAAAGCAGCTGGAGGGAATCCTCCATCATTCACTTCGGGTCGGCTACCGCTTTACTGGATGATCCTTTTAAGTCTGCATACGTATCCTTTATCCAAATGGCCAAAGAAGCAGGGAAGTTCGTCTCCTTTGACCCGAACTTTCGAAGCGACTTATGGAAAGGGAGAGAGGGGGACTTCATTGAGGTTGCGGAGCAGTGCATCAGTCAATCAGACTTAGTCAAAGTAAGCGAAGAGGAATGTAAGATCATTTCTGGCTTCGCCCATCTATCAGATGGAGTCGAATGTTTTCATCGATTGGGAGCCAATACGGTAGCCGTCACCATTGGAAAAGATGGAACATTCGTTTCAAATGGAAAAGATTCGTGTATCGTCCCAAGCATTCCCGTTCATTCCATTGATTCTACGGGGGCAGGCGATGCGTTCGTTGGGGCAACACTGCATCAACTCAATCACTATCCGGATCCGAAAGCGTTCCTGAAGGATTTCGAAGAATTAAAGAACGTCATTTCAATCAGCAATCGCGTGGGGGCTACTGTTTGTACAAAAATAGGAGCGATCAGCGCGATAAGGGAATTAGAGGGACGGACCTCTAATTGGTGATCGCTATACATTTGCACTAAATTGGTGCCTGATGCCCAGCATGGTAAAGCTTTAGCGTGCTGGGGGTCAGGCACCGTTTTTGGATCTATATAGGAGTGGTGATAGCAATGGGAAGAAGAGAAGTGTTATTGTCGGAAGGATTTGCTGAAGGGATAAAAAAAGAGCTTCACCCCATTTTCTTGGGAGTGGAGCTCATTTTCAGTTTCTGCTGCTTTTCGTTTTAGGTGGGTGAAATGGAAGCAGGAGAACCGTCCCTGTGCTTCCCAGGGGTGTAAATGTAAATAAAACTTTGCTATGATTCAATTAGATTACATTTTAACCAAATAGTGGAATATAATGAAAGTTGAATATCTTTCGAGACTATGAGATTGAATTTTTATCCCTATTTGTCGGTGTTCCACTCATTTCATACAAAAGGAGAAGATATATGCTTCAGAAAATGAAAGAGACTATTTCACAAGTCATGGTGGATAAGGAAAATGAAATTGAATTAATGATGATCGCCTTATTAAGTGATGGCCATATTTTACTTGAAGATGTCCCTGGAACCGGGAAAACGACGATGGCAAAGTGCTTCTCGAAAAGTATAGAGGGAACATTCAGCCGCCTGCAATTTACACCGGATACCTTGCCATCGGATATCCTTGGCCAGGAGTACTTTGATATGAAGGAAAGTGATTTTAAGACCCGAAAAGGGCCTGTGTTTAGTAACGTCTTATTAATCGATGAAATCAATCGGGCCGTGCCGCGTACCCAATCGGCATTATTGGAATTGATGGAGGAGAAGAATGTGACATTGGGTGGAATCACTTTCCCCCTCCCCCAACCATTCATCGTCATTGCCACTCAGAATCCGTTTGATGCAACGGGAACATTTCCTTTGCCGGATGCACAATTAGATCGATTTTTGCTAACGATTAAACAAGGCTATCCTTCTCCTCAACATGAGAAAATGATGCTAAAACGATTTAGACTGAAAAATCCAATGGACTCAATCGATCGTGTGATCAGTGTAGGGGAAGTCTTGAATATGAAGGAAGAAGTAAGGAAAGTACTTGTGTCAGATGATATGGAAGATTATTTGTTAGACATTATCCAATCCACTCGAAAGCATAAATATGTGGACATTGGAGTGAGTCCAAGGGGATCATTGGCATTCATGAGGGCCATTCAGGCTCGGGCCTATATTCATGGCAGAGACTATTGTACTCCTGAAGATATAAAGGCTTTGTCCCAACCTTTACTGGGTCATCGGATTGTATTGAATGTAGAAGGAGAAGTCAAGGCGACGAAAGGCCATATTATTCAGGAAATTATGGATGGGGTCACCGTTCCGGTGGAAGCCTAAATGAGAGCGGAAGTCGATCAGTCCTTTGTTTCTTCTCCTCATTTTCTACTATTCATTATCATTTTATTTGTTATCACCAGTTTTTTTGAATTCAGTATCCTCTCGTTTTTATTAGCGTTATTTCTCGTTTTGATGGCAATCGGCAGGGTGTACCTACACTACGTACATACAAAAGTCCGATGGGAATTTAAAAGGTATACCCTTGCGTCGAGTGTTGGTGATGAAGAGGAATTCTACATTGAACTAGCGAATGATTCCCTTTTTCCCCTATACCGCATGCAGCTCATGATGGAAAGTGAGAATGATCAGAGCTTTGTGTTTCTTCAATCGGATGAGAGTGAATCCACTATTCACAAAGTAGTCGTTGATTTACCTCCAAGGTCACAGAAGACGATCCCTGTAAGAATGAGAGCCAAAGGAAGAGGGCTTCATCAATGGTCCAATTTTGAAATCATAGTGGCGGACCCCTTTACACTCCTCTCCTATCGACTTGAATATTCGAGTGAGGGCTTTCCGGTATTTGAAATATATCCTCCGTTCCATCCATTAAATAAGCTTCATTTCCGATCGATTGTTTCTGGTCATCAATCATCCCATTACTCTTTTTATAAAGATGAACTGAGCATTATCGGGACAAAAGACTATGAAAATGAGAGCTTTCGACATATTCATTGGCTGGCTACTGCGAAGGAAAATAAAATAGTGGCTAAAAAATATGAAAAGGTACAGGGGAATGTCTATTCCGTGCTACTGAATTTTGTAGGAAACGGGAATTTTTTTATCAGAAAAGATATGGAGTCCCTTATTGAATACTCAGTAGCGTTATGTTCACTCCTGATAAAAGAAGGCTGCCATATCGAATTCTATGTAAATTATGCGTCCCATAAAAATGGCCTATTAAAAGTGGAGAATCTTTCAAACATGCAACAAATAAAGAAAGTATGTAAAGCCACTGCCTTCATTCATACAAATGGGACGTTCCTATCAACGAATCACTTCTTCGACCACGTGAAAAGGGATAAGAATCCACAATCATCAGTATTGATCGTCGGGACGGCGCCTGATGATAAAAAAACCAACTGGATACAGGTAAAGGGATGAGGGGGGAGAGGCATGAAATATAGAATGATGATGATCGCTTTTGTTTTGTTGATTGCCTGTTTGATCAGCCTCTCCCTGACCTCTCTTTCTACTACCCTTTCTTCTAGTGTAAAAGATCATTTGTTTACAGATGAAGATATTGAGATGAAGGGACAGACTCATTTTACCGGGGAGTATACCGAACTGGACGAGGAAGCTCAGGAGGGAACGGAAGTAGAGCCTCTACTAGAAGCTGTGCTCTCTCCGTTTATAGGGGAAGATACGAGTAAAAAGAAAAGAAACTATCTTCTTTTTTCGCTATTGGCTTTGTGTATAGGGATAACAGGTTATTTGGTCTATAGAAAGTATCGGAAGAACCAACAAGGGAAAGACCAATCATCATCCTCTTCTCCTGTTGGAGCAAAAAATGATGAGGAAGTATCTGTAGACCATTCACCTTTTCTTAAAAAAGAAAGTCAAAGCAACATTCATCTGGTAAGGAAGTCTCTACAAAAATGGGAGAAGACACTCGGCACACACAATCAGAAACGACCTGCTGAAACGATCAATGAATGGTTTCAGAGAATTAATGGACCAATGGAGATTATCCCCATTTATGAGAAAGTAAGATATGGAGAGTCGGGATGCTCAGAAAAGGAATGGCAACTGGTGAAAAGGGTATTAAAGTCGTGAGATGGAAAAGGATAACCTGTTCAGGCTGAGGCAGGTTATCTTTTTCTATTTTATTTGTTAATAGTCAAGGGGGAGTGGGATGGTAATGGGTGGTTCAGGTAGATGAAGAAAGGAAGCGTGGGAACCGTCCCCATGCTTCCACAAAAAAGGGTTATCCCACTTTTTGTGGAATACTAGATAATAGAAAGCCTAACGATCCTTATTTATTCATATCAGAATCTCTACAAACGGACTGTAAGATCGAACCTTCCTAGTTTTTCCGGGGAACAAACAGGGAATAGTGAAAAGAGTGTGAGAGATAGACGAAAGATGGACTTGCTCCATTTTTGTAGAATGCTAGATACTCTATTCATAAAGGGAGGTTCGGAGTATGTTCCCTATGATTATCGCAAAATTACTGCGCCTCTATTCTAATCAATCCAAAAACCCACCTATGATTCCTCAGCAGAAAGTAAAAATGAAAAAAGATGTGTTCGTTGAAACATCTGTCGGGCCCACTTCCGTTTCCTTCTATTATCCTTTTGCAGCAAAACCAAAAAAGCTCCCTGTTTATATCAATTTCCATGGCGGGGCGTTCATTATGAATGATAAGGAGCTGGATGATCCTTATTGCAGGTATCTTGCGAATCAGGCCGAATGCGTGGTTCTGAATGTCGAATACGGCAAAGCACCTGAGTATCCTTTTCCGAAAGCCATTGAGCAGGGCTATGAGATCATTCAATGGATGAAGGAAAGAGCGGAGGAATGGGGCATTGATGCAGAAAAGGTCATGGTGGGCGGACAAAGCTCAGGTGCCAATATCGCCGCAGCCCTTTGTCTCTACCTTGAAGAGAAAGGGGACGAGCAGCCGTTCCTCCAAGTGCTGTCGTGCCCGATGCTGGATTTCGTCACCCCTCATGCGGAGAAGCCGGAACCGGGCTGGTGGCGTTCGCGCTTTCCGGGAGTAGCTCATTTCATCCATTGGTGCTACCTCCCTGTAAAGGAACAGGCGGGTCATCTCCTTGCTTCCCCTGTCCATGCCGAGGTTAACGGACGCCTAGCCTCAGCCCTGATTCTCATAGCTGAGTCCGATGCCTTCAGGCCGGAAGCGGAATGTTATGCGAGGAAATTGAAAGCAGCAAGGGTGAACGTTCAAGAGGAGTTATTCAGGGGATGTTCCCATGCCTTTACCCATCTCGGACCTAAAGAAAAAGCAGAAGAAGCCTGGCAATTGATCGCAGAAAAAATCAAGGCTGTGGCCGAAGCGCCTCTCTCAAAACACATCCATCGTTTTCCTTTAAAGGGAGATAGGGTATAAGATAAGTACGGAATGTACAGACTTAATGCTGAGAAAAGTCTGAACAAACAGAATATAGGTGGATGATCCAGAGTTGGATCAGGAGGAGATGGATATAGAACTGGCACAAGGACAGGCGAATTTTGAAAACATACATGCTCCAAACAAGATTTCCGACAAGGAGGAAAGATAACCATTGAAAAATAAAACGGTACTTATCATTGGAGGCGGGCTCGGCGGGGTGTCGGCTGCCATTTCACTCGCACAGGCGGGGTACGATGTATCCTTATATGAAAAAAACGATCACATTGGAGGAAAGTTGAACCGGCTGGATCAAGACGGCTTTGGTTTTGATCTGGGTCCATCCATTTTGACGATGCCCCATATTTTTGAGAAATTGTTTGCGGCCAGCGGAAAGTCCATGAAGAATTATGTCCCGATTGAGAAGCTGGATCATCAATGGCGCTCCTTTTTTCCCGATGGAAATATCATAGACTTATATGAAGATGTGAAGGACATGCGGGAGAAGAACAGGTCTCTCAGTGAAAAGGACATTCGTGAATATCAGAAGCTGCTGGATTATTCGAAAACCCTCTATGATATGACGGATAAAACCTTATTCAAGCACGGTGTTGATTCGACGAGAGGGATGATGAAGCACACGGGACTGTTCTCGGCCTTGAAGAACTTTGACCTGTTATCGACCGTACATAGATCCCTCGATAAGCGGATCAGCAATGAGCAGTTCCGTGATATGCTTTCCTATTTTATCAAGTACGTCGGTTCGTCCCCTTACGATGCGCCGGCCGTGATGAATATGATGATCTACATGCAGCATGACCAGGGCGTATGGTATGTCCCCGGCGGTTTGTACAAGCTGGCGGACGGCCTCGTGAAACTCGCGGAGGAAGTGGGAGTCACCTTCCATCTTGGAAAGCCGATCGTCAAGCTTGAAAAGAAGGATGGCGGAATCACTGGAGCCGTTTTGGCAGACGGGACCAGACTCACGGCGGATTACTTTGTTTCCAATATGGAAGTCATTCCGGTATACGAGCGCTTGCTGGAAGAAGACAGCCATTATATCAAAAAATTAAAAAAGAAATTTGAACCGGCGAGTTCCGGTCTCGTCATGCATCTGGGCGTGAAGAAGAGTTATCCGCAGCTGCGCCATCACAACTTCTTTTTCGCCGAAAATATGAAGCAGCAAATGGAATCGATTTTCCATCGCCGTGAATTGCCTGAAGATCCGGTCATTTATCTTGTTAACGTCAATAAGACCGATCCGACACAGGCCCCTGAAGGACATGAGAATATCAAAGTACTTCCTCATATTCCGTTTATCCGGGATGAAAATCCGTATACTCAAGCCGATTATGAACAATTTGCTGAGCGGGTACTGATCAAATTGGAGAAAATGGGCCTTGATGGCTTGCGTGACAACATTGTCACTCGTGATATGTGGACACCGGAAGATATCAGGCGCACCTATGGCTCCGACCGCGGGGCGATTTATGGGACCGTGTCGGATAAAAAGAAGAATAAAGGATTCAAGCATCCGAAGCAGAGTGAACGCTACAATAACCTCTATTTTGTGGGGGGGACGGTAAACCCAGGCGGCGGAATGCCGATGGTTACGTTAAGCGGGCAGCTCGTAGGGGAGCAGATTGTGGAGAGGGATTCATCCCTTGCCTGAAGATGATCGAGCCTTTCTGGAGACGTTACCGGAAAGGCTGGTTTTCTCGTTTGTAGCAAAACTATTGAACCTTTTAAACCAAGGGGTGATGTCATGATCGTATCACTGCCTGTCCATTGGATCATTATCATCGATATACTTGCCTGGACGTTCTTTCATCTCGCCATTTCGGTCATCTGTTTGAAACTGCCTTTGTCATGGTTCCTGGAAGACCGTTTCTGGTTTCGGACGTTCTCTTTTGAACAATCGGGAAAACTGTGGCAGCGCTTGTTCCGGGTGAAAACGTGGAAGGGACTGATTCTCGATGGCACGATTTTTTTGAAAAAGGGATACAGCAAAAAAGGGTTGCATGGGACGAAGGCGGGGGACCTGATGGTGTTTGCGGCGGAAACGAAACGCGCGGAACTCACCCACTTGCTTTCCATTCTCCCTGCTCCGCTGTTCTTCATCTGGAATCCAGCATGGGCAGGATGGGTGATGATCCTGTATGCCCTTGTCTTCAACCTTCCGATTATCGTGGTTCAGCGCTACAATCGGGGGCGCATCTCGGCCATCACGGCAAGGAATCAAGCAGACTATTGTAAGGAAATGAGGGAACGCATATGAGTAAGAAGGTGATTGTCGTTGGGGCAGGTGTTGCCGGACTTGCCAGTGCCATCAGGCTTCAGCACGCGGGGTACGAGGTGGAGTTATATGAAAAAGGATCCACCCCCGGGGGCAAAATGAATCAAATTAAACTGGACGGCTACACGTTTGATCTGGGTCCGAGTATCGTCATGATGCCGGAACTGTATCGGGAACTATTCGAATTATGCGGCCGTGACCCTGATGATTATATCCCAATGGAAAAATTGGATCCGATTTACCGGGCCTATTTCACGGATATTCCCGACCAGCCTTTTGATATCTCGACAGACCTTATCCAAATGACCAAGACCATCGAATCCCTCAGCGAAGAGGATACGGAAGGATTTTTTCAATACCTGCATGAAATTTACAGACGATTTGTCATCGCCAAGCAACACATTCTTCAAAGACCTTTCCGCAAGAGAACGGATTTCTATAATTTCCCCCTGTTGACGAAAGTGCTGCAAATGAAACCATACGACACGGCAGACACGTTTATGGGGAGATTCATCAAGAATGAGCGGCTGAAGCAGCTGATCAGCTTTCAAACGCTGTACATCGGCATTTCTCCTCTAAAAAGTCCATCTTTCTATACGATGATCCCGATGATTCAATTTTTATATGGCGTATGGTTCATCAAAGGCGGAATGTATACGATGGCTTTAGGGATGGAGAGGCTCTTCAAGGAACTTGGGGGAACGATTCACTACGGCAAGGCGGTAGAGGAAATCTCCATTCAAAACCGCAAGGCGGACGGGATTATCGTGGACGGCGGGAAAATCCCTGCAGACTATGTGGTCTGTAACGCAGACTTCCCTTATGCCATGAAACACCTGGTGAAAGACAAGGCTTCCAAGGGCAGATTTACGGATAAGAAGATCGACAGCATGAACTACTCTTGTTCCTGTTTTTTAATGTATCTCGGGATGAACCGGAAATATGAAGACGTCGATCATGTACATACGTTTATTTTTAACGAAAAGCTCAATCAGAATCTGGAGGATATTTTTGACGGGAAGAAATTGACGAATGCCTCCTTTTACGTGTATATCGCTTCAAAGAAAGACCCATCCCTTGCACCTGAGGGGAAGGACGGTTTGTACATTCTGATGCCTGTCTCAAATATTGCTACAGCCGACTATACATGGGACGAGGAAACCATCTCCTATTATCGAAACTATATTTTAAACGAATTAAAGAATATCCCTGGCTTTGAACATGTGGAAGATGAGATTGTGACCGAAACGTATACGACACCACTGGATTTCGAATCGAAATTCAATGCCTATCGCGGGGCCACATTCGGCTTGCAGCCAACACTGGATCAAAGCAACCACAAACGTCCCCAGAGCAAGGCCAGCCACTGTGAGAATCTGTACTTCACAGGAAGCAGCACCCATCCCGGTGCCGGTGTCCCGATCGTGCTGTTATCAGCCAGGATCACCGCACAGGAACTGATACAGGATGATACAGGCAAAGTGTACGATTATTCAGCGAACATACAACCTCAACGGGGATTGTCACATTAGGGACGTCACCCGAAGAGGAAGGAGGCAGGTTATATGACAGCTTCAGAAGTGATCAATCTCGTCTTGGGGGGCCTCGGGGTTGCGATTGCCATTATCCTGTTTTGGTCCTTGCCGGTCCCACGTTTCAAATCCAACAATACGGAGGGACTGCCGTTTCTGTCCATCATTATCCCTGCCCGGAATGAAGAAGCGAGGATCACCCCGTTATTGCAGTCGTTGCAGGAGCAGAGATTCAAAGGATTTGAGGTTTTGTTGGTGGATGACGATTCATCAGATCGTACCGCGGCCATCGCAGAAAGCTACGGAGTCACGGTCCTCCAGAATAACGGGGCAGGGAAATCGTCTGCCTGCTGGCGTGGTGCCAACGAGGCAAAAGGGAGCTGGCTGCTGTTCCTCGATGCAGATACCAGATTCATGAGTGTGGATGGACTACGCAATCTCCTGCATGTGTACCAGGGAAAAGGCGCCAGGGGAATCCTTGCCTTGCAGCCCTATCACACAGTGGAGCGGGTGTATGAACATCTCTCCATTGTCTTTAACATCATCGTCGTAGTGGGCATGAACCTATTCACCATCTGGGGATCACGATTCAAAGCCGCCGGTTCGTTCGGTCCATGCATTCTATGTGATCGAGACGATTACTTCTTATCCGGAGGGCATGAGAAAATCGAAGGGGCCATCATGGATGATCTGGCACTGGGCGAGGCCTTTCTTGAACAGAACCTTCCCGTTCGCTGCCTTGGCGGTAGAGGAATCATTTCGTTCCGCATGTATCCGGAAGGGGTGGGCAGCCTGATCGAAGGCTGGTGCAAAAGCTTTGCCGTTGGTTCGAAGTCCACTCATCCCGTCGTCATGTTGATGGTCATCCTTTGGATTACGGGAAGTTTAACCACTGCGTCTTCATTGATTTCTTCGGTTATTGTGGGAAATACCACCGCTATGATCGTTTATGGGGTATTGTATATCCTCTATGCCGTTCAAACTGGATGGTTTGCCCGCAGGGTCGGGAATTTCAGATGGGGGTATTTCCCGTTTTATCCGCTGTTTTTTTTGTTCTTCGCAGGGATTTTCATTTATTCTTTTGTCCGGGTGAATGTGTTTCATTCTGTGAGGTGGAAGGGGCGGAATATAAAGGTGTGAAAAAGGGTGCTTTTCTAGCGTTTTGAAGGTAATGAGTCTTGAGAAAAAAGGGTGTCTGACCTCAGTAGGTCAGACACCCTTTTGCGGTTTGTGATGGAATGGTCTAACGAAAGGAAAATCGAAGAAATGGAGTGTGGATCATGGTGAGAGGGAACGAAGTGTGGGTATAAGATAGCCGTCATAACCTAAGTAGAGAAATGAAGATTACCTTTCAGCTCGATTCTCAAGAGTGAAAACCCGTTTATCAATATTAGTGATTCTGGTGTTCAGATAATGAAAATCTGTTTCAGAACGTTGGCTGCCTACTTTAACAAAGCAATGACATCTTCTGTTTGGGATGTTTCAATTCGATTGACTGTTTCTTTTACCTCTTTCAAATCATTTCCGAATTCCTTCAGTTTACCGTCGAACTCTTTCATATTACTGTCTAATTCTTTTATGTTACTGTCTAGTTCCTTAATGTTCTGTTGAATATCAGATAACATGTTCACGATTTGTTTGTCCATTTTTCTCACCTCCTTCCTCCTATTATAGTGGAAATGGAATGATGATACTACTCTGATAGTGTGTGAATAAGATGCCAATGGGACAGGTACATTATTCCAGATACCATTGTTTATGTTTTCCCCATTTTGAATGATTACCTTTTTGGATAAGGTAGAATGAGCTTCACTCCATGTTTAGGAGTGGGGCTTTTTAGTGGCTATGATCTTGAAGTATGATAGAGGGAATCTACTGTTTTCCCTTGGCTTAAAAAGGAAGCAGGAGAACCGTCCCCATGCTTCCCTTCTTATGCCCAAAACAAAAAATCCACAAATTTTTTAAAAACATATTGTAAAGCGCTTTCAATTATCATATAATTTCAATAAATCGATTTAGTAAACCGGTTTAGTAAATCGGTTTAGGAAATGAAAGTTGGAGACTATGGAATGAAAAAAGTGACGATTGCTGATGTTGCTCAGCATGCGAATGTATCTAAGAGTACCGTTTCCCAGTACTTAAATAATCGTTTTGATTATATGAGGGAAGAAACGAAGAATCGAATAGAAGAAAGCATCAAAGAGCTTGGGTATCGACCGAATATTGTCGCGAGGAGCCTCAAGCAGAAGTCGACGACGACAATCGGGGTGATTGTGGCGAATATTCTACATACGTTCTCGACCCAGGTGATCAGGGCCATTGAAGACACATGTCAGGAAGCCGAGTTTCACACGATTGTCTGTAATGCAGATGATGATCCTGAGAAAGAGCGGAAGTATATCGAAATGCTCCGTGCCAAGCAGGTGGATGGAATCATTCTTTTACCAACCGGTGATAATGCAGCCTTATACAATGAGATGCTTGCGGAAGGCTATCCCATCGTGTTCGTTGACCGGACGGTGCCTGATGTAGGGATACCATCGATGCTCCTTGATAACGAGAAAGCATCAGGGATGGGAATTCAGCATTTCATCGACAGGGGATACACGAAGATTGGCATCATCACGAATGTGATCCGGAATGTCACCCCGAGGATGGAGAGGATCAACGGCTATAAGAATACGATGAACGCCAATGGCCTGGACATACGGGAAGACTACATCAAGAGCCTGGAAGTGAGCAGGATCAGAGAAGGGGTTCACGAACTGCTATCCCTGGACGATCCGCCGGAAGCGATCCTGGCGGGAAATGATTTAACGCTCATTGAGATTTTGAAATATGTAAAAGAACATCATGTGAAGATTCCTGAAGACTTGGCCATCATCGGAATCGACGATGTGTCCTTTGCCGGTTTCTATGAACCGGGATTGACGATTGTGGCTCAGCCTACGTTTGAAATCGGGAAGAAAGCAGCGGAATTTTTATTAAACAAAATTCAGAAAAAAGAGGATCAGGATGAGGGCTTGGTATTCCGATTCGATCCGAAGTTGATCATACGAGAATCTTGTTAGACAGAAAGGGTGTTACCCATGAATGATGTAGTGACGATAGGCGATGCGATGATCACTCTTGATCCATCATCGACCGGGCCGATGCGGTTTGTCTCTTCTTTTGAACGGAAAATCGGGGGAGCCGAGCTGAACTTTGCGATTGGCTGTGCACGGCTTGGATTGAAGACCGGTTGGATCAGCCGACTGGGGAATGATGAGTTTGGAAGGCATATCTTCAACACTGTCCGCGGTGAAGGGGTGGATGTGTCCGAAGTGGAACTCGTAGATGGATATCCGACTTCCCTGAACTTCAAGGAAATCATGGGGGATGGGAGTTCACGGACCTTCTACTACAGAGACCGTTCTCCTACAACCGTGTTGACGAAAGAAACCCTGAATGAAGAATTCTTGAAAAACACGAAGATCCTTCATATCACCGGGGTATTCCCGGCAGTGGATAAAACGAAGAATATCGAGCTGATCCGCCACGCAATCATCGAAGCCAAAAAGCATGGAGTGATGGTATCATGCGACCCGAATATCCGACTGAAGCTGTGGAGTGAGGATGAAGCGAGGGACGTGCTGAGAAGCTTCCTCCCATATGTCGACATCCTTCTGACGGGAATCGAGGAAGCCGAGCTGATGTTCGGTACGACCGACACGAATGAAATCATCGAGCATTGTAAGCAATTCGGCATCACTCATCTCGCCATTAAGAAAGGTGAGGAAGGTTCGGTTGGATATGTGGACGGTGAATATGTTGAAGCCCCGGCGGTAATGGCGAAGAAAGTGGTGGATACGGTAGGTGCCGGTGATGGATTCGATGCAGGTTTCATTTATGGGATCCTTCAGAACTGGCCTTTGAAGAAAGCGCTTCATTTTGCGAATATAATCGGGTCAATGGTTGTCAGTGTGACGGGTGATAATGAAGGGCTGCCCTATTTAGAAGATGTCCTTGTCCATTTGGGTGAAAAAGAACGAGTGGAAAGATAGGGGGATGGCATGAATATACAAGTGGCGCTTGACCGCCTGACCAGGGAAGAATGCTTTCAGATTTTGGAGGATACAGGTTCTTACGTGGACTGGATCGAGATAGGAACTGGTGTAATAAAGGAATATGGAATGGCGATTGTCCGCGACATACGCGAGAAGTATCCGGATAAAACCATCGTCGCAGATATGAAAACATGCGATGCAGGTAAACATGAAGCGACACAGGCTCTTGATGCCGGGGCGGACATCACGACCGTCATGGCGTTCTCTGCCGACAAGACGATCACCGATACTCTCGAAGTGGCTGAGTCACGAGGAAAACGAGTGATGATCGACCTTCTGGGAGTTTCGGAGAATGAGAGAGTCAGAGAATTACAGGAACTTGGTGTTTCTCTTGTCAGCCTGCACATCGGAAAAGACATGCAGGAAACAGGTGAAAGCACCGGCAGTCTGTTTGATCTGATACAGGGAATCAGCGGACTTGAGACGGCCGTTGCCGGGGGGATCACACTCGAGACACTGCCAGGCATTGTGAAGAACAGCCCCGATACGGTCATTATTGGTAGCGCTATCACGAAAGCGAAAGACCCTGCAGAAGCTGCAAAGGCGATGAAAGGACTGATTAGAGAATGAAATCAATCATCACGACGGTAGCCGATGAAATCACAGAAGTTTTATCAAAGGTGAAAGAAGAAGAGGCGATCCATCTTTCAGAGCAATTGAAAAAAGCGAAGCGGATCTTCGTATATGGTGAAGGACGTTCAGGTTTGATGGGGAAAGCATTCGCGATGCGTTTGATGCACGGAGGCTTTCCGGTATATGTCATCGGGGAAACAATCACACCGAGCATGGACAAAGGGGACCTGCTTATCGCTATTACAGGATCGGGTTCAACAGGAGCGATTGTTCAATTTGCCACAAAAGCGAAAGAAATTGGGGCGGGAGTGTTTTTAGTAACCACAAACCGTGAATCAAAGCTTGCGTCGATCAGTGACGGGATCCTTTGCATCCCCGCTGCTACAAAATTCCGGAGAGCGGAGGAACCGGAAACGATCCAGCCCCTCGGCAACCAGTTCGATCAGTCGGTCCACCTTGTGCTTGACGCGGTCATCATCGGGACACTGGATGATGGGGATACAAATGAAACCATGGCCAAACGGCATGCAAATATAGAGTAGAGGGGCGGTGAAGGAATGAATCCAATAGAGTTTATGAAAGAAGAAATCCTCGTGGCCGTCATCCGGGAAGCCACTCCACAAACCATTCTGCCGATTGCAGAAGCATTGTATGAGGGCGGAGTGAAAGTGCTTGAGCTCACGGCGGAGACACCGAAGTTTACAAGATTGATCGAAATCGTCAGAGAGGAAATGGACGGTCGGGTCCTGACTGGTGCAGGGACCGTCCTCGATCCAGAAACAGCAAGGGCCGCCATCATGGCAGGAAGTGAATTCATCGTTTCCCCGTCATTCAATGCGGAGACGGTGAAGATGACCAAACGCTACGGCATCCCGAGTATACCGGGGGCCCTGACACCGACGGAAATCCTGACGGCATATGAGCTCGGGGCCGACATGATCAAAGTATTTCCTGCCAATACATTCGGACCAGGCTATGTGAAGAGCATCCACGGTCCATTCCCATCGATCCCACTGATGGTGACCGGGGGAATCAATATGGATAATCTTACGGAATATCTGGAAGCTGGAGCGTTGGCTGTCGGTCTGGGGGGCAACTTAGTGAATACTAAGCAATTGCATCGTGCAGAAGATTATCAGCGTTTGACTCAGAAAGCACGTGAATACAGGCAACTCGTTCAGAAGGTAAAGGCTGTTCAAACGATTAAATCATAATAAGGGGGAACTAGGGATGAAGAAATTTTTCTTACTTTCATTTGTATTATTGTTGGCTGTTTCCGGCATTCTTGCAGGATGCGGAAGTGACGAAGCATCAGGGGGAGAAGCAGGGAAGAAAATCAAGATTGTAGCGGCGCATAACCAGACATCACCGGACAATCCATACCAAACGGGACTTTTGAAATTCAAGGAAGTCGCTGAAAGCAAGTCAGACGGGGATATTGAAGTGGAAGTGCATGCAGGAACCATCGGGACGGAAGAATCGGAACTGGTTGAAAAGCTGAAGCTTGGGGCAGCGGATGTGGTACTTGTTTCACCTGGATTCATGACTCAAACAGGAATCAAGGAAATCGACCTTCTGGCCATGCCTTACCTTTTTGACAGCTATGATCACTGGGAAAAGACGGTTGACGGAGAAGTCGGGGATGAAATGGCAAAATTGATCAACGAAAAGTCGAACAATGATTTCAAACTGATCGGGTACTGGTCTGCCGGTGTGAGACATTATTATGGGAAAAAGCCGCTTGAAAAAATGGAAGACATTAAGGGAATGACGTTCAGAACACAGACATCAGGTGTAGTGGCGGACTATTGGAAGAAAGTAGGGGCCATCCCGACATCGATCGCGTGGGGAGAATTATATCAAGCGCTTCAGCAAAATGTCGTCGATTCCTCTGAAAACTCATATCCATATTTTGTACAACAGAACCATCATAAAACGGACAACGGGAAATATATCACGGAGACAGCGCATGATTACACCACACGTTTCTTATTGGTGAACGGTAAGAAATTTGATTCCTACTCGAAAGAACAGCAGGATATCATCATCGAAGCAGCAAAGGCATCTGTGAAAGCAGAAAGAGAAGCAGTTTATGCTCAAGAAGAGGAGTACAAACAAAAAGCCATTGATGAAGGAGCGAAAGTAAACGAAATCGACCGTGAACCATTCATCAAATTGGCAGAGCCTCTTCAAGAGAAAGCAGCTAAAGATATTGGAGCAGAAGACCTGCTTAAAAAAATTAAAAAGCTTAAGTAAAAACGCTCGTTAAAAGGGAAGAGATGATCTGTTCTTCCCTTTACTTGTGAAAGGGGGAAGACGATCTTATGATAAAGGCTCTTGAAAAAATTCAAATGACCATCGGTGCTATGTTCTTACTTATCTTTTTTGCAGCCATCATGGTTCAAATCGTCACCAGACATCTTGGGATTTCTGTCATCTGGACAGAAGAGGTGGCCAACTATTCCTTCATTTGGTCAGTCTTTATGGGTGCATCCGTCATGGTGAGCAAAAGGGAACACTTCAGTTTCGACTTCCTTATCGGGAAGCTTCAAGGGAAGTCGAAAGTGTCATTACTGATCGTGATTGATGCAGTGATCTTATTATTCTCATTTGCTCTTTTCTACTATGGAATTGAAACTGTACAGAATTTCTGGAATTACAATTGGACGTCCATCCCTGAATTGAAGATGGGATATGTGTGGATTTCCATCCCGGTCATGGGGGCGACCATGATGATTTACTCCGGGAGTCAATTGGTTAACAATATTAAATCGCTTAAAGGAAGGGGGGCACAGGCATGATTGGTATAGGATTGGTTGGATTATTTCTGATTTTGATGCTGATCGGTGTACCGATTGCCTTTGTCATCGGCATCATTGCCCTCCTTGGTATTTTTACCGTACCGTATATTCCTGAAGTGACGGTCCCGATGAAGATGCTGAACGGGATCGACTCGTTCGTCCTGCTGGCCGTGCCGTTATTCATCCTGGCAGCCAACCTGATGAACCACGGGAAGATTTCACAAAAGCTGATCGATCTTTCACTGACGATGGTCGGTCACATCAGAGGGGGCCTCGCTCACGCGAATATCCTTGTCTCGATGATTTTTGCTGGAGTATCGGGTGCCGCTCAGGCAGATACAGCCGGGGTAGGGAAAATCCTGATCCCGAACATGAAAAAGCAGGGATATGATACGGAAACGGCTGTCGGCGTGACAGCAGCTTCTTCCACGATCGGCGTCATCATCCCGCCGAGTATCCCGATGATCATTTTCGCCGGATTGACGAATGCCTCGGTTGGAGCGTTGTTCCTTGGTGGGATCGTACCAGGTGTCTTGATCGGGCTTGGCATGATGCTCTTCATTTATATCATGGCGTTGAAAAAGGGATATCCAAGATCGAAACGCGCGACATTCAGCGAATTTTTCAAACTCATGTACGAAACGGTACCTGCCCTGATCACTCCGATCATCATCATAGGTGGGATCATCTCGGGGTTCTTCACTCCGACGGAAGCCGCAGCCGTTGCTTGTTTGTACACGCTATTGATTTGTATGTTTTTCTATAAAACATTGAAACTATCGGATCTTCCAAAGATTATTAAAGATACATTGGCGCTTAGCTCGCTGTCACTGTTTGCCCTTGCTGCTGCAAGTGCCCTGGGTGAGCTGATGAGCTACTATCAATTATCGGTTAAGGCGCAGGAGTTCTTCGTGAATAACGTTGGGGCAGAGTGGGTATTCATCCTGATCATTATTGCATTCTTCCTGTTCGTCGGAACGTTCATGGACGCGATTCCGGCCATGATCTTATTCGTCCCGGTCATCCTGCCGACAGCCAATCTTTTCGGAATGGAACCGGTCCATCTCGGACTGATCGTGGTCATGACGCTCGCCATCGGACTCGTCACCCCTCCTTACGGGTTATGTCTCCTGCTGGCAGCGAAGATAGGAAAGCTCAGTATCGAGAAATCCTTCTCAGCCGTCATGCCGTATATATTGATTGTCCTCGTCGTTCTGTTATTCGTCGCATTTTTACCGGAAGTGGCATTTTATCTTCCGAAGTTGATTAACCCAAGCCTATTCTGATGAACCGGCTAGATATAAAAAGGAGAGTCGATCGCAATGGTAAAAAGAGAAGTATTAAGCAGTGAAGGCTCCATGATGCTCGTAAAGGTGGAACTCGCGGAAGGATTCGTCGGCGACATCGACCAGCATCCCGAAGAGCAATTGAGCTTTATTGAAAAAGGGCAAGTGGAGTTCGAAGTCGATGGAGAAAAAAGAATCTTGTCACAGGGGGATACGCAGTATATCCCATCAAGCATCCAGCATCGGGTGAAAGTGCTCGAGGAGTGCGTGATTTTGGATATGTTTTCGCCGATTCGGAAGGACTTGCTGCAGGGATAAGGTATAGGAGAGCTTCACCCCGTGTTTTAGGGTGAAGCTTTTTTTATCGTTTATATAGAAGTATGATAAATGGGGACGACTCTGTTGCTTTGCTTTTGAGTGAAGAGGAAGCACGAGAACCGTCCCTATGCTTATAAAATTATACAACAGAGGTGACCCCATACCATGAGCTGGAAGATAAAGAGCTTCAATGAACTATCCACCCATGAACTATATGAACTATTACAAGTAAGGACCCAGGTGTTTGTCGTGGAACAGGAATGTCCCTACCTGGAAGTCGATGGGAAGGATCTGCAATCCCATCATCTTTATAGGGAAGAAAACGGAGAGGTGGTTGCCTATGCACGGCTCTTACCTGCGGGTGTTTCCTACAACGAACCATCCATCGGGAGGGTCCTCGTGAAGGAAGGACATCGTCGGAAAGGGTTCGCAAGCGAGCTGGTGAAAAGAGGATTGGCCTTCATACATGATGAGTGGGGGGACCAACCGGTGAAGATTCAGGCACAGGAATATTTGCGGGAGTTCTATGGGTCGTTTGGATTCAAGGCGATAACGGAAACCTATTTGGATGATGGGATTCCCCATATCGATATGATTTTGCAGAACCCTACCAGTTAAAAACATGCCAAACAAGCCACGGGGATAGGTCCCGTGGCTTGTTTAAGTTGCCGATATGGAAGCATGAGAACCGTCCCTATGCTTCTATTCTTTTAAAAATTTCTCCAATGCGATATGAAGGCTGGAGGTTACGGCGATCCTGGAAGAGTCGATTCCAAGGTGGGTCATGGTCTGGGCGATTTCGGGTCTGATTCCGGATAGGATGGTTTCGATTCCGATCAGGGATAGGGCATCCACTACCTTGAAGATGCGGTCTGCCACCATTGTATCGATGATCGGGACGCCGGATAGGTCAATGACCATGTATTCCAGTGATAATTCGTTCCCTTTTGAGAGTGCTTTATCCATCAGTTCCTGAGCTCTTTCGGTGTCTATGTCCCCGATTAATGGGAGAACTCCGATTTGCTTCGTGATTTTGATCACCGGGATGGATAACTCGAGCGCTGTTGCTTCAGCCGCATTGATCCGTGTATAAAATCTTCTTGTATACGACATGGTCAGCCAATGGACGGCCCTGTCCACCACTGCATCAAAATCAGAGATCAGGTCATAGAATTGATCAAATGACATATTGAATGTTGATGCTTCCCCTTTTATGATTTGCCCGATTAAATTCCGGTAATCCCTCACTTCATCCAGGGCCACTTCCAAAGGAAGATTGAAGTTAACGAGTGTATCGACAGCTTCCGATCCCCACTCTTTCAACTGTTCGAAGGCCGTGTCTAGGTCACTCTCAATCGATTTGGCATAAATGTCGATGATATCCTCACGCCAACTATGAAGCTTGGATTCTATGTTGCGATACTTACTTGACCGTAAATTATCCTTTTGAACAATCAGTTCTTGCTTTTGACTCAATACTTTTTCACAGATTGCTTTCGTATATGTTGGTCTGCCTTGATCGATCATGTTCGTAACGCCTCTCCTTTTACTGTAGTTTCCAACTATAGTTTAACATAATGGATGGTGAGAGTTGGAGTGGGAACGCTTGGGATGGGGGAGGGTGAGGCATGGGAGTTGGATTGTTTGTAGGGATAGCAAAGAGATTTTGATGTGATGTGGCTGAATTGCCACTTTTCGTTGGGTAGAGTGAGGACGGTTCGACTCTACTTTGATTTTATTAGTAACAACAATAATATCATTTAAATCAATATTAATTTATTGTAAAACAATAAACAGCGTGCTAAAATCGAGTTATCATTTTAAATGAGTGAGGTGTTTGGATTGAATGATAAGCGAGTTTCAGCCATTTTCTTAAAGGCCATTATTTTTCTGATTGGAGCTGCAGTGCTTACTTTGTGCGTGTATTGGATGCCTGTGTTAACCATCAGAGATGTAAAAGCTCATCCAGGTGGGGATTATTCGATATATCCCCTTTTAGTATGTGCGTATGGGATCTGTCTTACATTTCTTTTTTCGCTCTTTCATGTATATAAACTAGTCACCTTTATCGAAAGGAACAATGCTTTCTCGGAGTCATCCTATCAATCTTTAAAGGTGATAAAAAAATGTGCTTTTATCGTCATTGGCTTCTTTGTGTTCATGATCATCAGCTTAAAGGTGATTTCTAGTATCTCAGGAGATGATTCAGCAGGTCCGATATCGTTAAGTCTGATGAGTATTTTAGCAACAAGTATTATCATAGCGGTTGTGGACATCCTTCAAAGGCCATTAACAGCTTTCCTGGATAAAAAATAAGGTAGATTGGGTACGAATCCCACTCTACTTTTTTTCTTTTGGGAAGGGAATAAAATCTTTTTGATGAATTGGGGAGAAGCGGGGTGTTTGTAATGGGGGATGTAAAGGGAATGGTGAAACGAGGACACCGCTTTGGCACTTCTTTTTCACTAAAAAAGAAGCACGAGAACCGTCCCCGTGCTTCCCTTGACTTTCACAACGAAATTTATTATCGTTATAAAAAACCAAATATGATTTTTACATTCGTATAACTCCAATAATATGGTTTGGAGGTCTCTACCAGGAACCAGAAAATCCTGATTACGAAGAAGGTACCGTTCGGTGTATTTTCTTCGTAATCAGGATTTTTTTTATAGAAAAATTGAGGAGGTCCACCATGAATTATTCAAAAATGCCTAAAATTGAACTACACTGCCATCTTGATGGGAGCGTCAGACCCGAGACGATTATTGATTTAGCAAAAAAAGACGGGATACATATCCCTTCATTTGATAGGGAAGAGATGAGAGGGGAACTCATCGCCCCATTGGACTGCGAATCATTGGATGAATACTTGGAGAAGTTCTCGATTCCCAATGACGTGATGCAGTCGAAAGAGAATTTGAAGAGAATCACCTTTGAACTCTATGAAGATGCAGCGGGGGAAAACGTGAAATATATGGAGGTCCGGTTCGCCCCGTTGCTTCATACACAGAAGGGATTATCGGTGGAAGAGATTATCGGAAGTGTCATCGAAGGAATGAAAGAGGCGGAAGAGCAATTTGATATCAAAGGAAATATCATTCTGTGCTGTATGAGAACGATGTCACCGGAAAGTGCCTTTGAGGTTGTGGAAAAGGGGAAGAACTTCCTCGGAAAAGGAGTCGTCGCCATTGATTTATGTGCGTCCGAAGAGGAAGGGTTCTGCAGGGAATTCATCGAACCGATTGCCCTCGCCAGAGAATATGGCTACAGAGTCACCATCCACGCCGGTGAAACGGGAATCGGAAGAAATGTCCTCGAGGCGGTTGAATGGCTCGGGGCCGAACGAATCGGGCACGGCGTTTACATAAAAGACTGTCCTGAAGCGTATCAGGTTGTAAAAGAAAAGGGGATCGTCCTTGAAATCTGCCCGACGAGTAACGTCCAAACAAAAGCTGTGGAGGAGTTCCGCGATCACCCACTGTACGATTTTCACCGGGAAGGCATCAAGATCACCATCAATACCGACAACAGAACGGTATCGGACACCACAATGACGAAGGAATGTGAACTCGTCTGGGGTGAATTTGCCATGAATGAAGAGGACTATCGGGCGATTTATCTGAACAGTGTCGAAGCTGCTTTCGCGAGTGATGAGGTGAAGGCTGGGTTAAGGAAGCAAGGGGACGGTTCTGCTGCTTCCTTTTGATATAGAAAATCAGGAAGCACGAGAACCGTCCCCATGCTTCCTGATTTTAGTTACCAACTCTTCTTAAAGGATTCCTTCACATCGCCAACTTTTTCTTGAATCTTTCCTTTATCTTTGTCGCGTTCGCCTTCCGCAATCGTAGAATCGTCGTTTGTCAGTTTGCCTAAGCCTTTCTTCAAATCACCTTTAACCTGCTTTTGCTTTCCGCTTGCTTGATCATGATTTTCTCTCATTTTTCACTACCTCATTTCTATATTTTTATTTCCTATTATTCAATAACCAATTGGAATAGAAATAAAACAAAAAGGGAGACGGGAAATAGTGGGAATGAGTGACGGAGGGGTATTCTACTTCTTTTCTAACCGAAAGGAAGCACGAGAACCGTCCCCATGCTTCCCCTTGAAAAAAATGTCTTTCTTTTCTGCACGTCTATAGTGTATGATACATAGTATAAAGCATATAGTGTACGACACACAGTATTTTTAATCAAAGAGGTGAACATATGGATAAGTCACTGCTGACATCGTTGACGACGGAGCTGCGGAGGGGGACTTTGACCCTGGCGGTACTAAGTCAATTGCGGACACCGCAGTATGGATATTCACTTGTACAACTATTGGAGAAAAGCGGAATTTCAATGGAGCAGAGTACACTCTATCCACTGCTGCGCCGGTTGGAGAAACAGGAACTGGTCACGAGCAGCTGGGACCGGACGGAAAGCAGGCCGAGGAGATATTATGTGCTGAGCGAATACGGCATTGAGATTCTCGGGCAATTACAGACCGAATGGGAAAAGATGTCTGGGGAATTGGCCATTTTATTAAAGGGGGACGAGGAAGGATGAAGCTTGTTGAACTCTATATTCAAGAAGTGATGCGAAGGCTTCCGGAGAAGAACCGGGAGGATATTGCCTTGGAATTGAAATCGACGATCGAAGACATGCTGCCGGAGGATTACACAGAAGAGGATGTGAGGGAGGTACTGACTTCACTCGGGAATCCAGCTGTGCTTGCCTCGAATTATCAAGACAGACCGATGCATCTGATCGGGCCAAGATATTATGATCTGTATGTAACGCTCTTGAAGATCATTCTCCCGCTTTCCGTTGCGATTACGTTCATCGTGTTGGCCGTTTCATCTGTTTTGAGCTATTCAGGGGAATCAAATCCCATCGGGGTCCTCTTGTCGATTGTAGGAAATGGGCTGGGCGAGGCCATCGGAACAGCCATGCAGGTCTTCTTTTGGCTGACCCTCACCTTTGCCGTCATCGAGCGGACCGTTTCAACGGACAGTCAGACTCCCATCACCATGAAAGGGAAAGAGTGGACGCCTGATGACTTGAAAGACATTCCCTATATTCCGAAAGAAAAACGAATTTCCAAGTTTGAGATTTTCGGAGGCTTGGTGTGGACGATCATCTGGGCAACCTGTTACTTTAAAGCCGCAAGTATTGTCGGTATGTATGAAAAGACTGATAGCGGAAGAATATTCACTCCTTTTTTTAACGGTGATGTACTCATCGGATATTGGCCATTGGTCGTGTTCCTGATCGCCCTGGAACTTCACCTGCTTCTTAAAAAGTGGAAAGCAGGGGTATGGACCAGGAAGCTTGCCATCATGAATGCAGTCTATCAGTTCATTCCCGTACTAGCCTTTATGTTCATGTTCAGGAATATGGAGTTGCTGAATCCCGGATTCATCGATCGCATCCAGGAACTCTTCAACGGCTCCTTCAACTTCCAGTGGCTCTACCTGACCATATCCGTTGCGCTACTAGTCGCAGCCGTGATCAACAGCTATGACGGATTTAAAAAAGCCTGGAAGCATGGGGACGGTTCTGCTGCTTCCATTTGATTTTAAAAAGAAGCACGAGAACCGTCCCCGTGCTTCTAAACCGCTTGAATCATTTCCACCCGATTCCCAAATGGGTCCCTGAACTCGAAACGTTCGAATCCGGGGATCGGGATTCCTTCAAGGATTTGAATGTTCTGTTTCTCTAACACGTTTCTCCAACTGGAGATATCATCGACCTGATAAGCCAAGTGCGCTTTCGTTTGGGATCGGTCAAATCCGTCTTCCGTACCGACGTGAACATCTCGGTCCCCGACTTTTAACCAAAACCCGCCCCGACCTTTTAGTGAGGCGGGTTTTTCAACTTCAGGTAAGCCAAGAAGACCGCAATAGAAGTCTTTCCCTTCCTTTTCAGAGCCTTTTGGAATGGTGATTTGGACGTGGTGCAGACCAAGAATCATCGTATTTCCTCCTTATTTGAGTGGACTGTAACCTTAATCCAATCCTATCCCTCCCGTCTTAATAAGTAAATGACGATTCCTTTATTATGTATGATAAGATTTACTTATTATGGATATATATGCTAATGAACAAGGGGTTCATTGAAACCTTCATGATTTGAAAATCGTCAAATAGATGAACAGGGGGTGCCCAATGTTTTGGTTGAAGTTTGTCTTGATTGCGTTGGTCGTGTTTGCCCTTATCTCGCTTGTTAAATTTATTTTACGAAGAACGTTGAAGATCGAGAAAGTAAAGATGGAGTTCTTTTCTAACAATTATATTAATGAATTGCATCGTCAAGTGGACAAATGGGTGGGGCGTTTGACTGGGCTCATCTTACCTATTCTCATACTGGTTCTGATTAACAATGACGCCTTACATTATTTGTTGATAGTGGGAATGATATTCACCTCCCTGCTGGACTATGGGGTGAAGGCATTCTTTGAGTATAGATATAGTGAAGTCCCGAAGCAGGCGATCTTAACGGTAGCAGAATGGTTCATGGTGATCACAGCCGTAGTGGTTGTGTTGCAGTTGGGGTTGCTGGGTTCTTTTTAAGAAGCATGGGGACGGTTCTGCTGCCTCCTTTTCTGTAGTGGACATATCCCTAAAAATCTTTTTTCGGAAAGGGGGAGAAGGATGGGACTCTTCTTCTTAAAAGTCATTCTCATCTTGATGATCTATCTTTTGCTGATGTACACATTCCACCGAGGGATAAGCAGCTGGCTCAGTGTGGACAAACGGAAAATATTTTCCCATGATATCATTAATGAACACCATGAAAAAGCGGATACAATACACAGGAAAATAATGGTGTTCGCCTTGTTCTCCTGCGTCATTATAGATGTCATTTTTGATTTTGAGTACTGGTATCAGAATCCTTACTCTTACGTGCTGATCCTGCTCTTCAGCGGTTCATTCCTGAAAGCCTACATGGAATGGAAGTATGTTGAGAATAAACGTGAATGTACCTATACAGTATTGGAAACGAGTTTCGGATATGGTCTATTACTCTTGTTATTAACAGTGGGAATTGAATTGGTATTTTAAACAAAAGCATGGGGACGGTTCTGCTGCTTCTTTTTTTAAACGAAAAGGAAGCACGAGAACCGTCCCTTTGCTTCCTCTCAAAGATTATCTGTACTGATCCTTGGGGCTTCGGACTGTAGAGAGGCTGCCGCTTTGGCGTTATCGTTGTGTCGGTCGTGTTTCTTTTCGGATGTGCTGTATTCTTTGGGTGTTTTCTTTTTGTCCGCCATCATATCGCCTCCTTTGGATAGTATGCTCCATTTTCACTGGGGAAATGAATGTGATCATGGATGGGGGGCGGTTCTGCCGCTTCTTTATTAACCAAGAAGGAAGCAACAGAACCGTCCCTGTGCTTCTTCAGAAGGAATTAAGGTTTTTCTGAAGAATACTACAAAGAGGTACTTTTTTTTGCAGAAAGGCCATCATGGCATTACATACGTATTTTCATCTCATTTAGAACTTGAGGAGGAAACGAAATGTCCAACAGCAATCAAATGCTTTCCAAAGTAGAAGATAACCGGGTGCTTGTACTTGAGAGGATTTTCGATGCACCCCGTGACCTGGTATTCAGTATGTTCAAGGAGCCCGAGCATCTTAAGGCTTGGTGGGGACCACGAGGCTGGGAGTTACCTGTATGCCGTGTGGATTTCCGTCCAGGCGGTGTCTGGCACTACTGTATGAAGTGCGTGGATTCCAACCAAGGTCAATTCTATGGAATGGAATCATGGGGAAAAGGGATGTATAAAGAAATCATCGAGCCGGAGAAGATCGTCTACGTCGATGCATTCTCGGATGCAGAAGGTAACACAAATGAAGACCTGCCTGAAACGGAAGTGACAATGGAATTCATGGACATGGGAAGCAGGACAAAGCTGATCAGCCGTTCTCTATATTCGTCAGAAGACGCCCTTAAGACTGTTATGGACATGGGCATGATCCAAGGCATCACGGAAACGTGGGATCGTCTGGAAGAAGCTCTTCATGTACTAAATAAGTAAAAATGATAAGTGAATAGATACTAAAGGAGTGGACCAATCAATGATTACGAAAGTCGGTCAAATCATGTTATACGTCAATAACCAAGATGAGTCAGTAAAATTTTGGACGGAAAAAGTAGGGTTCACCGTGAAGGCAGAGGAAGACAACGGTCAAGGAATGAGATGGATCGAAGTGGCACCGAAGGACGCCGAAACCAGCATCATTTTGCACAATAAGGAACTCGTGGCAAAGATGTCAGCTGGGGTCAATCTGGGTACGCCTTCCCTAATGTTTTTCACCGACCGGTTTGATGAACTATACACCGATTTATCCAACAAGGAAATCAAAGTAGGAGAAATCGTCAATATGCCTGCCGGCAGGGTGTTTAACTTTGCTGATCATGAAGAGAATTACTTTGCGGTGATGGAGAGGAAGTAGAAGCATGGGGACGGTTCTGTTGATTCTTCTTGATTTTGAAAAAGAAGCACGGGAACCCCGCGCTTCTTTTTTTTAAGGTCTTTCCAACACGGCAGCAAGCATGTTATGCACGACCTCATGATCCCTCACATCATGCAAGCGATATTCTTCTCCGGGCAGTGAATACCACTCCTCAGCCCCCACGTAGGTGATCGACAGCGTAAGGGCACCATTCTCCTCACAAGTTGTCACCAGTTCAAGTTCTCCACTGATCACCCCGACTTCAGATGTCATGACCCCGTGTGTTGCAGTAAAAACCGTTGATCTCTTTTCCATATGTAGGCCTCCATTTTTGGGTTTGAATTTCAAAAAGGAAGCACGAGAACCGTCCCCGTGCTTCCCAAAAATCAATACACGCAGCTGTTTAGCATGCTTTGAAGTGCGGTCTTTTCTGAAGATTGTAGGCTTAAGCCCCATTTGTATTTCGTGCTGATCCACCATTTCGAGTAACCACAGGCGGCAGCGGAACGCGGTGGCTGCCATGTGGATGGATCCTGGTCACCTTTGGAACGGTTGGAGCTTGCGCTGACGGCGATGAGCTGCGGGCCGCTCAGGTCATTGGCAAAGTCCACCCGCTTCTGTGTCGTCCAGCTGCTGGCTCCGGAGCGCCATGCCTCGGCAAGAGGGACAACGTGATCGATATCAAGATCGGATGGATCGGTGAACGTAACTCCATCATAATAACTGTACCATGAACCTGACGTCACCGTGCAGCTGCCACTGTAGCTGTCAGCGTCACGCTGCAAGACGAGCTGTCGTGTGTCACAGCCATTTCCTTGCCCGATCCAGTGCGGGAACTTATCCCGGGAGTAGCCGGTCATGGAGCTTTCTGATTTCACAGTCAGGGCGTTCAGTTGAGATTGGGCCGTGGACTTGGACGGTGTGCCGGGCGGAAATGCGAGTGCGGACGGCATGAATAAAGCGAACGAGAGAAGCAGGACAACGACAAACAACAATGAATTCTTTAGCATGGGGATGCCTCCTGGATTTTTTTATATCAACATGATTTCCCTGAGAGAAAGACATGTTCATAGTGAAACAGCGCAGGCAGTGAGACATGATTTTTTTAGAGGAAATAGCATAAGGTGTGTTCGCTTCTACTTAAAATGATAGGGGATGGAATAAGCTTCTCACAAGTTAATATTTTGTAAATCAGGGGGCTTTTAGAAAGATGAATCTTTATGCCTGTACCTTCAGAATCAGGTGGTCATCGGGAGTGAGAGATTTGTGTGACGTAATGACTACATGGAGAAAGGTGTGGATAGGACAGAGTGAGTTTGAAATAATTGGAAAAAGTGTGGGGCGGTTCTTCTGGTTCTTTTTGGTTGAAAAAGAAAGCACGAGAACCGTCCCCATGCTTCACCCCTTAAACGTAAACAATTCCTCAGAACGAACTATTGGTTCGTTTGATGTCTTCTCTTCTTTTACCTTCTTTTTAACTTTCACATCACTGTCAATCAGCGCCTTCTTTAACGTGGAGCTGATGGAATTAATCGATAGGATCAGGATCGAGAACAGGATCAACGGTACGACCACAAGCAGCGGATTCGTGAACACCTGTTGGATGTTCATGCTGATCGTCGCAGCCCATTCGTTTGTCTCCGAAAAATAGACCGGGTTGCTCGGTTCAAAGGGACCGATGGCAAATTCAGCTATCTTCATGCCGCCAAGGGCCATCAGGATGATGCCGAGCTGAATGAGCAAGGAAAGGGCCTGTGACACCTGTTCGGAAAATAACACAATCGATTGACGCAGAAATTGGGGCAGCAGATGTTTGCGAATGAGATGAAAGCGGCTTGCTCCCATCGTCTTCGACACATCGACGAATTCCTGCTTCATAAAGAGCTTCATTTCTTCTCCGAGATAGATTCCAAGAGAAGGAATCGTGATGGCGGCAATCCCCACCAGCTGGATGAAGAAGTATCGGCCGGACGGAAGGGCGTCTCCCTGGAAAGCGCCCTCGAGCGGTGCCAATAGCCCGAACACGACGATAGCAAGGGGGAGATATTGAAACGCCTCACCCAATCCTTTCAATGTCCGGGTGAAAGCTCCCGGTAGAAAGGTGTACAAAAGGGCGAACCCAAAGCCGAAAATCATCCGGAGGCCCGCGATGAAAAGGGCTGCGAAGATGGTGAATTTTGCGCCGGCAATAAGGAGGAAGAGAAAGTTCCGACCCAGCCGGTCACTCCCGAGCGGCGGCATTTCTTCCGGTGTAAATGGCGGTGCAGCCGTCACCTTATTGTTTTCATCCATCAAGTACTGCGTGATTTTATCGTAATCTGTGTTCAAAACCGGAATCAAAAAGCTCGCCACAAGGAGGGCGACGATGATCGACACCGGAAAGGCCAATCGTTTGACGAGTGTCTTAGACATTGTATTCTCCCCCTTTCAGCCATTTCTTCAACAGTAGGGAACCGATCGTAAACACGATGTAAAACGGGACAAATATGAGAAGCATCCCAATGAAAAAGGCAGGAGATGACGACGTGGCCGTTTTGAGCAGGACCGTCATGAAGCCTTTGATATTGAATAAAATCTCGATGACAAGCAGGTTCGAAAGCATGAGAAGAAAGATCGGCTTCAAATGCAAGAAGAAGTGGATCCACACATTTCGGAACACATGGAACCAAATCGTATAACTCTTTTTGAACCCTTTTGAAAAGGAAAACTCTACGTAAGGCTTACTTTCCTCTTCTTTCAATTGGAATAAGAATTGTTTGACTAAAAACACCACAGGCAGAAACGAGAGGCAAATGACGGGCAGCATGTAAATCTGTTCTTCCCCGGTAGTGTAGATATCAAATAAGAGAAAGTCTGTTTTTTTAAATAACCAGATGATGAACAATTGGAACAACACGACGAGGAATACATCCGGAATTCCGTCGAGGATGTTGACGACTTTTTCTGAAGCTCTGAATAGATTTCTCGGCATAAGCATCATCAGGTAACTTGCGACAACCGAAATCAAGATGGCGACGATAAATGAGATGAACAAAATGGTGAATGAATACGGATAGGTAGTGAGAAAGATGTCGAACATTCCGTATTGTTTATTCTCTGCTCCCCAGAGGACGACGATGGAAGAAGGTGAGGCGAGTTCAAGGATCGTCTGCCATAATCGAAGACCATATGCTCCTACATTGATGACAAGCTCTGTATCATAATCCAACAAAGCGCTGATGCCGCTGAGTAGAAACAAACCGATGAACACAATGATAAAATGAAAGGGCGTGCGTACTACTTTATTCATAGAAACTCCCCTGCCTAACTTTAGGAAAAATTACAAATTTTACAATATACATGCTACAATAAAGACATGCAATAGTAAACACAATTCAGAAAATATTGTCGAAGGTGATATGTAAATGTGTCGAAAGATAATGGTATTTGTTTTACTCACTTCCACTTGTTTGTTTCTTACAGCCTGCCGGGTCGTCTTTGATCCATTCGCTCAAAACGCAGAGCAGAAGGAAGTACAAAAAGAACACCGGCAAAAAGCGGACGTACAGGAGCAGGAGGAAGTCGTGGAGGAAGAGCCTGAAGAGTCTGCGTTCAAGATTGATGCAACTCTAACATTGGATGGGGAGAATATGGTGTTATCAGGAGAAACGGATCTTCCGCCTGATACCTATTTAAAGATTAATTTAATTCCATATAAGGGAAATGCAACGGCGGAAGAAATTAAGGAAAAAACCGCTGGGACTCTGAATGAAGTGCCTGCGAATACGGTAGGGATCGGAACTTCGGTTGAAGAAGACGGATCACTCAAGGAGAAGACATACTACAGACCGGATTTATCGACCCGCTACCGGTTTGAATTGACCTTTGAACCGGCCGGGCAGGAAGAAGATATCAAGGAGCAATTAGTCGAACAAGCCGGCGCCCTGGATGAGCTGGCCGGACTTCAGGTGTTAAAAGAAGCAGATCCCGATTCGTCCATGGTCCATGGAGATGACCCGGTGAAGGGATATATCCAAACCGTCAACATCATGAAAGCCGACGAAGAGAACGGGGACGGGGTGACATTGGAGTTTGAAAGGTAAGCAAGGGGACGGTTCTCGTGCTTCCAAATAAAAAAGGAATGCTATTCACTCTCAGCATTCCTTTTTTGTTTCTCCGGCTTCTGAATCATGGCATACGCCACATACCCGATCATTCCGATGAAGACCCCGTTCCCGCCAAAAATATAGATCATCGTGAATATCTTACCGAATGTGGTCTGAGGTTCAAAGGTGGGATGCCCGATCGTGCTTAACGTGACTACGCAAAAATAAAGGGCGTCGATCACCGACAGGCCCTCCTGCTTCACATAGAAAAGGGTGCCTGAGAATAACATGACCAGCACCATGGTGAAGAGTACCTGGAAGTTTTTTAATTTAAAAGCCTGCCATAGGGCTTTGAGCAGTCGCTTTAGTGAGAGGAAAAATGAAATCATGGTGACTCCTTTGATTGTTTGGTTTTTTGATAGCATAACAGATGGGAGGTAGGTTGAGAAGAGTCTCTAAGGGGGCGGATTCGGAGAGATTCGACCGGTAATGAAAGGGCGGATCGATAAATCATCTCGATTCTCCTCGAAAAGGAAGCAGGAGAACCGCTTCCCCCTAAACCTCCGGACGCACCCACAATTTTGCAAAGTCCACATATCCAAAATGCTTGGTTTCGATATTCATAATGTCGGTGGAAAAAGGGATGTACCGTTTCTCATAATAAAGAGGGATCATGATCGATTCCCTTATGAGGCTATTTTCCAGATTCATATTTAGTGCGGTCCAGTCCTCAAAGGGCGTATGTTGATATTCGTCGAGAAGCTCCCTCCATACTCCGTCTTTTTCAAAAAGACCGACAAGAGGGGAATAGCCGTTTTTCAAAAAGTGATAAAACGAAAAATCCTGATTGGATTCAAAGATTTCCCCGTGAATGAACAGATCGACATGTAAGGTCTCCGGCTGCCGTGTCAGGGTATCGGCAAATGAAAACCACCGAACTTCAACGGGAATCCCTTCTTTTTCAAAGATTTCTACGAGCCACTCGGTCGTTTTCGCCGTATGATTGGCACAGCGGATCACGAGTGGTTCCGTGAAGTGGGGACGATCGACTTCGGGGATCGTCATGCCTTGATCCTTGCCGACGAGAATGCTTTTCCCGTTCGGAGTTAGGCGTGGATCGAGGTCAGGGAGGGTGTGGCGGTTCTTCGCGATCACCCAGTGCAGATAATCCCGGACTTCTTTCCTTTGAATCTGGGAATCTCGTCCCGGAAGTGCATTCATGACGACGATGCCGAATCCTGAATCACTCTCAAACTCGACCGAGCTGGACTGATTTTCTTCTATTTGAGAGTGATAGATTCCCCTGAAGTCCTTAGGCACCTGAACGAATTCGACCGTATCCAGGAGTGGCCTTTCCTGAAAATGCTCCTTGAAAGCGGTAAGGGTGGTCTTCGAATCGGTATTCTCTTCAAGGGAGAAGCAGCCTGTCCCCAAGGTCCGTCCCTTGTTTTCTTTATAAATGCTCGCACACATCATCGTGAGCATGGGGAGGATGTAGCTGCAGCCACTTGGGTGATGGATGTCGATGATGAGAGGGGTTTTGACCTCGATTTCTTCGATCGGCTCCCATAGTTCCCGGTAATGCCGGCAGTTCTTTAGCCGGTCGAGGCAATGGGCGACATCCTTTGCGGTGAGAATGGATCCATCATGGAAACGGACATCCTTTTTTAAATAGAGTCTGAGTTTAGGGTGGGAAACATCCCAGCTGTGCGCAAGTTCAGGTAAGATGTCCCCATTCTGTGTAATGGAAACAAGGCGGTTGAAGACGTTCGCCACCAGGTGGGCGCTCATGACGTCTGCCGCCTCCAACGGGTGGATGGAGAAAAAGGGATAGCGCTTCGGGACGATCAGCTTATCCTTGGGCGCCTTCACAAATCCGAGCTTACTGTGGAAATGATTCATCAGCCTCATCTTGCTGTCGGTGGACCAATCGTACATGAGATACTTGCTGCTCTCGTCAATCGGCTCCTGCTCGATCCGCTTCACGACTTCTTCTTCGAACACTTCCTCCACATCTCTTTTCCATTTCAAAGCGGATACATTCCCACGCCCGCGCCCCGGAGTGAAGGCGATCCAGCCTTCTTCGTTCCATTTTTTCAAGTAGCGGGAGGTCTGTTTATGGCTTAATTGCAGGGTTTCAGAGATTTCCTCAACGCGGATGCTGCCTGAGGGATAGTACCTCCAAAGGGTGAGTAATTTGTTCTCCATATGCTTTTCCTCCTAAAAGGGGACATCAATTTGAAAAGTGTCTATTTTTATAATGTTCCGTCTAGTTTACTATACAGTAAATAGAGGAGGGGGAACAACATGAAGTGGAAGGAATTACCTCAAAACATTAAAGTACGGATGATCACGTCATTCTTCAATCGTGCCGTTTCATCCGCAGTCATGCCGTTCATGGCGCTGTTCTTTGCACAGGAACTGAATAAAATCTGGGCAGGGATCTTTCTGATCGGGACCGTCGTGATCGGATTCTGTGTCAATCTGGTCGGGGGATACATTTCGGACCGTTTTCCACGGAAAAAGGTTCTACTCACAACATCTTGGCTGAATGCCCTGTTCTTTTTCATCATGACGGTCAGTCTTTTTCCAGAAAAGAACCTGATCCTGCTGTTCGCAGGTGCGTATATCGGATTCATCATCACAAGCAGCCTCGGCCGTCCGGCGATGCATGCCATCATCATCGATTCGACCACGCCGGAGAACCGGAAAGCTGTCTACGCGCTGGATTACTGGCTGGTCAATTTGAGTATGGCGATCGGGGCCGCCCTTGGGGGACTCTTGTATTTGAATCATCAAACAGAATTATTCATGATGCTGACCTTTACATCGACGACGATCCCCATTGCGTATGGGATCTGGCTTCAGGACCATTTTAAAGATCAGCTTCAGAAAAAACATGAAAATGTGTTCGTCGATCTCGTCAACAATTACCGGATTGCCTTCAGGGATTCCGCTTTCGTAAAAGTGGTGGCAGGTTCCACCTTCATCTTCGCAGCAGAATTTTCCCTGAACAGCTATATCGGGATCCGCCTGGCAGAAACCTTCAAGGTCGTGAACATCGGGAGTTTCGAAATTGTTGGAGTCAGGATGCTCAGTATCCTGAACATCGAGAACATGCTGCTCGTCGTTTGCCTGACGTTCATCATCAATCGCTATACAGATCGTCTGAATAAAAAGAACGCTCTCTTGATCGGGCTGCTCCTGTATGGCATCGGCTATGTGACCGTTACATCCGCCAACACGTGGTACGTCCTGATCGCCTTCAATCTGATTGCGACCATGGGAGAGCTGATCTACTCACCGATCCGAAACGCAGAACAGGCGAACATGATCCCGAGCGACAAGCGGGGATCTTACTCCGCTTTTTCCAATCTGTCCTTCAGCGGGGCGGACCTTGTCGCACGATCCACGATTATCATTGGAGCCTTCTTGATGCCGACGATGATGAGTGTGTATATTGGCTTTATCGTTATGCTCGGTACCGTTCTGGTTTACACGGGACTATTTGGCGGAAGTTTAGTGAAAGCGAAGGTATTGGGTGTGAGTGGAGAGAAGTAAGAGGGACGGACCTCTAAATAGTAAAATCCTTTCACGCAAATGGTCGTTTGGAAGGTCCGTCCCTCAAAAAAAGAGGAGGAAACTTTATGATCTATCGAAGAAAGATGTACCGTGTGTCTCCACGGATTATCGAGGATTTCAATGTGCATTTTAATCAAACGCTGTTACCGACGCAGTTGAAGTATGGATCCAGGCTGGTGGGAAGATGGATGACGAAGCATGCAGCTGGGGAAGTGGAAGTGTTTGCGATATGGGAATATGACAGTTATGAAGAGTACGAGAGGATCGAAGCCAATGTGAGGGGCGACGTGGCTCATGTGAAACGGGTGCAGGATTGGTACGGGAAATGGGGTGGAAGAGAGAACCTGAAAGAACATTTTTATCATATCGATCAGGATTTTATTGATTCCACTGTGACGTGATGGGGATGGGGGTCAGACCTTTGAGGCTGACCCTTATTTTTTCAAAAATCCTTCGCCATAATACTAAATTGATAGTTTTCGCCCCGTATTTCATTTTCGAATGATCCCCGTTTCCGGAACCCTTCTTTTTCATACGTCCGGATCGCTCGTTCATTAAAATCCGCGACGGCCAATTCCAAATGAGTGAACTTCAGGCGTTCACGTCCCTGTTCGATGATCGCTTGCACGAATGCCTGACCATGTCCCTTTCCTGTCATGGAAGGATTCATCTGTACCCCAAGGACCAGGATGGTTTCCCCGTCTTCTTCCACATCATAAAACTCACAATTTCCTACAAGATACTCATTCTCGTCCACGACAGAAAAGGCTCGTTCCAAATGGACGCTCTCTTTCAATCCTTCGATTTTTTCTACTTGGCTATTATTATCGTAAAACGAATAGATTCCGTCATATGTCCAAGTGATGAATTCGTTGATATCTTCCTGTGTCCGTCTTCTTATGTTCAGTTCCATGCTCATTTCCCCCTTAGGAATCCGGCTTCTCCAGCCATGCTTTCACTTTTTTGTCCATCTCTTTTTCGAGTCCCCCGATATTCGCACTGTCCTTCTGTGCGGATTTGACGTATTTCGCCGGGAACATTTTTTCCAGGGAGGACTGGTACATACTGCCGTCTTGCGGCTCTGTGTAGTCGATGACCGAATAGGTGTCGCCATCTTGTTTTAAGCGGATCACGGCAGGCAGTGAATGTCCGGATTGGGCTTCGGTTCCCGTCGCTTGATTGAATCCCCCGTAATACGACCACATGTAGACACTCAAGACTCCATCCTTTTCGCTCGTCCCATAGACTTTGTGAACTTCAAACTGCTTATCAGTGCCGGAGTAGGAGGTGGCGTACTTTTGGACAATATAATGAGAAATCACTTCATCGATCTGCTGGGTGATTTGTTTATTCCCATCTGTCAAATTCAGGTCTTTGTCATTGCAACCTGCCAGTAAGACTGCGCTCATCACTAATAGGAAGAATCGTAACTTTGTCAAAGTCATCATTGCTCCTTATGTAAAGGTATTTTAATAGAGGAAGCGGTACCAATTCTCAATCATTTTACCATATAATTTCTATTCTTTTCCTTTTTTTGCAATTAAATCTGTGTTATCTTCAAGTATAGTGATAGAAAAGGAGCTACGCCTATGTCCACAGGAATCATGGCCTTACTTACGACGTTGATCTGGCTTGTCGCCATTCACGAGTTTCAAAAGCCTGAACGAAAACAGAATAACCGAACCATCATCATTTCTACGGCAGCAGGTTCCTTGCTCACGCTGGTTTTGACGATTTCGCTTTTTCAGAGTCTTTCTTTTTAAACAAGGAGTTTTATTTGAATCATGATGACAGAGGTTCCGTTGGGGATGTCTGTTTTTTTATACAAGCAAAATTTCAATCAAAGATGAGATTGAATTGGAGAAGGGTGTGACAGGTTATGGAAAATAGTCATTGGCCAAAATGGGCCGTGGAGTCGATTGAGGTGGTACCTCCGAATCCGGATTGGATCGAGTCAGGAAGAGCGGAAGTGAAGGAACTCATGCAAGGTTTGAGTCCCTATGGTGTCAAAGAAGTCGAGCATGTGGGGAGCACGTCGATCCACGACCTTCCGGCGAAACCGATCATTGATGTGATGGCAATGATTCCATCTTTTGATGAAGTGGAGGAGATTGCGGAAAAACTTGCGGAGGATGATTGGCATTTTGTGCCGGTGGAGCTTGATGAACGGCCATGGAGGAGATTCTTTATTAAGGTTGAACATGATAGGCGTGTCGCCCATCTGCATCTCATGATGGAAGGGGAACCGCGATGGGAACAGCAGCGGCTATTCAGGGACCGGTTGAACGGAAACCCTGCCTTGAGGAAAGAATACGCAGAACTGAAAAAAAGTCTGGCAAATCAATTTCCGGATGACCGGGAAGCGTATTCGGAAGGGAAAGCAGCATTTATAGAGAGAGTATTGGGGGAATGAAATTGAAGAAACGAATGCTGATGATTATGATACTCGCCATAGGATTCCTGTTGATGGCCTGCAGCGGTGAACAGCAGCAGGTGGTGGAACAGGCACAACCGGAAAAGGAAAGCGAAGACGCAGCGGCAGAAACGGATGAAGAAATCGATTCGGTTGATTTGGAAGAGGCAACTGCTCAAGGACAAGATCAAGGTCAAGAAGAATCGGACGCCACGGAGGAACCACTTGCTACATACCCTTCAGAAAAAGTCGAATACGCCCGCGTCTGGTTGCAGGTAATCGGGAATGGAGACGTAGAAGAACTGAACGTCCAACACATTTCAGCCGGAGAGCAGCTGAATCCTTATGATGACAAGAGCGTCGCCTATCCGGAAGACGTCATCGTGTTAACCGGCAAAGCGTCGGCAGACGGAACCGTCACCTATAGCGGCAACGGCGACGGCACGATCAATGTGTACGATGTTCCATCGCACTGGCCGAGCAGTGAGCAAATCGAGGAGTCGATGGAAGAGTATACGAAGAAAATCGTGGATGGTACGGAGAAGGTGTCGGTTGATGCGGGGGATGAGGAAGAGGTTGTTGGGTTGATCGAGAAGATTAGTGGTTAGGAGGATCATATTGAAGAAAGAAGCATTATCAAAGAAATGGAATACCTTTCGAACAATCACACTAGTGATTATCCTGTTCATTTATATAAGGTATTTATTCGATGAAGATCCAACGAATGACCGCATTGGGTGGTCAGTGATGATTCTTTTTTGGACTTTTAAGGGGTTGTTTGATGCGATTGAAGATAAAAACAAGGGGAATAAGAAGTCAATGGTCGCCAATATTGTCTTTGTCATGGCTGGCTGTGGAGTCCTGCTTTGGCAGGGAATACAAGTGATCTTTTAGCTTCTGAGGGACGGACCTCATCAGTAAAGTTCTTATGTATTGATCATGATGACGGATGATTCTCTTACAGATGGGGGACTCTTTTTAATAGGAACGGAGTGAGGAGTGGACGTATGGAATTTGACGGTAAGAGGTTAAAAGAAAAGGCACGTGCAGCCATGCATAAGTTGAAGGATAATGTGAAAGGGTCGTACTATTCGATGGCCGATATCCCGTCATCGTCCGTACAGGAGCTTGCGGTTTTTATTCAGCTGAATCCTGAGTCCCACGTAACGAAGAAGAATCTGCTGGGGAATTCATTTTCCTTTTTCAGACTAAATCTGGACAGGCATGATTTCTACCTGGAAACCAGGGCTGGCCGTATTTTGCATCTGGATGGATCGAAAGATGGAAAGAGATTCGTTTCCTATCGGTCCTACCGGGATGCAGACGATTTACATTCCCCGGTGAAATTGAGTTGAGGTTTGAAAGGTAGGCTTTCTTACTGAAGAAGGCCTCTTTTTTTGTTCTGAAGAGGGACGGACCTTCCCAAATATGAAACTTTTTACAGTCCGGTTTCGTATCTAGAGTATAAGCTAATAGGAGGCATCCCTTTATGAATCCATATAGAAATAAGCGTTACTGGATCCTCATGCCACCATTTCTTTTAACAACATTGGGACTTTTCTTTATCCTTCCTGAGGATAAAGGGGTATATCCTTTTTTGGTCGTGATCGCGTTTTGGATTACATATTATGCTTGGAATGACTATACTTTGAAAAAGAGCGAGGAAACCAATGAATCTATTAAGAAAAGGATTAATTAGAGGTCTCATCCCTTTTGTTTTTTTTACACTCATTTGGCTGCTATGGACACTGTTTGAAGGCTCATCGGCCATTTCGAAGCAACTATTCCTTTACGGTCTGATCGCATTTTTCCTCGGAGTGGCAAGTGTCATCTATGAAGTGGAGCGATGGCGCTTCATCCAACAGATTGTGGTTCATTATCTGGTCATGTTCGTGACGGTTTTCCCGACGTTACTGCTGAGCGGTGCGTACCCCGTGGATTCTATAAGGGATGTAGCGAGGGTATATTTCCTTTTTAATCAGATGGGGTTGATTCTATTTTTAAGTACTTATTTTTTGTTTAAATGGAGGAATCGGGCGTATATGAGGGAACAGAATGAATAGAACGGTGGCGAGTGGCTCTCTTGTAGAAGAGGGCTATTTTTTTATAATGATCGTCATGACGGAAACCCTAAGTATAAATTGTGACTCTAAGGAAAAAACTAGAAAAACGTCTTATTCAAAAGGTGACCCATGCAAAATTACTCGAACGACAACACCGCCAGATGGTACCGGGCTCATGTAAGTCTTCTGGGTACCACTCAAATCCATCTTCGAAATCCCTATATCATTGCCTGGTGGAGTGCTGCCTTTCCTGGTTTCGGGCACCTGCTCTTATCGAAATATCTCAGGGGGTTCGTCCTGGTCATATGGGAGGTCCTTGTCAATATCCAATCCAATGTAAACCTGGCGATGATCTATTCTTTTCAGGGGGAAATTGAAAAAGCGAAAGATATTTTGGATACACAGTGGTTATTGATTTATATCCCCGGGTATATCTTCAGTATTTGGGACAGCTACCGGACGACGGTCGATCTGAATAATGTGTTTATTATGGCTGACCGCGAAGAGCACCGGTTTAATACCTTCAGTATCGGGGCGTTGGAGATCAATTATCTGGACAAGCGAAATCCGGTCATGGCCGTGATCTGGTCGCTGTTTATCCCCGGCCTGGGGCAGCTTTACATCCACCGGATTGTGACGGCATTCTTTGTCATCGTTTGGACGGTCGTGTTTTTTTACTATTCTCACGGTCTTGAAGCGACTTCCCTTTTATTTCTGGGGGAGATTGCGGAGTCGACGGCTGTCCTGGATGCGGAATGGCTGTTGTTTTTTCCTTCGTTGTACGGTTTTTCCATTTTTGATTCCTATATGAACACGGTTGAAAATAATAAATTGTATGAAAAGGACCAACGGAAATATTATTTGGAGAATTACCAGTCTCCATCGTTTCAGGTATTAAAAGGGAAGAAGGTGAACTAAACGATGCAGCTCTTCTCAACATTCGAGCACACCATTCACATCGAGTTGGCGGTTGCCACGTTGGAGAAAAAAGGTATACCGCAAGAAAACATCTTTGTGGTTCCCCTGGATAATATGAAGGAAGAACGAAAGATATTTGACACATTGGAGCGGTCAGACGGCACGTCATTGATTGATATTGGAGCCGCTTTGTCGACGGCCTTTGCCGTAATAGGAGCAAGTATCGGGTTTGAACTGGCATGGGGACCGATTTACTGGGGACTGATCGGTGCTGCAGTCGGATTTATGGTTGGGTTCGCCATTCGCCTCTTTACAGAGCTCGTTTTGAAAAAGAGAAGAAGAGTGCTGAAAGGCTTTCACTCCGAACTCATCATGATCGTGGACTGCAAAGAGGACGAAGGGGAGCTGGTCGAAAACATCCTGTTCCGTCACTTTGCCATGGGAGTAGCAAAAGTAAAAGGTGACTCGAAGCAGGGGGACGGTTCTTCTGCTTCCACCTAATCTAGGGAAACCCTGATGATGTTCCACCCATCCTCCACCAGGAAAACAAAAAAGGGAACGTCCAACTAAGGAGGTTCCCTTACCCTTTCAAGAAGAGATCATACTCGAAAATGTCATATACGACATGATTACCCAACAGATGGAGAATACAATGCCCGTAAAACTAAAAATGACCCCTAACACGGCCAGATGCTTCCCCTCCTGACCATTCTGTTTGACTTCTCTCCGTCCGATCATCCCCAGAATAGCGCCTATCAGACCGAGAATCGCCCCCACCATAGGAAAAATCACCATCACAACGGACAAGATCCCCAGTAAGACAGACGCCACGGCTTTTCCATTCAAGCCTTTCCTCTCTAGCTCATGATTCATTCCTCACTCCTCCTTATGAAAAAGTATATGAATCCACCATGGGAAAGGGTGAGGGACGGACCTCTGCACTCCTTCGCATTTTCTCGAAACCATCCCTTTGACTATCTACCGAAAAAGGAATAGACTAATATAGTTCCATTATGAACAGTTCATTATATTAACCATTAGAAATGAGGGAATATCCATGGGAAATCAGCAGATCACTCCTGCACTGCAATTATTGCGCTCCTTTTCACGGGTGAATAAGACGATGATGCGGTTCGTTCAGAAAACGGCTGCAGACAACGGCTTATCCGTCCCTCAATATACGATATTGGTGACGATCGCCCCTGAGGGAGAGCTGACACAGAAGACGATCGGGGAGAGGACGTTCCTGCCGAAAAGCACGCTTAGTCAAGCCGTCGATGGGCTGGTTCAGGCAGGATTCCTCCACCGGCAGCAGGTGGAAGACAATCGCCGTGAAATGCTTCTTTCCCTCAGCCATCAGGGGGAGACGATGCTAAAAGGCATCCACAAGCAGGAAGGCAGCATTCACTGCTTGACGGCAGGTGCTGTCGAAAAGCTGTCTGAAGAAGAGTTCGCCGGACTCTTGCAGGCGCATGAGCGAATTGCCGACTTCTTTGAGGAGAAAGGGAAAGAGGAGGATGCCACATGATTAAGCTCTTGAAACACTTATCCACATATAAATGGATGGTCGTCGGGATTTTTGCACTGATTTTCATTCAATCCATGTCGACCCTTTACTTACCGACCCTCATGTCTGACATCATCGACAAAGGGGTCGTCGTCGGGGACATCCCGTATATATGGAAGATTGGCGGATTCATGCTCGTCGTGTCCGCTCTCGGTGCGGTGGCTTCCATCATTGCGAGCTACTATTCTTCGAAAGCCGCCGTCGGGTTGGGACGCGATGTCCGACGAAAGCTCTTTTATCATATTGAAAAATTCTCGCTCCAGGAATTTGATGAGGTGGGGACGGCATCTCTCATTACGAGAACGACGAATGATATCACCCAGGTGCAGCAGGTGGTGATTATGTTGCTCCGAATGATCATCAGTGCGCCGATCATGCTCGTTGGCGGGATCATCATGGCGGTGTTGATGGATGCGAAATTATCCCTGGTCATTATCCTGACGATGCCGGTATTGGTCGGGTCGATCCTTTTGATCCTTTATAAAGGGATTCCATTGTTCCAGACGGTCCAGAAAAAGCTCGATCAATTGAATCTGGTGCTTCGTGAGAACTTGACCGGTATCCGCGTCATCCGTGCCTTCAACCGTGAACCTGAAGAGAAGGAGCGACTGAAGCGGACCAATCATGAACTGACCGATGTGTCGATCAAGGTAAATAAAATCATGGCCTTCATGATGCCTGTGATGATGCTCGTCATGAATATGACCGTCGTCGCCGTCATCTGGTTCGGTGGCATCCGGATCGATAACGGCGGGATGCAGATCGGGGATTTGATGGCGTTCATTCAATACGTCATGCAAATCATGTTTGCCTTAGTCATGGCGTCGATGATGTTCGTCATGGTGCCACGTGCCGATGTGTCGGCGAAGCGGATCAACAAGGTGCTTGAAATGACGCCTTCTTTTAAAGATAACGGAACGAAAGCAGCAGACGTTCAACAGGGGACCCTCGAGTTCGACTCAGTCACGTTTCACTATCCGGGTGCCGAAGAGCCTGCCCTGTCGGATGTCAGTTTTACCGCAAATCCTGGTGAAACAACGGCCATCATTGGCGGGACCGGTTCAGGTAAAACGACGCTCATCAACCTGATCCCTCGATTTTATGAGATCGCGAGCGGCACGATCCGGGTCAATGGTGTGGACATCAGGGACGCTTCCCAGGAAGAAATCCGCTCGAAGCTTGGACTTGTGCCGCAGAAGGCGACACTATTTACCGGAACGATTGCGGAGAATATCCGCTTCGGAAAAGAAGAGGCGAGTGATGAAGAAGTGGCAGAGGCAGCCCGGATCGCCCAGGCGGAAGAGTTTGTCAGCCGGATGGACGGGGGATTCCAGGCAGAGATCGAGCAGGGCGGATCGAATCTCTCCGGAGGTCAGAAACAGCGCTTGTCGATTGCTAGAGCCCTGGTCCGGAAACCGGATATCTATTTATTTGACGACAGTTTCTCAGCCCTCGATTACAAAACCGATGCCAGGCTCCGTGCCGCATTGAAACAGGAAACCGGTGATGCAACAGTGCTCATCGTCGCCCAGCGGGTCAGCACGGTGATCGATGCCGACCAGATCATCGTGTTGGATAAAGGTGAAGTGGCCGGAATCGGGACTCATCTTGAGCTCCTTGACACGAATGAAGTGTACCAGGAAATCGTGGCATCACAGCTTTCAGAGGAGGAATCGGCATGAGTAAGGAACGTAAACCTCAAAGAGGCGGAGGACATGGAGGATTCGGACCGGGCGGCGGCAACATGATGATGATGGGGCAGAAGCCGAAAAATTTCAAGAGCACCTTGAAGCGGCTCCTTGGTTATCTGAAACCGCGTCGTGGGCAGTTAATCGCTGTTCTTTTTGCTGCCATCTTAAGTACGGTCTTCGCCATCATCGGACCGAAGATCATGGGGAACGCCATCACGGAATTATTCGAAGGCGCCTATGCGAAGTTTCAAGGGGTGCCCGGTGCAGGGATCGACTTTGAAAAAATCGGTGAGATCCTGCTGTTGCTTGCCGGACTCTATGTGTTCAGCAGTATCTTCAATTTCATCCAGCAATACATCATGTCGAGCGTCGCTCAACTGACGGCGTATGACTTAAGGGAAGATGTGAATCAAAAGATCGAGAAGCTTCCATTGAAGTATTACGATGGCCGTGCGAACGGGGAGACCCTTAGCCGGATGACGAATGACATCGATACGATCTCAAGTACGCTGCAGCAAAGTCTGACCCAGTTCATCACGTCGATCGTAACGATTGTCGGGATCATCATCATGATGCTATCGATCAGTCCACTATTGACGTTGATTTCTGTAGTGAGCTTACCGGTTTCCGTCTTTGCCATCCGACCGATATTGAAGCGGTCCCAGAAGCACTTTGCCGATCAACAGCGGACCCTCGGTCAGTTGAACGGACATATTGAAGAAATGTTCACCGGTCACCAGGTCGTGAAAGCGTTCGGGCATGAAAAAAAGGCCGGCGTGCAGTTCGATTCGGTGAACGATGAACTGTATGAAGCAGGAAGCAAAGCCCAGTTCATCTCAGGAATCATCATGCCAATCATGATGTTCATCGGAAACATCAGCTATGTGCTGATCAGTGTCGTCGGGGGGATCCTCGTGACGAATCGTGCTATTTCCATCGGGGATATCCAGGCGTTCATCACGTATACTCGCCAGTTCACCCAGCCGATCACCCAGACGGCGAACATTGCGAATATCATCCAATCGACCGTGGCAGCGGCGGAACGGGTATTCGAGCTGTTGGATGAGGAAGAAGAAGTGAAAGAAGAAACCGTGGCTCACCTTTCCCGTCCGGAAGGCGAGGTTGCGTTCGAACATGTGGACTTCGGATACGGTGAGAATTTGTTGATCAATGATATGAACATTCATGTGAAGCCTGGCCAGACGGTTGCCATCGTCGGACCGACCGGAGCAGGTAAAACGACGCTCATCAACCTGTTGATGCGGTTTTACGAACTGAACGGCGGGAAAATCAAGATCGACGGCATCGATACGAGGTCCGTCCCTCGAAGTGAACTGAGAAGAAGCTTCGGTATGGTATTGCAGGATACTTGGTTGTTTAAGGGGACGATCCGGGAAAATATTGCGTACGGGAAGACGGGTGTGACAGAAGAGGAAATCATGCAGGCGTCCGAGATGGCCCATGCGGATCATTTCATCCGTACGCTTCCGGAAGGCTATGATACAGTCCTCAATGAGGAAGCATCGAATATCTCACAAGGACAGAAACAGCTGATCACCATCGCACGGGCGATCCTCGCCGATCCTCCAATCATGATCCTGGATGAAGCGACGTCCAGTGTCGATACCCGGACCGAGCTATTGATCCAGCAGGCGATGAATCGCTTGATGGAAGGCAGAACGAGCTTTGTCATCGCTCATCGTCTTTCTACCATTAAAGATGCAGATCTGATTCTCGTCATGGACCAGGGATCTGTCATCGAACAGGGGACGCATGCAGAATTGCTCAGACAGAACGGTTTTTATGCCGATCTGTATAATAGTCAGTTTGGGGAAGTGGCTGGATAAGAAGCATGGGGACGGTTCTCCTGCTTCCTGTTATCATAATCGATGACCAGGAAGCAAAGGAACCGTCCCTCTGCTTCTTTCATGTTAAAATAGATGTGTGATAGCGATTTTCGCTTCATAGTAGAGACTCTTAGTCTAGTATTTTGGGAATTTACATACAAGAGAGGGACCAGACAAAATGAATCAAGAAACCAAACAAAAATCCGTTGTCTTTGCTCTATTAATTGCCACGTTCCTGACAGCCATCGAAGGAACGATCGTCAGTACGGCGATGCCGAAGATTGTGGAGGACCTTGGCGGAAGTGAGCTGTATACGTGGGTCATTTCTGTCTATCTGTTGGCGATTGTGATCAGTACACCTGTCTTTGGGAAGATGGCTGACTTATTCGGAAGAAAAATTATGTTTACGATCGGTGTCAGTATTTTTCTAGCAGGTTCCATGCTCTCGGGATTATCGCAATCCATGGAACAGCTGGTTCTGTTCCGTTTGATCCAGGGGATAGGAGCGGGGGCCCTGACAACCTTGCCGTTTACGATCATCGGGGATGTGTTCACCTTTGAAATGCGGGCGAAGATGCAGGGTTGGATGAGCAGCGTCTGGGGAATAGCCGGCATAGCGGGTCCCCTTGCAGGCGGGTTTATTGTCGATACGGTTTCATGGCATTGGATTTTTTATATGAATCTACCATTTGGTATCGTATCTCTTTTCTTATTATGGACGTCGTTAAAGGAAAACATAGAAAAGAAGAAACGAAAAATAGACTACAGTGGAATTTTCACTTTTGCCGTTAGTATTACGGCTTTTCTCTATGCGTTGACGCTCCTGAAGGAACACCATCATGTGACGGGGGGAATACTCACGTTATTGATTGTGGCTGCTGTTGGAATGAGTTTGTTTCTTTGGATCGAATCCAAGGTGGAAGAGCCGATGCTCCCACTTTCGTTATTTAAAAATCGCTTTATCACTATTTCGATGATTGCAGGCTTTTTGCTGGGCTTCATTCTCGTTGCGATTACGTTCTATATTCCTTTATGGGTACAGGGAGTCACCGGATTGAATGCGACATTGTCCGGGGTGACGATGCTGCCAATGTCGATTACCTGGCCCCTTGCTGCGGTTTTGTCAGGAAAGTTGATGGCCAAAACGTCCATTGGAAGGATCACCGTGATGGGGATTTCCGTCATTACAGCGGGATGTGTGGGTTTGGTTTTATTTAACGAGAATACGATTGTTCCGTTGATGATGATTGTCACGGCGATGATCGGCTTTGGCTTCGGGTTGTCCCTGACCGCCTTCACGGTCGCTGTCCAATCTTCTGTTGAATGGAAGGTCCGGGGCGCTGCCATGGGAACGTTCAACCTCATGCGGAACCTCGGCCAATCCATCGGTATTGCGGTTTCCGGCCTGTGGCTGAGTGATCAGCTGAGCGGTCATGTATTAGAGTCAAGCTTGCATACCGTCTTTATGATTTTAGTCGTACTCGGCATATGTGCCATAGTAACAGCGGGAGTGCTCCTCGGTGAGAAGGGGAAAGAGCTTTCTTTGAATTAGAGGGACGGACCTCCTTCGAGACTCATAGGAAAGTGGATAACATAGACTACTCATGAGGGAAAATCATATCTGGTGTCTGACCGACTAATGGGTCAGGCACCTTTTTTATCCCCGCAAAGAAGGAGTATATTTCCATCGGGATAAGACCATGATGGTACTACTACTTCACGGGAGGGGCTACATATGTTCTTCAGCAGGATACAAAGAAGTCCCGGGGAAACCGGAGGCGAGACAGAATCAAAGCCGGACCTTCCCATTTCAAGCTCAGGTGAGTCCTTTACGAAAGAAATAAAAGCTGTGTTTCATGAAAGCGCAGATCTCGTCATGATGAGCCCAAGGCCCGGCGTGACCTTCATCTATTTCGATATGCTGATTGACAAAACGATGTTAAACCGTGACATCATGAGTCAGCTGGGCGGGGAAGAACTTACCCCCGACAGATTGAAAGAGAAGCTGAATGTCGGAAATATAGAGCTTCAAAATCAGGTGAATCCGTGTGTCAGCAGCCTTCTCGGCGGAGCGGTACTCATCCATCTTGAAGGGTATTCTAGTGTATTGGCCGTGAATATCCGTTCAGGGGACAGCCGTTCCTTATCAAAGCCAGAAAATGAATCGATTGTCATTGGGCCACAGCTCGGATTCAATGAGAGTCTTTCTACAAATATTTCACTGGTCCGCAGATATTTAATGAACCCGAACTTATGCAATAAATCCATCACCATGGGGAAGCAGACCCATACAGCCGTTTCCCTCTTATACATAGAAGGGGTTGCCTCGGAACAAATGGTGCAGACCGTAACGGAACGTATTTCCAATATTAAAATAGACGGGGTATTGGATAGTTCCCTTTTGATGCAATTGATCGAGGATAACAGTTTAAGCATTTTTCCACAGTTGATCTTGACCGAGCGTCCGGACCGGGCCTGTTCCTGGCTCCTGAACGGAAAGGTCGTCATTTTGGTGGATGGGAGCTCACTGGTGGTCGGATGTCCACAATCCTTCGTTGAGTTCTTTCAAAGTATGGAAGATCAGAATGTGAAGTGGCAGGTTGCTTCTTTTTTTAGAATTCTTCGATTTATTGCCATGTTGCTGTCGGTCTTTTTTACGGCGATCTATGTCGCTTCATTGACGTTTCACTATGAGATTATTCCGCAGCCTCTTTTGGTCCCTTTAAGTGAATCCCGCTCAAGGGTTCCCTTTCCGCCGATCATAGAAGCATTATTACTCGAATTCATTATTGAGTTACTAAGGGAAGCGGGTGCACGTCTGCCGACGAAAGTGGGACAGACCATGGGTATCGTCGGCGGTATTGTCATCGGGACGGCTGCTGTGCAGGCGGGTTTCACCAGTAACATCCTGATTATCATCGTGGCTCTTGGGGCTTTGGCTTCTTTCACCACACCAAGCTTCATGATGGGGAATGTGATTCGCATTATTCGATTCCCGATCATTATTTTGGCAGGATTCTGGGGCTTTTATGGAACGATGTTTGCATTTTGTTTCTTGCTGATTCATCTCTTGAGACAAACAAGCCTGGGGAGCCCATTTCTTGCGCCTTTTTATCCTGTGCGGATCAGGGATTGGGCGGACAGTATCTTCAGGCTGCCCCTTAAATATACGTCAAAACGTCCTTATCAGGCCAGGCCATTGGACTCCAGTAAGTACGATGGAGATGAATGAGGCCAGTTAAAGGAGAAGGGAGGGAGCTATGAAGATTCACGTACACCCACAACCACAATCACTTCTCAATGCTTTCATGGTCATGTTCATCATCCATTCTGTCCAATTGGGCGTTGGGGTGCAGGGGTTTCAGCGGATTATTTATATGGATGCAGGGCACGATGCCTGGATTTCTGTCGCTCTTTCCGGGGTGGTGACCTGCTTTATTGGCTTTATCATGGTGAAAACCCTCAATTACTATGAGAGCTCGGATCTATATGGGATCCAGCAGGATGTATACGGAAAATGGCTGGGCTCCTGTATGAATGCCCTTTACATCTTTTATTGTCTGGGTGCGTTCCTTGTCGTCATGCGAAATTATATTGAAGTGCTTCAAGCATGGGTGTTTCCTGAAGTACCAACCTGGTTCATCAGTCTGACGCTCTTGATGTTAGTACTATATGGAGCCCTTGGCGGCTTCAGAATCATTGCGGGCGTTTCATTCTTCAGTGTGTTTCTGTCACTTTGGCTACTATTTCTGCTGGGATACCCGCTTCAATTCAGTCACTGGTCGAACCTCCTTCCTATCTTGGAGTCCAATGCAACTGAAATCCTTAAAGGGACCTATTCCATGACCTTCACCGTCATCGGATTCGAACTCATTTATTCTTTTTATCCCTTTATAAAAGAGAAGAAGAAGGTTCACATGTATATGCAGTTTGGGTTAGTGTATACAACTCTTTTGTATGTGGCCATCATGCTCGTTACTCTAAGCTATTTCAGCGGAGGTCAATTGGAACGGACCATCTGGGGGACCCTCTCCCTGTTTAAAATCGTCCGGCTGCCTTTTATTGAACGATTTGAGTATGTGGCGATCACCTTCTGGATGCTCCTGATCCTTCCTAACTTGATGCTGTACCTCTGGTCGGCTTCCAGAGGTTTGACACGCATGTTCGGTGAAAAAAGGAGAAGGGGCTATATTTGGGCATTATCCTTTATATTATTTGGCTGTATCCAGCTGTTTGTGACCAGACAGCAAATCAATCAGTTGAATAATGTTTTTGCCCAGCTGGCCTTCTTCGTGGTCTATTGTTATCCACTCTTCTTGTTTCTTATTGTATGGCTGAAGAAAAAAGTCTTTCGAAAAGAGGTGAAATCATGAAAACGCCTTTCATCATGACGCTCTCCCTCGTCTTCCTTCTCATCCTCACGTCATGTGCAGAAACCAGTACGCTTGAGAAAATAGGGATGATCACGACGGTGGGATATGACAAAGGAGAAGGTGAAAAGATCAATACGACGACACTCATCCTTGAGACGGATCCGCAATCGATGGATAGTACAAATGTGATTTCAAGTCGATCGCTAACCAGTAAAGGAGCAAGAATCGAAAGCAATCTGAAGTCTCCCAAGAAGCTTGAGTCAGGTCAGCTCCGCGTGGCATTGTACGGAGAGGATGTGGCGAAAGACGGTTTGATCAACCTGGCCGATACGCTTTCCCGGGATCATTCCATCAGTGATTTAACGTTCCTCGCTATAGTAGAAGGGAGTGCAGGCGATCTCTTGAAGCATAAGTATCCCCAGTTTTCTGATGCCGGCCAATATGTGTATAAGGAAATTGAGCAAAACATAAGGGGGGAGGTCATCCCTTCACCCACCCTTCATGAGATGCTTCACGATTATTATTCAATTGGAGTGGACCCTTTATTGCCCTTACTGAAATTAGAGGATGACATGATCAATATTACCGGCATGGCGCTACTGAAAGGAGATAAGATGGTGGGGAGGATTTCCCCGAGTGACAGCTTCTATGTCAAACTGGTGAGTGACCGGTTTAAAGCAGGGAGTTTCGAGATCACCTTCAAGAACGGGGAGAAAGAACCGCTCATGCCCTCACTGCCCCCATCAACGGATATTGCGATTGCCCTGGATACGATTAGAAGTAAAAGCAAAATTGAACTAATCGACTCCGCTTCCTTGGATTTCCACCTTAATATCCATATCAATGCGCGCTTGCAGGAAATCAATCGGGATATTGATTTAAAAGAAAACAAAAACCTGGATTTGATTGAAAAAAAACTCAGTAAAAAAATCACCAAAGAAATCGATCAGCTCATCCAGTATTCACAGTCCAAACAATCGGACGTATTTGGCTTTGGTGAAGAATACCGAACAAAAGAATCTCATTCCGACCTGACGGATGAGAAATGGCATGACATGTATAAGGACATTAACGTAAAAGTAAACACAGAATTCGTCATCATAAGGACCGGTGTAGTGGAGTAGAAAGGTACAAGTTCCCGTCCTCTTCTTCTTTTTGAATTCTTCTTTTTGTAGCAGGATTTTTTTTTCGTAGACACGAATAAAGAAATATTCGGGTTAAAAAAAGGAGAGTGTTATGATGAGTTACAAATTCTTGGATAAGGAAATCGTAACGGACTTCCTTAGGACCAATAGAGAGGATTTTCAACAGAAACTATTATCTGAGGCTGTAAATGTCAGAGGGAAAATCAGTGATATTCTCGAAAAAGGAAACATTGATCTGTTAAAGAATGCCGAACTGGTCGCTCACTACATCGTTGAAAACAAAGAAGAAGAGTTGATTGAATTTGCGAAGATTGAGGGGATTGCCTGGGCACAACATGATCTTACCCTGGCTTTCAAACTCGAATGGGTCCATGCCATAAGAAGAACGTTATGGTATTTTCTTTATCAATTTGATGAGCAGAATGGAGAGGATGAATCTCCACGGAAGCCCTTCTTTGATCTGGAAAAAAGGATTAATGACAACGTGGATCAATTCCTGAATAATTTCTTTATCAGCTACTCCGATTACAAAGATGAGCAGTTATGGTCGCACAAAAAATTGGTGGAAAATCTTTCGGTTCCGATTATCCCGGTTAATAGCACCATTGCGGTATTGCCATTAATCGGAATGATCGATTCTTACCGCGTCCATGCATTGGAAGAAAAGGTGCTGATGGAAATCGGATCGATGAAAGTACAAACCCTGATTATCGACTTATCGGGTACCGCGGAAATGGAATTGGATGTCCTTTATCAATTTGAGAGGATCCTAAGCGGAATCAATATGATGGGCTGCAAAGCGATCTTAACAGGGCTGCGGGTAGAACTTGTCAGAAAAATAGTCGATTCAGGAATCGCATTTGACAGTCTGGTAGAAATAAAGGGTACACTACAACAAACGCTGAAAGAACATTTGTGAGAAAAGCAGAGGGACGGTTCTCGTGCTTCCAAAATGGAAGCACCGGAACCGTCCCTCTGCTTCTTGTCGAACTTCCACGTCATAGAAAGGATTTCCCGGGAAAGTGTCGAAGAAATTAGAATAGATATTTTTTCCTAAAGGAGATTCATTATGGTAGAAACGGTCCATCATTTACTATTACATGTGGTATTTATTCTGTTTACGATTCTTCTATTTCAACTGTTTACGAGTGAATCGGATAGGGATACTAGAGGATTTCACGTTACTTTTTTCCTTATGAATCTTGTTGTTCTCGTGTTTACGATGGCTTTTCCCGAGGTTTATTCGAGTGGTTATGTGTACGATTTTAAAGTGATCCCGGTGATTCTTGCCTTCCTCTATGGAGGGAAGAGAGTGGGGATCAGTACGTTTTTCGCCATGCTCGTCATCGGCTGGTTCACGGACCATGTATGGATCTTTCTCCTCGTGAATTATGCGATTTACAGTATGCTGCTGATCCCGTTATCTACCTGGTATCGAAAGCTTTCCTGGAAAAACAAAATGCTCCTGATTTCAGGTTTTTATTTATTCATCCCGGTTACACGGTCCCTTTATTTACTCACGCACCAAGAAACGGAACAGCTTCTGTTTATGGCCAGCTCCACATCCATCATATGGGTTACGCTGATCCTGTCGATTTATTTGATTGAAAATCGATTGGAACAGATCAGGGTCAAAAAAGAGCTCATCAAAGCGGAAAAATTTAACGTGGTGAGCGAGCTTGCAGCATCCGTTGCCCACGAAATCCGGAATCCCATGACGACGGTGAGAGGGTTCATGCAGCTCCTGCAGAAGGAAACGTTAACGGATCAGCAAAAGAGCTTTATCGATATTAGCATCCAGGAACTCGATCACGCCCAGGACGTCATCAATCAATACCTTTCCCTGGCAAAGCCCCAGACGGAGGAATACGAGGTGTTCAGTCTGTCCGAGACGATGAATGAATCCGTTGACGTCATGTCGACGTATGCCGTGATGAACAGTATAAAAATCAATAAGAATATTGAAGAAGATCTGATGATCAGAGGGATGAAACTGGAGGTGAAGCAGGTCCTCCTCAATCTTTTGAAAAATGCCATCGAGGCGGTAAAAGAAAATGGGGAAATCACGGCTGCTGCGAGTCGCCATCCTGACGGCCGAATGCGGATCATCGTTCAGGACAACGGAACCGGCATGCCTCCGGAACAACTCAAAGTACTCGGCAGGCCCTATTATTCCACGAAGGAAAAAGGGACGGGACTTGGACTCACGGTGAGCTATCAAATCGTGAAGCGGATGAAGGGTGAAATCAAAGTGGAAAGCGAACCTGGAGTGGGAACGACATTCAGCGTCTTTTTTCCAGGCAATACATAAGAGGGACGGACCTCTTGCTTCTTCTAAGCAAGGGTCCGTCCCCATCCAAATTTGCAAAACAAGGAGGAGCTGTACATGATCAATTATGACGGACGTACATTCGTATCCATTGAAAATACAGCAAACGGTGAGGTGTCCTCAAAGACCGTGTTTGAGTATAAGCAAGAAGGAAAGATCCTTTCAGCTACGTATAGTGGGGGAGATATTACGAAAGGGACCCTGATTGGCATTGTGAAGGACGATGGCAGCTTAGTGTTCAGATATAACCATGTGAACACGAATCATGAAATCAGGGGTGGTCAATGCACCTCTGTTCCTGAAATACTGAAGGATGGCCGGATAAAACTGCATGAAAAATGGAAGTGGATGGATCGTGAACAAAGCGTAGGGGAATCGGTAGTAGAGGAACTCATGAACGGGGGAACTGGTGCTACCTTTTAAATATTGACAGCGATCGGAAAGGTAGTGACTGAAGGGAGCGCCAACTTGGTCGACGCTCCCTTTCTTCCCTCTATTATTAATGAATGTCCCTCTTCTTAAATCTCCCCCCGCGCACTTCATTGATATCTGCGACAGCAAGGAAGGCGGAAGGATCCAATTCTTCCACAATGGATTTTAATTTCGCTTCTTCCAGTCGGGTGACGATGCAGAAGATGACTCGTTTGTCGTCTCCGGAGTATCCGCCTTCCCCACGTAAATAGGTGACACCGCGTCCGAGGCGGGCGAGTATCGCATCACCGATTTCTGCGTCTTTGTCACTGATGATCCAGGCGGATTTCGATTCGTCAAAGCCGTCGATGACGATATCGATCGTTTTGAATGCAATGACATAGGCAAGGACGGAGTACATGGCACGATCCCAGCCGAGGACGAATCCACCCCAAGTGAAAATGAATACGTTAAACAGCATGATGAATTCCCCAACGGAAAAGGGGAATTTTTTATTCAACAGGATGGCAAGGATCTCACTTCCGTCAAGTGCCCCTCCATACCGGATGACCAACCCCACTCCGGCACCCAGGACAATCCCGCCAAACACAGTGGCAAGCAGCATATCCTGGGTGAAGGCAGCTACATGATGAAGGTAATTCGTTGCCAATGAAAGAATCGAGATTCCTATTATCGTGGATATCGTAAAGGTCTTTCCGATCTGCTTATATCCCAGGAAGAAAAACGGGATGTTCAGGAAAAAAATGAAGACACCGAGACTGATGCCGGTCAAGTTATAGAGGATAATCGAAATCCCGACGATTCCTCCGTCCATAATCATATTTGGCACAAGGAAAACCTCGATCCCGAGCGCCATCATGATGGCGCCTAATACAATGAAAAAGCCTCTTTTCGCGATTTTTAAACGTGTCAGCTTCGGGTGCTGAAGACCCGATTTGATTTGTTGTTCGATTGTTTCGTCCGTCAACGTGCGTTCCTCCTGCCTTTTACTCTTTTAAGTCAAAAATGGCCTTGATATCTTCCCACTTAATAATCATCTCCCAGGAAAATTCCGGTATAAATGAAGAGAGGGGATTACCCGAGAGCTCTGCCGCTATAAACATGACGCCAAAAAAACCAATTAAAAACACAGTACAAAAAAGATAACAAGCCACTGATTCCCAAAAATATGTGTCCTTTTTCATAAAACCCTCCATGCGCTTTAATGAAAAACGCCAATTTTAATAAACCCTAATCCCATAGAGTTTTTGATTGAGTATATGAATGAAAGAGAAACATCGTTTAAGAGAGGTAATTGGATTGTGACATGATGATTTTCTTAAAGCCAATCGCATCAGGAAAGATGTCCATGGCGACATACTCCGTCACATGAGGGGGAGCATACGATTTCAATTTCTTACTTAAGAACATTTTACGAGGTACCACACTGTCAACATGATGAGGGAGTGAAGAGGGGGGAGAGAGCATAGCATCAAAACTTGTGAGATGTGAATCATCCGCTTTTAATACATCGCCATCCATATGGCCGTTGTGGTATTCCAACATGTGTGGCTGCTGGAAACTGATTAAAATCAACAGTAAGAACCATATTGAAGCTTTTTTCATCCTCCCCCACCTCCTTCATATGTATAGGTTCATTATATCATAGGCGCCGTGGGGACAGGTCCTTTGGCTCCTCGATGAGTGAGTTTTATGGAGGAGTGGCCTTTACTTTAATCCGTCATATACTCCTCCACCAACTCATAACAACGAGCCTTCGTCGACTCATACAACGAAATATACCACGCCACATTTTCGAACGTGCCGCCTTCAAACTTCAATCTTTCCTTCTCTGCCTTTGCCTCTTTCTCCTCGATCCATTTCACTTGTTCTGATTTTAACTCTGCCATGACTTCAGGAGACAGCTTTTCTTTCAGAAGGGAGTATATCTCATTCAACGCATCGTCATATTTTTCATAGGAAACTCCATAGTAGTTTTTCATGGCATTCGTGACACCTTTATCTGAATCCTTCTTATCAGGCATGGCATCCAGTTCCTTCTGGATGTTGTCCAGTTTATCTAAGTATGCCTGTTTTCCTTCCACCTTTGTGACGGCTGGTTCCTTTTCCGAACTTTTTTCTTCAGGGGATGTCTCATCTGACTGAGCCTGTTCGTTTTCCCTGGATGCCGTCGTATCTTCAGCCTGTGAATCATTGGAGTCATTACTCGCTGCAGACGCCTCGGAGTCAGGTTTACTGGCGGCATCCTCATCAGTAGATTGACTACAGGCAGACATTCCAACGAGTACCATCGCGGATAAAGTCGTGACGATCAACCAATTGCTTTTCTTCATTATTACAGCTCCAATCTTTAATATAAATGCTCACTTGGGTCATTTTAACATATCCAGATATATCCTTCTAACTTGTTCAGGGAGAAAGTCGGGGAGTCAATGCCATGACCTTCTTTACAAGCTTTCTATTTTATATATAAACTGGTAAAATTAGGATTATCAATCTAGTAAACGACAATGGAGCCCGAAGATCTCATGGCTCACTGGAGGTGCCACATGCTTGATATCAAAACGGATTACGTGTTTAAAAAGGTCGACCCGATCAACAAGGGATGGTCGAGTGATAAGAAATATTTCGTGGAAACGGAGACGGGGGAAAGGCTGCTGCTCCGGACGGCGGATCGTTCTGAGTATGAGAGTAAGAAGAGCGAATTCGAGGCGATGGAGCGTTTGGCCAAAACGGGGATTCCAATGTCTGTGCCACTTGAGTTCGGGTTGTGTGAAAACGGCGATCATGTGTATTCCCTATTTACATGGTGTGAAGGGAACGATGCCGCTGAGGTGCTGCCTGGATTAACGGATACGGAGCAATATGAGCTCGGACTGAAGTCGGGTCGTTACCTGAGGGAAATCCATTCCACTCCTGCTCCGCCCGAAGAAGAAGTGTGGCAAACAAAGTTTAATCGTAAGGTAGATACGAAGATCAGGCAGTACCACGACTGTCCGCTTAAGATCGAAGCCGGCGATCTTATCTTAGAATACATAGAAGCAAACAGACATCTCCTGAAGGGACGCCCCCAAACGTTTCATCACGGTGATTACCACGTCGGGAATATGGTTATTTCGGAAAGCGGCGAACTCTCCATCATCGACTTCAACCGTCATGATTTCGGTGATCCGTGGGAAGAGTTCAACCGCATCGCCTTCAGTGCATCGGCGAGTCCTCATTTTGCCACGGGACAGCTCGATGGCTATTTTAACGGAAGACCGCCGGAGGATTTCTTCAGACTCATGACCTTTTACATCAGCAGCAATATGTTGTCATCCATCCCGTGGGCGATGAGGTTCGGTGAAGAGGAGATCGCCGTCATGAAGGAGCAGGCGAAGGAAGTGCTGGGCTGGTTTGACGGGATGAAGAATCCGGTACCGACGTGGTATGTGGGAAGACTTTTATGTTCAGTGCGTGGATGACATTCCGTATAAATTAAAGGCACCGTTCGACTTTTCTTTTATTAAAAAGTACGGAGAAGTCTTTAAAGTCTATGATGATCAGGATTCGGGCAATATCTGTTTCGGGGTCAGGAACGGTGAAGAGAGACTGTTCATTAAATTCGCCGGTGCCCCGACCTCGCGATATGAAGGGGAGCCGGAAGAGGCGATCGCCGCGTTAAAGTCTGCCGTGAACGTGTATGAAGATTTGGCTCATCCCCATTTAGTGAGATTGATTCGCGGAGAAGAAGTCGGTGGTGGTTTTGCGGCTATCTTTGAATGGAGCGACGGGGAGTGCATGGGGAAGATGTATCCCCGGTCCCGTGAAACATTCATGCAGCTACCTGACAGTACAAGGCTTGACGTGTTCCGTGATGTCCTTGATTTTCACATCCATGCAGTGGAGAAGGGATATGTGGCCATCGATTTCTATGACGGCAGCATTCTCTATGACTTTTCAAAAGGAGAGACATTGATCTGCGACATCGATCTCTATGCGAAACGGCCCTACGTCAATGCGATGGGCAGGATGTGGGGATCGTCACGCTTCATGTCTCCCGAGGAATTCCAGGAAGGTGCCGAGATCGATGAAATCACGAATGTGTTTGTGATGGGAGCCACCGCCTTTGCATTGTTTGGCGGGGAGAAGGATCGATCCAGGGAAAAATGGAGACTGAGCGACGGGTTATATGAAGTGGCGCTGAAGGCTGTGAGCGATGACAGGGAAGCGCGTCAGCCGTCTTTGCTGGAGTTGAAGAGAGAGTGGGACAGGGAAACAGGTTCGGTGTCCCGATAAGGATCCAGGGGGCTGGCCCCCTGGATCCTCAATTCATTAAAGGCAGACCCATTTAGAGCCTGCCTCTTCACCATCCATCAATCTCTCCCCACATTCAGCGGCAGCGTAAACCCAACCGTGGTCCCTTTCTGCTTGTTCCTTCTAATCAAAAGTTCCCCATGATGATGCTCGATGATTTGTTTGCAAATCGCCAGTCCAAGACCGACTCCTTCTGTATTCTCGTTCACTTTATAAAACAGTGTGGACACATGCCTAAGGTGCTCCTCTTCAATTCCCTCGCCCTCATCTTCGACGTAAAACGTTAGATCATGTTCTCCCTTCTCATAAGAAACCGTGATGGTGCTGTTTCGACCGGAATATTTGATGGCATTCTCGATGAGGTTGATGAGCACCTGACGGATTCTATTCTGATCAGCTACGAGTTTCAGGGGTTCATCATCAATCACGATGATCTCCTGTTCTTTTTGCTGGCGCTTTTTATCCAGCTGCAACAGGACTTCCTTCACAAGCTGGTCAAAATGAAAAGGGGAAGGGTTGATTTCGAATGTCCCGTTCTGATAGCGGGAGAAGTCCAGCAGTTCCTCCACCATGTCGATCAGTCTGTCTGTTTCTTTCGTGATGATGGAAAGTCCCGTTTGGGTTTCTTCCACATTCTCCGGGTCCCCTGTCTGCAATGTCTCGCTCCACCCCTTGATGGAGGTGAGGGGAGTCCGGAGTTCATGGGACACGGAAGAGATGAATTCGTTTTTCATTTTTTCCGTCCTGAGGAGTTCTTTCCCCATATTGTTGAACGTCTGGCTCAGGGTGTGGAATTCATCTTTATATCGTCCATCCACCCTTGCTTCCAGGTCACCCTGTGCCATGCGGTTCGATACGTTCGTCAATTCGATGACGGGCTCCGTGATGATTCGTGAGAAAAAGGTACTGACCACGAATACGATCCCAAGGATCCCGATTCCGATCGCTGACAGGGTGATCAGGATCGTTTGGAAATTATTATGCAACGATTCGAGTGATGTGACAAAGCGGAGGATGCCGATCGTTTTATCGCTGGATTCCAATGGGACCGAGACGGCGAGGATGCGTTCTCCTGTTGCGGGATTGGTGCCGAACCAGGTACCTTTTCCTTTTGAGAAGGCCTCCTTTACGTCGGGATAATCCTGTTTTCCCCCTGGAATGAAGCCGCTTGAGGACGATAGGATTCTGCCGCTTCCGCTCAAAATTTGTGTTTCTGCCTGATCGATGGAGAAGTTGCTTTGAAGATCCTGCAGATTTTCCCTCAGATTGTACGTCGATAATTGACTATAACGCTTCGCAAATGAGGCCGAGTTCTGTGCATGATTTTGCAAAATTTCAGCCGTACCGTTGTAATAATAATGATAGATACCGGAAGCGACGATGCCGAGGAACAATAGGATCGTCATGGTGATCAGCGTCAGATTCTGTATGAGTAATCGCCGTCTAATTCCCATTATGCTTTCCTTCCCCGGATTCATCCCATCGGTATCCGTATCCCCATACGGTTAACAAATAACGGGGGGAGGAGGGATCTGCTTCCATTTTCCGACGGATCCTCCTGATGTTGACATCAACGATTTTCGGATCCCCCATATAATTGATCCCCCACACCTGGTCCAGGAGGTCATGGCGGCTGATGGCTTTCCCATTTGCTTTCAGGATGGTGCTGATCAGCTCATATTCCACCGGGGACAAATCGACTTCCTTTCCCTTCAACTTCAGGAGGCGCCTAGTTTCATCTAAATAGATCGATGGAGCAGGCTTTTCCGGTTCAACAGGACGGATCCTCCTCAGCAACGCTTCAATCCGGGCGATCAATTCATTCGGACTGAAGGGCTTCGAAATATAATCATCGGCGCCGTTCATCAATCCATGGACCTTATCCATCTCCTGTACTTTCGCCGTCAACATGATGATGCCGATGGATGAGTTCCATTCCTGGATCTCTTTGCACGCTTCGAACCCGTTCATTCCGGGCAACATCACATCGAGAAGGACGATGTCGACAGTCGTATCCCTCTCTTTCAACTGCTCGATGCCGGACTCTGCATTGTCCGCCTGCAGCACACTGTATCCATATCGTTTTAAATTGATTTCAATGAAGCCTCTGATCGATTCTTCATCTTCAATGATCATGATTCGTTTCACTCTTACCACCTGCATTTCCTCTTGATAAACGTAAGGTCGGTCCCGATACCCATTAAGAAGGCAACAAATGAACATATTTCTTGAATTCGGACACCGGTGATTTCGTCAAGTATACGAATTGATTGCTTTCCATCAGGACATTCCAACCCTCGAGTGAAGCCTGATCGTCTTTGTCCGCGACATACACATCAAAAAGAAGGGAGCCATCGTCTTCTGATAGAAATTTGACATATCTCCGTCCGTCGGAAGCTTCGATGATGATATCTGGCCAATCTTCCGGTAGCACCACTTCATACTGATACGGATAGTTCTGATAGGAGCGCAGGGTGAACTGCGGTTGGCCTTCATCGGATAACTGATAGTACTCATGTATGAACGGCATGTCTACATACGGTTTGTCCGGGTTCGCTTCGATCAGAAGGGGAAACTCCAGGATGCCGTCCCCGTTTTTGTCTTCGCTGTTGGCGGATGTTGCCCGAAATAATTGATCTTTGAATTCTTTTGGCACAAGTTCCACGAGTTTCTTATTTTTCACACCGACGATGAAGGAAGTCGAGGAATGGGCCCCGACAGTTGAATCGAAGATCGCTCCTTTGACGGACGGGGTGACATAGCCCGATGCCGAGTGATAGTAAGGATAGACATACGGATCGAGCTCCAGTTCATCCACCTTCTCCGATTTTCCTTTTGGAAAGGCATAAAGGGAGACGGTGTGCTCCTGGTTTGGTATCAATGAAGAAAGCAGCAGCTCGGCTTTGCCGTCTTCATTGTAATCGTCTGCGAAGAACGCGCTGTATTGGGACTCGAATAGTTTGTGTGGCTTTTTCCCTTCCAAATCATAAATGACAAGAGCGGAGTCAGACGCTTCTGCCGCATAGGAAAAGCCGATCAGGAGTTCCTTCGTACCGTCCCCGTTTAAATCAGAGGCTTCCACCTTCATCAATTCCCTCCCGATATTATTGATTCCGGCCACCTTTGTCCATTTGCCTTCTTTATTCTCAAGGACGATTCCCTCCATTTGAGATGTTTCCTCGGGAAGTCGGTAGAAGACGATCAACTCTTCTTCCCCGTCACCATCGAGATCCGTCTCCTGGATGGTGGCTGCAGTTTTATCTTCGTTTGGAGAGAGCCACTCCGCCTGAGGAGGGACGAAGCTTTGAATGGCCTGCTTCAGTTCCTGCTGTTCTACAGGAAGCTCCGGAGGCTTCATCAAAGAAGAATTGGACTGAAATAACGAACAGCCGCTTGTGACAGACAGCATCCCGGTTAAGAGAAGTATTATTTTTTTCATCTATATTTCACATCCTAGCCTTTGCTTTCAATAGTATAGTGTAAATCCATTCGACAAAAGTAACAAGAAAGTAACAAATTTCGACGTCTCATTGTAACCGCCTAGTAACCCTTTCACAGCTGTTTTCTCTTACGATAAAAGTACAACAAAACAGCCGGAGGAAAGGTGAAAAGCATGCGGAGAAAGAAAAGACGATTAAAGAGAAGTGTGCGGGTGACATTCGCACTGATGTCAGCCCTCTTCATCCTAGTATCGACCATTTGGGTGATGGATATAGGGGAAGCGAAAAGTAATGAAGGACAGGAAAGTTTAGAAAAGGTAATCGCAAAAGAAACGGTCGAAAAGGAACCTGTCAAAAAGCAAACAGATGAAGCGAAGGAAAAAGAGTCAGAGGAAAGTGGGGAGCTTCCTGATCAAGAGGGTCAGGAAGATCAACCAGTCGATTTTGTAACCGTTGATGAACCGGTTCAACAAGAGGAACCGACGGTCGAGCAGCCTGAGGTGGAAGAACCATCCGAGGATAAACAAGATCAGGAAGAACAAGCCGTACACCAGTCGGTCTTCCTCACATTTGATGACGGACCGAATGAAAACACAGAAGGCATCCTGAACGTCCTCGAACGCTACGATGCCAAGGCGACATTCTTTATGCTTGAGCCGAATATGAGAAGGTTTCGAGATTCCGTGAAGGATATGGCGGCAGAAGGCCATGCAGTCGGCATGCACGGAGTGACCCATGATGTGTCGAAATTCTATCAATCTAGTCAATCGGTCGTCGGTGAAATGAAAAAGGGACAAGAAACCTTGGAGTCTATCACCGGAATTCATAGCAACCTGATCAGGGTCCCTTACGGATCGGTGCCGAATATGACGCCAGCCTACCGGGAAGCCGTCGACGGTGCAGGGTTCCATATGTGGGACTGGAACATTGATAGCGAAGACTGGAGGCTGTTAAGCGAAGAATATGTTCCGAATGTGATGGAACAGATCAATGATTTTCCTTATAAGGAATCTTCGAAAATCATTCTGCTTCATGAGAAAGATGTGACCTTGGAGTATTTGGAGAAACTTCTCATCGACTTGACCGAAAAGGGATACAGCATGAAGGCAATCACACAACAAATGAACCCAGTGACATTTTAACGAAAGAGGAGCTGTAAAGAATGAATAAGAAATGGAAAGTAGGCATCACCGTCCTAATCGGATTGACGGTCTTATCAGGTGGACTTCTGTTCTTTGTTTTTTCAAAAGTGGGGGCATTCTTCGATGAGACGTATGAGCCGATTGATGTTCCTGACGCAGGAGAAGAAGAGCAAGAAACTGCTCCAGATGGTAAAGTCCACATCCTGCTGATGGGAGTGGATGAACGGCCACATGATAAGGGAAGGCCGGATGTCATGATGGTAGTGGAAATTGATCCGAAGTCTGACAAAACCAAGGTCGTCAGCCTGCCCAGGGATACCAAAGTATCCATCCCGGGCCGAGATGAAAGCACCAAACTGAATCATACGTACACATATGGAGGGACAAGCCTCACCGTGCAGACCGTTCAACAGTTATTGGACATCAACATTGACTATTATGCGAAAGTAAATATGAACGGATTTGAAGAAGTGATCAAAGAAGTAGGCGAACTGACCATCGACAATGAACTGGACTTCACGTTTGATGGATATCATTTTGCCAAGGGAGAATTGACGTTATCTCCGGATGAAGCACTTGCCTATGTGAGAATGAGAAAGCAGGACCCGATGGGCGACGAAGGACGGAACGAACGGCAGAGGAAAGTCATCAAGGCATCCGTCCAAGAGCTCCTGTAACAGAACGATTACGGCAAAATCCTTAAGTTGATCGATACGGTCTCTCCCTATCTTCAATGGAATATACAAGAGAAGGACTTGAAGACGTTATACAGCCATTATTCACACGCCATGAAACAGATCCAATCGTCGGAATTGCCTGGTGAAGGGAAGCTTGGTGAAGATGGATTATGGTATTTTATCGCAGAGGATCCAGAGCGGGTATTTTCGGACTGAATGTCCCCGTGGATTTAATCAAAAAAAGAGGCCCCCAAGCAACACATTCTGCTTAGGGGCCTCTTCTTTGGTTTATTCGCTCTTTTCCTTTTTTAACTCAAAATATTTATCCATCACCCGTTTGGAAATGACCTTATTAATGTAAGGGTCATGCTCCTGGTGGGACCATGGGACGACGGTTGAGAAGGCAATTTCCGGATCGTCGAATGGGGCATATCCGATCAGAGTCGTGTTGTAGGTTGGCTGTGCACTGTCCATGTCCGGTCCTTTGTAAAATGCCTCTGCGGTTCCGGACTTCCCGGCTGCATTGTACGGAGCATCCTTAAACAGATTGGCCGTACCTTCTGCGCCGTGAAAGACCCGGTAGAATCCTTTCTGAACGTGTTCGATTTCTTCACTGGATGCATCGATCCGGTTCAGCACCTCTGGTTCCTGCTTGTACACGACACTTCCTAACCGGTGTGGCTGGTTGGAAGGTTCACGCACTTCTTTTAACAGATGGGGCTGAACGCGTTTTCCTCCGTTGGCGATTGCCGAAACGTATTGAGCCAGTTGCATCGGTGTGTACGTGTCGTACTGCCCAATCGCAAAGTCAAGGAGAAGTCCCGGATGTTCAGCGGTTCCTTGATATCCAGATGACTCCCCTGGGAGATCGATTCCTGTCGGCACACCCAGTCCCATTTGGGCGAAATGCTCCCTGAGCGTACGGAATGCGTCGCCTTTCAGCTCAATCGGTGCGTGAGGCACATATCGGTTCCCGGCGATCCGAAGAGCGACTTTCCACATATACGCGTTAGAGGATTTCTCCAAGGCATAGAGGTCACTGATCGGCCTCGTTTGATTTCCCCATACATTGAACCACGACGTTTTCTTCGGCGTTCCTTTAATATAAAGAGGTTCATCCACAATCATTTCCCCCGGTTCGATATGATCCGTCATATAACCGGTCAGGAGTGTGGCCCCTTTCACGACGGAGCCCGCTTCGTAGGACGTCGTGTATGTCCCCAAGGAATAATCTTCGAATTCGATTTCCCCGTTCGGGTGGATTTCCTTCACTTTTTGACCGACCATCGCTTCGATTTCCCCGGTGTGAGGATCCATCATGACGACAAAGGCACGGTCCAGGTAAGGAGATCCTTTTGTACCGATGTGTTTCGATAGTTCTTCCTGGACGATTTTCTCGATTGCTTTTTGCAATTCGACATCAATGCCGAGTACGAGATCTTTCCCGCTCTGACCCTGTTGGATGACCTTTGTCCCGACGACCTGACCGTCTTCTATGATGTTTTTCACTTTCTTCTTCTGTCCGTTCAACAGGTCTTCATACTTTAATTCCAGGTAGCTGGTTCCGACGCGGTCATTCCGGTTATATCCTTCTGCGAGATATTCCTGGATCAGATCTTTCGGAATCCCTTCCCTGGTAGATGACACGTCTCCGAGCACGGAACGGAGAGTGTGGTCAAGGGGATAGGACCTTGTCCAATCCGTGGTCACGTCCACCCCGGGCAATTCATCGAGATGTGCGCTCACCTGTGCATACTCCGTGATGGTCACCCCCTTATTCTTCACGATTTGAGGGGAAAGGGCGTACCCTTTGGAAATCGTTTGATAGATCGCGAGCACTTCATATTCTTCTTCTGAAAAAGAAGACCATTCCTTTTCACTGATGCGTTCAAGCTTCAATTGATAGATTTTCTGATCGGCCTCTTTGGTTGAGAGATCCTTCTCTCCCTGAATGCGTTTGATTTCTGAGGCGGAGACCTTCTTATCCGCCTTTGAAGGATTCATCAAGATCCAAAAATCCTTCTTATCCCGTGTCGTGAGGGAATCGGTCTCGACGTCAATCATGTCGGCCAGCTTCCTCGACACTTCCAATAAATCCTTCTGAGACGAATCCGACGTCCGGGTGAAAGTGATGGCCCTCTCTGGTTTATTATCGACAATCAACTTCCCGTTCCGGTCATATACGCTCCCTCTCGGCACGGGTGAATCAACCGTCACGCTTTCCTTCTTCTCAACCGCCTTCTCATAAGACTGTCCATTCGCGATCTGAACCATCCCGAGCCGGACGATCAGCGTACTGAATAAAAGAAACACGGTGACAAAGAGAATCTTCATGCGCTTCGGAAGTACCATTTTCTTTGTTCGCTCTGTTCTATTCTTGTCTTTCATACAATCACCCATTTTATGTATTTGACTTTATTACAATTAAAACAAAGCCATGACAAAAACCCAAGGGATATGCTGAATCGTTCACGAAATCGTTTCATTCAGTCCTTGTTCCAAAAAACTTCCCATCCTGTACATACATTGTTAATAGTTTCGTAACATTTACCCTCTAAGATGAAATCAACAGCAAAGTTCAACAGGCAAAATCAATCGAGGAGGAAATAAACATGTTTGAACATAACAATCAAAATGAAGAAATGAATTCTACGGAAACAACCGATACAGACGTCACTCAAAAAGAAGAAATGCAGCGTACCCCGAAACAGAAGAAGCCGTTTAAAGGCAGGGGATTCCTCAACACGGTTGGTGCGGGGATCATCGGTTCGGTCCTGACGCTGACGGTATTGCCACAAACGGACTATTATCAGAACCTGGCTCAGCCAAGCGTCGAGCAATCGGCGGACAACGGACAGGCAAACACATCATCGAATTCAGGGATCACGCCCACATCGGTTTCAACCGGGGCAGGCGGCGATGTAGCGAATATTGTGGAGGATGCCTCTGAATCCATCGTCGGCATCGTCAATTATCAGAGTCAAAGCCGAATGGGAGCCTCAGAGGCCACTCCGGCGGGGACAGGATCCGGTGTCCTTTTTAAAAAAGAAGGGGACAGTGCTTTCATCATCACGAACAACCATGTGATTGAAGGGGCATCGAAGATTGAAGTTTCTCTCTACGACGGTGAAAAGACCGAGGGTGAACTGATCGGAGCGGACCCGCTGACGGATCTTGCCGTCGTGAAGATTGATGGTAAATATGCAGACAACCTGCTGGAAGTCGGTGACTCCAGTGCCCTGCGAGCCGGTGAACAGGTCATCGCCATCGGGAACCCCCTCGGACTGGATCTCTCACGGACGGTGACACAGGGAATCGTCAGTGCCGTCGACCGCACGATCCCCGTGCAGACATCCGAAGGGGAATCTGAACTGAACGTCATCCAGACCGACGCAGCCATCAACCCTGGTAACAGCGGGGGCGCACTCCTGAATTCCAAGGGTGAACTGATCGGGATCAACAGCGCGAAGATCTCGAACTCCGGTGTAGAAGGACTCGGCTTTGCGATTCCAAGCAAGGACTTCATGCCGATCGTCAGCGAAATCATCAAAACAGGGAAAATTGAGCGCCCGTACATCGGAATCGGGATGAAGAACCTGGCGGATATCCCGCGTTCATACTTGCCAAATCTGCCTCAATCCGTTGAATCCGGTGTGGTCGTCGCCAATATCGATCCGACATCTGCAGCAGCGGACGCCGGGATCAAAGAAGGCGATGCGATTACCGAATTGAACGGCAAGTCGGTCGGAAATGTCGCCGACCTGAGAAGACAACTGTATGGCGGCCTGAAAGTCGGGGATAAAATCGATTTGACCGTCTACCGTGATGGTAAGAAAATGACGGTGAGTTTGACGCTTACTAGTAATGCGATGATGAATGGGTAATGGGTGATGTGTGTACCTGGTACAAATCGAGTAAGTTGTACCAGGTACAAAAACCCCCAAATGTACCAGGCACCATAAAAACGACCAATAAACAAACAAAAAAGGAGTACGAATAAGTGACTAAAAAGAAACAAACGATCACATTATGGAGCATTATCGGAGGCGTTGTCCTCATCGGATCACTGCTTGCGGTATTTGGTTTTTCAAAAGAAGATGCAGTGGCCAAAGTGGGGAGTGAGACCATCAGTAAAGACGATCTGTACACGACGCTTGTAGATCAGTATGGGGATGGCGCCCTTGATACGTTGATTGCAGAGAAGATTGTGAAGCTTGAGAGTGAGAAGAAGGATCTCACGGTGAAGGATAGTGAAATCAAAAAGGAATTGGAGAATATTAAAGGACAATATGACAGTGAAGAGGCATTCAATGAGGCTCTTGCTTCAAGCGGATCGGATCTGGACAGTGTCAAAGAAAATATCAAGACGTACCTGTTGACGGAGAAGTTGCTGAAGGATCGGGTCAAGATCACGGATGATCAGATCAAGGAATACTTCGAAGCGAATAAGGATACGTTTGCGCAAAAAGAGCAGGTTGAGGCCAGTCATATCTTAGTGGACGATGAAAAGACGGCACAGGAAGTGAAGAAGAAACTTGATGACGGCGGAGATTTTGCCGAACTTGCGAAAGAGTATTCCACGGATACGTCGAATGCCGATTCAGGCGGGGAGCTTGGTTATTTTGGCAAAGGTGAGATGGTGACAGAGTTTGATGATAAGGCGTTTTCGATGAAAAAGGGTGAAATCAGTGAGCCTGTGAAGACGGAATTCGGCTACCATATCATCAAGGTGACGGGCAAGAAGGAAGCGAAAGAGGCGGTCCTTGCCGATCACAAAGATGAAATCAAGGACATCCTGTTTGATCAGGCCCTTCAAACGGAGTATGGTACGTGGTTAGCGGAAAAGAAAGAAGATTATAAGATTGAAAAAACATTGAAAGATTCATAAACCGGTCATGGTTTGTTCATGATTTGGCCATATCTTCTGGAAATAATGATAGAGCAGCTGCAACTTATAAAAAGGAGGAAATCAATATGAACAATAAGAGAGCACTCGCACTCGCTGGTGTGTTAGCAATCGGGATTGCAGGGGCCCTCCCTGCGTTTGCAGCAGAGAAGGATGCCGGGAAAACGAATGAATCTGCGGTTGTCGGAGAAAAGTCAGAGCCGGTATTTGGCGGTCATCATGGTGGACCCGGGAAGTTCCAGGTGAATGAAGATCTGCTGAAGGAAAAAGCGGATGAACTTGGCATCGACACCACGGATAAGGATACCCGTGAACTCGCCAAAGAGATCATGGAAGCCAAGCTGGAGAAAAGAGCGGAAGCATTGGGAATTGAAACCGACGGGAAAGAACCCCGTGCCATCATGGATGAAATCCGTCAGGCGGAGCTGAACAAGAAAGCGAAGGAATTGGGCATTTCCACTGACGGAAAAGACGGGGAAGAGCTTGCTCAAGAAGTAAGGGAAGCCTTGGTGAAACAACAAGCGGAAGAGCTTGGAGTCGAGACCGAGGGCAAGGATCTAAACGAACTAGCTAATGAAGTGAGAGAAGCCGCCCTTACGAAACAGGCGAAGGACCTTGGTATTGAGACCGAAGGAAAAGATCATCATGAATTGCGTCAGGAAGTATTCGAAGCATCGATCCTGAAAGCCGCAAAAGAATTAGGCGTTGAAACGGAAGGCAAAACGTCTAAGCAGCTGATGGATGAAATCATGACCGAGCATGCTGATGAAGCGAAGAAACTGGATTTCTTCCCTTTCAATAAGGAAGAGGGCTTGTTTTTCCACATGGGCGGTAAAGGTCAACACGGTCCGGGACACGGGAAAGGACCACATGAAGCTTCTCAGAGTGAGCCATCGATGGACGAATCTCAAAGTGAATCATTATAGGAACGGACATCCCCGCCATATGAGCGGGGGTTTTTCTATTGAAGGAAATCAATAGAAGGAATTGGTCAAAACGACTATAATTTAAATAGAGTGAAATCGGGAAGGGAGCGATGTTCATGAACGTATTGGTCGTTGAAGATAATCAAAGCGTCACAAGCATGCTTGAGATGTTTTTTTCTAAAGAAGATATAAAGGGTGAGTTTGTTCATGATGGTGCTGAAGGGTACCGTCGTTATCAGGAAGGCGAGTGGGATCTTGTCATCCTTGATTGGATGCTGCCCGGGATGGACGGTGTGACGATTTGCCGAAAAATCAGGGAGGAAGGGTCCCAGGTGCCGGTCATCATGCTAACGGCGAAGGATAGTGAGTCCGATCAGGTGCTTGGCCTTGAGCTCGGTGCCGATGATTATGTGACAAAGCCCTTTTCACCTCTTGCCCTGATGGCGAGGATCCGGGCGGTGACCCGTCGCTACCAGGGGCAAGGGGAAAAGAAAACGACTGAAACTCAGGATGTGGCCACGTCCGATTTCCGTATTAGCAAGGAAACCCGTGAAGTGTTCCTGAAAGGCGTTCCCCTTACAAATTTGACGCCGAAAGAGTTTGAACTTCTCTATTATCTTTCCCAGCATCCGCGGCAGGTGTTCTCGAGGGAGCAGCTCCTTGAGCGGGTATGGGGCTATGACTTCTACGGGGATGAGCGGACGGTGGATGTACATATCAAACGGCTCCGCAACAAGATCGGCAGCAAGGATAAGCCGTATCTTCATACGGTGTGGGGCGTAGGGTATAAGTTTGATGAGGCGGCGGCCGGGGATGAAGTTTAGGTATCTGTATCAGCTGCTTCTCAGTCATACGAGCGTCCTCGTCATCGCCTTCATGATCCTCGGCCTCCTGTTTTCCCATTATGTCGAAAACCTGGTGTATGAAAATAAGGTGACGGAGCTGCGGACGTATGGGGACAAAATTTTATCAGATCTTGAGCGGCCAAGTCCGAGACGGCCCCTGTATCTGGACGAATACAGCAACCTGCTTCACGCCCGGAACATTGATGTGATCACCTTCAATCGTCAGGGAGAAGTATCTTTTTCAAGTGGAGGGGTCTATCCTCGCATCGAGCTTTCAAAAGAAGAATGGCAAAAAATCGAGAGCGGGGAAACCGTCCCATTGAAAAAAGATTTCGGCCGCTTTGATCAGGCGGTGTCCCTCGTCATCATGCCACGGGTGGTCAATGACCAGCTGACAGGCGGTCTGATCCTGATTTCCCCGATCAGCGGGACGAGGGAAATGCTGAGTGAGATCAATCAATATCTGCTGTATATCGTCCTGTTGGCCCTCGCCATCTCCGTTCTCGTCAGTTTGTTCCTATCGAAGCTCCATGTGAAACGGATTCAGAGGATGAGGGATGCTACGTCCAAGGTATCGTCGGGAGATTACGATGTACATGTTCCAAGCTCTAACTTCGATGAAATTGGCGATCTGGCTGAAGACTTTAATGAAATGGTCACGAAACTCAAGGCATCGAAAGAGGAAATCGATGCCCTGGAGAATCGGAGACGGCAGTTCATGGCCGATGTGTCCCACGAACTGAGGACCCCGCTCACGACGATCCGCGGAGTCATGGAAGGGATCCGGAACGATATGATCCCGGAAGAACAGAAAGAGAAGAGCTTCGGTCTTGTCAGTCAGGAAACGAAGCGGCTGATCCGCCTCGTGAACGAGAACCTGGATTATGAAAAAATCCGGTCCAATCAGGTGGTCCTTTCGAAAGTGACCCTTCCGTTACTCGATCTTTTCGAAGTCATCAAGGACCAGCTCGATTTGCAGGCAGAGGAAAAAGGCAATACTATCACCGTTCTGGCAGACGAAGGGGCAGTGGTGCATGCCGACTACGACCGACTCGTCCAAATCCTGATTAACATCACAAAAAACAGCATCCAGTTCACCACGGATGGAACGATCGCGCTGAGTGGATCTTCTTCCGGGAACGAAACGGTCATTGAAATCCAAGACACCGGAATCGGCATGGACCCCGCAGAAATCAAATCCATCTGGCGCCGTTTTTATAAAGCGGACCTGTCCCGGACGAATAATCCATACGGTGAATTCGGCATCGGACTCTCCATTGTGAAGCAATTGGTCCTGATGCATGAAGGGTCGATCGATGTGTTCAGTGAGAAGGGTGAGGGGACAAGGTTTGTGATCCGGCTGCCGCTTTGACAGGGCGGTAAAGCCACGGGGACAGGTACTTTGGCCTTTTTTAGACGAGGTACCTGTCCCCGTTTTTTTTCATCGGCCACTACGGCTTGATCCCAAGGTATCTTTCTATATGCTCGACCCTTTCAAGAAGTCGCTGCACTTTTCGATTCAATTGGGAATAATGTGCTTCGATCATGTGCACATGGGTATCATAGCCTCCTGTATATTGTCTGTGATAAGGAGGGCACCTGGGGTCAGGTGGATAGACAACTTGATTCACCGGTATTCGGTATTCATACATACGGTCACTCTCCCATTTCATTGGTCTATTCAGACGTTGAGATACTATATGCCTTCATCTGTCTGTTCGTTCGCTGTCACCCTGGATATGATCTTTAAAAAGGTCGATGAACAGGGTGCCATTGCTATTGATCACGGCATAATAGATGTCGTTCCATAATGGACAAAGGAAAGGGAAAGAAGACTTAATAAAAAGAATCCTATCCAATAAAAGTAGAACACAAGTTTTTTATTTCGGTTATAATAGAGTATAAAGTATGATTTTTTAAAATCTTTTAAAATTACTGAAAGTAGGGAAGAGATACCGATGAATCACTTTGAGCTATTGACCGGTCTGCTTCTTAACCTTCTTGCCATATTGATCATCATTTTACTGATAAGTTTTCATTACCTTTCCCGAAATAAAGTACATAAACTTCACATCAAACCGTTGTCGATCTATCTGGCCAGTTCACTGCTTCTGTTACTCAGCCTGGCATTAAGTGTCCGATTGGAAGATGGATTTGTGTATGACTTGCGGTTCATCCCTTTTTTAATTGGAGGGATATACGGCGGGAACCGGGTACTGCCCTGGCTCGCCCTTACCATGATTGCCATCCGTGCCCCGATGATGGGTCCTGGATTATGGGTGACCGTGGTCATGGCGGTTCTCTTCACCCTGCTCGTCCTATATATGCGTCCGAGATGGGAGGGGAAGAACTGGATGACGAGGGTGTACTGGTATACGCTCTTTGCGTTCGGGTACTCGGTCCTGTCTTTATGGATCCCGTCCATGATTTTTCATTTCGGGTATGACCATTCGATCTTAATCTATTCGGCTGTCCTGACGGGATCGACGTTCTTCGTCTTTTACCTGTGTGAAATCATCCGGACCATCTATATTCTTCAATTGGAAGCGATCAAATACGAGAAGATGCAAGTGGTCAGTCACCTGGCCGCCAGCATGAGTCATGAAGTGCGGAATCCACTCACCACGGTAAAGGGATTCCTCCAACTGATACAGGAAGATCCAACCAATGTCAGTACAAATAGTGAGCTGTCGAAGGTCGCCGTCAGGGAGATCGACCGGGCCACAGAAGTCATCAATCAATATTTGGACTTTGCCCGTCCCCACCCGGAGGTTGAGGTGGAAGTGGAAATACGGGGTGAAATGAACCGATCCCAGGAAATCATCATGCCCCTGGCGGTGAAGAAAGGAATCATCCTGAAGGCGAACATCCTTCATCATCACTCCATCAAAGGGGATCCCAACAAGCTCCAACAGATCCTCATCAACATTATGAAGAATGGTCTCGAGGCAATGGAAACGGGAGGGACGCTCCGGATTTTCAGCTACCAGGACAATGAAAAGGTGTTCATCGTCATCAACGATACTGGGATCGGAATGACCAAAGAACAACTTATGCGCCTCGGCGAACCCTACTTCTCCATGAAAGGCAAAAATGGGACCGGCCTCGGCATGATGACCGTCTACCAACTCACAGAAGGCATGAAAGGCACCATCAAAGTCCAAAGCAAACCCGGCAAAGGAACCTCCGTCATCCTCTCCTTCCCCATCTACAAAGAAGAAGGAGAAGGGACTCTTCCAACCCCGGCACATACAACAAAGGTCCGTCCCTCACTGCGATAGGGACGGGCCTTTGTTTATTTAAGGGAGAGGGACGGACCTCTGTTTTCAGCCCGGTTTGGGGATGAACCCCACTGGTTATGGGATTCGTGCTCGAATTTCAGAGGTCCGTCCCTCGCCCGTTTGAAACTTTTTACATGTCCGACCGTATAGATAAGTAAGAGTAATCGAGAAAGGATTGAATGGTGTTGGATGGGATTTTCTTGATCATTATATTAGCGGCCATCGGTTGTGCCATCGTGGGGACGGTCTTTCTAGCCAATAAAGCACTGGGTCAATACATGCACAACAAGAGAGGGATCGATCAGCAGTCAGTGATCGTCACTTGCCCGAATTGCGGGGCGGAGAACGAGCGTCAGATGAATGGGCAGCATTGCAGGGAGTGTTATGAGGCGTTTTAAGAAGTGGGTTGAGTTTCTTGAAAAGAGCCTTGCGATTTAGAAAGGAGGGTCTTCATATGATCTGGTTATTCATATTGGGTCCGATCATTCTCGTCTCAGGCATCGCGATTTACTTTGAGAAAAAGTCAGGGATGACGCCTCCTGACCTGACGGAACACGCGATGAAAATCGATGAAGCGGATAAGAACGCCAATATGCACAAGAATTCGGGAGGTTCATAAAGAATGGTCAGAAGCAAAAGGGCCATGGCTAAAGACGTTGAGGGACGGACCTCAATTTTCTGCCTTTTTTACTGGTGAAATCCATTGAAATCGGCATTTTCATTAAAATTTATAAGGTCCGTCCCTCTCGCCTAACGGCCGTTTCTTCTGTAAAATAAACTGATAGATGAATGGAAGGGAGTGAGCCGATTGATTAAGTACGAATGTCTACATCATGTGAGTTTGAATGTGACGGATCTCGATAAGGCGAAAGCGTTTTATGGGGAGGTCCTGGGTTTAAAGGAAATTCCGCGTCCGGATTTTGATTTTCCCGGAGCCTGGTATGACATTGAGGGCCAGCAGCTTCACTTGATCGCGGACCCGTCTTCCCAGACACTCCGGAAGGACAAGCATTTGTCCAGCCGGGAAGGTCATTTTGCCCTCCGAGTGGAGAACTACCATGACGCACTTCAATGGTTAAAGGAAAAAGATGTAGAAACATTAGAGAAACCCCATTCCAAAAGCGGCTTTGCCCAGATCTTCTGTGCAGACCCGGATGGGAACCTGATTGAATTGAATATAGATCAAAAAGAGTTGTAAATGAAATCAACAGAAGCCTTCCCTCCTCGTGAGGGATCTCTTGTTGGTTTCTTTTTTTTGTGCCATGACATTATTTGAATTTGCCATTCGTTTCATTGAATGTTCTTTCGGCCTTTATCAAATACTGATTAAATAGCAGATCAATCCAAAAGGGTGGTTTAGTTGAAAGAACAATGCAATAGCACGACGAAGATTAGCAATTGGTGTGTGGTGAGTATGGCATCGATTCCTTTGGTCATGACCTTGGGGAATTCCATGCTGATTCCTGTCCTGCCGATATTTGAAAAAGAGGTGGGGATCACTTCTTTTCAGACCAGTATGATTATTACAAGTTATTCGATTGCGTCGATCTTTCTGATTCCAGTGGCCGGATATTTGTCGGATCGCTTCGGCAGGAAGGTAGTCATCCTGCCGAGTTTGCTGATTGCGTTAATTGGGGGATTGGTAGCAGGCTTTGCTTCCTGGAAGATGGACGATCCTTTTACGTGGATCATTATTGGGCGTGTGCTCCAGGGAATCGGTGCAGCCGGGGCGGCTCCGATCATCCTGCCACTGGTCGGTGATTTGTATAAGGATGATGATGAAAAGACGAGTTCCTGTCTTGGATTGATCGAGACGTCCAACACATTCGGCAAGGTGTTGAGTCCCATCTTGGGGGCTTTATTTGCTGCGTATTTATGGTATCTTCCGTTTTTCTCTATTTCTGTGTTCAGTCTCATTTCGATCGTCCTTGTTCTCTTTTTCATAAAAGTTCCTAAGAAGAAGGAAGAACCCGTAGCCCTTTCAGCTTTCATCCAGAGTACGAAGAAGATTTTCAAGCAAGAGGGAAAATGGATCTTCACTGTCTTTCTCGTCGGGATTTACATTATGCTCGTCCTGTTTGCCGTCCTGTTTTTCCTATCGGATTCATTGGAGAAAACCCACGGACTGTATGGGGTGAAAAAAGGCTTTGTTCTTGCCATTCCGTTACTGGCTCTCTGCATTTCTTCCTTTATTACTGGCAGGAAGATCAAGGGAGAGTTGAAGGTCATGAAGGTGATCATGACGATAAGTTTAATTCTTATGAGTATCAGTGTCGCCTTGATCGGGTTTGTCGATCAGCGACTGATTCTTCTCCTCGCTGTCTCAAGCTTCCTGGGCCTCTCGATCGGTGCACTACTGCCGACGATGGACGCTTTGATCACGGAAAACATTGAGAAAGAAGAGAGGGGGACGATTTCTTCCTTCTATAGTTCATCCCGTTTCATCGGAGTGGCTGCAGGTCCGCCGTTGATGGCGGTATTGATGAAATCCCTCCTGAATATTAGTCTCATTGGGGCGGGAGTCCTTGGCATCCTGATGTTTCTGCTGGTTTTGATTTTTATTAAGCCTGAAAAATCTGGTTCAACAACATAAGAAAACCGACCTTACGAGGATAATTTATCGTATCGGAGGAATAGTATAAAGACATACCCTTTTCCCTCTTCCCTTGAAGAGGGATTTTTAGTGAAAGGACGGAGATGACATGGACTTGGATTGGATTTGGAAAGCCATACTCATAGTGCTGGCGGGCACCTTATTGCTAAGGGTCGCCGGGAGAAAATCAATCTCCCAGATGACCCTTGCCCAGACGGTCATCATGATCGGGATCGGATCGCTACTCATACAACCGGTGGCCGGACAAAATATTTGGACGACAATCGGAGTCGGGTTGATTCTCGTCCTGACCCTGATCGTCATCGAATACCTGCAGGTGAAATCAGATCGCGTCGAACAGTTCATCACCGGTAAGTCCAAAATTCTGATGGAAGATGGCGTCATCAATGAAAAGAACTTTAAAAAGCTACGGCTGACAGTCGACCAGCTCGAAATGAAATTACGGCAGCAGGGAGTCAGTCAACTGTCGGACGTGAAATGGGCGACCCTTGAGCCGAATGGACAAGTGGGAGTGGAATTGATGCCAAGCGCAAAGCCGGTGACGATGAAGGAATTCTCCCAGCTCCAGGCAGAGGTCAAGAGACTGATCAACCTGCTTCAAGTCCCCCAGACTACGGGCAGACCAGTCAGCCAAAATAGAGGAGGGGAAGATATCTTCAAAGAAATCAATCAAAACTCTTCCGTTCAACCTCCGCCAAAACACCTACAGTAAATAAGGAGGAAATCATTATGAAAGCCGTCACCTATCAAGGGAAAAATACCGTAGCCGTTAAGGAAGTAGAGGACCCTGGTATCCAAGATTCAGAAGATGTCATCGTTAAGATTACGTCCACCGCCATATGTGGATCTGATTTGCATCTTTATAAAGGGGACTTCCCGCTCCCGATCGGGTATGTCATTGGGCATGAACCGATGGGGATCGTGGAGGAGGTCGGGAAAGACGTGACGAAAGTCAAAAAGGGAGACCGGGTGATCATTCCTTTTACCGTGGCATGCGGGTCATGTCCCTATTGTGAGCAGCATTTGGAAAGTCAATGTGATCATTCCAATCCTCATTATGACGCTGGGGGATTGCTTGGGTATTCAGAGAAATTCGGTAATTATCCCGGCGGGCAAGCAGAGTATCTGCGGGTTCCTTATGGGAACTACACCCCGTTTTTAGTCCCTGAGAGGTGTGAATTGGAGGATGAAGAGATTCTCTTATTATCAGATGTACTCCCGACAGCGTATTGGAGTGTAGAACATGCAGGGGTGAAGAAAGGGGATACGGTCATTGTCCTGGGATGTGGTCCGGTGGGCTTGATGGCACAGCAGTTTGCCTGGAAAAAAGGGGCGGAAAGAGTCATCGCAGTGGATTACTTCGATTATCGCCTTCGTCACTCCAAAAGGGTCAACCATACGGAAACATTTGATTTCACCCAGTACGATGATATGGGGGAAACATTGAAAGAGTTGACAAAGGGCGGAGCGGACGTAGTCATTGACTGCGTCGGAATGGACGGGAAGAAATCGCCGCTTGAATTCATGGAGCAGAAATTGAAACTCCAGGGAGGAACCCTCGGGCCGATCCAGATTGCCACGAAAGCCGTAAGGAAGTGCGGAACGGTTCAACTGACCGGGGTATACGGTGGACTCTACAATATGTTCCCACTTGGAGCATTTTTCTCCCGGAATGTTACGTTGAAAATGGGTCAGGCACCGGCAAGAGCCTATATGGCCCCACTTTACGATCAAATCGTCAAAGGGGAAATCGACTCGACTTCCATCATTACGCATAAACTTAAGCTTGAAGATGCAGCAAAAGGGTATCATCTGTTTAACAAGAAAGAAGATGATTGCATTAAGGTGATTTTAAAGCCATAAGGTAGGATTCCTACCTCAGGAAATGCTTCAAATAAACTAAAAAAAGATTCTCAGGTCACTGGAAACAGTCACAACCTGAGAATCTTTCTATTTCAAGGATTACTCACAATGTTCATTTTTGTTCTTATGAAGCGGGGGAGGAATCAGCCATCCCTTTTCTTTATTGAGCTTCAATACTTTTGCTCCCAATTGAGCTTTTTGCATATGAAATTGGCCGAACATCATCGCCACGTCTTCACGGATGCTTTGTCCCATGACCGTGCTGCATGCCACTAAGCCTGAAGCAATGTTAGCCGACATTGCCGCTGCAATGGATGGATCCGGCATCCTTGCACCAGTCGGGATATCATCCAGGCACGCATGTGGAGGCTCAGGTGGAGTGGGAGGAAGTCCGATCCCATTTTCCTTAATAGTTTCTCCACTTGTTTGATTTCTTCCTGACCGCCTTCAATGCTGTCTTTCAGTAATTTCTTCAGATCATTATCACCAGCGTGATTAAGCTGCATTTGATACCCAGCAACAGTGGCTTTAGCCGTCAATAAATAGTTCCACGTACCAAATACTTCACCGTAATGCAATGGCTCTTCTTGTGGATTTCCACTTAAAATACCCATCATCATCCTCCTGATTGTCATATTGGTGTGCCACCTTTCGAAAACGATTGTCCGAGCACAAGGAATAAGTTTCCCAACGGGAGTTGAAAGTATGTAGTGAATTGAAGTATATTTCGATGGGTAGAATGCAAACTATGTACTCTGGCAAGACTTCAATCGGCCCCCTTACCTCCATAGGTGGGAGGCCTTTTTGTTTTTGTGTGAGGTTGAAGCCAAGAAAAAACCAAAGGTCAGTTTACGATATCATGATAACGATCGATCGCAAGCGTCCCATCTTTCTGAATTTCCGCGTAGAATACGTCTTCCATGTCTGTGATGCCTTGTGAGGCAAGTTGTTCCTTCAACCAGTCCTCATCTAGGTGGAGTTCCGTCAGATTATTCAGGACTACTTTTCCATCTTCGATCACTGCAGCCGGTATAGGCACCTGGTGGGTGGAAACGGGACTCTTGAAAGTCTGTTGATCTCCCTTTGTAAGGGGTAGATCTTTCTCCTTTTTCATGACAGAGAGCGTTCCATCTGTTTCAAAGATGGCATAATCCACTTCCTTTATGGAAAAGACGTTTTTCTTTCTCAGCATGACGTTAAGGGCATCCAGATCCAGTCGTACTTTACTGAGTTCCGCGTCCATTATTTCCCCTTTCCGGACGACAACCCGTGGCACCCCCTCCACCGCTTTCCGGAATGCTTTTGATTTAAGGTCAACATAACCCATTACAACCGTGAAAATGGTCCACCCTGCCAAGGCGATCACTCCATTCCTTACACTGATTGTTGAATCAATGGCAAGGGAAGCCCCCAACGTCCCGATGGCGATGGCTGATACAAAGTTGAAAAAGGTCATCTGGGAAATCTCTTTTCTACCCATGATGCGGGTAAGGGTCAGCAACAGGAGGAAGGAAAGGATGAGTCTGAAAGAAAGCTCGATGATGGTCACATTCATGCACCTCTTCTCACATTTTTACACTCCTTTTGTAAGATGTGCAGATAGAGAACAATTTATTAAAAAGGCTTCCAATTTCATTTGCCCGTCATGGGTGAAGATCCATCTGCATAACAATAGAAAGATATTGTCAATTCAGGAGGGAGTACCTTGCATCAGAACTATAAAGTGTATCATCCATACGTCAGTCCCTTTGATCCATGTCCGCCGATCACAAAGAAGGTATATTCGACACCGCCAAATCTCTATATGGGATTTCAGCCTGCAAATCTGGAGCAGTTCACGCCGCGGGAGGCACTGCGGAACGGGACGCTCTGGAAGGCGTTCTACGATCCTTACTACAGCCCTTATGAACTGAATGGGGATGGTGATTCATGATGAAGCAGGTTCCGGCTCATTATTACGAAGTGATGGAGGAGCTACAGACCGTTGATTTCGTCATCGTCGAACTGACACTGTACTTAGATACTCATCCTGATGATTACGAGGCCATCAAACAGTACAACGAATTTGTACGGATGAGGAAAAAAATCAAAAAGAAATTCGAAAAGGAATTCGGTCCCCTGACCGGGTTCGGATACAGCTACTCAAACTATCCGTGGGACTGGAAAGACGCCCCTTGGCCATGGCAGGTCTAATACGGAATAAAGGAGAGGATCGACACTATGTGGGTGTATGAAAAAAAACTTCAATATCCTGTACGGGTCAGTACATGTAATCCGAAGCTGGCGAAATTCCTGATCGAGCAATACGGCGGCGCCGATGGAGAATTGGCGGCAGCCCTGAGATACTTGAATCAGCGTTATACGATCCCAGATAAGGTCATCGGCTTACTGACCGACATCGGGACCGAAGAATTCGCCCATTTGGAAATGATTGCCACCATGGTATATAAACTCATCAAAGATGCCACGCCGCAGCAAATGAAAGACGCGGGACTCGATCCCCACTATGTGAATCATGACGGCGCGATCTTTTACCAAAATGCGGCGGGGGTTCCCTTTACCGCATCGTACATCCAGGCAAAAGGCGACCCGATCGCCGACCTCTATGAAGACATCGCTGCCGAAGAAAAGGCCAGAGCCACGTATCAATGGATCATCAATATGAGCGATGACCCCGATCTGAACGACGGACTGCGTTTCTTACGGGAACGGGAAATCATCCATTCCCAACGCTTCAGGGAAGCGGTGGAGATTTTGAAAGACGAGCGGGATCGGAAGGTGATTTTTTAAATGAGGGAAAATGGTCAGCGGCTGATAGCCCTGATCATTTTTTTCTTTAATTTGCATTAGGTTCTTTAATTGACAGAATTTTCAAATCTGGTATATTGGTAATGATTAGCAGGAATCATTACTGGAGGTACAAGATGAAACAACTCAAACAATCCGGCCTTGAAGCCGTTCTCATTATCATCGGGATCATTCTCGTCAGTGCCACATCCGGCCTGTTCACAACTCAGGCGTTTTCCCTCGTTACTTATGGAAAGGAATTGATGGAGGTATGCAGGGAGCTAGTCGAGCCTCACCATCTGGTTTATACGAACCCGGTCTCGCATATCGAACGTCCGCTATTTCCCATCATCCTGAAAGCTTTCCTGAGCAGTGCACGTATCTTTTTCCTGGCACTCGGGTTGGCGTTAACATGTTCAATCCTGTTGATGATCCTCTATTTTTCCGTGGGGAAAAAGGTCCGGAAAGGAGTGGGAGGTGTCGCATTCTTTATCGCCTCGCTGCCGGATATTTTTGTAATTGGATTTCTTCAACTATCGGTCATCTGGTTCTTCAAACAATCTGGTATTCTGCTCCTCGATATCGCATCACTGGGTGAAAATCAGGTCATCCTGTTCCCGGCGATCACGCTCTCGATCTTGCCGACGTTCTTTTTTCTGGGATCGATGGTGTCTTTTTTGAAGGAAGAAGAGGGGCTTCCTTATGTGGAGCTTGCCAAGGGGAAGGGTCTAGGCCGATTCCGGATCATGTTCATCCATATGATGCGGAATGTGCTCGTCAGTCTGACCTATCACGGCAAGCAGATCATCTGGATGATGCTGTCGAATCTATTAATCTTGGAATATTTATTCAATGTGTTCGGGGTCACGTCGTTTCTCTTTTCCTATAACACACCTGCGATCTTCGCGGTTACGTCGATCATGTTATTCGTTCCACTCTATCTCCTTTTAAAATTCATGCAGTTCGTGATCTCAAGAAAAATAGGAAGGGAGATGAGTCTATGAGAAAGTGGAATCGGCATCACATCACCATCAGCATCTGTTTATTGTTCATCGTCGTGCTCGTCGGGTGGAGTATGATTTTTAATCTGACCGATGCCAAAATTCCGAATACATATATCCTCTATGATGATGAGGCAAATATCATCGGGGATGCCCCTTTCCCTCCTTCAGCCGACTTTCCGTTTGGCACGGACCGGGAAGGAGACCACCTGTTTTACAAAGTATTGGAGGGGGCGCAGTATACCATTGGCGCCGCCATCCTGATTTCCCTTATCAGTTTCATCCTATCCTTTGCCATCGGGGTGCTGGGAGGGTTTACAAAATCCCGGGGGAAGAAGTGGACGCAATCGATGTTCACGTCCTTTTATTTCATCCCGCAATCGATCATCGCCTTCAATATGCTTTACCCCTTGCTATGGGAACCGATGCAAGGGTTCGAAACGAGTTTCACCGAACGGGTCATTTGGCAGTCCATCGCCCTGGCTGTGATCATGGCTCCAACAACGGCAATTCTCTTATCAAACGAAACACGTCAGATTCTCGACAAAGAGTTCGTGACCTGTGCGCGGGTCCTTGGGGGAAGCAAGACTTTCCTGTTCAAGAACCATGTGCTTCCACACTTGAAACCGCGGCTCTTTATCATTTTTCCGAAAATCATGATCCAGGCGCTTCTCATCATCGCCCACCTCGGATTCTTCGACCTATTCTTCGGTGGGACCGATGTGTGCTACGGCCCCATGTGCCCGCCGCCGCAACCCTTCGTCCAGGAATGGGCGAGCATCATGTCCATGAGCTATGTCGAATTGACCAACGCCTGGTGGATCTTTATGATCCCGATGTTCTTCTTCGCCCTGACCATTCTTTCCTTAACAGGGATTGCGCGAGGGCTTGAGGGGTTGTTGGAGGAGGATGAGGTGAAGTCGGGTTCGGTTGAAAAGAAGAAGGATGGGCGCAAGGAGAACGGTCTTTTAATGGAAAGTGATTTTAGATTGGTGGATCGGGAGTTGTGAAATACATCTCTTATAACCTTACTGGATACGGGGGGATAAAATGAAAAGGACGTACTCTCTAATCTTACTAATGTTATGTCTACTCTTGGCCTCTTGTTCTTCTGAGAAGGAGAAAACGTTCGTAGAAGACGAAGCGACTAAGGTAGTAGCATTTGATCCGATACAAGTGAAGGGTCTGAATGCAACCTTGGAGTCTTATAAAATGACGTACATGAGTGAAGGGGAAGAAGCCGTAGCATATGTGACACTACCAGAAAAAGAAGGATCTTATCCGGTTAACCTTAGTTTACACGGCGGTTTTCCGGCGTCAAAAGACTTGTCCCATGTATCAGATATGATGGGGGTAACCTTCGATAAGAATATGGTTCTCTATTCCGCATCCCCTGGCTTGATCAGTCTCGTGCCTTTATACAGGGGATACGGGGAAAGCGCTGGGACCGTTCCCGGATTGAATGGGGCCACTCTTGACACGAGCCATGCCATCGATGCCTTAACCTCGTACCTAGAGAAAAACGAGAAGAGAAAGAGGACGGGGAACGTGTTTGTATCCGGGACATCGCTGGGTGGGGGAGTCGGACTGAAACTGGCCACGATCCGGGATGATATTGCCGATGTTATGGCCATAAGCCCGTATGTCGGTCTGGACCCGGTTTATCCTTGGCTGTTAGAGAACTCGGAGAAGGATATTGGTTTTCTGGATATGTATCAAGATGCATACGGGGACTATGATCCGAAATCGGAGCAAACAAAGGAAGAGTCCATCAATGTTAAAAAAATCAATGTCCCTGTTCTGATTGTACAAGGAGACGCGGATCATCATACCGATTGGCATCCGGTAAAGAACTTTTATGATGAGTTGAAAAAAGAAAATGACAATACAACCTTTGAACTCATTCCAGATGGAAACCACGGCCTCATGAATAAGCAGGAGGAGTTGAATGCGATCACTGCGGCATGGTTTAATGAACAGTTTTGATGATGGCCAGGAAGTGGATGATGGATTAACAATAATCTCCTAACCCGTCACACCCAACTTTCTGCTATATTTATAGTACAATGATGGAAAACGGTTAAGGGTAGGGGAGATGGATCATGACATTGAAAAAGATGAAAAGCATCCTGTTCATGTTGCTCGGGTTCATAGCCCTAGTGTGCGGGGTTGCCGGAACAGTCCTGCCCGTTCTGCCGGGTGGCCCGTTTTACTTGCTGGCGGTTTACTTCTTTTCCAAGAGCTCGAAGCGCGTGGATGCCTGGTTTAAAAACACGTACATCTACAAAAAATACGTGGTTCCCTTTCTAGAAAAAAAGGGAATGACCCTGAAAGAAAAAATCAAAATCAATATGACCGCAGACTTCTTTATTTTGCTTTCCGTCCTGTACGTCGACATTCTCCTTGTCCGGATCATCCTCATCGGACTCGCATTATATAAACATTATTATTTTATCAAGAAGATCAAGACGATCCCTCCTCAGTCATATCAAGTGGAGGAGAGCCAGTGATCTGCGGGCTTAGTCAAAATGAAAAGATATCAATTAAAACGTGATTTCAGGGGAGTCAAAAAAGGCTCTTGTTTCTATCTGGTCGTTGAATCCGAATATATCGGCATCAAGGAATATGTCGTACGAACGCAGGATTTCTCAAGGAGACTGATCATCTCTGAGAGGGAGATGGAGAAGTATTTTAGAAGGATGATATAAAGGGCCCGTCGAATGTGACGAGGCTTTTTTTGTTGTCCAAAAAATTAAGTTGGAGGAGTCTGAGGATGCCTCTATGAAATATATATATTGCGTAACGACATATATATGTTACTATAAACTTAAAAGATGTTGGATGAATATGGAAAACAGGGGTAGAGCTTTCCCGTGTTGAAAAAATTCGACCCAACAGCAGCTGGCAAACCAAATGGGAGTCACCATGCAGACGATCATCCTGATTGAGAAAGGTTCATACAATCTACCATTGAATTTATTTCTGGAAATCTGTTATGCCGTCGGGAAGACGCTGGATGAAGTGTTTGGATAGGTAAGGGGGAGAAGTAAGTTGAAGAAAATTGCAGACGAGCGACTAAAACTACAAAACTTAAAAAATATTAGAGTACTGTTCCTGTTTCAGAACGCAGGCATCATCGGGATTCTTGCCTATGACTTTATCACATCGGGACTGGACGGGATGACGGATAATCCTCTTTGGTTTCTGTTTATCATGACGACTGTGGTTTCAGCTTATTTGTCCATGAGCATCAGTGTGGATCATGAAGAAGAGAGGCAGCCTCCTAAGAAGAGTTTGTTGATGGCCGTAGTGGTCGTGACCATCTTATCCGTTATATTGGGGATCTTCGCCTCTTTACCGGAAGGGTCCGATATGAGAGATGGATTAATCGTTGGAGGGGTTGTTTTTTTATGCGGGTTGATCCCCGCCATCTATGTGTATACCATCAGGGAAAAAAGGAATGACGAATAGGAAGGTCCGTCCCTCATGAGGGACGGACCTTCCTCATAAGGGGTTGATTTATTTTCCAGCATCTGCTAAAGTGTATCTATATTGTATTGCAACATAGTTCTGATCTGAATTTTTTTTAGATAACTATCTTGCTTTGCAATGTAGTTGGGTTGTGTAGAGGGGGAACGAAGGTGTCATCCAGTCAGTTATTGAAGGGGATCCTGGAGGGGTGCCTGCTTTCCATCATTTCAAAAGGTGAAGTGTATGGATATGAAATGATGGAGAAGCTTGCGGCCAATGGATTCAAAATGGTCAAAGAAGGAAGCATTTATCCGTTGCTCCTTCGGATGAAAAAAGAAGGGCTCGTGACAGCCTGTCAGAAAGAAATGCCTTCCGGAGGTCCGAAACGGAAATATTACTATATCACTCCAAAAGGAAAAGAAGAGTTGGAGGATTTTAAACTAAGATGGAGAGAAGTCTCTGAGAGTGTAAATCAATTATTGGAGGAGGAGTAAGCATGTCATTATCGAAAGAGAGCGAAGACTTTCTGGGGAATTTGAGAATCTATCTGATGTCTAGCGGGAAGAACGAACAAGAAGTAGATGAGATCGTGGGGGAACTGGAGGATCATTTGGTTGAAACGGAGAAAAGGGGAAAGAGCGTATCAGAGGTTACCGGTTTGACACCCCGGCAGTACATGAATCAAATTTCCGCAGAGATGCCCATCGATTACAAGAGTATCTTCGAGTATATCGTGATGGTATTAGTGAGCGCTTTCTCTTTTATCGTATTGAGTGACGCCTTAAGCGGGGACCTGACCTATTCGTTATTTGAATTAATCGGTTATCCACTTGTCATGATTGGGTTTTTATTCTGTACCTCAGTGGTGTTTAAATATGTTTCAAGCCATCCGGTGTCAAAAGCAAGAGAATGGACACTATTTTCGATTCTTGGAGGAGTTCCCATCTTATTGTTCATGGGATTGTTATTTCTTGGACAGAACGTCGAGGCACCTACCGTTGTAATGGAAGGAATCGGAAGGCTATTTGCGCTCATTCTTGCCTTCGCGGCCATCATTGCCGTGTCTCTGTGGTCAAAAACGTGGATCATGATCATCCTGGCAATCCTTGTGAATGGACCGCAACTACTCATTCAACAAAGCTCCTTTCCAGAAGAAACGAAACTGATATTGACAGGTCTTTCCCTTCCCGTTTTTGTCGGTGGATACTTTTTGCTTCTTTTCGTCAAAGAAAGGAAGAAAGAAAAACATGCAGGGCCAGTGACATAATGGAAAAGCTTGAAGGACGATCCGTTTGGGGAGCGTCCTTCTTTACATTCTCCAGGAAAGATAGGAGAAAATCCTGTCATAGAGGTATCACAAAAAGGAATTCGCCTCAAGAAGGGAGTATATATAGAAAAGGAACAGAACGTAAAAGGACGTGTTAGCACATGATGAAATGGTCACTGCCCCTCCTAATTGGAGTCATGTCAGTACTTTATTTATTCATCCCATCCGATCCATTACCCGTGAAAGTGATCTTTAAGCTTATCCCCATGTTTCTCATTATCGTCTTCGCCTTCCGGCAGTTATCTTTCAACCCGGCACCGGCACTGCGTTTCATCCTCTTTGGCCTCTTCTTTTGCACGCTTGGAGATGCGTTCATTGCGGTTTCATTTATAGCAGGCCTCGGGGCGTTTCTCGTCGGACATCTTTTCTACTTGTGTGGCTTTATGGCATTATCCCGGATGAACAAGTGGCGACTTGCAGCTGCCCTCCCGATTGCACTGTATTCGTTCATATTCGGACAGCAACTGATTTCAGCACTCCGAACAGATGGGGATACAGATCTCGTCATACCGGTCATTGTCTACATGCTCGTCATTTCCATGATGGCAATATCTGCGATCCTGACCGGAAACAAGTGGGCCATTGCCGGGAGTCTCCTGTTCGTTCTATCTGATTCTATTTTGTCGTGGAATATGTTCGTATCAGAGATCCCTTTTTCAGCCGTCTTCATCATGACCACCTACTACTCTGCGCAGTTCCTGATTGCGTGTAGTCTCTCATCCCTGCAACAACCAAAAGAAACAATTGTGTGATCTGGAATGTTCTGTAATAATAAAAGCGGGCACTGCCCGGTGAAAGCCTGCCCGAGGAGACTCGACAGGTTTTATTTTTGGTTAAAAATGTAAAAAATAAAACTTTTATCATTTGAGTTACGTCTAATGAATGATACATACAAAGCAGGTGAATTTTCTAAAATGGAAGAGCGGACAAAATCCGAGAAAGACCGGTTGCTTGAGGAAGCCATGACCCAGTACGGAAATGATGTCTATTATGTGGTTTATTCCTATGTGAAAGAACATAGCCTGGCCGAGGATCTGACACAGGAGGTCTTCATCAAGTTTTATCAAAAGATGGATACCTTCAGGGAAGATTCCTCCCTGAAGACATGGATCATCTCTGTTGCCATCAACCATTGCAAGGATTATTTAAGGAGATGGGATACGAGGATGATCAGTATCTCCAATAAGATCAACGACATGGTGAAAGGAAAGATGGGGGCACCGGAACAGACCGTGATCAAAAATGAGCAGAATTCAGAGTTAATACAAAAAGTTTTGGGCCTGCCCGTTAAATACCGGGAAGTCATTTTCCTCTATTATTTTGAGGAAATGAAGCTTGCCGAAATCGGTGCGAGTCTCGACATCAACACGAATACAGTGAAGACCCGGCTGACAAGAGGCAAGGCTCTGCTCGGTTCCACGATTGAACGAAGTGAGGTGTATAGGAATGGATGAATTGAAATCATTGCGCGGGTTGATGAAAGAAGAGACCTTCAAGGGACGTGGTTTTACCAATAAGATGAGAGAGAATATCTTGAATGAAGTCCATTCGAATCAGCCCAAATCGTTTTCTTTCCATAAAAAACCGATCCTGGCGCCTATCCTGTCTATGCTATTTTTCGCCGCCTGCCTTTCGATCTTTGTTTACTTCGGCGGAACCCAGCTTGGGATCATTGGGAACAATGCGAGTGCTCCGTTATATGAAGCAAGTGATCGGCCGGAATCCCTTGGGAAAGAGTTCAAGTTCATCACCAAAGTGCCTTTCAACGTGAAAAATGTCAGCACGGAAGCGAAGGAAGGTCCATACGGAAACGCACAATTCGTCACTCTCATGGGTCCGGAAAAGCAGACGATCACGATGTCATTTCAACTTCTTGAGCCTGGTTTAGATCTGACTTTATCTGAAGAACCGGTGAAGGTCGGTACTTCTAAAGGAAGCTATTCTGAAACAGAGGGCCCTTTAAAGATAAGTAGGCTGACATGGATGGAAGGCGAGGCGATATATGAAATGAAATACATGCCCGCAAGGTCCGGTATCACTCTCACGAAACAAGACATGATACAGATGGCGGAGTCTTTCCGTTAAGGAAAAAGGATGATGGCTGCCTGCGCCATCATCCTTTTACTGTTAGTCACCGTAGACCACTTTCACGATTTTTCCGCTGCTGTCATATGTGACCCTTTTCCACTGACTGCCGCCATTCGCGCTTATATATAAGACAACTGTATAACTGCCCGATGTAGTCCGGGAGGCTACTTTCCAAGTGACGCCACCTTGGCCACCGCCGTCTTCAATGACTTTCGTTCCGTCATTCATCATAGATCAACTCCTTTTGTTAGTGATTACCATTAATACATGACTATTATACTGTAAATCTTCTTGTTGCCTCTTCTTTTTATACAGGGATGGGATGAGGAAATCGCCGGTATAGATCTGGATAGCTATCGAAATCGACTCGCGATATTAATATTTTAATAAAAGTGTAGAGAGGATAGGTGAAATAAAGGATATTCGATAAGTTGGCATGAATATCGATAATCCCGCACGATAAACCGAATTCTTGCACGATAAATCTGAATCCGGCATGATTATGCAGAATCTCGCCTGAAAGTGAGTGAATTCCGCATGATTCAGGGGGGATTGTTTAAAACCTGTTTGTTTGAAATAATTGGTAGTGTGATACACGATTGGTTTTCCAAAACGGAATTGCAAAAAGGAAAGATTGTTAGAAAGATTGACTCATTATAGGAGGAATGCCCCGATGTACACTCCCTTTATCCTTTGCATATGCCTGGGACTATTAATTGTATACACAGGTTACTTGATCTGGGTGAAGAAAAAGCTCAACCTCATTGCCGGGTACCAGGAGGATGTCTTTAAAGGTGATAAAGAAAAGCTGGCGAAAATATTCGGTCTCTATACAATAGTGGTCGGCATTATGACAATGATCCTTCCTTTTGCCCTTGAATATGTCGGTCTCTATACGGGAACGGTGTTTGGGATTGTGATAGGAGTGGGTGCCGTCGCCCTCAGTGTGTATGTGATGGGGAATCAGATGAGATCATGAGGGGAAATTCCAATCCGACCCAGAAAACAAAAGAAAAGGAAGTGAATCTTCTTGAGCACCGATCAATCCTCCGAACAGGCCAAATGGATTGCGAAATACGGAAGTCTGGTTATTGCCTTCTGCAATTTGATAACGTGCATAACAAGCTGGGGAGAGAATTGGATTCTTACTGTTCTTTTAGGAATGGGCGTATTGGTTTGTGGAACGATAGGTATTTTTGACCTTAAGCGCCATATGAAAGGATAGTTGTTCCCTGGATTACCAGGGTTAATGATTAGTGAGACAGTAGAATCTGTTTCTTCCTACCACTACGTTTGGTACATAAATGATTGAAAAAGGAAGTTAAAAACATGATTAAAAATAAAAATTATCTCATCGCTTCGGGCATAATCCTGATTCTTTGTATGTCATTCTATTTCCCGTTTCCGAATGCCCCAATGGTTTACAAGCGGATGGCGTTCATGTCTTTTCCTATCCAAGATCAAGATGGATACAATGTGCTGGCAATCATCGGTTCTTTCCTATTTATCTTTGCAATCGTTTTACTTGTAAAAGGTCTTTCCAACTATCACATCCGCACTGTGGTGATCGTTGCAATTGTTTATTCTTTATTACCATTTGGACTTATAAAGGTTTATCAGGAAACCGTAGCGGATGGAATTAATGCCATTTCGTACAATGGGAAGGGTACCTGTGACTTTGAGAAGATAGAGGAAGAAGAATTTACAGGGGAATGTAACTTGCTTATCTCCAATCATAGCGGGGAGCCAGTGACCTTTGACATTGAATTCCTGGATACGTTCTTTCCAGGATCCGAGACGAGATTCACCTCTCTCATGAATGAAAACGGTCCCTACACCGTCACCATTGAGGCGAATCGTAAAAAATCAGTCAGTCTGAAGGAGGTTCTTGACTTATCGGATATTCCCAATCATGTAGATGGAGGCAGCTCGACGGAGGTCCATTTTAAAATCGAAGATGGGGGCAAAGAAAGGATTATGTAGTGAGCATTGGTTTTAATGTACTATAAAGGGTACCATTTGGAGGGAGAAACATTGACACTGATTGTATTGATCATGGGATTAATCGTGTACTTTATCGGAAGCACGAAGAAGAATCTCACCATTAAAGGAATGGGCATTGGCTTTATTCTTGCACTATGCTTTTTAAAGATTCCTAACTTCATTGAAGGATTTATTCAAGGAGTAACGAAGGGTTTCATGGGTTGAACATAAAACAGAAAGATCGACAGTACAGCATCTTAAGGAGAGTAGCAGCATGGAAACACACCTCTTGGAATGGTTCAACACATTAGGCATCTATGCCATCGCATTAAGTATTTTACTAAACATCATCATTAGTGTTCTAGGTGTCCTACCGAGCGTCGTGATCACGGCTGCGAATATTACTTTTTTCGGATTTGAAAAAGGATTGGCTGTTTCAATCGCAGGAGAAGCGCTGGGAGCAATCGTCAGTTTTTATTTATATCGCAAGGGTATCAAGAAATTATTTCAACATAAGGAGATAAACAACGGGTTGTTGACACGATTACAGAATTCGAAGGGGGTTGAAGCTTTTTGCCTGATCATTGCCCTCAGGATCTTTCCTTTTATTCCATCGGGTCTGGTAACATTGGCTGCTGCCATCAGTAAAGTCGGGATCATTAACTATTCTATAGCGAGCACGATTGGAAAAATGCCGGCTCTCGTCATTGAAGCCTATTCGATTCAGCAGGTGCTGGTGTGGAACTGGAAAGGGAAACTCATTTTGAGTGTGTTTTTACTTTTCATCATTTGGCTTGTGTTGAGCAGGAAGAACTCAGCAAAGGAGTGAACAGATTGAAAATCACCAAACGAAGTCTGATATGACTCATTCTAAATGTATTTTGTTACCTCATGTGTGTAAGGGTGGCCCTTTTTATCACAATCTATTTTTAAGGGAGGCAAGAAATCCATCGTCCGGGAATGATTCTTCTTTTGATCGTCACCATGAACGACAGTTATACCATTTGGAAATGGATGAAAGAAGGAAGGCTGTAGGTGTAACGGTACAAGGCTTCGATCGGCCACTTGAGACCGATTAGGTAAAAACCTCAATTTCCTCCGAACTTCCTATAATATGCGAACGAACCATTTGAGTGCGCATAAACTATCCTGATAGCTTATAGGAAGGAAGGTCATGTAATGTGAAGAAGAAAAATAAAAAAGACACCCTTTCGTGTCGAATTCAGCTTCCTCCACAAGGATGTCCGGATTTATTCCCACCTAACATTTGTATTAATCCTGTCATCCAGTTGGAGGAATTGGGTGTCATCAGCTGCGAGGCGACCATCAGGGGGAGGGTGTTGTGTGATAATGCACCGGTAGAAGGAGTGCAAGTTACTCTGACCTCAAGCTTTCCGGAACTGATGTTCAGTGATCCGACCCCGGTCACAGACAGGCGGGGGATTTTTACGACGACGGTTACGGTCCCCCGGGGAACACCGATTACAGCTGATGTACGGATTACTGCAACAGCCACCGTATCGGATCAGACCATCAGTGACTCGATTACCGTAAGGGCGGGATGTGTACGGTGTGATAATCCAGTCCTCACCCTGAATCCAATCGAGGGTCCGGTCGGATGTCAAGGGACTCAAATATCAGGACGATTGCTCTGCGATGGGCTGCCCGTTCCAAATGCAGCCGTGTCGTTTACGATCGGTAATGATTCCACCAAGGTGACAATCGCTCCAAACCCCGCCATCACGAATGCAGACGGGACATTTACCGCCACGCTGGTACCGTTCCTTGGAATCGATGCAACGATCACGGTGACGGCAAATGCCATTGTCGGAGGACATCCAGTCACTTCTGAAACACAGTCGGTAACAGTAGTATGTCTGCCTTGTCAAAATCCTGTCATCATCCTCGATGACCTGGATCCCGTCGTTTGTGACGGTGTCGTGACCGGACGCGTCCTGTGCGATGGCAGGCCGGTACCGGGAGTGCAAGTGAGATTAAGCAGTCCTCTCCTAGTTTTTGCTTCACCGACAGTCACTACCAATGGCAATGGAGAATTTTCAGGCAGATTCAGTGTACCACCGGGCACTTCCGAACAGGTGACGACTTATACAGCAAGAGCAGAAGTAAACGGGATTTCAGTGTCTGAAACCAATTCCGTCGAAGTCAGCTGTCCACCGTGTCAGAACCCGATCATCCAACTAGATAACGCGGGTCCGATCAGTTGCAGCGGCCCTGTTACTGGCCGTGTCTTATGCGATGGTGCCCCTGTCCCCGGCGTGCAGGTGACATTAAGCAGTCCGCTTCTATCCTTCCAGCCCTCTGTTGTAACTACCAATATTAACGGAGAATTTTCCAGTACCGCATCTGTCCCATTCCCGACCCAAATCACAACAGGCGTTCCTTATACGGCAAGTGCAACGGTAAACGGCATCCCTGTATCGAATACTAACTTTCTGCGTGCAGGATGTGTTGACTGTCCAAATCCGGCTATGAATCTGATTGTGCCTCCATCGATCCAATGTGATGGCACGCTTATGGGAAGAGTGGTCTGCAATGGCACAACACCAATTCCAAATGTACCGGTCTTCTTCGACATCGTGCAGTCACATACCAACGTATTTATCAATCCAGATCCGGCGATTACTGGAGCCGATGGTCGATATACGGCGACGATCATGGGTGTTGCGGGGACTATGGAAACCGTTACCGTGACAGCCAGAGCGACCGTTGGGGGGATTCCGATCAGTGCAGGGCCGTTCAGCGTCCGAATTAATTGTCCTCCTCCGCCGGCATGTCCGTGTAAATTCAAGCTCGATACTCAAGGGGGAGCACAGCCTGGAGCCCAAATCAGGGTGACCCGCTATGATAATAACGTCACGAATTATACCGGAACGCTGAACGTGACCATCAACGAATGCGGTGCTTCCAAGAATGGTCCTTGTAATCCGGCAGTGGATAACTTCAACTTTGTCTTCAATGCAGGTAACGGGGATAACTTCCAATTCACACAAGGTCGAAGAACCATGATTTCCTGCGAAAATAATTTCACAGTGGCGATCGTAGAAGGAATGATCAATGGTAAGATCAATAACGGTCCTTCCCGGACATTTGATGCTCGGATAAGGGCGACCCTCAATAATGTCACAGGTGAGATCACCTATGAGATCTTTGCAACGGATAATACGACGACCACCTTCGAGACCATCGTTCCATTTACAGCAGCCGGAAGTCCACAGTCGTTTATAACGGGTTGCTAAAAACTTTAATAAAAATCGAAAAAGCAGCGGGATGATTCTCGTTGCTTTTTTTATTCGCAAAAAAGAATCTCACTATTGATTCTTAAGTAACGGTAGAATAGTTCTATATGGTGAAATTTGTCGTCATTTAGCAAATGGTGGAGAAGTCAGAGGAGAGAAGCGGATGAAAAAAATGAATTTCAGGAACTTAAAAATTGGCAAAAAGTATGGATTGACCTTAACATTCGTGTTTATTTTATTTGGGATAGCGACTGTTATCGTCACAGGTTTATTGTATAAAGTGGGAAATGATGTGAAAGATCTGCAAAGAAGAAGCGACCTGGCCATTGATATGACGGAGATGGGATCGATCACGAGATCAAAGAGCATTCGCATCACGCAATACATAGAAGAAGGGAATTCCCAATATGTAGATGAGTTCACCGAACGAAGAGAGAAGTTCAATACGTTTGAAGCAGACGTCAGATCGAAACTTCATTCCAAAGAAGATATGACCCTTTTTAATCAGGTCATCCAATTGGATAAAGCGATGAATGACTTATTCATCGATGGCGTGGTTCCCGCAGCGGAAAGTGGAAATCAGGAAGAAGCGAGAAGACTTGCCAAGCAGGCAGATGTCATTCGGAGTAATACAGTGGATGTGTTGTATGAACTGAGGGATAACGTGAATGAACAGCGGGCTGATGCCGTGACGATGGTGAACACGAACCAGGCGAAGACGTTCTATACCCTGGTCCTGTCTATGCTTGTCGCGATGATCATAGGTGGAATGAGCGTATTCTTCATCAGCCGCCGTGTGACGAAGAATCTGACCAGGGTCGTGGAAATGAGTAATGAAATGGCCGGTGGCAACCTGACTATCGAACCTGTCGACTATGATGGGAAAGATGAGATTGGACAATTGGCAAGTGCCGTCAATGCGATGGGGAAAAGCTTGAGGACGATGATGACGCATATCATCGATATCTCTGAAACCTTAAGCAGTCAAAGTGAAGAGCTGACTCAATCAGCCGAAGAAGTAAAAGCAGGTTCAGAGCAGGTGGCAAGTACGATGGAAGAGCTTGCCCTCGGATCTGAAACCCAGGCCCATAATGCTTCCACCCTCTCCGGAAAAATGGAGAGTTTCTCTGAACAGATGGAAGAAGCCAATACGAATGGGGAAGAAGTGGTCGTTTCCTCTACGGAGGTTTTATCCAAAACAGGAGAAGGAAAACAACTGATGACCCAGTCTGTGAAACAGATGTCGGTGATTGACGCGATTGTTCAGGACGCTGTGTCCAAGGTGCAGGGACTTGATCACCAAACCAAGGAAGTGACGAAGCTTGTTTCCATCATCAAAGATGTGGCGGAGCAAACGAATCTTCTTGCCTTGAATGCGGCGATAGAAGCGGCCCGTGCAGGGGAAGATGGAAGAGGATTCGCCGTTGTGGCAGAAGAAGTGAGGAAGCTTGCCGAGCAGGTGTCGAGATCAGTGGAAGATATCACCCATATCGTCGGTGGCATCCAAAAAGAGTCCGCCGATGTCGCAGAGTCACTACAAGAAGGATATAAAGAAGTGGAAAAAGGGACCCTCCAGATCAAAACCACAGGAGAAACCTTTGAAGCCATCAACCATCAGGTGAATGGGATGGCGGATCGAATTCAAACGGTCACAGCAAATCTTGCCAACATGTCGGCGGGCACCCAGGAAATGATGGCGAGCATCCAGGAAATTGCCTCTCTTTCCGAAGAAGCAGCCGCCGGAGTCGAACAAACTTCCGCCTCGACCCAGCAAACAAGCAGCTCGATGGAAGAAGTGGCAGGAAGCTCGGAACAATTGGCGAAACTTGCTCAGGAATTAACTGGCCTCGTACGGAAGTTTCAAGTATAAAAGATTGATAGTGAAAGCCACAGAGGATGGATCCTCTGTGGCTTCATTTTTTTCGTATTCAGCACCACAAAGATCTCAAAAAAGTGATAAAATGGAAACGGATCCCATAACGCGGCACGCTGAAAGGAGTCTCTTCATGTTTAAAAAAAGCATTCGATTACCACTGATCTATTTTGTCGTTAGGGTGTTATATCAATTCATCAAAAACGAAGAGATCAGGTGGATAGAAAATATCAGTATCAGCTTCGGTATATTCTTATTTGTGTGGTTGTTTCATTGGGCAGATAAGCCTTATAATTGGAAAAAAGACAACGTTCAGGGGAAAGGCAAGTAGAAACGAAAGGCGGAGAAAAAATGTGTGGGGCAGGGTGAACGAGAGGGATTCATGCTTCAACATGTTACCGTTCCACCCGATTCTCAAGGTTGAATACCCGTTTATCGATGTCTGTCAGCCTTGTATTTAAGTAGTGAAATTCAGATTCAGTATGCTGTTTCGTCACTTTTAACATAGCAATGACATCCTCGGTTTGTGATGTTTCGATTCGATTGACGGTTTCCTTGATATCCTTCACGTCAGCTTGGGTTGTTTTAAGGTCAGAGCGGATGCTGCGAACGTCAGCTTGGGTTGTTTTAAGGTCAGAACGGATGCTGCGAACGTCAGCTTGAGTCGTCTTCAGCTCACTTCGAAACTCCTTCATATCAATGCGCACTTCTTTCATCTCACCACGTAAATCCAACAGTATTTCAAGTATCTGCTTTTCCATTTTTCTCACCTCCTTCCCATAATTATAAAACAATTGAATGAGACATTCTAGCTTGAATCTTTTCCTTTGTGGAAGAAAAAAGGGGACGGTGAGATCGTCCCCCTGCTTCATTAATCCCGCATGGATCCTGCTTCCCGGGAAGTCATGGAACCTTGTCCCGCGACGACATCTTTTTTAATTTGCTTTTTCACCTGTTGTGGGTCCGTCCCTGTTGTCATGGATTTCATATCCGTCTGATCAGGCTTCTTCATAAACCAATCACCTCCACGTTTGATGTAGGCTCTTAGTATGGGCCGTGGTCCCAGGGTATATAAATCCTCCCCTTGTCCAAAAAAAGGAAGAGAGATATAATAAGAAGGAATCTTACATATTAAAGGGGGGAATATCATGCATACGTTCACTGTAGACATCAAAAAATACCGACTATTAATGATGTCTATTATTGGAATTTCAGCCGTCCTCGGGACACGTCTGTCCTTTTTTAGCTGATTTTTCATAGTGTGAACGAGTGTATGATTTCCTGTAATAGCGAAAGCCATGGGGAATGATTCCCTGTGGCTTTTTTTTGATTTCATGGAGCGATGGCGGTGACCACTCAGCTGCTGAATTTCATGGGATTTTCAGCAGCTGAAAATCCTGCTGGTGTTCGAGCCGCCTGCGCTTTTAATCCAGCTCCGGCGGCTAAAGGCTCGAGGTCATAAGCTAAACAGGCCAAAAAGGCAAAAAACGCCTTTCCGCCCTGTTCATCTTATGCTTGTCGCCTTTGACCAAGCCGCCTGCGCTTTTTAACGAGAGGACGCAATAAAATGATGAACATATTAAAAACAAAAAACAATATCTACTTACTATACTTTTATCTCTTTTTTGCCCAACTGTTTTTCGACCGGGCCCTATGGGTCATCTATCTTGGCGACAAGGGGATGACGCTGGGAGAGATTGGGGTCCTTGAGGCACTTCTCCACTTGGCCATTGTGTTATTTGAGGTTCCAACCGGTATGATTGCCGATTTGTACGGGAGGAAGGTCAGCCTGGTGATCGGGAATCTGTTCAGTCTCCTTTACGGATTATTCATGCTCTTGAGCGGTAACTTCTCCATGTTCACTCTGGCGTTTCTGTCCATGGGGCTCATGGTCACCCTCCATTCGGGAGCGGAACAGGCATTTGCCTACGATACATTGAAGAATGACAAACGGGAAAAGGATTATACGAGGGTGATCGGAAGCATGACGGCGATTTCCCTGCTATCCTTGAGCTTGGCAAAATTCCTCGGCGGTTTCATGGCGGAAGTGAGCTGGGAGTGGGTATACGGATCCACGATCGTCACCCACGTCCTGGCCGTGATTCCCCTCCTGTTCATGAAAGAACCAGAGCGGGAGAAGACCGAAGAAATCAGCGGGCGCTGGTACAACCAGTGGGTCCACCAATTCCGACTGGGGGTCAACGTGTGGAAACATAACCCGGTCATTCACGCACCCGTTGTCCTTTTTATTCTGGCGAGTGCGGTCATGGTGATCATGGTATTTTACGGGCAGGAATATTTCGTGGAACTAGGCTATTCGTCCATCGTCGTCGGGGCCGTATTCACCATTGAAGGACTTCTCGGAGTCGTCATGGCAAAGATTGCGTACAAGGTGGAGGAACGATTCAAGTTCTTCAACATTCTGTATTACGGATTAGGTCTTTTTCTCGTGTTTTTCGCCTTATTCATCTTCGCAACGGACTGGGCGATTCTGCTGTCGTTTCTGATACTAGCACAACTGTTAAGCTTGTTCGAACCGATCTTCAGCTCATTCGTGCAGAGCTTTCTAAAAAGCAATATACGGTCGACTTTCCTTTCCCTGATCGGTTTGATGGAGAGCTTTGTGATCATGATCAGCTTTCCCCTGTTCGGCTATGCCATCGAACGGACAGGATTCACTGACGGATTCTCCTGGCTGCTGGTGATTTTCTTTGTATTGGCAGGTGGGTATTTGGTTGGTCAGAGGATAAAAATGAAGAGACCGATGTAAGGGAGGAGCTTCTCACTTTTTGAGTGGGGAGCTTTTTTTATATCATGAAAAAGGAAAAATGTGTTAAAATTTGTATAGTAGAACAAAAGGGGATATGGACGTGATGGGTGAAAAAAGGAAAGAGGCGTTTCGAGTCGTTGGACTAAAAGGGAAAGGCGATTTCGCCAATTTTAGTACGGAAGTGCCGCGGCTTGCAAAGCAATTCCTCGAGAGGGTGGATGAACTCCAGGCTGTAACGGGTCCTGAAGTCGCCCTGTATGAACCGAAAAGGGATAGTGATCATGTTGAAGGGATTTATTACACCGGGGTTATGGTGGATGAACCTCTTGTTAACCTTCCAGAAGGGATGACCTATATCGAATTAGATGAAGAATATGCGATAGGGAAAGGACAAGATATCGAGAATCTTCACAGGGATCTAATGAAGTGGATGGATGACAGGGGATATCAACGGAAAATGGAAGCATATATTGTGGAGACGTATCATCCAATGGAGGACAGTGTGGAGGAAGTAGTGGTTTACCTGCCGATTGAAGGAATTTAATAAGCTTCTTTTTTTATATCTAATTGGAATTACTGAGAAACGATCGGAGGAATCAAACATGAAAACGGGTAAGCTACTATTCATTGCCGGGTTACTCCTCTTTATGCTGGGGATCTATTTATCTACCTACATCGTTAGCGTTGGGACGTTACTAGGCGTAGGTGGCGGTATGATGCTTGGGGTCGGAAGTTATTACATAGGAACCAACCAGGCAAACAGACATAGAGGGTGAATAGATTATGGAAAAAGAAAAACTCATCACTAAAGATCATATTGTACAAGATTTAAAGAGGATGGGTGTCACAAAAGGAATGACCCTCATCGTCCATTCCTCCTTAAAATCAATCGGCAGAGTCATAGGCGGACCGGTTTCCGTCATCCTGGCACTGGAAGAGGCGGTCGGTACTGGCGGGAATATAGTGATGCCCACCCAAACCGAGCATCTTTGCGACCCGACGGAGTATGGAAGTGGCTATACAGATGAGGAACTGGAACTCATACGGGAAAACATGCCGACTTTTTATCCCGACATAACCCCGACCTCTTATATGGGGTTCATACCGGAGACATTCAGAAAGCAAGATGGGGTGTACCGGAGTCCCCATCCACATACATCATTCGCTGCCTGGGGGGAAGATGCTGCCGGCATCACGCAAGAACATGGTCTCGACTTTTCCATGAATGAACACTCCCCATTAGGAAAGATATATGAACTGGGTGGCTACATTCTTCTCCTTGGAGCCCCGACGAATTCAAACACCTCATTGCACCTCGCAGAATACAGGCAAAAAAACACCTTTGTGAAAGAAAAAATATGGGACGTCAAAATTGAAAAAGGCATGAAAGAAGTATGGACCACATATCGTGATATCAACAATGAGTCCGACGATTTTGACCGGTTATTTGAGGATTTTCAGAGGGAAACAGATGATGTGAAAGAAGGAATGGTAGGGGAGGCAAGAAGTTATCTTGTCCCCATGAGACAGATGGTGGACTATGCTGTAGGTTGGATGGATAAGAACAGAAACTGACAGGGAGGACTTCGAAATGTCAATTGACTTGTTGATGCTGGTCGTCATCGGGGCGGTTTCTGCATGTGTTTTACAGGTTTGTCAGAAGTATAGTAGGATCCCTTCATTTTTTAATGTGAAGTTATTCTTTGGGTTGGTCCTACTATCTTCCCTATGCTGGATCATAAGTCTGGCCGTCGGCGGATGGGGTGGCATGAGCTTAACGGCAATCGGTTTGAACGGACTGGTGGCAGCGGTATCGGGGTTGGTTTGTTCGTTTCTATTGAATATCCTATTACGGGACGGATAAAGAATGATTTTAATAAATCCGACATATGTAGATTAGAGAAGAGGAGGGGTACAATTGAAAAAAGTATTCAGTCTAGGTTCATTCATCATCTTTCTTATCGGTCTTGTATTCTACTTTTTAGCATTTTTAGGGAAAGACACATTCTTACTTCCGGCGGTCATCATGGCAGTCGTAGGATTTGTAGCAGGCTTGTTTGGTGAAAAAACAATCTACAGAAAAATCGGCCTGTTTGGAAATGGAATCATACTAGTGGTCGGTCAGCTTCTTCCATTTGTAGTGACGACGTTTTTTTGGAATAAGCCTTAAAGCAAGGAACTTCTTTCATAAAGAAGTTCCTTTATATTATAGAAGACGCTAGAAGAATAAGGGGCGAAACACAATGAACTTAGGAACTCCCGTTGCAACAGGGAACACAGCTAAAGTCTATCTCTACAAAAATAAAATATACAAGGTCTTTAACGATTCATTACCTGGCGAGGAATCTATAAAAGAAGCAAAAAAGCAAAAATACGCCCATTCATGTGGGCTGTCCGTACCTGAAGTCGTAGATGTCACAACCATTGACGGAAAACAGGTTATCATCATGGAGCACATTAAAGGAAGAACACTAGGTGTTCTCCTGACTGACAACATGGAAAAAGCGGAGTACTATATGGGCATGTCTGTAGATATCCAAATGGGCATTCATCAGATTAAGGCCCATTCCATCGAACCCATGTCAGAAAAACTGCGTCGCCAAATAGAGTCTGCACCTGAATTGGATCAAGGGGCAAAATCCATTTTGATAAAAAAACTCGATTCCATGGCCTTTGAAGAAAATCTCTGCCACGGTGATTTCCATTTATACAACTTAATTCTGTCAGAAAATAACGTCACCATCATCGACTGGGTTGATTCCAGTGCAGGGGATATGCGTGCTGACGTATATCGAACCTCTCTCCTATATTCCCAGGTCTCAAAGGAGCTGGCGGATATGTATATGCAACTGTACTGTGAGAAAAGTGGTCTGTCTAAAGAAGAAATATATCAATGGGCGCCCATCATTGCTGCGGCCAGATTGTCAGAGAGAGTCTCTACCGAAGATCCGAAGCGATTATTGGAGATTGTGCATCAGATTTGATAAAGAGCCTAGAGGCAGGAAAGAGCCACGGTACCTGTCCCCGTGGCTTTTTGGATATTATTGTACAAGGTTCTTTTCAATGACAAGGGACAGGCTATCAGCCATTTCCTGATAAGTAGCATCATTTGGATGGAAGTTGTCACTTGAAAGATCGTGTTTGGCATCCGTTACTAAATTGAAGGTATCCACCACTTGAACGTCGTATTTCAAGCCTAATGTGCGGGCGGAGTCATTCCATTTTTGAATGACCGAATCAAATGAATCCCCGTCCGATAATTCCTTAAAGGGATTATATAGTCCCATATAGAGGATGACGGCATCCTTATTTATGTCACGGATGGTTTCAAACGTTTTTTCCAAGTTAGGAATTTCCGTTTCCAGAATGCCAAGGGCGGTAGCTTCTGAATAATTGTTTAAAATCTCACCAGAATTAAAGAGATTGTTCCCCCCGATTGTGATGGAGATGATTTTGGCGTCCTTAAGAGATCTCTTGACCTCCTTTTGTTCTAACTGGGCCAGTAAATCTTCAATCCTGGCACCCCGTATCCCTAAGTTTTGGTACCGGTCCACCGTATTGGTTTCTTTAAGTGAATCTCCAACCAGCGGGACAAAACCTTCTCCTTTTGAAGATCCTACCCCTCTTGTCAATGAGTCGCCAAGGGCAATATACGTTTCTCCAGGTGTAGCGGGGGCTTCTTCAGATTCTGCTGTGATCTTCTCTTGGGGAGGGTTGGCGATATCCGAATAGGCTCGCGCAAATCCATATCCAAATAGAACGGTCAGTGCAAGGGAAAGGGTGATAAATAGTTGCCACATCCGTTTTTTCATCTCTTAATCTCTCCTTCTATTATGAGTGTACCAACTTTTACTCATGCTGAGTATTGAAAAGAGCAATTGAGAAAAAAGTTCGCTAGAATAGATATAGGGTGATAAACATGAGCATAAAGCCAACCGTTCAATTGAAAAATGTAACGAAAGTAATAGGGAAAAAGACGATTATAGATAATATATCATTTGAGATCTATCCAGGAGAAGTATTTGGATTCCTTGGTCCAAATGGTGCGGGGAAAACGACTACGATCCGGATGCTCGTCGGTCTGATCAAGCCGACATCGGGAGTTATTAAAGTCTGTGATTTTGATGTGAGAAAGCAATTTGTTCAGGCAATGCAGCGTCTTGGTTCGATCGTAGAAAATCCAGAGTTATATAAGTATTTGACCGGTCGTGAAAACCTTCAACTGTTTGCACGGATGCTTCATGGGGTGGACAGTGAACGAATACAGGAGGTCATTGATCTCGTGGATTTGACTGCACGGATTGATGACCAGGTACAGACCTATTCATTGGGGATGCGTCAGAGGCTCGGGATTGCACAAGCATTGTTGGGCCGGCCGGATGTGCTTATTTTGGATGAACCTACGAACGGGTTGGATCCAATGGGGATAAAGGACCTTCGTACATTTATCAGGAAACTGGTCGATGAAACGGGTCTTTCTGTTCTTGTATCCAGTCATATATTAAGTGAAATCGAAATGCTTGCCGATCGAGTGGCGATCATGAGCCGTGGGAGAATCGTGAAGGTAGGAAAGGTAAGGGATTTAGTGGATGAATTGTCATCAGGTGTGGACTGGAGAGTCAATGATGCTTTTCGTGCACTTGACATCGTTAAAGCATCTCCCTATGTCCAATCTGCAGAACTGTACGATGATCATACGATCCATACGCTGATGGATGAAAGCAAAACGTCGACCCTGAATGAATCGTTACTAAAGGAAGGAATCGAGGTATGGACCATTGAAAGGAAGGTTCAGACATTGGAGGACTTATTTATTGGTTTGACAGGGGGCGATCATATTGTCTAATCCGAATATGATCGGTCTGATTCATAATGAAGTCATGAAAATTGCTTCTAAAAAACGCTTCGCCGTTGTCATCGCGATCTTAATAATTCTCGTCTCTATGTTTACATACGCACAATACCGGGAGATACAAGAGAAAATTGAAAAGCAAGGTACGCTGGACTGGCGGGTGGAGCTGCAGCAGGAGATCGTCGATCGGCAAAACCGACTGGCATCCAGTGGGATCCAGGATGAGGCCAGGCAATTCCTCGAATTGGATTTGAAGCAAAAGCAATACTACTTGGACAACAATATCAATCCGAACTATCCTGGAGCACCTACATTCATTCGCATTTTTTTCTCGCAGGGACTCACACTGGTCCTGCCATTACTCATCATTATCATTATGGCTGATGTTGTGAGTGGGGAATACAATGATGGGACCATCAAGACATTACTATCGCGACCGATCAAACGCTGGAAGATCCTGATGGCCAAATGGCTGACGGTATTGCTGTATACATCGATGCTGATTGCAGCTACTGTGGTTGTCTGCTATGGGATTTCCGGGATTGTCCTCGGATATGATGGCTGGACGGCACCTATTCTGACGGGCTTTCAAGCTTCTCCATCGGGTGAATTTTCGACGACCTATATCCATACTCTCCCGATGTGGGAGTATTTACTGATGTCAGCGGGTCTTGCGTGGGTCGTTACAGCTACTGTTGCAACGATAAGCCTGATGATTTCAGTACTTGTGAAAAATACAGCAACCGGTATCGGGGCGATGATGGCTGTGCTGATTGCAGGTACGCTCTTGTCTTCTATCGGTTCAAGCTGGACGAGCTCAAAGTATTTGGTGAACTTGAATTTTGACTTGATCAATTACTTAGAAGGTCAAGCTCCCCCGATCGAAGGGATGTCACTGCCGTTTTCATTAACCGTACTTGCAGTATGGACGGTCGCTTGCCTTGCCGTTGCATTTTGGAATTTTACTCAGAAGGATATGTATTAGTGAAGAAATAGAAGTAGCCACCCTACACAAACATGGAGGGTGGCTACTTCTGTTTTTCCTTCTCCCCGGTCCCTTTCGACTTCAAGCTGATGAAGAAAGGGACGATGATTAAAATGGAAAATTCAATCAAGGTGATGAGATGACCCAGCGCATAATAAACCATGATACCTGTCCCCACGGCTTAAAGGTCAGAATGGTATAAATCGATTAATGATAGTTCTTTCGTGTGGTCTTTGTATTGGATTGATATTTTGTCATCAGCTGTCAGTTTTTTCTTTTTCCCATTATCCAGTAGTAATGTGTTTTCATCAAGAAACGTATACGTGATGTTGATTCCATCCATCAGGTTTGCCGGTGTGGATAGATCTTCTCGCATCTCATACACGATCATATTGTCAGTATAGCCTTGATTCAGCTGCTCTTTTCTAAGTAACAGATAGCGGTTGTCTTGTTTTGAGGAAAAAGTCAGTGTAACCGTGTTCCCTTGTGTTTGGATTGTCGTTTGAACATCGTTTGGATCTGCTATCCACATTTTTATATAGAACAGGTAATAGCCAATGATCAACACGAGGAAAAGGGATAGTAGTGAGGTGACGATCGTGAATATTTTCTTTCTGTTCTTTGATCGTACCTTTTTGAAGTAGTCCACATTTCTATCCTCTTTTGCCTGTACATGCACATGTTCTGACATCCATTCTTCTCGCATGTCATGTACATATTCTCTACAATCTTTGCACTGCTCCATATGTACGTCCATTTGCCTATTGGTCTCTTCGCTCGTTAAATGTTCCAGATAGCTCGGAACCAGATCTTTAAACACATGATGATTCATTTTATTGATCACCCTTTCTTATCTGTTGTTTGGCACGGTAAAATGTGACTCTTGCCCAATTCTCTGTTTCTCCCAAAATTGAGCCGATGTCTTTGAACGATAAATTCCCCAATAACCTGAGATAAAGGAGCTCACGTTTTTTCTCGCTAAGTTGTTGCGCCTGCTGAAAAAAGTGGATTTTGTCTTCGTTTTGAATATATTGGTCTTCCACATTGTAAACGGGAGTGTGTTCATTGCTTAGTGATTCCACTAACCGGTGCTTCTTCCTTTCGCGATTCACTTCTTGCAGCCAAACGTTCTTGGCAATCGAACAGAGCCAGGTTGAAAACGAGGCTTTTCCATTTTCTCGAAAATGATCGATGGACTTGATGGCCTGATAAAATGTCTCTTGAGTCAACTCCTCGGCAGCTTGAGCGTCATTTGTCAGGGTTACTAGGTATCTAAAAATAAAATCTGCGTATTCTTGATAAACTTCTTCCTTATCCACGTCTTACCTCCTTTTCGATAAAGTTGTGGTCACAAGAGAATGAATCCTTTTAAAGACTTAATCATCTATTACTCCAGAAAAACGTTCATTCGTTACAAAAAATATGTAAAAATTTCTCAAGGACTAGATTACAGGAAAAACTTCCTTTAGAGAATGGTTTTTTTTCTATTGTCATTGATTTCACACGCCACGGTACCTGTCCCCATGGCTCACAACGAAAAAAGCCACCCGCAACTCGTGGGTGGCTGAATTCATTTTAAGCTACTTCCGTTTCTTCCTTCTCCCCAGTCCCTTTCGACTTAAAGCTGATGAAGAACAGGATGGCAAGAAGAACGATGATGGAGACGAATACCATCATATTGGATTCAATCAGACTAACAAGGTTTCCAAGCACGATGCCGACTAAACCGAAGTCTGCATCTCCAAACGTAGTTCCCTGGAATCCGAGTGAACTTAATACCGGTAATAGGAGGGCCGGCAGGAAGCTGATCATGACTCCGTTCGCCATGGAACCGATGACGGCACCGCGGCGTCCGCCTGTGGCATTACCAAACACTCCGGCCGCTGCCCCTGTGAAGAAGTGGGGGACGAGTCCCGGAACGATGACTTTCAATCCTAGTAGTGGAAGGAAAAGCATGCTCACAAGTCCGGCGATGAAGCTGAATAGAAATCCGATGATGACGGCGTTCCCTGCAAATGGGAAGATCGCCGGGCAATCAAGGGCGGGTTTAGCATTCGGGACGACTTTGTCCGCGATCCCTTTGAAGGCAGGTACGATTTCACCAAGGAGCATGCGCACCCCTGCTAAAATGATGTACACACCAACAGCGAATGTGATCCCTTGCATAAAGGCGAAAACAAGGAAGTTCTGTCCTCCGCTTAATTCTCCTTCGACGAAAGCTGGACCGGCTGCGCCAGCTACGACGAAGAACAGGATGACCATTGTCAGGGAAACGGAAACGGATGTATCGCGCAGGAATCCGAGTGACTTTGGCACTTTGATTTCTTCTGTCGATTTGCTTCCTTTTCCAACGGCTTTCCCGACCATCGCTGACACTAAATACCCGATCGATCCGAAGTGACCGACGGCAAAATCATCTGAACCCGTGACTTTGCGAGTGAACGGCTGAAGCATTGCTGGAGACAGGACCATCAATGCCCCAAGGATGATCGAACCAAGAACGATCAACGGTACTCCCGTGAATCCACCGGTCGTCAGGATAACGGCGATCATGCAGGCCATGAACATGGTATGATGTCCTGTTAAGAAGATGTATTTAAAAGGACTGAATCGTGCAATCAGAATATTGACCACCATACCGAACAGCATGATCATCGCGGTTTCCGTACCGAAGCTTTCCTGTGCAAGAGCCACGATCGCTTCGTTGTTCGGGATGACCCCATCGACTTCGAAGGCATGATTGAACATGCTGCTGAATTGCCCAAGGGACTGGACGAGTACATTTGCACCCGCCCCGAGGATGACGAAGCCCATGACCGTTTTAAGGGTTCCGGACACGACATCCCCCGAATTCTTCCGTTGAATAAGGAGCCCGATTAAGGCGAATAGACCGACAAGGATCGCAGGTGTACCGAGTATATCCTTCATTATGATATCAATCATGTGTATCGCTCCTTCTTTTTAAAAGTGGACTAGATATTTTGTTCCAATGCTGCGCGAAGTTCATTCTTATCCATCAAGTTCTTCAACTTCACCACATTCTTGCGGCCATCTTCAAGGCTCTCGACGATATCTTCAGAACCGAGGAATAGATCCGCTTGTTCCGTCTTGGCTGTTGTCAAATCCGTGTGGGATACTTCTGCTTCTTTCCCCATATCCTTCAATGCTGCTTTTACGTTCATTTCTACGATCATGCTGCTTCCTAATCCGTTTCCACATACGACTAATACTTTTTTCATTTTCATTTCCTCCTCAAATTTATACTTCGACTGTTTGATTGATTAATTCGATGATGGTTTCTTGATCGTTTGCTGCGATCAACTTTTCAACATTGCCTTCATTTGATAATAATTCAGTAAGCTGTGCGAGTGCTTTCAAGTGCGTTTGATTATCGATCGCCGCGAGCACGATGATGAGTTGGGCGCGGTGCTTTTCTTTTTCGGAAAAATAAACCGGTTCCTCAAGTCGCAGGAAGCTCATCCCCAGCTGTTCGACACCTGTTTCAGGACGTGCGTGGGGGATGGCGATATTCGGTGCGATGACGATATAAGGACCCAATTCCTTCACGTTCGTGATCATCGCTTCCACATAATCCGGTCGGATCGATTGCTGTTTGACAAGGGGCTCACTCGCCACCTTGATGGCTTCCTCCCAATCCGTGACACGGTCTTTCAGCTGGATCGTCTGTTCTGTCAGTAATTCATTAAGCATAGGCTTTCTGAGCTCCTTTATCGTGGGAGTAGTTTGTTCTAAAAGCTGGACCAGTTCTTTCTTCAATGCGTCTTCTTCATGGACGGTTGCGTATCGCTTGATCACATCCATCAGAAGATCGGTCCGGTTCTTTTCGGTCGGCTTCGAGTCGAAAAGCTCGTTCATCCTTTGCATGACCCGTTCCTTTTCGGAATTGGTCAAAATGGCGGGCACGTGGATGACGGGAATCTCTTTTTCTTTTATATAATTGGTGGAGAATATAATATCCGCCTCGTACTCGTTCGTTCGATAGTCCCTCATGGAGAGCGTCGTGATGACATTCAGCCCGGCAATCAGATTCTCGAGCTGGGTCCGGAGCATATTGGATGTCCCGATCCCGTTTTCACAGACGATCAGGGCTTTGAACTTCGTCTCGACCTTTTTCTTCTCTTTCGTCAACCATCCTCCGAAGTGAAGAGTGATATAAGCTGCCTCTTCATCGGGTACGGATTTCCCAACATATAGTTCCAGATGTCTCATGACCCGCTTAGTCAGGTGAAAGATGTCCGGGTACGTCGTTTGAATGCTGTCAGCCAGATCATTCGCAATCGAGAGCCCGTACTTGAGCCGGTAAAACGTCGGTTTGATATGGGAGATCAGGTTTTCCTCTAGTCCCTGTTTGTCATCGAACACGACACAGGAGTAAAGCTGGAAATCATGGATCATCCGTTGAACGACTTCCTTCAGCCCGGATAATTCCTGTTCCGTATAGCGGTTGAAGTTATCCTGCTGGACTTTGGATCCGAGCAGGTTCATCGTAATGAAACAAACCTCATCATCCGGGAAAGTGACGTCCAGCTTATTGGTGATATGAAGGGCTGCCCGGTAGGCTTCAGTCTGTTTCAACACTTCTTTTTCCTCGTCAGGGACCGAAATGAACCTGTGCAGCTCGATCCGCTTCATGATCATCAGGATTTGAAGCGACAGGATCTCGACCATTTCATCGGTCAGCGTCAATCCCAATTCCTTTTCCGCTTCATAAAGAATTTCCCGCACCAGGCGTCTTTGCTCCGTTTCCTGTGACCACGTATCCGCTTCCGGTTGAATCATCCGATGAACCTCATTCCGGACATTCTGCCAATCATGGTGGGAAAATATGGTCGCAAGAATCGTGGAAAGCATTGTTCGCTTTGCCTCTTCGGGACCCTTCAACCGGTAGCCTGATCCTTTTTTGTAATAAAGGTGGAGTCCGGCTTCACGAAATTCCTTCTTGATGTCTTTAATCACCTTCGCGATCGTTCCCCGGCTCATGCTCGTAAGATCCATGAACCGCTGCATCGACGCATCCTGTTCCTCCAAGAGGATGGAGGCTTTAATCAGGACTTCGCGCTCTTCTTTCGATAACTGATACTGCCAATCTTCAAAACTCTGATCCTTCGAAATCATCAACTTCGATTTCGAATCAGGGGGCAAAAACAACCCCTTTCCATGCTGACTTTCAATCGGTTTCAAGCCTTCCGTCCTCAGCCAGCTGTTGATCTGATCGAGGTCGTAATAAATGGTCCTTTGGGACAGGTTCATTCTGGCAACCAGTTCCTTAGTCGGGACCGGGTCAGGCGAATGCTGAATGATGGATAATAAGTGTGCACGTCTTTTATCCAGTACCATGAGGATCCTCCTCTAGTTAATTTTGCATATTTATATTCTTGTTTAGTAGATGATCATCTTATGAGTCTAGTATATAGGTAATTAATCAGTAATGAAAGGGGTTTCACTGTGTAGAGTTTGTATGGGGTATTTTTGCAAAAATGAACAGTTGAGTGAAATGAGTGATGATACTGGGATTTTGGATTGTCAAAGGGTGCGAGGTTTGAAATAATTGGAAAGAGAAGCCGTATCAAGGAGGCAAACCATGACGAATGATTTTTATTGTGATGAGGTATTAAGCGGGAAAACAGAAGTGAAAAAGGTGCTCGAAACAGAAAATGTCCTTGCCTACCATCACACCAGGCCGTTTTATCCTGTCCATATCGTGGCGATTCCCAAGAAACATGTTCCATCACTCCTCACACTGGAAGAAGAGGATAACGAATTATTGCTCGAACTATTAGGCGTCATAAAAAAAGTTGCGCGAATGGTCACGAATGAGCATGGTGCGTGTAAAGTCATCACAAATATGGGAGACTACCAGGACTCGAAGCACCTTCACTGGCATATTGTTTCTGGTAAGGCCTTGCGATAGAACTGAGAGTAAGAAAGGAGGAAACACATGACCAATCAAGAAACCTGTCCATTCTGCCATCCGGAACAGGACAAAGATCAAAACATCGTATTCGAAAATGAATCCTGCTTTTTCTTGCAGCATAACAAGCACCAGGATGTACTGCAAGGGTCCGGCGTCATCGTGCCGAAAAGTCATCACGCCAATGCTTTCGAGTTAACAAAAAAAGAATGGAACGATACATATGAGTTGTTACAGCAAGCAAAAGTGTACCTAGACGAAGAGTATTCCCCGGACGGCTATACCCTTGGATGGAATGTCGGAGAGGTATCCAATCAGTTTATTTTCCATTGTCATCTGCAAGTGATCCCGAGATATAATGACGAACCGCTGGCCGGAAAAGGGGTTCGTTACTGGTTAAAGCAACCGGAAAATAAAAGGAAGACTTCGAATGTAAAATAGGAAGAAATTTGAAACAGGAGTGGTCAGAATGGAAGTAAAGGTATCAACGAACAATGAGAACCTGCGAATCAAATGGCAGTTAAGTCAAATAGACATTCCTCTTTCAGAAATCAAAGACGTAACGATGGATGATACATATGGTGGTGAAGATCATAAGGCCATCCGAATCGGATTACCTTATGGTCACACAGATAGAGTCGTCATCAAGACCCATTCTGAGACGTATATTCTCTATACAAGCAATGGTGGATTAAAAGACAAGATTCTATCATTCTTGGAAGCAAGTTAAATGAGTTTCTGGATGTGGGTCGCCATTTCTTTACCACTGGTTGGCGGTACCGTCGCTGCTCATTCCGGTAAGAAAAAAACGGAAAGAAAACATGTGATTGCCTTGCTGTGGTTTATTGTGGCCGTGATACTCTTTTTCTTTTGGTGGTTTAACAGAGGAATTTAATAGGGGGTGGCAACTTGTTGATGTTAGAGGGATGGCTGCCAATCATCGTGCTTTTTGTCATTTCAGCTTGCCTGATTGTGGTGATGGCCAGGTATACCCGTAATCATATCGTATTCAGTTTGTCTGCACTATTGGGCAGTGTCTGTCTTGGAACCATTCTATTCAGTATATTCATGGTCGGCGGCTGGGATGGGATGGCAATCGGTTTTTATGCCATTGCTGTGTTTCTTGGTCTAGCTATCGGAACGGCTATCAGCCCGTTCGTTAAGAAAAAGGAAGGGGTGAGTGGATGATGGCACTATTGACGGCGATCGGTGATGTCATCGCGGCCATTGCTGTATCGTTTCTGAAGGATAGAAAGAAATGATCCCCGATTCTACTATATTAGCCGTTTGCCCAAATCCACATCTAAACTATCCCGCTTCTCTCCATGGAGGCGGGATTCTTATATGATTTTTTCCAAAGGTAATCCTTATTTCCATAAAATAACGTTTGTGTAATAGGGAAATATATATAGTTTTCTTTCGTAATTCAGTAAAATAGAAGATGTGGGTCCATTCGCCTACCTGAATAATGGAAGCGTCTTCTTCTAAGCCGCATGGTGGCCGGAAGGAATTTAGGTGAGTTGTTCAACAAGATCGTTCGGAATCCGATATAAATAAGAAAGCATCCCTTGACACCTTCCACGGTGAAAATCCGTCTGGAAAAGAATAACTTGATCACCCCACAAGGGATTCAACAGCTGCATGATCATCGCAAAAGGGGAGAGGTTAATGGAGTTTGTTCTGTTAGTCGCCATTTCATTCATTCCTGTCATCATTTCAGGATCGCTATTATTCTATTCAAAATCCACCTTAAGCAAAGCGCTATCCTTATTTTTATTCCTATTATGTTTGTGGCAGATTGATATTGCCTTTTTATATGCCAATGACTATTTTTCTCTTGAATTGATCGATCATGCATTCAGGATCTTCCGCATCGGTCCGATTCTGATCATGCCGGTCATGTATTATTTTGCGTACTATCTTGTACAGAGGCATGATGAGCTTAGAAAATATCACATGTTCTTTAATAAAGGCGTTCTCCTGTTCCTCGTTGGATTCAGTCTCATTGTATATGGGATTAATTTCACCACAATCGGAGTCACCTCGTATTCGGTCGTCCCTGAAACAACGTTTGCTCCTTCTCACTTCATTCCGGTGTACGGGATGCTTAATTCTACTTTTATCATAAATGTGCTATTGGTGTTTGTTCACACGTTTTTTCTTTTTGGTCTTACATTAAAGCTACATGATACCTTTTTTCGTCTTTTTTATTCCAAGCTTGTGTTCGGCTCCTTCTTTGTTTTCCTAAATGGGGTCATCAGCGGGTTTGGTGTGCTGCCTTTATATTTCTCAAGCTTCAATTCCATCCTTGTCGCCATCCTCCTGTTTCTCGGCTTCTTCCAGATGCAATCGGAACAGCTGAATGTGGCGAATGACAGTCTCGTGAAACAAAGCAATCTGTTGGAAGAGATCATGAATATCAACCCGAACTATCTGGTTGTGTTGGATAAAGAGAATCGGATCGTGAAGATCAATCATTCCATTTGTGCCTTATTGTTGATATCCGGAGAACAGATGATGGGCATGAGATTTTCCAACTTCCTGAAGGCGCATCAGTTGAAAATCACTCGCGGTGAATTGCAAAAGCTGACTCGCATGAACGGCGAAGTTCATTATATCCAATGGGGCACCACGACCTTGCGCTATCATGACAAGGAACTGTACACCTTGTTTTATGGAATCGACTTCACCAATCAGAAACAGAATGAACAGCTTCTCCTCTCCACTGAAAAAAGCAAGGTCATCGGGGAACTTGCCGCAAGCATAGCCCATGAGATACGAAATCCGCTGACAACGGTGAGGGGATTCATCCAACTTATGAAAGAAAAAAACGTGGAAAGTCAGTATGAAGGGATCATGCTCAAAGAAATCGATCGGGTAAATGAAGTGTTGAGGGAGTTATTGCTGCTCGCAAAGCCCGAAGCGAATGATGATGGCGACCTCCGCAAAGAAGATATGCAGCTTAATATCCATCATGAGGTCAATCATGTGAGGATCCTGTTCGACGCCGTTGCCGCTGAGCAGAACAAGAGGATCTACATGTCGAGTTCCCTCCCGTCGGAGACCCGGGTTGCCTTTCATGAATCTCATTTTAAACAAGTGCTCCTCAATACGATCAAGAACAGTCTTGAAGCCGTCGAGGAAAAAGGCAAGATCAAAATCAAGCTCGATCAGTCGAATGGTTGCATCCGGGTCCGGATCATCGATAACGGAAAAGGCATCTCCAAAAAGCGCCTGGCCCGGATCGGGGAACCTTACTTCACCAATAAAGAGAAAGGGACTGGCATCGGCCTCACCATCTGTTTCAAGCTCATGAAAGACTACAACGGCGAAATGACCGTCAAGAGTAAAGTAGGCTGGGGAACGACCGTGACTCTCCTCTTGCCGGAGAAAAACTGACCCTCTTGTGAAAACGAGAGGTTTTTTTCATTGAAGTGAGTAGGGGATTGTGAAATGGTCTGATTTTTGAAATAATTGGGATTGTAGGATCAAATTGGTTTTATGGAGGTAGCTTATGTCACACGAAGAAAAATTAACCGGCGGGAATGTCTCGACCGTCTACCGATTCGGAGATACTGTCCGTCGGGAACTGAAGCCTGAGAGCGCCAGGATTCACAAACTTCTGGACCACCTCAAAAAGAAAGGATTCCAGCACTCACCGGCGTTTCTCGGCATCGATGAGAAAGGCAGAGAAATCTTATCTTTTATAGAAGGGGAAGCCGGAAATTATCCGTTAAAGGAATATATGTGGTCAGATGAGGTACTGAGCGGTATTGCGAAGATGCTCAGGCACTATCATGACGCCGTGAGCGATTTCCCCATCGACGACGGCTGGGAACCGATCGATCTCACGCCAGAACCCTTTGAGGTGTTATGCCACAATGACTTCGCTATATACAACATCATTTTCAACAAAAAGCATCCTGCAGGAATCATCGATTTCGACGTGGCGGGACCCGGTCCGAGGCGGTGGGACATCGCCTATACCCTGTACACCTGTGTACCATTGAGCCGCGTCCGGTATTCAGAGACCGGTGAGGCTATACATTACGAACGGGAACGGGATGCAGCGAGGATCAAAGAGCGGGTGAAACGATTCTTTCAATCGTATGGTATTGATTTTGGACTAGAGGATCTTCAGATGGTCCTTCGTCGATTGGAAGCAATCTGTCAAACCATCCACCGGAAAGCAAGGGAAGGCGACCCTGCTTTTCAAAAGATGATCGAAGAAGGGCACGTGGAACATTACCAGAAGGATATCGCGTTTGTTCGGGAAAACCTTAATGATTGGGTAGAGGAGGCGTAAATCATGGCAGAATTGAAAAGCGTTGGAGAAGTGAAATTAGTGGGGGTCAGGGTCTTGTGCTCCGGAGATGAGTACGTGCAGGAAATCCCGAAAGCGGCTATGAAGTTACAAGAAAGAAAGGGAGAAATCCAGAACATGTTACAACCGGAACGGCAGATCGGTGCCTTTATCGTTGAAGAATCGTCCCCGGAAGAAGACGGTTACTGGATTGGATTGCAGGTTAGTGAATACAGAGACATTCCAGTAGACATGACGTCTTTGACCATCCCGTCCAGTACATATGGAACGATTCTTCATCAGGGGCCAAATCATCGCATCCGTCAGAGCTACGAGCAGCTGCATCAGTGGATCCGTGAAAACAGGTATACCCGTTCCACGAAGAGCTGGAATCTAGAAATCTATCAAAAAGAAAACCGGCCGGGGGACCCATCTGATGTGCGGGTGGAATTGTATGATGCCATTCTGCCTCAAGGGGAGGAGTAGTGTTGAAGAAAGCGTCCTTCATGATCGCAGGTTTATTATTGGTCGGTGGCTGCCAAGACATCGATTCGGACCTGACGGAAGAACAGGCAAAAGCCATCGTCATGAAGCACCATGGTGGCACTGTTGAAATCATCTCCGTCACCAAAGAGTGGAACAAGTATATTGTTTCTTGGGAGAATGAAGAAAATTGTGAATGGGGAAAAGACACTGTGAATTCTAAAGGGAAAATTGAAAAAGGGGAGACCTCTATATGTTGAGGCGTGGATGCATACTATTTATTTCGATTACTATTATCCTTGTGCTAGGAGCCTGCACAACTGATATTGCAGGAAATGAAAAACAAAACATCGTCGTCGAGAAGCAGGTTGGAAATGAAGATAAATATGAAGAGTTTAACAAGGTCACGGATACCAAACAGGTGGAAGAGGTAAGGGGAATCCTCCGTGATGTCCACTGGCAGGATGCACAAGTAGATTTCATCCGTCCTCCTGATTATCGGTTTATGTATGAATTTAAAAATCCGAATATCGATACAAAGGCCATGTTGCACCAGGTGTGGATCAGTCCGATGAAAGATGAACTCGAGGTCATGCAGGGTACCGATGAGTATGCCAAGCTGACAAAGGAAGACTCTGCTCGTTTGTTTGAAATTTTGACGGGGGAGAGTTTAGGAGACTGAGCGGGGTTCTAAGTGTAAAGAAAATTCGACTAACCGGCACGATTATCTCATATCCCGCATGATTTCTTCTATATCCGCACGATAAATGGGAACCCCGCATGATTGTTTCAGATCTCGCATGAAAGTGATTGAAAAAGGGTGATGATATGAGTGAAGTACCAATCAGATGCACAGGAGTCGCCGTCGTCATACTGAAAAAGGTTGATGATCAATACAAAGTATTACTCGTAAAAAGAGCCGAGTCTGTATTAAAAGATGCATGGTGCTATATCGGCGGAGGAATCGAAGAGGGCGAGAAAGCATGGGAAGCCGCATACAGAGAGGTGGAAGAAGAGACAGGCATCACAAACGTTTCCTTATATTCTGCCAACACCTTTGATCGGATCTATTCCATTGAAGGGAATTACATCTACATCGCGCCTGTGTTTGTGGGATTCGTACCAGAAGATCAGGAAGTGGTGTTAAACGAAGAGCATAGCGACTTTAGATGGCTGTCCTTTGAAGACGCCATGGGCATTGTGTCTTTACCTGGAAATGAGGAAGTACTATCGTTCATCGAGAAGCATTTCGTGAAGAAAGAAGCTCCGGATTACTTGCAGGTTAGACGTTGAGAATTGAGGAACCATAAAAGGAGAGTGCAAAAAATGGATGTTTTCAAAAGCCAATATGACTGGATCCGCCGTACCAGAGAATTATTATTTCGTTATTGTGAAACGATGTCCCAAGCAGATTATGTAAAAGAACTTGAAGCGTTTGGAGGAGATTCCATCCGCAATCTGCATGTTCACGTGGCGGATTGCTATCGCGTATGGCTGGGAAGCCGTGCTCTAGGTCGGTCCCTTCCTAAGATCACTGCGGATTCCGTAAACACTGTAGAGGAAATGCGTGACATTTTCAGAAAGACTGATGACCTCCTTCATGAATTTCTAGAGGAGTTCAAAGGGAAATGGGAGCACACCATGCACATATCCTTCGGGGAAGATGATAGTGCAGACATCACTGCATTATGGCTCTATACCCATACCGTCACACACGAATTTCACCATAAAGGACAAATCGTGAAAATAGGCAGACAGTTGGGATATATCCCCCCTGATACGGATCTTATCGAGCCTTAATGAAGAGTCGGCAAGCTGGTTGTAGTCGTTCAGATTGGTAGTCAGTCTTGCCGGAACTATTCACTGTCCCCAGAATTTTCATTCCACTCCGACGGTTTTACTCCTCCTCTCCAACAAAACCGTATCACGCCAAACCCCATCCATCTTGCCGACCCTTTCCCTGTGACCGATGATGCGAAAGCCATGTTTCTCATGGAGCCTCATGCTTGCCTTATTTTCCGGGAATATCCCCGCTTGCAGGGTCCAATACCCGTGTTTTTCACTCTCTTTCACTAAGCTATGGAGAAGAAGACTGCCAATCCCTTTACCCGCATGCTGGGTTGAAACGTACACACTCACTTCGGCAACCCCTTTATATACACATCTGCTTGAGACAGGACTCAGGGCAGCCCAACCTAATATGGAATCCTCTGACCTCGCTACGATGCGACCGATTACTATATGGGTGGTATCCCAATCTTCCCAGGACGGAATGCCTTTTTGGAAAGTTGCGTTCCCCGTCTCGATTCCTTCTTTGTAGATGGTAGCTACTTGATTCCAGTCATCCTTTTTCATTTCATCTATAAATCTCATTTGCGTATAAGCCCCCTTTTCCTTAGAATAATACAGAAATGTCTTGTCATCTACATATAAGTGAACTATTATATAAGCATACATTTATATTCAGGAGGTGAGTGGATGGCTGAGTTAGACAAAGCGGCAACGATTTTAAAGTTGCTGGGGGATAAGACCCGGTTAACCATGGTAAAGATACTGGATACGAACGACTGTTGTGTTTGTGAATTTGTGGAGATCTTCAAAGCAAGTCAGCCCGCCATCAGTCAACACGTCAGAAAATTAAAGGACGTGGGGATTGTAAGGGAGAAGCGGCGCGGTCAATGGATCATTTATTCCCTTAACCGCGAAAGTGAATTCTTCCCGATGATCCAAAGCCTCCTGGACCACCTGCCGAATCAGGACTTCAAACTGAAGGAATTAGAGCAGCAGGGCTTACGCATTTCATGTGAATAATAGGAGGTAAAAAAGGAATTATGACTATATTAGCATCAATGATTTTTCTCATCACCCTCGTGCTTGTCATTTGGCAGCCAAAAGGGCTTTCCATCGGCTGGTCAGCCATTGGCGGAGCCATCTTGGCATTGATCGTGGGGGTTGTCGATTTCAATGACGTGGTCGATGTGACAGGCATCGTCTGGAATGCGACATTAGCATTTATCGCGATTATCATTATTTCTCTCATCCTGGATGAGATCGGATTCTTTGAATGGGCTGCCTTGCATATGGCACGGGCGGCAAAGGGAAACGGCGTGAGGATGTTCGTTTACGTGTCACTCCTAGGTGCAGTGGTGGCGGCTCTTTTTGCCAACGATGGAGCGGCGCTGATCTTAACACCGATCGTTCTTGCGATGGTCCGGAACCTGAATTTCAGTGAGAAGCTTGTATTCCCGTTCATCATCGCCAGTGGATTCATTGCCGACACCACGTCCCTTCCATTAGTAGTCAGTAACCTCGTGAACATTGTGTCAGCTGACTTCTTCGGAATTGGGTTTGTGGAGTTTGCTTCCCGCATGATCGTTCCGAACCTGTTTTCATTAGGAGCAAGTATATTGGTCCTTTATCTCTTCTTCCGGAAGAGCATCCCGAAGAATTATGATGTTTCCCAGCTGAAGAAGCCTGTGGATGCCATACAGGACATCAAGATGTTCCGCCTTTCCTGGGTGGTGCTCTTGATCCTGCTTATCGGCTACTTCGCCAGTGAGTTCATTGGCGTGCCGGTTTCCATCATTGCAGGGATCGTGGCCATTTTCTTCTTAGGGATGGCAAGAAGAAGTGCAGCCGTCAATACGAAAACCGTCATTAAAGGGGCACCATGGGCGATTGTGTTCTTCTCGATCGGGATGTACGTGGTCGTGTATGGCTTGCGTAATGTAGGGCTGACGGACGTGCTTTCAGATGTCATCCAGGTGACGGCGGATCAAGGGTTATTCGCTGCCACGGTCGGAATGGGCTTCATCGCGGCGATTCTTTCGTCCATCATGAACAATATGCCGACGGTGATGATCGATGCCCTGGCGATTGCCGGTACGGATACGACGGGTGTCACGCGTGAAGCGTTGATTTATGCAAACGTCATCGGCTCGGATCTCGGACCGAAGATCACCCCGATTGGATCATTGGCCACATTATTATGGCTACACGTCCTTTCTTTAAAAGGAGTGAAAATCTCCTGGGGGACGTACTTTAAAACAGGGATCATCCTGACCATCCCAACCCTATTCATCACACTTGTCGGGCTCTATATCTGGTTATTAATCATCTAACAAACACTAAAGGAGAGATTCAACATGTCAAAGAAAACCATCTACTTCCTATGTACAGGGAATTCATGCCGAAGCCAAATGGCAGAAGGCTGGGCGAAGAAACACTTAGGTGACGAGTGGAACGTATACAGTGCAGGAATCGAAGCGCACGGATTGAACCCTAATGCGGTAAAAGCGATGAAAGAGGTCGATATCGACATTACAAATCAAACATCCGATATCATCGATCCTGAAATCCTGAATAACGCTGATCTTGTTGTCACACTATGCGGAGATGCAGCGGATAAATGTCCAATGACACCTCCTCATGTGAAACGTGTTCATTGGGGATTCGATGATCCTGCAAAGGCGGAAGGAACTGAAGAAGAGAAATGGGCATTCTTCCAACGCGTACGTGATGAAGTAGGGGAAAGAATCCACCGTTTTGCGGAAACCGGTGAATAAGGAAGCTTTAGGCAGTTGCACAGAAGCAGCTGCCTTTTTCTGAACCTCAGACTAAATAGAAGATAAACCCCGATACAGTGGACATGGTGATCACCGACAGAACAAAGGTCATGACCAGTTGTTTTTTGAAAATGGATTTTAGAAGGACCACTTCAGGAAGACTGGCTCCCGCTGAACTGATCATCATCGCCATGACAGGTCCGAGTGCCATTCCTTTCATGATCAGGATCTGTGAAATGGGGATCATACTTGAAAGACGTATATATAAAGGAACCCCGACAATGGCTGCGATCGGTATGAGCCACCAATGGTCCCTTCCGAAGAAACCTGAGATCCATTCCGTCGGGACGAGCCCATGTATGACGGCACCGATGGCTGCACCAATGATGAGATAGGGATAGACACTTCTCATCAAGTCAACGGTTTCCTTCCAGGCTCCCTTCATGGAGAACTTCTTCTCTTCTTCATTGAAACCGCTCATCATGACGTTCTTGACATACTTTTCAAATCCGAATGCCTCGACCAGGAAGCCGATGCTAATAGAGAAGATGGTCGTAATCACCGTATAAATAAAGGCTACTTTCCAACCGAGTACGACGCCCATAATCGTGAGGATCGTGGGATCTAAAACGGGTGAAGCGAATAAGAAGATCATCACGATTCCAAACGGCAGTTTCTTTTTCAACATGTTCACCACAACAGGTATCGTTGAACATGAGCAAAATGGTGTGACAAACGCAAAAGCAATCGCAGCGGCGGCACCCCAAGCCTTGTTTTTCCCTGAAATCATTCTCTCGATTTTTTCATAAGGGATGAATCCTTGCAGTAAACTGATGGCGAATGAAATGACCACAAACAACACTGTTAATTCCAGTGCAATTTCCAGAAAGCTTTTAACTGTTTCCCCCCACATATTGATCGTCCCCTTTCAGAATTAAACTGCCGGGCAGCAAGGGCTGCAGCATATTTGACCTTCGATTTTCTTAGTGTGGATGGATGATGCCGATTTAGCCTGTTGCGTCGCGATCCATTTCTGCATGTCGCGTATTTTTTCCTTTAAAATCATTTCTTCTTGATAGAAGTTAAACATTCATTTCTCCTCCTTTAATCAAAATATATTGATTTATTAATCAAAAAAAATTGATATATACTCGAAAAATTTAACAGGATGGCCTGAACAGGCAGCATAACTCAGCTGAAAGCAGGTGGTTGATCTCATCCTGGTTCAAACTGTAATAGCTCCAAGTCCCTTTCGTTTCTTTCTTCACAATGTTCGCATCTAGAAGGATCTTTAAGTGATAAGATAATTTCGACTGCTTCATATCCATAAGTGGAGCCAGGTCACATACACACATTTCGCCTTTCATCGTCAATACGTTCATAATCTGAAGCCTTTTTTGATCGGCAATGGCTTTGAATTTCTGTTCGTAGGTTTCAAAGATTTTCGCGTTGGATATGTCTTGTAAGGGAATGTCGTTTGTCATCATTCAATCCTCGTTTCTCATCAATTTTTCTTGATGTAATCATCTTATATCCATTATTTTCATGTGTCAAGCGATACATCAAATATATTTGATGTATTAGTGTTATCCTATGTTGTAAATTGGAGGTTGGTTCCTAAAATCAATTTTTTTTGATTTATTAGTTGCTATTCTGAAAAGTGAAACATATACTATGAGTATAAATCAAATAAAGTTGATGTATTATATTAATCAAATTTATTTGATTTAAAAATGAAAGGGGATGGTTGAAATGAATTTCATTAAGATATTACTAGGAGATAAGAAAAGTGATTCCCAAGAGTGTTGTCAGATTGAGATAAAAGAAGTGGTACAAGAACGGTGTTGTTCTTCTGAATAAAACGAATAAAGTTCAAGCTGCTAGTCTTCATACGGATATAATAGAAGAAATGTGTTGAGCTTTGCGATGAACGGAACCTCTTCGGCAGTGAGCTGAAGGGGTTCTGTCATTTTACGATCATCACAGGACATTTCACTCTCTTTGCTACTTTATGACTGACACTTCCTAAAACCATTTCCTGAAGAGTGTTCAATCCTCTGCTCCCAATCACCACTGCATCAAATTGGTGTTCGTTCGCGTGCTTCACGATGGTGGGACCCGGTTCCCCGTGTAAGTAGTGTGTTGTATAGTTAATCTTCGCATGTTTGATCTTTTGTTCGATTAGTAAAAGTTTCTGCTTCCTATGGGCAGCGGCGTCGGTTCCCCAATGCTGCAGTACATCGTCTTTGGATTGCTTCCCGTCAATGACATACACCACTTCAATGCTGCCGTCTTTTTGGCAGGAGGCAAGAGCGATGGCTTTTTCAGTTGCTCTAATAGAATGGTCGGACCCATCTGTTGCTAATAAGATTTTATTGAACATGATTGAATCTCCTTTCTATGTTGTTTCGAGATATGTAAGGTATTCGACTATCACCATCTAATATCCTTTACACTCATTTATGTAAATTTAATGGAAGAGTGTATCGTAATGGACGTATTTATAAGTAAATGAAAGGAAATAAGGTTTGTGAGCGTTTAATTGGAGGCTTCACAATAGGTGGAATTCGTTATATAATGGCCCTTGTGTTTAACGGACCCGACTTTCATGAGAGTTGAAAGTCAACAAAAAATTTTAAAAAAAGAGGTGCATAATGAATTTATCAACAATTAAATCTCAGTGGTTTGGAAACATCCGTGGGGATGTCCTGGCTGGAACGGTTGTAGCTATGGCTTTGATTCCGGAGGCGATTGCGTTCTCGATCATCGCGGGTGTCGATCCGATGGTTGGTTTGTACGCGTCCTTCTGTATTGCCGTGGTCATTGCGTTTGTAGGTGGGCGCCCCGGCATGATATCCGCCGCGACCGGTGCAACCGCTCTGGTGATGGTCAATCTTGTGGCAGATCATGGGCTGCAGTATCTACTGGCCGCCACCATTCTGACGGGTGTCATTCAGATTATTATGGGTGTATGTAAGTTAGGACGATTAATGAAGTTTGTTCCGCGTTCCGTCATGATCGGGTTTGTCAATGCCTTGGCTATCCTGATCTTTACGGCGCAATTACCACACTTTGTAGGGGAGTCATGGGTCATGTATGCGATGGTTGCCGGAGCATTGGCGATTATTTACATTCTCCCGCGATTCACAAAAGCCGTACCATCTCCATTGGTCGCCATCATTGCCATCACAGTGATCGCTGTCTTGGCCCATAGTGATGTGCGGACTGTGGGGGACATGGGGCAACTGACTCAGTCGTTACCAATTTTCTTGATCCCGGATATTCCGTTTACCTTTGAAACGTTACAAATCATCTTTCCTTATTCGCTTTCCATTGCCATTGTCGGATTGGTTGAATCCTTATTGACCGCATCCATCGTGGATGATATGACGGATACAACAAGTGACAAGAACCAAGAAGCAAAAGGGCAGGGGGTTGCAAATATCGTTTCTGCTTTCTTTGGCGGGATGGCAGGGTGTGCCATGATCGGTCAATCGGTCATCAACGTGAAGTCAGGCGGAAGAGGACGTTTGTCTACCCTTGTAGCCGGTGTTTTCTTGATGGTCCTAATTCTGTTATTGAACGACTTCCTTGTCACTATTCCAATGGCGGCCTTAGTCGGAGTGATGTTCATGGTTTCCATCGGGACATTTGATTGGGCATCCATTAAGAATCTTCATAAGACGCCATTATCAGATACGATTGTGATGTTGGCGACGGTCATTACCGTGCTCTTGACACATGATCTATCAAAAGGAGTACTGGTTGGAATCATCTTGAGTGCCGTATTCTTTGCCTCCAAGATTTCGAAAGTGAAGATTACGACGCTATCCACCGATCAACCGCATAAAAAGGTGTATCGGGTTTCGGGTCAATTGTTCTTTGCTTCTGTAACGGAGTTCGTTGAATCATTTGATTTCACTGAACAGGTGAAGGAAGTGACATTGGACCTTACAGATGCCCACCTTTGGGATGACTCAGCTGTAGGGGCCATCGATAAAGTGGTCATCAAATATCACCAGAACGGTGTGAAGGTCACCTTGATCGGATTGAACGAAGAAAGCAATAAACTTGTGAACAGGCTGGCTGTTCACAATCAGCCGGGCGGACTTGATAAAGCCGTCGGACATTAATAAAAAAGCTCTTTGTCTGTGGAGGACAAAGAGCTTTTTTATTTGTCTTTTAAAAAGCAAGATCATGTAGAACAAACATTGATCATTTTCTTGTGTAGTATGCCCGGCTTTGGAATAATGAGGAGAGAGATTGAATGTTCTCCATGGTTTAGGAGGGCCGATTTAATCCTCGTATGCCTACTTTATCAACGGAGATTCTACTTGATCATAAAGGAGAACCGCCAACCAATCGAGAAATATCTACATAAGAGATGTTGCAAGCTTATAACAAGGGAATGATAAAGATGAATCTACAATATGAAGTAATTCTTGAAGAAGAGGCCGAATGCTGCCGTCTATAGAAAATGCCGTACATAATTACCTGGTGGTCGTGAAGGATCACGATCGACAGGACGAAGTCATCGCCTATGTGTATACGAACATCTCACCAAAGGAAGCCTATTCGAATGACTTTGCCACGTTTTTCGACCTTTCGACTGTCCAAAGAGAGAACGTAGGGTGTCTCTCCCAGTTTTACATAAAAGAAGGGTATCGACAATTTGGAATTGGATCGAAGATGTACAATATGTCGATGGAATGGTTGGCGGATTTTGACAATGTTGAGGATTATTTTGTCTTCACCTCGAATGGGAATGATGATGCCCTGGCATTTTATCAGAGAAAGGGTTTCACGATTTCCCATGATATTCTTGACGGGTTTATCACAGTCTTACGAAGAAAAGCAGAGATAAGGAGGAAATAATATGGACGTCTTTTCAAGCTATTTAGAAGGTATCGATTATCCCGATCATCGTGCGCGGATGGAGGAAATCCTGACCTGGGTGCAGGAGACATTCCCGCAATTGGAACCTGTCATCAAGTGGAATACGCCGATGTTTACGGATCACGGGACCTTTATCATCGGGATTTCGACTTCGAAGCATCATGTAAGCGTTGCACCTGAAGAAGTCACAATGGTGCATTTCGCCGACCGCATTAAAGAAGCCGGCTACAGTGCGACGAAAGGTTTATTTCGCATCCCGTGGAAAGATCCCGTCAATTACAAACTGCTTGAGGATATGATCTCCTATAATATTCAAGAAAAAGCTGAATTCACAGGCTTTTGGCGTAAATAGAAGAAAGGAGTGGTGCATGTGATCAAGCCAAGTCGCAAGGTTGATGGATTCATTAAAAAAGCGAAGCAGTGGCAGGAAGAATATGAAAGGCTAAGAAGTATCCTTCTTTCCTTTGAGGAACTGGAGGAAGAAATCAAGTGGATGCATCCTTGCTACACGTTAGAGGGAAAAAACATCGTGTTGATGCATGGATTCAAAGACTACTGTGCCCTCTTGTTTCACAAAGGAGCGTTACTCAAGGATCCAAAAGGGATTCTGATCCAACAGACGGAAAATGTGCAGGCGGCACGCCAGATCCGGTTCACAAATCCTCAGGAAATCATCGAAATGAAAGAGATCCTGAAAGCGTATATTCAGGAAGCCATTGAAGTGGAAAAAGCAGGTCTCACAGTGGAACTGAAAAAGACGGAAGAATATCCCATGCCAGAAGAGCTTCAACATAAATTCGATGACATGCCGGAGCTGAAGACGGCTTTTGAAGCCTTGACGCCTGGACGTCAAAGGGCCTATATCCTGTTTATTTCAAAAGCGAAACAATCGAAAACCCGGGAGTCGAGGGTTGAAAAATATGTACAGCACATCTTGGACGGTAAGGGCATGAATGATGAATAAAGGAAAGGGATGAAGCATACAAGCTTCATCCCTTTTTCATATTCCCGTAAAAGGGGCTCGCGGTTTCCGCTGCGAGCTTCGACTGAAGTTGAGAGACGGTGAGGAAACGATAGCCCTCTTTTTCAAGAGTCGTAAGCAACGTCGGTAACGCGTCGGCCGTGGTGTCGTGCACATCGTGGAGGAGGATGATGGCCCCTGGAGCGATTTCCTTCTGCACGACAGAAGTGATGGCAGCCGCATTCTTGTTTTTCCAATCAAGTGAGTCGACGGACCAGAGGACGAGTGAAGTCCCATTATCATTGGCGACCATTTCTACGTCTCGATTGATTGCACCATAAGGCGGGCGCAGCATGACAGGGATTTCCTCCGTCGCACCCATGATTTTCTGACGGGATGCCAAGACTTCCTGCACCATTTGCTCTCTGCCCATCTTCGTCAAATCTTTATGATGATCCGTATGATTGCCGATTTCATGTCCAGCTTCTGCCACGCTCTTCGCAACGGCCGGGTATTTCTCTGCCTGACTGCCTAACATGAAAAAGGTTGCCTGGACGTCATGTTCTTTCAGTACGTTTAAAATTCGTGGTGTCACGTGAGGGTCGGGACCGTCATCAAAGGTGAGGGCGACATATTTCTCTTCCATTCCAATCGACACCTCTGCCACTTCCAGGTCGTCGGCTGTCTTATCATGAAGATAGGGAAGGATGGCGTGGATGGGGACTTCCACCCTGGTAGGACCGGCTTCCTCGATATCATTGAAATACAAGGTGAGTGCCTTCCCGTTTAATGTCCAATTCCACGATGCGGGATCCTTTAACGCTTCCTGTATTTTGGCATTGGGCTGCCCTTGAAGACGGGTCCGGATCGTTTGGATCATTTCATCATTCGTTGTCATGATGTCCGGAAGCTTGATGAATTTCTTTTCTGTCCCATCAAGGGTGAAGGTCTTCACATGCTCCTTCCCCCGTACATCATTGACCAGCTGATACGAGTGAAACAAGAAGCTATATGTATCATCTGTCGATTGCCTGCTGTCGGCCTGGATGATGAGGTGGGCCCGGTACCCATCTCCAAGCTCTTTGTTGTTTTCCTTGACCCTTTTTAAAAAGTCTTCCTTTTCTTCCTTGATCCAATCGTTGAGGGGCTTATTGATTTGTGGATCCTCCATAACCGGCGTTTCGATGGACATCGTGTACGTATCTGTATCCGTGGATTCCGTCTTAAAGTCAATGCGTGGTGAAGATGATGCTTCCGATTCAGGATCGAACGGGATGGCCTCGACGAGCTGGATCATCCCATAAACAAAAGAAAATCCTATTATGATCAGCACAACCCACCCAGGCCAGCGTATCCGCCTGAATGGTATCTTTTTCAGCATATGTCATCCTCTTTTCTGATAAAAAGGTTTTTGGAATAAAATTTACAATTCCAATTATTTCAAATTAATAGGAACAATTCAATGCCTATTTTTAATTTTATAGAATAAATGGGAAATGGTGGTTTTTGTGAAACTTAAAGGGTATCACAATCGTCTATTAAAGAAGAGTGGTTTTAAGGAGGGATCCGATGAAAAAATGGTGGATACTATGGGCGATCTCGATACCCATTTTTCTTCTCTCATATATCAACTCGATCTTCCTTACAAGCAAGATCGCCTATATGTCACAATCGGAATGTAAACCGATGTTCATTTTTACGCCTCAGGATGTTGACTATTGCAGTGATATCTATCCGATAGATCTATTCCTCATTTCCCTTAAGACCAATGAGGTAACGTATCTTTGGTTATTAAGCGGATTTTATTTGGTTGGGTTTATTGTATTTTTAATCGTACGGAAAATATGGAGAAAAGGGGACTGAAAACATTGGCAACGTGGATGGCACATTTCAGAATTGCGGAGAATTTGCTGAATAGAGGATTGCGGGTCACAGAAAAAGAGTTTGTCGTGGGAAATATCGGACCGGATTGTGGTTTGCCTGATCCGGAGACAGGCATCTTCTTTCCTGACAAAATCACCACCCATTTTAAGGATGATGGGAGCATAAATCCTGAATTGTTTTTGAAAAAGTACATACAGGAGGAAGACGGTTTCACCGATCCATGCTCCTCCTTTTATTTAGGCTATTACCTACATCTCGTGACGGATGTGGAGTGGAGCCGGATGCATCGGGAAAAAAAGAAAGAGCCGGTCTATCAAGACATACTGGGAACCCCCGGCTACACAAGGGCAGTGAAAAGCGATTGGTATGGTGCGGATTTCGTTTATTTACAAGAAAATCGGAATACCATTTTCCACAACGTATTTCAGCATATCAACCGTTTTCCAGACTACTTGGACATTTTTCCCGAAAACCAGATTTCAACACAGATCAAACGGATCACCGAATTTTATTTAGGGGATTCCTATGCCTTCGCCTTGGAGCCGGATTACCGGTTTGACTATTTGACTCCCAATGAAATTTCGCGATTTGTTGAGGAGACGACGGAGAAGCTGGTGGAGATTTTGGATTCTAGGTTTCGAAGTGGTGCTCTCTGGAACAGGAATTCAGCTATAGAAACCAGATCGTAAGAAAGTGAGTGCCTGCGCAGATGAACAGCATCCTGAATGGACTCTATCAATTTATTTTGTATATTGGTGTATTCATATTATTCTTTTATGTTAGTGAAAAAACAGCCAGGAAGAAATGGAATATTGAGAGGAGGCCGGAAGCGGAGGAAGTCAATTCCCTGCATAAATGGGGGAAACGGATTTTGTGGATCATTTTCTTCGTGAACGTCGTATTTTTTCCATCAGGGATAAAGAATGTGTTGATCATCATGGTTATATTCCTATTTAACGCTTTTATGCAGTGGAAGTCGGGAGAGAAAGAATACATCATTACCATACTCGGCCTCGTTATATTCGGTATATTTATTACGTTTGGGTACACACTCCATATCTTTTCTAAATAACAAAAGGGAGGCATCACCCTATCACAGGATGATGCCTCCCACCATATTAGCTCGAACGCGACATGAGTGACTCCTCGGGTGCCTGCTCTATCTTCTTGATGAAGAAGGATAGGACTAAGCTGACGGCCCCGATGATCATGATGGCAAAATAGGTATCGTTGATGCCCCCGATCGATGCTTCCATGATCATATGGGCTTTCGATGCATCTGAGCCTTCCATCATGATGTCCTGGAGATGTTCTTTCGTCCGGCTCGTCATGATCGTGACGAGGAGGGACGTCCCGATGGCACCGGCGACCTGCCTTGCCGTATTGGAAATGGCGGTCCCATGTGAATGGAGACTTGATGGGAGCTGGTTCAGTCCAGCCGTCTGCAGCGGCATCAGGAAGAGGGCCATCCCGACTCGGCGTCCGGCGTACATCAGGATCAGATGCATGTAGCTCGTGGAATCTGATAAATCCGTAAACGTGTACGTCGTGACCAGTATAATGGTGATTCCGATGACCGAAAGCCATTTTGCCCCGAAACGGTCAAATAATCTTCCCACGGCAGGACTCAACAGCCCCATCAATAATGCACCTGGAAGCATCAGGAATCCCGCTTCTAAGGCGGTGAACCCGCGGGCGTTTTGAAGATATAACGGGAGCAGGATCATGTCTGCATACATGACCATCGTAATCACGCAATTAATGAGGGTGGTCAACGTGAACATATTGTAGCGGAATGCTCTAAGATCAAGAAATGGTCGTTCTGTGACCAACTGTCTCCATGAAAAGAGCCCGACGGCCACAACTCCGACAGTCAATGTGGCAATGACCTCGAAACTGCCCCAGCCTTCACTTCCCGCTTCACTGAACCCATAAAGCAGGGCTCCGAATCCAATCGTGGAAAGGATCAAGCTGATCATATCCATCTTGCTTTCAATCGTTTCCGACACATTCCTGAGAAAAATGAATCCGCATATGATGATGATCAGAATGAACGGAATCATGCCATAAAATAACGTCTGCCAAGGGAACACATCAAGGACATAGCCTGTCAGTGTCGGGCCGATCGCCGGAGCGAAAATGATCGCGAGCCCCACGGTCCCCATGGCGGTTCCCCTTTTTTCCGGTGGATAGAGTTTCAGCACTACATTCATCAGGAGAGGCATGATGATCCCTGTGGACGCAGCCTGAATCAGCCGTCCCGTCAGCAAAACAGGGAAATTGGGTGCGAGGGCCGAGACAATCGTACCTACAAGAAAGATCAGCATAGCACTCAGGAATAACTGCCTCGTCGTATAACGTTGCATTAAATAGCCGGTGACGGGAATCAGGACCCCGTTCACGAGCATGTAGCCCGTCGTCAGCCATTGCCCGGTGGATGCATCAATGCTGAACACATCCATGATCGTGGGAAGGGCGACGGTCATGGTGGTTTGATTAAATATCGTAAAGAAGGCGCCAAGAATCATGATGGTCATGACGGGTCCTTTTTTTATGGAGTTTGTAACGGTACTCAATCCTTTCCACTTCCTTTCATGGGCTTAATTTACAATGTGTAGTATACTAAACAAAACATAAATTAAATTATAGAAGCTATCCCGGAAGGTTTCAATGAACAGTACGGTGGGTTGTGTTGATTAGTTTACACATCGAAAAACCTTGTTGTTTAATCCTGTAAAACTAAACAGAATCAACGAAATCGTCAATTAGTCTTGGGGAAAGGAGAGATGATATGGGTAACAAAAAGAAACAGACCGATCCTAGGATCCTCCGAACACGCCAGCTATTAAAGGACGCCTTTGTCCAATTGCTGCAAGAGATGGATCTTGAGAAATTAACCGTCAACTGGCTCACAGAAGCGGCCACCATCAATCGGGTGACGTTTTACCTGCATTATCAGGACATTTCGGATATGCTGGATAAGATGGCCGATGAGATGATTCTCGAGATTTCAAGCGTATTGGGAGAACCGGAAACGGACGAGCACCCGGATCATGAAGAAAATATCAAGGTGCTGGAGAGATTCCTTGAACATATCTCCCAGAATGGAAAGTTTTATAAGACGGTTCTTGCGACGAGGAGAATCCCTATTTTCAAAGAGAGAATCCTGACCTTTTTCACAGACTGGCTCGTGACGAGGATCGAAAGCAGGGGAGAGGCGTCTTTCGTGCAAAAAGCAGGCATTCAGCAGGAGATCTTCATATGGTACGACGCCGCGGCAATCATTGGGACCATTGAATCGTGGCTGCGGAATGATATGCCTTATACTCCTGCATTTCTGGCACGGCAATTTTACTTGATCCATACAAGAGGATTCGATCAACCAAAAGATGAAAGGAGGGAAACAACATGACGAAAGAAGAATTGGAATACAAAGTCAACGAAGTGAAATTAGATTATATCCGCATCCAAGGGGACTTGGAGAAGCTCGAGTCCTTTGGCAGGAACACGGATATCCAGCAAAGGAAACTGGACGAACTCGAGACTGAGCTTTCAGATTTACGTAAGCAGCTGGAAGCGATCGATGTTTGATGAATATTGAGGGGCAAAGGAAAATAGGTATATAGAAAGACGAAGGGTACAAGTTTCATCTTGTACGATGCTCTTTGATTGGAGCTGATTTCTATGTATCGAAACCGGGACAGACAGGTCAATATCGTCATCATGGTGCTCCTGTGCATCCTGATCTTTCATATCATCCGCATCCTCCTCCATGTACGAGTCTATTTCGTATACAGCATGGGGATGGGATATCTTTTATTTCTGGGAATGATCATTTTCCTTATTCTTTTTCTGCTATTTAAAAGATGAAGCAAGGGGCACTTTTCTTGATTGGAAAAGTGCCTCTTTTTTTGTTGGGGAGAATCACGTATAGGAAAATTATGTTAAAATATAGAGAGTGCTAAGATCAAGAATACGGAGGTTATCTATGAAAAACATGAATTCATTGGCTTTACCTGTGTCGCTCATCGTATTAGTCGGGTTTCCCATTCTGTTTCTCTTCGTCTCTTTGTACACTGGAGATTGGCGATATCTCATGTGGAGTCTCCCCCCATCATTTTTAGCGGGATTTACGGGGGTGATCTTGACACTTCAAACGATGAAAAAAGAAAAGAGTCTATCGAAATAAATAAGAACACAGCGAGGGTCGGAATGTACATCTCTAAATTAAATCATGAACATCTTACAGAGGACCAAATGTCACATCTATTATTCTCTTCTACTCAAGACGATCAAATGAACGGTGATTGTATCTTTGTTGCAGGCAGCAGCAAAGCAGTGAAGTACCGATTGCCGAAAGCGGTGGAACTTTATAAACAAGGAAGGGCCAGTAAGATCCTGTTTTCCGGTGGTGTAAAGTGGCCGGAAAATGAGTATACAGAAGCACTTCAATTAAAGAAAGAAGCAATCTCATTAGGGGTTTCGGAGAAAGATATCTTAACAGAAGACCTTTCCCTGCATACCCTTGAAAATGTGCTTGCTTCCCTACTCGTCTTGGATCGGGAATTTCATCTGCACAATATCCGGCGCCTGCTCGTCGTGACGACTTCCTACCATATGAGGAGGCTGCATCTCACTCTAAAAACGTATATGCCGGACTGGATCTCATTCACCCTATGTCCTGTGGATGATGACAATACCAACGAAGATAATTGGTTTCTGAGTGAAACTGGTGTCAAACGAGTCAAAGGGGAGACGGAGAAGTTGATTCGGTACGTGAAGCAGGGAGCTTTGGAGGATGAAGAGGTCGATATTCACTTAAATACAGGAGCGATTACATGAAAAAAGAAAAAATGTATCCAAGATTCTGGCTGTTCGCCATTTACTTCACGGGCTTTTGGATTCTATATGGCTTTTTTATCCTGTTCCAGGATGTAGTCATCGAAGATCATTTCGATAGTCAGCCGATCTATCTGATCGGGGGCATGACCATTATGTTGGCACGGTCCGTACAAGAATTTAAAAAGAGCAAGAGGCAAGAAGGAGAAATATCACAAAAATAAGAGAAGGTCATGAAAGAGTTTCAATCTCTTTAGTGAGAACAAGGAAGGAGACTGATTGTTTGAACACGGAAACGGAGGAGTGATGTCTTGTTAAGAATATTAGGTACTGTTTTCTCTTTGGGTTGTTTCGTCCTTGCCACCTTTGTATTGGTGATGCAGGAATATAAATGGATTGAACTCATGATGTTATTGCTCAGTCTATCCATTGGAATCATGGGGATAGAAGAAACTCAGAGGGATCATAAAAGGATAGGATCTTTCTTACTCTTAACCGGTTTACTTTGCCTGTACTCTTCAATTCAAGGATTTTTATTCTTCCATTAATAGGACGGTCCTACTTATGATCTACCATCAACTTCTGCAAAATAACCGATAAATAGCGGTCCGATGATCTGGAAATGACAGAGGGGTGGTCCCATATATTTGTCACGATCATCAGGATCATCTGTTCCGTCGCCGTCCTGCACCCTGTCATCCGGTAACCCGTGCGAAACATAAACGTTTCATAATCCTGATAAAACTTTTTGAAAGAATGGTGGTCCCTTGATAGTAAACAGGACATCAAATCGAGCTTGGTCATCCTCATGTACAACAACTCCCCCTTTATACTCCTTTTGTTCATACCCTTCTTCATCCAATTGATAACTCTTTTACCATCATTTATTGAATAAATAGGCTTTAACGTGGTATACATACAGTAAAAGGTGGTGCAGAAATGTCGATTAAAATAAATACTGCAGCCCTCCTTCTAGGCAGTGCATTTCTTTTATCAGCCTGCAGCGGAGACGGGACTGCATCCGATCAGGACGAAACCAATCAGTCGCAGGATCAAAATCAAACGGAAACTTCAACAAACATGAATGAAGATAACAATGGAGATGACAATGCTGGCGAGAATACAAACGCCGCTGATGGTGAGATTAATGAAGGTGCTGGGGGCAGTAGTGACAAAACAAATAGTGATACCAGCAGTGAAAATGAAGATATCCATAAGCAGCAGTATGAATCTGCGGAAGACGCTGCAGCGGCCATAAAAGGGTATGAGAAGGTCGAGCAGACCAACATCGATCTGGGCCATGGAATCAAAGGGCTCCAGGAAGGGGCAGCCGGTCATGAGTATCTATATTGGAATGAAGGAGACTGGCTGATCAAAGTTAACTTTCCGACAGATCCAGAGTATCGCATTGATGGATATGATGGAGCGGAGGACATGGGAAGAAAAGTCGTAGATTATCTCGAAAAGAACTATCTACCTGCACCAGACGAAAAGGGTGTCATTACAATCAACGGATTCAAGGAACATCCGGAAACTGTCGTGCAATGGCAGAAAGGAAAGACCGTCTATACGATCACTTCGAAAGAGAAAGAACCGTTTGATGCATTGGATACAGCAGTTGAATCTTAATGAATGGCGATGGGGATAGCCCCGTCGCTTTTTTCTTTATGGATTCATTGGAAAGGCGATCTTCCTACTTTGATCACCAAACATTACACCATGTCCATATATACATGAAATGATATGGAATAGTAACCGAATATTTACATAGACTTTAATTTTCCCCTCTTGTATTCATACTGCCTTAATCATCCCATGTTTTACTAGAATAGTAGCAAATACTTGAGGAGGTATTACAGATGAAAAAAAGACTATCAATTGGATTATCGATGGCATTACTTGCATCTTCATCCTTAACAGCCATGGCTCACGATAACGGGGAGCACGATAAAAAGAAAGGTTCACACAAGAAAGTTGAGAGTGTTGAATTCTCTTCCATGAAAGCTCCTGACAATATTAAAAACATGGTAAAAACCTATACAACTGCAACAGTGAAAGTGACATATAAAGATGGAACAGTAAAAGAATTACCTCTTAACTATGATCAGCTCTATCTATCAAAGGATAAAATCGTCTCCAACAAAGGGGAAATGATACCGGCTGGAACCCCGATCGATGTGAACGGTGATCCAATCATGGATACGAGCGTTCCAACAGATCCTTCCTATTTCATCTCGGATGCTCCAGATTCAAATAGCCTTCTGACGAAAGGGAACAAGTCATTTATGATTTCCCATTTCGAATACGATTCACAGAACAACGCCGGTGAGGAGATTTCCGGTCTGCCTGCTTCCATGACCCTTTCTGAACTTGACCAGGATAAGAAATCGGGCAAGCTTTCAGTGAAAGAAGCACATAAGATTGATTTTTCAAGTGTAGACGGACTATGGAATCCGTGTAACGGTTCCACTACGGACTGGGGAACTCATCTTGGTTCAGAGGAATATGAGCCAGATGCACGGGAATTTGCAAATAAAGAATCTGATGCTTACAAAGAAGTAAGCAACTTTGCCAAGTATTATTTTAAAGATGAGTCCAAGGCGAATCCTTACAACTATGGATGGATTCCTGAAATCTCAGTATCTCATGATGGAGAGCCGTCAGTCGTTAAACATTACAGCACTGGGCGCTTCTCTCATGAAATGATGAAAGTCCTTCCAGATAACAAAACGGCATTATTCGGAGACGACGGCGGCAATACGATGATGTTCATGTATGTAGCCGACAAAGCGGAAGATTTCTCAGCAGGAACTCTATACGCTGCCAAGTTCGAACAAACGGGTACAGAAAAAGGCGGATCTGGTGATTTAAATTGGATCAAGCTTGGACACGGTACAGATAAAGAAATCAAAGAAATGATCGACAGCGGAGTGACATTCAGTGATATTTTCGAAACAGCTGAAGAACCAACTGAAGGATTTACGGCTGTTAAGACCAATTCCCATGATTCTGTCGAATATCTAAAAGTGAAACCAGGGAAAGAAAAAGAAGCGGCTTTCTTAGAACCACGCCGTTACGGCGCAATCCAGGGGGCGACTTCTGAATTCAACAAGATGGAAGGGCTGGCAGTAAACGAGAAGGATCATAAAGCCTACATGGCCATCTCTTATCAAGAGGGCAGCATGGAAATGCAGAAAGATGCAGTTCAGGATGATATTCAACTTCCGAAGATTGAATCAGGTGTCACATATGAATTGAACCTTGTTGGCAGTCAAGCGGACCATGGAAATGAAAAGATTGATAGCGAATATGTCCCTGCCAGCATGAACGGATTTGTACTGGGTGAGGACCTTGCTTCACCGGATGCACTTGGGAACACGGCCAATCCAGACCTAGTGGCCAACCCGGACAATTTAAGCTACTCAGAAGATCTAAATACCCTCTTCATCGGAGAAGACAGCGATATGCACACGAACAACTTCGTGTGGGCCTATGATGTAAAAACGAAAAAGCTTTCCAGAATCCTTTCTGTACCGGTCGGAGCAGAAGCAACGGGATTAAGGGCGGTGGATTCAATGAAAGATTCACACTATGTTCTAAGTAATTATCAGCATCC
>NZ_BCVQ01000002.1 GCF_001591825.1 Rossellomorea vietnamensis NBRC 101237
GCTTCTTCCCATCGTATTCAGAAGCACAATATTTAAAAAAGCATTTAAAAACAAAAATGTTATTTTACTAGTTTAAGATTCCCCCATTTTGACCACACTGTTTACCAAGGGGGAGAGGACATGAAAACAAAACACACAGTACTATTGTATATCTTGATTCTATCATTAGGAACGATTCTAAGTTTATATATACCGAAGCAGGAAATGGCGGCACAGGAAACGATGGTGATTCCGGATGAGGCGATTCGCCTGCGGATCCTCGCCAATAGCGATCTGGATGGGGATCAGAACGTAAAGAGACTTGTCCGGGATGAAGTCAACAAAGAGATTACGAACTGGGTATCGAATCTGACTTCACAGGATGAGGCGAAAGCAGTCATCAAGGAAGGCTTGCCGCAGCTTCAGAAAATTGCGGAGGACGTCGTCGCCGCAGAAGGAATGGATCAATCAGTGAAAGTGGAGTTTGGGAAAGTCGACTTTCCTACGAAACTATATGGTCAGTACCTTTATCCGGCTGGTGAGTACGAAGCGGTATTGATCACACTTGGTAAAGGGGAAGGAGCGAACTGGTGGTGCGTCCTTTATCCGCCACTATGCTTTCTGGATTTCTCTACTGGAAATGCCGTAAGAAGCACAGGCTTTGAAACGAAAGTGGAGGCTAGCGGGAATGAAGTGACGGAAGTAGCTCCCGAAGATGCAACTCAGGTGAGTGAAGATGACTCGGAAGATGACATGATTGCCTATAAGCAAGTCGAAGTGGAAGCAGTAGAAGCCGGTGTAATCGATGAAGCTGTAAAAGAGGAAGTAAAGGCACCGGCTAATAAAGAAGAGGAAGCTTCCGTAGAAAAAGAAGAACCGGTCTTTGTGGAAGATTCCGAAGAGGAAGAAGTAGAGGTTCGCTTCTTCGTGGTAGATTTATTCAAAGGGTTATTCAATTAAGAAAGCTGCATCCCGTGTGGATGGAGCTTTTTTCTTGGCAAAAAATCTATCTTTCTAGCATTCCTTGTTCTAATCTCTTCCCTCCTTCATACATTGATACTAGAGGATGATAGAAAAGGGAGGATGAAAGGATGTTGAAAGTGATCCGCCAGGCAACGAATGAGGACATTCATGAAGTCGTGGCCTTCTTGACGAAAGCAGGATTGAGCACGGAAGGCATTAAACATAGCATTGATTGTTTTTTAGTAGTGGAGGATGAGGAAAACCGCTTGATCGGGACACTTGGAATCGAGGTGCAGGGGAAGATCGGCCTTCTTCGATCACTTGTAGTCACTTCTTCATTTGAAAGTGAAGAGTTATTTGCTCTCTTTCAGGAGATTTTAAAGCTTGCGAAAGAAAAGGATCTGAAGCGTCTCTATTTGATTTCCAATCGGAAAGCATCCCTCGCGTTCTTTGACCTGCTGGGTTTTCAACAAGAAGCTGATCCTGTTGTGGATGAGCTGGAGAACTTCATTCATGCGAAAAAGTTATCCACTGTGGATAACTGTATCACCATGAAATTGGATTTATAGATTTTTCGACAAGGATTTTATCGGGAAATTCAGGACTGGACCATTCTTATAAAAATGGTTCAGTTTTTTTCGTTTGCAATTCGACAAAATGCGAGAAAGCGGTAACTATTTCTTTTTTCAGAATTATTCACACCATCCACAGGTTTATCCACAATTTTCAACAAGTTATACGCAGTTTGTGGATAATACTTGAGAATTCAAGGTGTTTCTTTTATACTTTCAAAAGTATAGGAACTTGTAAATTCAGTATTTGTAGATAAAAATCAATCAGATATAGCTTAGTAACATAAAGGTGGATGACATAGATGATGAAACATTGGATTGTGGAAAGTGATGTGGATAAAAACAAAAGTTATCCACAAATTGTGGATGCGGCGAAGGTTCTTCAACAGGATGAGGTAGTGGCGTTCCCGACAGAGACAGTTTATGGACTGGGGGCGAATGCCACATCGGATACTGCGGTGGAAAAAATCTTCAAAGCGAAGGGCAGGCCGTCGGATAATCCACTGATTGTCCACATATCAAATAAAGAGCAGTTAGAGGGTTTGGTCGAAGAGATCCCGGTTGATGCGTCGAAACTCATAGACGCGTATTGGCCAGGGCCCCTGACGATCATTTTTAAAAATAAGGAAAACGTCTTTTCCGAAAGGGTGACGGCTGGACTCGATACTGTAGGGATCCGGATGCCGGACCATCCCGTGGCGCTATCCATTATCGAGGCAACGGGACTGCCGATTGCCGCTCCGAGTGCGAATCGTTCGGGTAAACCGAGTCCGACAACGGCTCAGCATGTGATCGATGACCTGGATGGCCGGATCGCCGGAGTGGTGGACGGCGGCGAAACGGGAGTCGGTGTCGAGTCGACGGTCGTGGATTGTACGGGGGAATTCCCGGTCATTTTACGGCCAGGCGGTATTACGAAAGAGCAGCTGGAAGAAGTCGTCGGGAAAGTGGAAGTAGATCCTTCCTTGAAAGAAGGGAAGGGTGCCCCGAAATCGCCAGGGATGAAATACACCCACTACGCCCCGGATGCCCCTGTTTATCTTGTGGACGGAACGAAGGAAGATGTGCAGCGATTGGTCGATGAGAAAAAGGAAGAAGGGCTCAAGGTTGGGGTCCTGACGACGGAGGAACGAATGGATTGGTATCAGGCGGATCTCATCCTGTCAGCCGGACGCCGGGACGATCTGAAAACAGTCGCCCAGCATCTCTACGACACCCTGCGTGCTTTTAATAGAAGTAATGTGGATATTATTTTTGCCGAGATGTTTCCGGAAGAAGGAGTCGGGCTTGCGATCATGAACCGTCTTCAAAAAGCTGCCGGTTACCGGGTGATAAAAGGATGATTATCTCCCCCTATGATCTTTCATAGGGGTTTTTGTTTTGTATTCTAAATCCCTTTGGACGTGCATAAGTTGTTTTGTAGGCATGTCCGGAGGGGGAAAAAACAAAATGACAACAATTATCGGCGAACTGATGACCTTGATGTTAATGGCATTTGCTCTTGGGATGGATGCCTTTTCGATCGGGATAGGGATGGGTATGTTCCAGCTGAGATTAAAGCAGGTCTTTTATATAGGGTTGGTTGTCGGGGTCTTTCATGTGTGGATGCCGCTCCTCGGGATGATGACGGGGAAGTTTTTATCGGAAACGTTCGGGTCCTTTGCGGCTTACGCAGGGGGTGTCCTGCTCATCGTCCTTGGAATCCAGATGTTCATGTCGAGCTTCAAGGAGGAGGACACGACTCTCATATCGCCGGTGGGCTTTGGATTGATCCTCTTTGCGTTGAGTGTAAGTCTGGACAGTTTTTCTGTCGGATTGACCCTCGGGATCTTCGGTGCAAGGACAGCCGTCGCCCTCTTCTGTTTCGGGATCGCCGCTACCGTGTTGACGTGGGCGGGGTTATTGATCGGCCGTAAATTCCAGGGGGTGCTTGGAACGTACAGCGAGGCACTTGGGGGAAGTATCCTGTTTGCGTTTGGTGTGAAGCTACTGTTGCCGATTTGAATTGGCTGGTGAAGGTCCGTCCCTCGGGGTGGGCTTTTTTGTTTGGTTACGGGGCTGAGCCGCGCCTTTCTTTTTGTATTCTTTGTGAATGGACTATTGGGAGATTGGAAAATATTTTATAATAGGTGGTAAGGAGGATGACGTGATGAATATTTTGTTTGTTTGTACAGGGAATACTTGCCGGAGTCCTATGGCGGAGGCGGTTTTGAAGCATAAGGGAAAAGATAAGTTCGACGTGAAATCTGCCGGTGTTTTTGCCATGGACGGAAATGATGCGTCATATCAGACTAAAGAAGTGCTGAAAGAGAACGATATAATACATAGACATCAATCGAGTTCGCTCTCAAAAGAGAACCTGGATTGGGCTTCCTATATTTTCACGATGACATCGAATCATAAGCGGGCGATTGTGGATCAGTATCCACATGTGGCGGACAAGGTTTTTACATTGAAGGAGTTTGTCCTTGAAGACCCATCTGACGTGGATGTATCGGATCCGTATGGAGGAAGCGTAGACATCTATAGACATACATACAGGGAATTGAATTCATTGATCGAGGAGTTAATGAAAAAGCTTGGCTAGAGACAGGGAGAGAGAAAGATGGGGAAAGTGAAGAGCTACAAGTCGGGTCTTAGAAAGAAATTGGTCTTCTTTATCACGCTTCTGGCGTTGGTGACGTATACCACAAGTGCCTTTTTTATTTATGTAATCAAACCTGCTTTTGCGCCGGATATGAATGAGCTGTGGTTCACGATCATGACCCTTGGCATGGGTGTATTCTGGTCGGCGGTTCTGGCCTTTTTTGCAGCGGGCTTCATCGTCAAACCGCTGCAGCGCTTGGAACAGGTTGCATTGAAAGCTGCTGAAGGGGACATCGCAATCGAAGTAGATGTACCGAAATCCGATGACGAAATCCGTTCACTGGCACTGGCGTTCAACCGCATGCTGCATAATTTACGTGACATGGTCTCAAGCATCGATGACAATTTTAACAAAACCAATACGAATGTCATCGAACTTTCCAAAGCATCGGAAATCGCTTCTACACAGGCATATTCGATTTCCAAAACGATCAGCGAAATTTCAGCGGGTGCCGAAAGCTCGGCGACGGCGATTCAAACGACGGCTGAATCCGTGGAGGATGTCATCCGGATCGCCCGGGAAGTACAGGATCATTCGAAATCATCCGAGCATATGTCGAAAAACATGGTGACGGAGCTTCAGGGAAGTAAAGAAGTGATCCATTCCCTCGTCGAAGGCATCAGCCGGCTGGCAAAAGGGAATGAAGATTCGTTGGACGCCGTGCGCCGACTTGAAGACAATGCGAAAAAAGTGGAGCAGATCATCCAATTGGTCGGGGACATCGCGAACCAGACCAATCTTCTTGCCTTGAATGCTTCCATAGAAGCGGCGCGTGCCGGGGAGCATGGGAAAGGATTCGCAGTGGTCGCAGAGGAAGTCCGGAAACTGGCCGATGAAAGCGGAAAAGCGGTTCAAGGCATTTCGGAACTGATCAAAAATATCCAGACGGAAGTCGGGAACGTTGTTGGACAAATCACGACCCAGGTCGATTCTGCCAACACAGAAGCTCAAAAAGGAACGCAGACGAATGAAATGATTGAAACCATGACGACAACCATTCATGAAGTGGCAGACGCCGTCCAGAACATCTCGGTCCTCGTCGATCAGCAGATGGACAGCATCCAGCTCACTTCCCAGCAATCCCAGGAAGTAGCCGCCATCGCAGAAGAAACATCAGCGGGGGCCATGGAAGTATCGGCTTCCACGAAAGAGCAAGCGGTCGTCATGAATGACGTCGAGAAGCTGGCCCTCAACCTGAAAGAACAGGCAGAAGCACTGAAAAGCACGATTACACGTTTTCATTTGTGAAAAATGAGCGGGTGTGAGGGACGGACCTCACACCCGTTTTTTCATGCTGAAAAGCTTTATATAATGAAGAGGATGTGGCAAAATAAACGTATCAAAGGTTATGGGGAGTGGGAGAAGATGAAAATTGCGATTGCGTCGGATCACGGCGGAGTAAATATTAGAGAAGAAATCAAGTCATTAATGGAAGAAATGGGTCTTGAATATGAGGATTTCGGCTGTGAGTGTGGCACATCCGTCGACTATCCTGACTACGCAGTTCCCGTTGCGGAAAAAGTGGCAAGCGGTGAATTCGACCGCGGGATTCTGATCTGCGGGACGGGAATCGGCATGAGCATCTCTGCCAATAAAGTAAAGGGGATCCGCTGCGCCCTTGTACATGATGTGTTCAGTGCAAAAGCGACCCGCGAACATAATGACAGCAATATGCTGGCCATGGGTGAGCGCGTCATCGGTCCGGGGCTGGCACGTGAAATCGCCAAAACGTGGCTTGGAACCGAATTCGAAGGCGGCCGCCATGCAAATAGAGTCGGAAAGATCACGGCATACGAAGACAAACAATAAGGAGTGGGTTTCATGGAAATCGCTCAATTGAAAGATGAACTGCAAACGATACTGCGTGATTTCAGCAGTCAGGTTCCGCTAAAAAAAGGACAAGTCTTTGTCGTCGGCTGCTCCACCTCTGAAGTGATGGGGGAGCGGATCGGAACGTCGGGAACCATTGAAGTCGCGGAAATGATTTATGACGAGCTGAAGGGATGGGCGGATTCTACAGGGGTTTCCCTGGCATTTCAATGCTGCGAGCATTTAAATCGTGCCCTTGTCCTTGAAAGGGAAGTAGCGGAAAAGAGGGGACTAGATGAAGTCACCGTCGTCCCTGTGCGAAAAGCAGGAGGAGCCATGGCCACGAAAGCCTATCATTCCTTCGACGACCCGGTTATGGTCGAGCACATCAAAGCCGACGCCGGCATCGACATCGGGGACACCTTCATCGGCATGCACCTGAAACACGTTGCCGTCCCGATCCGGGTATCACAAAAAAGCCTCGGCGAAGCCCACGTCACCCTCGCAAAAACCAGACCAAAACTCATCGGCGGAACCAGGGCCGCTTACGAATAACAGCATGGGAGAAGGTTCGTTCCTCTTGTTTGAGGGACGGACCTTTATTTTGGATTGATTTTTAAACGGGGTGTCAAACCCGAACGACTAATGGGGACAAGGGGAGAGATGATACTCTTGTCAGTGAATCTGAGTGTGGGCGCATGTAAGTTAATGGAGCAGGCGGATTCTTTGGGAGTTGCAAATTCAGTCATAACGCTATTTAAAGGTGATCGGTATGCGGTAGGAATTTGTTTGTGAACAGTGTCACATGAGGTCCGTCCCTCGAAAGGGTCTCTAAACACGAACGTTACGTTTTGACTATAGGTTTTTATTTCGCCTTTTGGTGAATCGTGTTAGAATGGGATTGAATGAATCAACGGGGCGCCGCAAGTTGGGCCTATGAATTAAAGGGGGATATGTATGAGTAAGATTGCCAAGCAAGATCCGGAAATTTATGCAGCGATTCAAGATGAATTAGAGCGTCAACGAACAAAGATCGAGTTAATTGCATCTGAAAACTTTGTCAGTGAAGCCGTTATGGAAGCACAAGGCTCCGTTCTGACAAATAAGTATGCAGAGGGGTACCCAGGTCGTCGCTATTATGGTGGCTGTGAGCATGTGGACGTAGCCGAAAATCTGGCCCGCGACCGTGCGAAAGAACTTTTTGGAGCGGAACACGTCAACGTTCAGCCTCACTCAGGAGCACAAGCCAATATGGCAGTCTACTTCACCATCCTTGAACAGGGCGACACGGTTCTTGGAATGAACTTATCTCATGGGGGACATCTGACTCACGGAAGTGCGGTCAACTTCAGCGGTATTCAATATAATTTCGTAGAGTATGGTGTGGATGAAGAAAAGCACCTGATCAATTATGAAGATGTTAGACAAAAAGCGTTAGAGCATAAGCCTAAGCTGATCGTAGCGGGAGCAAGTGCGTATCCAAGAGCGATCGATTTCGCGAAATTCCGTGAAATCGCTGACGAAGTGGGAGCTTACCTGATGGTGGATATGGCTCACATCGCCGGACTGGTAGCGGCTGGTCTTCACCAGAACCCGGTTCCGTATGCAGATTTCGTGACGACAACGACTCACAAAACATTGCGCGGACCACGCGGCGGTATGATCCTTTGTAAAGAAGAGTTTGCGAAGAAGATAGACAAGTCTATTTTCCCTGGCATCCAGGGCGGACCGCTTATGCACGTCATCTCTGCTAAAGCCGTGGCTTTCGGTGAAGCACTGCAGGATTCTTTTAAAGAATATGCACAGAACATCATCGACAATGCGAAGCGCTTAGGCGAAGGTCTGGTGAAGGAAGGAATCGATCTAGTGTCAGGCGGTTCTGACAATCACCTATTACTGATCGACACTCGTTCACTTGGGTTGACTGGTAAAGTCGCGGAGAAGGTTCTTGATGAAATCGGAATTACCGTCAACAAAAACACGATTCCATTCGATCCGGAAAGCCCATTCGTTACAAGCGGTGTCCGTATCGGTACGGCAGCTGTGACGTCCAGAGGATTCGGTTTAGATGATATGGACGAAATTGCTTCCATCATGGCGTTGACTCTTAAGAATCATGAAGATGAAGCGAAATTGGAAGAAGCACGCAAGCGTGTGTTGGATTTAACAAGCAAGTTTGAATTATATCCTGAGAGATAATAGATGTTGGCCTCTTCATTAGGGATGGATGTTCCTGGTGGGGAGGTTTTTTGATGGGTATAGAAATGGATTATTCCATAATTTGTTAAAATACGCAAATACATAGTGAAATGACGCAATTAACGAAAAAACGACGCAATAAAGATAAAAATGACGCAATCATAAGGGAAAACGACGCAATTACCTCAGTCCCAAGCCTCCTGGTCCCCACTCACCAAGTCAAAATAAGCAAAAATCTCTTCCCGGGAATCAATTCCAACCCGAATCTTCTCAATTCTAACGATTCCATTACACTTCCCATCTCATGTTGCTCTTAAATTGTCTTTTATGTACAATAGTCTGAGGTGTAAATGAAGTGGACAAACCATTTTTACATAAAACTGAATTAAAAGGAGAGAGTCGTATGGGCAAAGTATATGTATTTGATCATCCGTTGATCCAACACAAATTGACGTTTATCCGTGATAAAGAAACAGGAACAAAGGAATTCCGTGAGCTTGTTGACGAAGTTGCCACACTGATGGCATTTGAAATCACACGTGATCTGCCACTGGAGGATATCGACGTTGAAACGCCGGTAAGCAATGCGAAAGCGAAAACCCTTGCTGGGAAAAAATTAGGGATCGTTCCTATCTTGCGTGCCGGTCTTGGAATGGTCGATGGAATCCTTAAATTGATCCCGGCTGCAAAAGTGGGACATGTCGGGTTATACCGTGACCCTGAGACTCTTAAGCCGATCGAATATTACGTGAAGCTTCCAAGTGATGTGGAAGAGCGTGACTTCATCCTGGTTGACCCGATGCTTGCAACAGGCGGATCTGCTGTTGAAGCGATCAACTCATTGAAAAAGCGCGGTGCTGTAAGCATCAAGTTCATGTGCCTGGTTGCTTGTCCTGAAGGCGTCGACGCTATCAAGGAAGCACACCCTGATGTAGATATCTTCATCGCCGCTCTTGATGAAAAGCTGAATGAAAAAGGCTACATCGTTCCTGGACTTGGGGACGCGGGAGATCGTTTGTACGGAACGAAATAAGAAAGGCAGGGCGAAAAAATGACAAATCCAATCAAGGTAATGACGATTTTTGGAACAAGGCCGGAAGCCATCAAGATGGCTCCTCTTGTCCTGGAATTAAAAAAATATCCGGAAAGCTTTGAAACGATTGTGACAGTAACAGCTCAGCACCGTGAAATGCTGGATCAGGTGTTGAATATTTTTGATATCACGCCTGATTATGACCTGAACATCATGAAAGATCGTCAAACACTCATCGATGTAACAACACGCGGACTGGAAGGTCTCGATAAAATCATGAAAGAAGCAAAGCCGGATATTGTTCTGGTACATGGTGATACAACAACAACATTCGTTGCAAGTCTTGCCGCTTTCTATAATCAGATCTCTGTGGGCCATGTCGAAGCCGGCCTTAGAACATGGAATAAATATTCACCGTTCCCTGAGGAAATGAACCGTCAGCTGACAGGTGTCATGGCTGATCTTCATTTTGCTCCAACGGAAAAATCATACCAGAATCTTTTGAATGAAAATAAGAAAGAAGAGGGAATTTTTATTACGGGGAACACAGCGATTGATGCGTTAAAAACGACCGTAAAAGATGAGTATCATCATGAGGTTCTCGAGAAGGTTGGAGATGACCGTTTAGTTCTGTTGACGGCTCATCGCCGTGAAAATCTTGGTCAACCGATGCGCAACATGTTCCGTGCCATCAAGCGCTTAGTGGAAGAGCACGATGATATCCAGGTTGTCTATCCGGTCCACTTGAATCCGGCCGTTCGTGAAGTGGCGGATGAAGTACTTGGAGACGACAAGCGGATTCATCTGATCGAGCCACTTGATGTGATCGATTTCCATAACTTCGCCTCCCGTGCCCATCTGATTCTGACAGATTCAGGCGGTGTTCAGGAAGAAGCACCTTCGTTAGGCGTGCCGGTCCTTGTCCTTCGTGACACAACCGAGCGTCCTGAAGGGATTGAAGCCGGAACATTGAAGCTTGCAGGGAATGAAGAAGAAAACATCTACAAGCTTGCAAAAGAATTACTGACAGATCCGGAAGCACACGGGAAAATGTCTAAAGCGACAAACCCATACGGAGACGGACAGGCATCCTACCGAATTACCCAAGCGATCCGCTATCATTTCGGCCACCTGGATGAACGTCCCAAATCCTTCGACCCAAACGAATAAAATAATGAAAAGGTCCGTCCCTCTTAGAATTCACTGAGGGACGGACCTCTCTTTATAAACAGAATCATTTTGAAACCAAATGGAAGTATTTACATTAAATTCAAGGGTTACTCAGCAAGGGAATCTTCTATATAATGGAGGGGCATGTGAAGTGGGGGAACTATAAATTTATTAATATATTTCTAAGTTGTGCGTGAGGGGTGGGCAGTCGGATAGGCTTTTCGACATGTCCAGCTCCGGCGGGTAAGTCCCTCGAGGTCATAAGCTAAAATGACCAAAAAGGCAAAGAACGCCTTTCTGGTCGACTCGTCTTATGCTTGTCGCCCCAGAACGAGCCCCCTACGCTTTTCGCGATGTCCAGCTCCGGCGGCTAGTCCCTCGAGGTCATAAGCTAAATGGACAAAAAAAGCAAAGAACGCCTTTCCAGTCCATTCATCTTATGCTTGTCGGGCCTGACCAACCCGCCTCCGCTTTTCTAATTGTGTTGAAAATGTGAACAATCTGGGAACACGTGGATAGGTTGTGAACTTTTTAACTTGAACGCATTGACATAGATTAAGCCCTATTGTATGCTTACAAAGGATGTAAAATGATAAGGTTTTCACAATGCGTAAACCCTTATGCAATCGGTTTTACATCATGTCTGAAATGCTTGCCTCATGTTCAAATTCCGTTTGAATGGGAGAGGTTGAAATGGGTCAAAAAAACGAAAGCCCATATAAAGCGATGGCGATTTATTCTGCCATTTTAGCACAGCTTGTCGGGTCTATCTTAGTCGGGATTTTCCTGGGGAGATGGATTGATCAGCAGGCTGATTCAGCACCACTCTTTTTAATCATCGGATTGCTCCTCGGCCTTGCCGCAGGGATTTATGCGATGCTTCGAACAGTACGACATTTCTTCTTAGGAGAATAATAAGATATGCCGGAACTCCATCAAATGTTTAATAGACAGCGGAAATACATAATTTATGTGCTTTCTATTTACGTCCTGGGCTGGGGATTCACCACCCACAAATCAGTATTCTTAGGGTTAATTTTAGGGACATTACTAAGTCTTTATATGCACTGGGGCATGACCAAGCGGGTCTCGAAGTTCGGGGACGCAGTGGTAGCCGGGAAAAAAGTGAGATCACTAGGAACCACTTCCCGTATGGCCGCAGCCGCCCTTGGAGTCATCATTGCCACACGATTTCCAGAAACATTTCATCTCCTAAGTCTTATTATTGGATTAATGACGACCTATATTGTCATTATGATAGATTATTTTTTCAGCAGCTTCAAAACTAATAAATAGCGGGGAAGAGAGGTGAAGTATTTTGAATCATGGAGCACCTACAGCCCATTTCCTGGGTTTGACTTTTAACCTTGCGAACGTTTTGATGATCACGGTCGCAACGGCCATAGTGTTTATTATTGCCCTCTTATCTACACGTCGCTTAGCCCTGAAACCGACCGGAATGCAGAATTTTTTCGAGTGGGTGATGGACTTCGTCAAGGGGATCATTAAGAGCAACATGGACTGGAAGACGGGTGGCCGTTTTCATATCTTAGGTCTCACGATTATCATGTATATTTTTGTGTCGAATATGCTGGGTCTGCCATTCTCTGTCGTATATGACGGCGAATTATGGTGGAAATCACCTACAGCCGATCCTGCCATCACGATGACCCTGGCGGTTATGGTCGTGGTACTATCCCATTTCTACGGAATCAGATTGAAGGGGTTTGGCGAATATGGGAAAGACTTTTTCAAACCTATGTGGTGGTTATTCCCGCTAAAAATCATTGAAGAGTTTGCAAATACTCTTACATTGGGTCTTCGACTTTACGGTAACATCTATGCCGGTGAAATCCTGCTTGCACTACTTGCGGGTCTTGCCGTTAACGGTGGTATCGGCGGAACGATCGGAGCAATCGCACCAATGCTTGCTTGGCAAGGATTCTCGGTGTTTGTCGGATCGATCCAGGCGTTCATTTTCTGTATGTTAACAATGGTTTATATGGCTCACAAAGTAAGCCACGACCATTAATATATACCTGTTCATTACGGTGGACAAACATATATGTAAAAAATATTTTTCTTATACATTAAAGGAGGAACTTTAGAATGAGTCTTATCGCAGCAGCAATTGCAGTTGGTTTAGCAGCACTAGGAGCAGGTATTGGTAACGGTCTTATCGTAGGTCGTACAGTAGAAGGAATCGCACGTCAACCGGAATTACGTGGTACTTTACAAACAACAATGTTCATCGGTATCGCACTAGTTGAGGCACTTCCTATCATCGGCGTAGTTATCGCTTTCATCGCACTAGGAAGCTAATAAAACGGACAGGTTGAATGGCGAAGTTCGTCTTGACGATAATCTTCGCCATTCCTATGTACTAGAGAATAGATTCTTTGCAAGAACGGTTCATTTATAAAAAATACGATCCAATCGATTCTTGAAGGGAGTGAATCGAGTATGTTAACTAACGCATTCGTTATAGGTGAGGCAGCAGGTCACGGCGGCCTTAACACGGGGGATATCGTCTTTCAGCTGATCATGTTCCTGGTTCTTATGGCGCTACTTAAGAAATTCGCCTGGGGTCCACTAATGGGAATCATGCAGCAGCGTGAAGACCACATCGCCGGTGAGATCACGGCAGCCGAAAAGAGCCGCACTGAGGCAAACAATATTTTAGAAGAGCAAAAGAAACTTCTGAAAGAAGCCCGTCTTGAAGCTCAAACGATGATTGAAAACTCTAAGAAACAAGGTTCTGAACAACGTGAAGAGATTATCGCAACTGCTCGTCAAGAGGCAGAGAGATTGAAAGAATCTGCAAAACGCGAAATCGAAACGCAAAAAGAACAAGCTGTTGCAGCACTACAGAAACAGGTTGCATCTTTATCAGTACTTATTGCTTCTAAGGTCATTGAGAAAGAACTTTCTGCCGATGATCAACAGAAGTTAATTAACGATTATATTCAAGAGGTAGGGGAAGAGCGATGAGCTACTCTACAGTTGCAAAACGCTATGCGTTAGCTCTTTTCGAGATTGCCCAGGATCATAATCAGCTTGAAGGAATCGAAGAAGAGCTGCGTACAGTGAGAGCGGTTTTCCTTGAGAACACCGAATTAACGGTTCTTTTTGAAAATCCTAAGCTTACGTTAGATAAGAAGAAGTCATTGATTCAGGAAGCATTTTCCACAGCTTCCCCGTATGTTCTGAACACATTGATGCTGATGACGGACCGTCACCGTACGGGCGAGATCACAAGCATGGTTGAGGCATTCATTGAATTGACAAACGAAGCACGCGGGATTGCAGATGCAACAGTGTACTCTGTACGTCCTTTGACAGAAGATGAGCAAACAGCATTGTCGTCTTCTTTTGCTAAAAAAGTCGGAAAACAATCATTAAGAATTACCAATGTGACAGACGAAAATTTACTGGGCGGCATCAAGGTCCAAATCGGGACCCGCATCTATGATGGTAGCCTGCAAGGTAAGTTGACTCGTCTTGAGCGTGAACTAATTCGTTAACTTTCGTATAAATGAGGGGTGAAATTCATGAGCATCAAGGCGGAAGAAATCAGCGCGCTGATAAAAAAGCAAATTGAAAACTATCAGTCTGAGATGAAAGTAAGCGACGTAGGTACAGTTATCCAAATCGGTGACGGTATCGCTCGTGCTCATGGCCTCGACAATGTCATGGCTGGAGAGCTTGTTGAATTTTCTAACGGTGTCATGGGTATGGCACAGAACTTAGAAGAAAACAACGTTGGTATCATCATTCTCGGACCATATACTGACATTCGTGAAGGCGATGAGGTTCGTCGTACTGGACGTATCATGGAAGTACCAGTAGGACAAGAACTAGTTGGTCGTGTAGTAAACTCACTTGGACAACCAGTTGATGGATTGGGTCCAATCGCAACAACGAAAACACGTCCGATTGAAAGTGGAGCACCTGGTGTTATGGATCGTAAATCCGTACACGAGCCGCTTCAAACGGGTATCAAAGCGATCGATGCGTTAGTTCCAATCGGTCGTGGACAACGTGAATTGATCATCGGTGACCGTCAAACAGGTAAAACATCTGTTGCCATCGATGCGATCCTTAACCAAAAAGACCAGGACATGGTATGTATCTACGTTGCCATCGGTCAAAAAGAATCAACTGTACGTAACGCGGTAGAAACATTGCGTAAGCACGGTGCCCTTGATTACACAATCGTTGTAACGGCATCAGCTGCTTCACCGGCTCCGATGCTATTCTTAGCACCATACGCTGGTATCACAATGGCGGAAGAATTCATGCACAGTGGCAAGCACGTTCTTGTTGTGTATGATGATCTTTCCAAGCAGGCTTCTGCTTACCGTGAGCTTTCCCTATTACTACGTCGTCCTCCAGGCCGTGAAGCATTCCCTGGTGACGTATTCTACTTGCACTCTCGTTTACTTGAGCGTGCGGCGAAATTGAGTGATGCTAAAGGTGGCGGTTCCATCACAGCATTACCATTCGTTGAAACACAAGCAGGAGATATCTCCGCTTATATCCCGACAAACGTTATCTCCATCACGGACGGACAGATTTTCTTACAATCTGACCTATTCTTCTCCGGTGTACGTCCGGCGATCAATGCGGGTCTTTCCGTATCACGTGTTGGTGGATCTGCACAAATCAAAGCAATGAAGAAGGTTTCCGGTACGCTTCGTCTTGACTTAGCCGCTTACCGTGAGCTTGAAGCATTCGCTCAGTTCGGATCAGATCTTGATAAAGCGACTCAGGCGAAACTGAATCGTGGAGCCCGTACTGTAGAAGTACTGAAGCAGGATCTTAACAAACCACTTAAAGTTGAAAAACAAGTCATGATCTTCTATGCACTGATTAAAGGTCATTTAGACGATATTCCAGTTGTAGATATCCGTCGTTTCGAGTCTGAACTTCTAAGCTGGTTAGATCACAACCATACTGAACTGTTAGACCATATTCGTACGACGAAAGGTCTTCCTGAAGATGATGCAATGAAAACCGCGATCAACGAATTCAAGAAGACATTCATCAAGTCTGAATAAGGGTTGCCGTCTGACGGCAATGACCATAGTGGAGTAGGGCTAAAACAGCCCCGCTCCCTATGTCTGACAATATGTAAAGGGTGGTGAGAACCAGTGGCATCGTTACGCGATATACAAACTCGTATTACTTCTACCAAAAAGACAAGTCAAATCACCAAAGCAATGGAAATGGTATCGGCTTCTAAATTGAATCGTGCGGAGACGAATGCTAAGTCATTCGTGCCTTACATGAATAAAATTCAAGAAGTGGTGACATCCGTTGCAGCGGGCAGTCAAGGTGTGAGGAATCCGATGCTAGTCTCCCGCCCCGTTAAAAGAACCGGGTATCTGGTCATTACATCAGACCGTGGTTTGGCGGGGGCATATAACAGCAGTGTAATCCGTGCTGTTAGCAATCGAATTAAAGAAAGTCACAGTTCGAATGATGAATTTGCCATTATTGCTCTGGGCCGTGTCGGTGCTGATTTCTTCCGTAAAAAAGGCTTTAATGTCCTTGAGTCGGTAACGGGTCTTCCGGATCAACCGAATTTCGCAGACATTAAAGATATCGCAAACAAAGCGGTGGGTATGTTCTCTGCCGAGGCATACGATGAACTGTATATGTTCTACAACCACTATGTAAGTGCGATCCAACAGGATGTTACGGAGAAAAAAGTGTTACCGTTAACGGATCTGACTCCTTCAGGAAAGCTTGCTTCATATGAATTCGAGCCTTCTGCAGAGGAAATCCTTGAGGTATTGCTTCCTCAATACGCTGAAAGCCTGATTTTCGGGGCTCTCCTTGACGGTAAAGCAAGTGAGCACGCCGCCCGTATGACAGCGATGAGAAATGCAACCGATAATGCAAAAGAAATCATCAGTGACCTTACACTATCATTTAACCGTGCGCGTCAAGCAGCGATCACTCAGGAAATCACGGAGATCGTCGGCGGGGCTGCGGCACTCGAATAGAACTCTGACGGTTTTTTAGGACCGTTTATACTTTATAAAGTTTTTGTCAAAAGCTAGTTAGGAGGGAAAGAGATGAACAAAGGACACGTTCTTCAAGTAATGGGTCCAGTTGTTGATGTCAAGTTCGCCAGCGGCCAACTTCCTGATATCTACAACTCTTTAAAGGTCCAAATTGCAGATAGAGCTGAACTTACATTAGAGGTTGCCCTTCACCTAGGTGATGATTCTGTACGTACGATCGCAATGGCATCTACGGATGGTTTACAACGTGGAGCCGAAGTACTCGATACAGGAGCACCAATCTCTGTACCAGTAGGGGATGTAACGTTAGGTCGTGTATTCAACGTTCTGGGTGAATCAATCGATTTAGACGAGCCTCTAGCAGCAGGTATCCGTCGTGATCCGATTCACAGACAGGCACCTACATTCGATCAACTTTCTACAGAAGTTGAGATTCTTGAAACAGGTATCAAAGTAGTAGACTTACTTGCTCCATACATCAAGGGTGGTAAGATCGGTCTATTCGGTGGTGCCGGTGTTGGTAAAACCGTATTAATCCAGGAGCTTATCAATAACATCGCTCAAGAGCACGGTGGTATCTCTGTATTCGCCGGTGTTGGAGAGCGTACGCGTGAAGGAAATGACCTTTACCACGAGATGAGCGATTCTGGGGTTATCAAGAAAACAGCGATGGTATTCGGACAAATGAACGAACCGCCTGGTGCACGTATGCGTGTTGCTTTGACGGGTCTGACAATGGCAGAATACTTCCGTGATGAGCAAGGTCAAGACGTACTTCTGTTCATCGATAACATCTTCCGTTTCACGCAAGCAGGTTCAGAGGTTTCGGCACTACTTGGCCGTATGCCATCTGCCGTTGGTTACCAGCCGACACTTGCGACTGAAATGGGTCAACTGCAAGAGCGTATCACGTCAACAAACGTAGGTTCTGTAACATCGATCCAAGCGATCTATGTACCTGCCGATGACTACACGGATCCGGCTCCTGCAACTACTTTCGCTCACCTTGATGCAACAACGAACCTTGAGCGTAAGCTTTCTGAAATGGGTATCTACCCTGCGGTAGATCCATTGGCATCGACTTCCCGTGCTCTTTCTCCAGAGATCGTTGGAGAAGAACACTACAATGTTGCACGTAACGTTCAACAAACGTTACAGCGCTATAAAGAACTTCAAGATATCATCGCGATCCTTGGTATGGATGAGCTTTCTGATGATGATAAGCTGACAGTACAACGCGCACGCCGCGTACAGTTCTTCTTATCTCAAAACTTCCACGTTGCAGAACAGTTCACAGGCCAAAAAGGTTCTTACGTAGAAGTAAAGGACACAGTTAAAGGCTTCGTTGATATTCTTGCAGGTAAATACGACCACATTCCAGAAGATGCATTCCGTCTTGTAGGTCCGATCGAGGACGTACTGGCTGCAGCTAAAGAAATGGGCGTAGAGGTATAATTAGGGACCAGGAGGGAAGAAAATGAAGACATTAAAAGTCAATATTGTCACTCCCGATGGCCCAGTGTACGATTCAGAAGTGGAAATGGTGAGCACGAAAGCTCAAAGCGGTGAGCTTGGAATCTTACCTGGACACATTCCGATGGTTGCTCCACTACAAATCGGTGCGGTTCGCCTGAAAAAAGGTGGCAACACTGAGCTTGTAGCTGTCAGTGGCGGATTCTTAGAAGTACGTCCTGAACAGGTGACAATTCTAGCACAGTCTGCTGAAACAGCAGAAGCTATCGATGTACAACGCGCGAAAGAAGCAAAAGGCCGTGCTGAAGACCGGATGCAGGCACAACAGGACGACGTAGACTTCCGTCGTGCCGAACTCGCTCTGAAGCGTGCCATGAACAGAATTAACGTTTCCGAACGTAATTTCTAATAAAGAAGAAACCACCTTTCTCATCGAAAGGTGGTTTTTTTTATGGTAAATGAACGGTCTGGATATGCTGCATATTCAAGTAGGTCGATTCTCCCTTTGCCGTGATCAATTCCATGATATTATCCGACACTTTCTCGATCTTGCCGATCATTTCTTCCTGGACTCCCAGGTTTAGTACGACGAGGTGCCCGCTCAATTTTTCAAGTTGAACCTCGAAGCTTCTGGCAAGTGTGATGGAGTTAGACGGGTTGACAGGCAGATTTTCCTTACTCAAGCGGTAGGGAGAAAGATTGGTGGAATAGGGAATCAGCCATTTTAAATGCTGCAGGGAGATGTACATTGTTTTGTAAACGGGGGAATAGAAGGCAAAGTAATTGTTCATGATCCCAGTTATATAGCCATGTATCGACTGATTGCCCGTTGTGTAGATTTCAAGGAAGACCCCCTTGGCCGTTGTCAGGATCTTTCGCAGGGATAATTGATCTTCCTGTTCGAGTTGTGGACTTACAGACGGTTCATCGATCCCGATGGAGTCTTTCGATACAACCGCCATATTTTTTATATGAGAAGTGGAAATATAGATATAATCGTCGCCGTTATAGACAATCATGACCTCGCTGCCCACCTCGATCAAATATCCATTAATGGTTTTTTTGCCGGTCAGTTCAATCATGACCGCTTCACCGGTAAAGGCAGAATAAACATTCTTCATAAGCATTGATACTCCTTCCTAGTTTAAAATAACCACTCTATCCAAAGGTACAAACTGTATAATCCGACTAAAAGGCTGATAGGAACGATGAATATGGTCACCCTCAAATAGCGGCTCCAGGAAATTTTGATTCCATGGGTCTTTAAGATGAACATCCAGATCAATGTGGCGAGTGTACCCACTGGTGTTAACAATGCGCCAATGTCACTACCGAGCACATTGGCCAGATAAGCAATCTGTAAAATGTGGGGGTCCAGTCCCATTTCCGTAATGGATAATGTGCCAATCATCACCGCCGGCAGATTGTTAAACAGATTGGAGATCACGGTAAGGAAGATCCCCATCATGATACTGGCATTGAAAGGCTGTCCGACAATATGATCCCTGAATTGATCAACGATGAAGTCGCTTAACCCGACATTTTTCATTCCATACACAAGCACGTACATATTAAAGGCGAATAACAGAACATGCCACGGCGTCCTTCGGATAATATCCACGACACCCATCCTTGTCCGGGTGTACCTGAGGAAGATCAGGATGACGGCCCCGACCATACCGATGATTTCAAGTGGGATGCCAAAAGGGGTCAGGGCGAAAAAAGCGGCCCGTGTGAGGACGACAATCAACAAACAATACTTGATCAGGGTAAAATCGATTTCTTTCTTCTCCTCATTCGTGGAAAGCGGGTGGGAGTAAGAGTAAGCTTGGGCATCTTTTTTCCAATTGATTGAGACATCCAGGATTTTTTTCGGGATTGATTTACGGAAGTAGAGGTAGAGAAGATAGGCAATGACGAGGATGGCGATCATGGATGGCACGAACATCATCTGAACGTAGTCCTGCAAGGTGAGACCGACAATTTTCAGTGCTATAAGATTGGAAATATTACTGACGGCAATCGGTGCACTGGCTGCAGTGGCAATGAGGGCACCTGATAGCAGGTAAGGGATTTTCTGATGGTTCTTGAGCTTCAATAGGGAAGTCATATGGATGATGATCGGAGTGGTGATGAGGATACTCCCATCGTTATTGAAGAACATGGTCATCATAAAACATAATAACATCACATAGATATACAGCCTGAGCCCCGAACCCCTCGACCTGTTGACGATATTCACGGCGACGACCCGGAAGAAACCGATACTTTCAAGGACGATGGACATCATGATCGTCGATAAGATCGTAAGAGCCGCCCCGCTCACAATATCGACGATGGTAAACACATCGCTGAAGGGGACGATCCCGATAAGCAGGACGATAGCCGCCCCGATGGACGTGGGGATGGTTTCGTTGATCCCGAACGGTCTCCATAACATGACAATGATGGTAAGGGAAAAAATGGTCGTCATAATCCAAAACATATTATCGGGCATGTGATTTCGCCTCTTTTATAATAGAAGAAGGCGAAGCATCTAAATGCTCAAATAGTGGATGTTTGTCCACCTTCGAAATAGCGGGTTTAATAAATAGCAGATGAAAGATACTTCCTAAAAGTACAAAATAGATGATCAAAAACATGATCATTCCTCCTTTCAAATCGCAATCCTTTATGAATCATCCCAGCATCTTCTTAAACTGCAACCTGTCAATCATGGAGGATGCTGAGATTTTTCATGCATATCATAAGCCTGTTCATTCGTTATGACCAACTTTTATTCAGGATTCTGCCGTCTTTACTTGGAGGTTGATTGTTTGGAGGAAGAGGATTTTGCCCCTTCAAGTTCATCGTAATAGAAAGCAGGCTGTTGTTTTTTCTTTGTGTTTTTAGTAGAGGATTTAGTGGAAGATTGGTTTTTAGAACTTTGCTGGGATGATTTCTGGTTTGAGCTGCTCTTGTTGGACGATTCCTGATTCTTTGAAGAGTCCTGTTTTTGTGAGGAATTATCTTTACTGGATGAGCTGCTGCTGGAAGATTTTTCTTGATTTTCCGAAGTGGTTTTCTTCGTCCCATCATAAATGTTCAGCACCGAAGCATGCTTCAGGTACACCCGGTCTTTCCCCTGTGTCAACACGATATGATCTTCTTCCACGGCTGAAAGGATCCCTGAGTAGGAAGCTTTGCCGGATCCATTGATCGTCACCCAGCTGAGTAAGCTCTGGGACAGTACATCGGACATTTTTTCACCCTTCAGGTGATCATCCGTGACAGGCAGCGCTTCTACATCCTTGGAGTTCTTCGTTACTGCCTGGATTTGTGAAATTGGATAATACAATGTTTCGTTTTCACTGGAGTAGACAGTCAGATAATCCGTACTGACCTCCGCCAATTGACCTGACAGCTTTGTTCCGTCATTTAGAACAATATTGATCTGGTAACCTGTTAACCCTTTTAATGAATCGTTGAAATTACTCATTCAATTATTCTCCTTTCCTTCTAGAGAAAATTACTTCTCTTCTTCCGTTTTCTCTGCTTTTTTGGCCTTCACGCCGTAGCTGATGCTTTTCACATGGAATGCAGCCAGGCGGACAACCTCTTCATTCAATACAAGCGTTACGAACTCATCATTCGAATTCTCAAGAATCCCCTCAAGCTTCTCGGGGCCACCGCGGTTGATGCTCACCCATTGATATTTCAAGCTTGTGAGTAAAGCCCCAAACGTGTCTTCCTTCATAAACTCCATACCTTCTTCAGACAGCTCCTCCACATTAAACGGCAAACCGGATTTAATGTTCTGGGAGATGCTCTTAACATGGGATGTATTGTAGTAAATCACACCATCTTTCTCTGTTAAAAGGGCAAAATGATCGTCCCCTCCATATAGAAGCTTTCCGGTACGTGACTCAGGGCCGCCGCGATTCACCTTGACAATCTTCCCGACTAGCGAAGACATTAATTCTTTATTCATACCTGTTCCCTCCAGTTGTATATAAACATTTTCACTTTATGTATATGTGTCATGCCGTGACGACGTACTATTACAGACGCCCTTTTTGGTGGACTAGTTGCCGTTGGAGGCAAAATGGGCGGGGGATTGAGGTGAGGCGGAAGCATAATTGTAATTATGAGAAAGTGGTTGATTGATTTCCGCTGCAGGTGCTCGCTTTCCGCGGGGCGTGAGTTGAGCCTCCTCAGGCTTCGCCTTCCGGGGTCTCAACTTTCCCGCATTTCCCGCAGGAGTCGAGCACCTTCCGCTTCAATCAACTACTAAGCATGATTTGTAATTGGTCCAATCCCTGTCCTTTTTAACTGTCAATATATAAAGAGCGATTGACTACCATCGCCATCCATCATTCAACGATTGACAGACCTGGCTGAGAAACTGCCCCCATAAATCCATTATAAAAACAAATCTTCGAAAAATAGGCTCTGATTTAGGTGGGACAACCCAAACGCGAGGCGGTTCCTGAACGTAGAATGTAGGAAAGGACAAAAGGAGGATGGAAAAATGAGTTCAAAAAAAGGACAAGGAAAAGGAAAAGGTCAGCAGCAGTGCCAAAGCTATGGAGAATATCAGTGGATGATCGGTGATATGGGACAGCCCGAAGCCAAAGGCGGCAAAGATAAGCAAAAGGGCCAGGGAAAACAGGCAAAATGCGGCTGCCAGGGATACTACTACGAATGCATGCAACAAGGCCAAACAGGCAAAAAGAAAAAGAAATAAAACCTCCAGCCAAACACCTCTGCGGCACACATTACAACCTTATGAGATACGCCCTCTAATAAACAAAACCACCCATTACAATCCTCTGTAATGGGTGGTTTTGTTGAGGGACGGACCTCTTCAAAAAATTTGCAAAATACATAGGTAATTACTGAATAATGTGCTAAAATGGTCTATGTGTGTCGAATTTGATTATTTGAGGGAGTGAGAAGAGTGGTGGAAAGCTTTGGTCAACAGGCACTTGTCAGCATGCTTGTGCATTTATTTGTATTCGGGATCACGTTTTGGGCTTTGCAAGCCATTCAGCTGGACAAGCTCCTGAAGAAGAATCGGGTCGCACAAGGGAGACTATTGTATGTCCTACTAACGGTCGCAATCGGGTCAGCCGTCAGCCGTTTTTTACTGGACTATTACTTATGGTCTCAGAGCTTACCGGTTTTCTTTGAATAAGTAGAGGTTCTGACAAAAAATAGGTCTTCCTGCATGTTTTCAAGGGACACTGTTTTGAGTAAGATTAATTTTGTGTTCGTCCCTTTGTGAAAAAGTTTCAAAGTGAAACCCTTTTCACGGGACTGGCTTGAAAGCCTCAATAATTGTAAAAAGATGACGACAATTTTCAAGTATGTTCTCCCCCTATTCGGACAGACTTTAGGTAAGGGGAGGAATGAAAAATGAGTCGGTATTTTTACATTATTTTAATCTTTTTGGTTGGATTAGGTTTTCTTCCTGTCATTAATGGGAACAACACTATCGAAGCCAAACATTTATTAGACATTGAAAAGCTTGATCAAGCCATTGTTCATTCTCAAGGTCAGATAACTGAATGGTCTCTATATGCAAGAGAAAACAAAAAAAGCTTCACGAATAAAGGGTTTGCCAAATATAGTACTACTATGCAGGAAACATTTTCTGATTTTAACTGGGAGACAGAAAAATCGGCTGAAGGAGTAGTGGTTGTGGGACAACGTCAGACGTCTCACGGGGAAGAAACCATTAAACTCCAGCACACCCCCACAAACGGGCATTCGGTTTCGTACATTATGTATGAAATGCGCGGAAATCAGAAAGCGTTGGGAGAAAAGACGAAGCAGTATATTAAGTCCGAATTCATCCCAAATATGGAAATCATTTTTACTTCTAAACCTATGATTTTCTCTTGTATAAAAGGCGAATTCAATGATAAGCTTGAGAAAGTTTTGTCGAATCAGGCTGTCGAACTAATGTCGAAATTAGACGCAAAAGAACTGGAATCACTTAAAGAAGAAGACTTTTATTCCATTTCAGCTTACTCGGAACAAATGTCACGGACTATTCCAACAAAAAATGATGATATGAATATACAACTAGGTCTACGGAAAAGCGGAATGGGCGCTAAGACAACCTTTGTGATTGGCACACCCATCCTAATTATTGAATATTAATATAGAGAAATTGGACGCGGAGGGGAATACTCTTGGAAAAAATTATCGTCCGCGGCGGTCAGCGTTTAAGCGGTACAGTGCAAGTTGAAGGAGCAAAGAATGCCGTTTTACCAGTCATCGCTGCTACATTATTAGCAAGTGAAGGAAAAAGTGTCATTAAAAATGTACCACCACTCTCCGATGTATATACGATTAATGAAGTATTACGTCATTTAAATACAGATGTAGAGTTCAACCATGGTGAAGTCATCGTGAATGCATCAAGAGAGTTGTTTGTAGAAGCACCGTTTGAATATGTGCGTAAAATGCGTGCATCCGTTCTTGTAATGGGTTCACTCTTAGGCCGTACGGGTAAAGCGCGTGTCGCTCTTCCTGGTGGCTGTGCGATTGGATCAAGACCGATTGACCAACACTTAAAGGGCTTTGAAGCAATGGGAGCCAAAGTGAAGGTAGGAAATGGTTTCATCGAAGCTGAAGTAGACGGAAGATTGAAGGGTGCCAAGGTTTATCTGGACTTCCCAAGCGTTGGGGCAACAGAAAACATCATGATGGCAGCGGTTCTTGCAGAAGGAACGACCATCTTAGAGAACGTGGCAAAAGAGCCTGAAATCGTCGACTTAGCGAACTTCCTGAACAAAATGGGAGGAAGCGTGGTAGGTGCAGGAACCGGCACGATCCGTATCGAAGGTGTAGACCGTCTTTACGGTGTCGAGCACAGCATCATCCCTGACCGTATTGAAGCAGGAACCTTCATGGTGGCTGCTGCGATCACTCAAGGGGATGTCCTTGTAAAAGGCGCGATTCCTGAACATTTATCTTCGTTAGTGGCGAAGATGGAAGAGATGGGCGTTACGATCATCGATGAAGAAGAAGGGCTTCGCGTCATCGGACCGGAGAAACTGAAATCCGTCGATATCAAAACGATGCCACATCCAGGTTTCCCGACAGATATGCAATCCCAAATGATGGCCTTGCTTCTGGCAGCTGACGGTACCAGCGTCATCACGGAAACCGTATTTGAAAATCGTTTCATGCATGCGGAAGAATTCCGTCGCATGGGAGCAGACATCAAGATCGAAGGACGCTCTGTCATCATGAACGGACCAACACCTCTTCAAGGGGCAGAAGTGGCTGCAACGGATCTTCGTGCTGCAGCAGCACTTTCCATCGCTGGTCTAGTGGCAGACGGTTATACCCGCGTAACAGAACTGAAGCATTTAGATCGTGGATATGTGAACTTCCATCAGAAGCTTGCAGGCCTCGGAGCCGATATCGAGCGTGTGAAGGAAGTCGAAGAAACACCTGTTTCTGAAGACATGATCAAGGATGCGTAAATAGATAGGTGGAGAAGGTGAGCTCTTTTTGGAGGGCTTGCCTTTTTTGTTTGGTGTTTTTGGTGTGGGAGGAGCGACGAGTGGCGGTGGACAGTTGGTATTTGGTAAAAAAAGTATTTTGTCTGGATAAATGATCGTTTCGGCTGGATTATGTTCAAAATTGGCCGGTTTTATTAGGAAAGTGGCTGGATTTTACCGGGAAACGGCTCTATTTCAAAAGAAAACGGCTGGATTCGGAAATTGAGAGACCAAGATCCGGGTGTCAATCAGTATATATTTTCAAAAACCCCACACTTATTTTTAAAAATCCCATTTTATTATCAAATCCACCACATTTATTTTCAAAAACCAAAGTCCCCTGCACGATATTATTACTCTCCCAATTCACAATCATAATTGCTTGTCCACTACCATACATATGAAAGAGAGTGGAGAAGTGTGCTAGGACATTCTCCTATTTAATCTTTCATTGGAGGCCGCGAACATGAAGCAGTTGAAACCCGTAGTGATCATCTTCTCAATCTTTATCAGCATCATCTTTCTTGTACCCACTCTGCTGGTACTCCCATTTTCATCAGACAAGGACACGGCAAACCTGGACGAAAAGCTGAAAAACACACCCTCCGTTGAAGAATTGGCAGACTCAGTCGAGGTGGCGGTGTATCGATCCAGCCAGGATCTCATCGAGAAGCTTCCCCTTGAGCAGTATGTCGTAGGGGTAGTGGCGGGTGAAATGCCGGCGGATTTTGAAAAGGAAGCATTGAAGGCACAGGCTCTTGCAGCAAGGACCTATATGGTGAATCAGCTTATGTCAGATGATCCTTCTGTGCCGAAGGGAGCCGATGTGACGGATACGGTCTCCCATCAGGTGTATAAAAACCAAAAGGAACTGGCCACCCTATGGGGATCCGACTATGACTGGAAAATCAAGAAGATTTCAGAAGCGGTCCTTGAAACCAAAGGGAAAGTGCTCACATATGATGATAAGCCGATTACGGCCGCCTTCTTCTCGACAAGCAACGGCTATACGGAAAACTCAGAAGCATATTGGACAGATGATATTCCGTATTTACGGAGTGTGGAGAGTCCGTGGGATAAAGCATCTCCTAAATTTGAAGATCAAAAGATCATCCCGATCAATGAATTTAAACAGAAACTAGGTGTCACCCTCCCTAAGGACGGGTCGGTGGGAACGATCACATCAAGGACCGAAGGCAAAAGGGTGGCGAAGGTAGAAATCAATGGGAAAGAATTCACCGGGCGGGAGATCAGGGACAAATTAGGCCTGAGATCGTCGGACTTCACCTGGTACCTGAAGGATGACCACATCGTCATTGCCACAAAAGGATTCGGCCATGGAGTCGGTATGAGCCAGTATGGGGCCAATGGGATGGCGAAGGAAGGCAAGAATTATAAAGATATTGTGACCCATTACTATAAAGACGTCAAAATAACAGAATCCAGCAAACTCCTGCAGAAGGTGACGGCACAAAGATAAGAAAAAGGATGGGGTATGGTCATGATGACCGTACTCAATCCTTTTTTACATAAGCTTCAAACCTCTTCATCGCCTTCGTCAATCTGTGATCCGGATTCCGGAAATACGTGCGGTTCACGATCCAGAACAGAACAGTGACCCCGATCAGATCCTTGGCGGCATCAATCATCGTGGAAGACCGGTACGGAACGAAGGATTGATGGATCTCATCTATGAATCCATAAAAAATAGCGATCAGTGCAACAGTGAAATTCAATGTGAACCGAAGCTTTCCGTGTGTGAGCAGGGCGACGACAAACAATGCATATAAAATCCCGAACTCGACCAAGTGGAGAGATTCCTTGATGAACCGGTCCATCCCATCATCAGGGAACCGCAGCACGGCATCATCGGGATTGCTCGACATGATCCAAATCAGGATCATATAAAGAAAAGGCGCAGCCGTGAGCATATATTTAAGTAACTTCTTCATATAGGATCCGTCCTTTCAGTTTATAGTATTGTACCATGGGGGACCGGGATTTCGTTATCATCACTCCATAGTTTCGAAGTTTGCCACATTTTTTTGAGAAAAATTCAACAACCATACATAATCCTCCCCACTTTGTCGAAACCTAAGAAATTAAAATTTTTTCACCAATGTGTATATATTTTCTGAATTCTGTTCAGAATGATTGCTGAGGTGATGAAAATGAGAGAGGAAGAAAAGAAACAACCTTCTCAAAACTTTTTGAAAAGACGTTGGGCATACCCAGCAATCTATTTAGCAAGTGCAGCAATCATTATCACGGGGATTCTGTGGTACCAGGCAGGAAATGATGTAAACGAGAAAGCCAAGGATTACAGCTATGATGGAGTTCCTACTGACAATGAGTTCAACCAGCCTGCAGAAGAAGTCAATCGTTCATTGGAAAACTTTGTAATGCCTGTTTCAAGCCCTGAAGACACAGTGATCGAAAAACAATACTACGACACTGAAGCTTCAGCTGAAGAACAGGAAGCTGCCCTAGTCGTGTATGGAAACATGTACTACCCGAACCAAGGAGTCGACATCTCGAAAGATGGGAAAGAATTCGATGTGCTGGCTGCCATGAGCGGTACAGTCACAAAGGTTCAGGAAGATTCCTTACTTGGCAACACGATTGAAATCGAGCACAGCAAAGGCATCGTGACTCGCTATCAATCAGTGAAAGATTTTGAAGTCGCGGTTGGAGATGTAGTCGATCAAGGACAAGCCATTGCGAAAGCAGGAAAGAGCTTATTCAATGAAGAAGCCGGTGTTCACGTACACTTTGAAATCCGTAAAGCGGATGTAGCCGTGAATCCAATGGAATACTTCAATAAGTCTCTTGCCACTCTTCAAGAAGCACAGCTTGAAGACAAGAAAGTTTCAGGTGAACAGCCGGATGCAGCAGCTGCAGAAGAAAATGCCGTAGAAGACCAAGCTAGCGAAAACAAAGCTACTGAGGACAAAGCTACTGAAGAAAAAGACGCAGCTGAAGAAAAGCAGGACCAGGCCAAGCCGAAACAAGAAAGCAAAGACAGCGCTGACGTAAAAGAAGAAGAGTAACACCTATAAATGAAGACTGACCGGAGAATACCGGTCAGTCTTTTTGCTTGTCCAAAAAAATTTCCTTGGAAATTCGACAGGGAGGAAGGTTTACTGGTAAAGCATTTCCATTATCATTCTACCGTTTAATATCCATATCTTTTGAAATATCCTTATTTTAGAAAAATGACTGGTGAACCTGTGTCGCACAGTTGTCGTTTTTTCTTTATTGACCAGGCTTTTTCCAGTAAAGATAATGATGGCATGAATAAAATTTCAGAAAATTAAGTCTTTATAAAGAGGGAGGTGAAACGTTGATCTACTTCATGCTATTTTTACTCATCACAGGAGGATGCATCATCCTTGCCCTGAGGAAGAAACGGGCATTCTTTCTGACCATACCTTTCGTGTCTTTATTCATTTATTTTATTGTGCAGATTGCCATTGTCCCGGTGCCGTTTTTTGAAACAGTGAAATTTATTTTCAGTTTAAAATAATGAGCTTGAAAAGGGGTTACGTACATGAAGAAGATTGATAGAGCGAAAGCCGATCAGTATTTTAAAGAAAAAAATCGATACATGGCCTTGTACTTAGTCATCTGGCTCCTTTCCTCCTTCGGTGTTGTACTGTTTGCCGAAAGCTTCTCCACCTTCACCATCAACGGGTTTCCGTTCCATTATTTCATGGGCGCACAAGGATCGATCATCATTTTCATTGTATTGCTTTACGTGAATGCGAAGGTGAGTGACGGGATCGATAAGAAATATGGACTGGATGAAAGCCGGAATGAGCAGATCAGCTACGGAAAAACGCTGGATCATTAATACAAATAGAGAAGAAACAGGGGGAAAGAATGAATGGATACTCAGTTTATCGTATCGACGTCTATTATTCTGTTGACGTTTGCATTGTATATCGGAATTGCGGTTTATAACAAAGCGAAGGCGACATCGGACTTTTATGTAGCCGGCCGTGGGGTGCCGCCGATCTTCAACGGGATGGCAATCGGGGCAGACTGGATGAGTGCGGCATCATTCATCGGACTGGCCGGTACCGTCATGATCCTAGGGTATGACGGCCTTGCCTATATCATGGGGTGGACAGGGGGATATTTATTATTGACCTTCCTCCTCGCACCACAGCTCAGGAAGTATGGACGGTATACGGTGCCGGAATTCATCGGGGACCGGTATAACAGTCACACGGCCCGGGTCATTGCCGCGATCTGTACGATTATCATCAGTTTCACGTACTCGATCGGTCAGCTGTCGGGGTCGGGTGTGGTCATCGGACGTTTATTCGAAATCGATGCCAAGGTCGGTACGATGATTGGTGTCGTCCTCATTGCCTTTTACGCTGCGTTCGGCGGCATGAAGGGGATCACGTGGACCCAGGTGGCTCAGTATATCGTGTTGATCATAGCGTACTTGATCCCGGTCATCTTCATGTCCCTGCAAATCACGGGGAACCCTGCCCCTTGGATATCGTACGGTGAGCTGGTCGGGAAGATCGGTGAACTCGACCGGGAGCTCGGTGTGTCGGAATACTTCGCTCCTTTTACAAACGGGACGAAGTGGCAGTTCATGGCCCTCATGTTCACGCTGATGGCCGGTACCGCCGGACTTCCCCATGTCATCGTCCGGTTCTATACCGTTTCCACGATGAAGGCGGCGCGATGGTCAGGTGCATGGGCACTCCTTTTCATCGGGCTTCTATATCTATCAGCTCCAGCTTATGCGGCATTCTCCCGTTTTATTTTGATGACAAAAGTAGCCGGAAGCAAAATCAGCGATCTGCCTGCCTGGACGGCCTCATGGGTGGATACGGGGAAACTGCAGGTGGCCGATGCGAATGGGGACGGAATTCTTCAATGGAAGGAAATCATCATTTCGAATGATATCGTGGTCATGGCGACACCGGAGATCGCGAACCTTGGCGTATTCGTCATCGGGCTCGTGGCAGCAGGTGCCATGGCAGCTGCATTATCGACGGCAGGCGGATTGATGATCGCCATTTCATCATCTTTTGCACATGATATTTACTACCGGGTATTCAAGCCGAACGCGACAGAGCGGAATCGCCTGGCGGTGGCACGCTGGTCGATTGTGGTGGCTACTGTCCTCGCCGGAGTGGTGGCGTTGAATCCTCCAGGAGTCATCACCCAGATCGTCGCCTGGGCCTTTGCCCTGGCGTCAGGGACGTTCTTCCCTGCCCTCTTACTTGGCGTCTGGTGGAAGCGCTCCAATGCCCAGGGAGTGATTGCAGGAATGCTTGTGGGGCTAGCGGTGACCCTCACCTACATCTTCCTGGCACGATCAGGCGTGACCCTGTTCGGGATCATTGATACAGGAGCGGGTGTGTTCGGGGCAGCCTCAGCGGCCATTGCCAATATCGTCGTGTCCCTCATGACGAAAGCTCCTTCACAGAAGATCCAGGAAGAAGTAATGGATCTTCGTTATCCGGAGCAGATGACCTTTAAGGACGGGGAAGTCTGGGTGGATGATGAGGTCGATTTTAAAGCATGATGGATGGAAGCCGTACCATGGGGAAATCCCGGTACGGCTTTTTCCTGAGCACATAGAAAATCAGACATTTTCTCAGATTCATCGACTCATTTCTCAGGAAATAGTGAGGGAAGGGGAACCGATACAGATGATGTCGAATGATATTGGACGGTTCGCCACGTCACGTATTTTCCTTCGCTTATCCATGAGAAGGTCCGTCCCTCACAGTCATTTTTTCAGAAAATTCAAGCAAAACCTTGTCCTTATTGTGTTTTTTGTGCATATATGTGGGCACAAGCTAATAAAATGAAACAAACCTATCAAAACAGAGAGTGTTTGAGGTGAGGAATCGTCATTATACCATTGGTCATTAGCTGAATAAGTTGTTTATACGTTGTAACATCAGGAAGCTGCCGTCCTAAATAAGGCTTTCTGCCGCTTGCCCATGTGCAAGGGGTCTGTACTATTTCATTGATGCGAAAGCGAGTCTCATTTCACACTTCTCACATCCAATTTAGGGAGGTCGAGTGGTGTGCACGATTACATCAAAGAGAGAACAATCAAGATTGGTAAGTATATCGTGGAGACGAAAAAAACTGTTCGTGTAATTGCGAAGGAGTTTGGCGTGTCCAAAAGTACTGTCCATAAAGATTTAACAGAACGACTGCCAGAAATCAATCCGGATCTCGCAAATGAAGTCAAAACCATACTTGATTACCATAAATCAATCCGGCATCTACGAGGTGGAGAGGCAACCAAGCAAAAGTACAAAAAAGAAGAGCTCCACAGCTAACCAAAATACGCCAAGCCCCAGAATGATGGGTTGTGCTTGGTGTGTTTTTGCGTTTTGGGGGAGGATGTATGACTTTGCCTGCTGAATATTGGATGAAGTTTAGCTGTTAAAATCTGTACGGAATTAGACTGCTGATTATTCCCGTTTTTTTAGCAGGAGAATAATGAGGAGCGTTTAGCAGGTGAATATCACTTGAAGTTCAGCTGCTGATTTCACGGCAAAAATTCACCTGTCAAAAAACAAGCAAAAATCAGCAGCTGAAATTCCGTACATATTCAACAGCTGAACCACCCAAAAATCCCCCACCAACCATCAATCCTTAACACTCCTGTAACATAACCCTCCAAAACACCTACCTTTTTCCAAAATAATAACAATAACAATACATTTTTTTGACAAAGAACATCGCCATTCGACATATTTATGGTAAAATAGTTAATTAGGTGAAAGTTTTACCTTAACGTTTTTGCGTAATGACATTAAGATGAAAATCATAGATGATATGCACTATTGAAATTGTAAAAGTAGAAGGGAGAAACACAAGATGTTCGCGAAAGATATTGGGATTGACCTTGGTACGGCTAATGTATTAATTCATGTTAAAGGAAAAGGGATTGTCTTGAATGAGCCATCGGTCGTGGCACTGGATAAGAATACGGGTAAGGTGCTGGCAGTTGGTGAGGAAGCGCGCCGCATGGTCGGACGTACTCCTGGTAATATTGTGGCGACACGCCCGCTGAAAGACGGAGTCATCGCAGACTTTGATGTGACGGAAGCCATGCTGAAGCACTTCATCAATAAATTGAATGTAAAAGGATTCCTTTCGAAGCCTCGCATTTTGATCTGCTGCCCTACGAACATCACGAGTGTTGAGCAGAAGGCAATCAGGGAAGCGGCTGAAAAGAGCGGCGGGAAGAAGATTTATCTGGAAGAAGAGCCTAAAGTGGCGGCGATCGGTGCCGGCATGGATATCTTCAATCCGACTGGAAACATGGTCGTTGACATCGGTGGAGGAACGACGGATGTAGCGGTTCTTTCCATGGGTGACATCGTGACTAGTCAGTCCATCAAGATGGCCGGGGATAAATTTGACCACGAAATTCTGAATTATATTAAAAAAGAGTACAAGCTTCTGATCGGGGAGCGTACGGCTGAAGATATCAAGGTGAATATCGGGACAGTATTCTCTGAAACACTTGACGAAGATCGCAGGGAAATGAGCATCCGTGGCCGCGATATGGTATCAGGACTTCCACGTACGATCACCGTGACATCCAAGGAAATCGAAGGGGCTCTTCGTGAGTCTGTGGCAGTCATCGTACAGGCTGCGAAAAATGTCCTTGAGAAGACGCCTCCTGAATTGTCAGCGGACATCATTGACCGCGGGGTTATTTTAACCGGTGGGGGAGCTCTTCTTCACGGAATGGACACCCTTCTTGCCGAAGAATTGAAGGTACCGGTATTGATTGCGGAGAACCCGATGGATTGCGTAGCCGTCGGAACGGGATTGATGCTTGAGAATATCGATAAGATTTCCAGAAGAAGAATCGGCTAAAACCACTGCGCCATCGATCCGATATAACGGTTAAGAGGTGAATGTAGATGTTTCGAGGATTTTATACAGTAGCATCCGGCATGCTTTCTCAGCAGCGGAAGACCGAGATGCTGACAAACAATATGTCGAATGCCAATACACCGGGATATAAAGCGGATCAGGCTTCGATGCGGGCATTTCCAGAGATGCTGATGGATCGGATGGATTCCACATCGATCCCGACTGAAAAAAAGCTGTCGCTTCCTTTTAATCAAAGAGTGGGAGCGCTTAATACAGGTGTGTATATGCAGGAAACGATTCCTTCCTTTGTGCAGGGTGACCTTCAGGAAACGGGTCGCGGCTTGGATGTGGCGCTTCTGGATGGTTCCATGCCTGTCGATGAAGAGACGGGGGTCCGTGGATCGGTGTTCCTGACGGTGGAAGGAGCGGACGGCGCACCACGCTATACGCGAAACGGAAATTTGACAGTGAACGGAAATGGCTTTCTTACGACGAACAGCGGTTTTTATATGCTGGATGAAAATGGTGACCGGATTCAACTGGAAAGCGATCAGTTCACGGTTGGTGAAAACGGCCAGATTGTCGTAGATGGGAACGCCGTTGCTACGCTTGGAGTGGGTTATTCGGATAACCCGAACCTGCTGGTCAAGCAAGGAGATGGGCTGTTGGCAACAGAAGGCAACGTCGCTCTAGCTGATGCCTATGATGAGCCCAATGTTTCCTTTGCCACCAAGCAGGGCTTTCTGGAGCGGTCCAATGTGGATGCCTCCCGTACGATGATTGACATGATGTCGGCGTACCGGGCATTCGAAGCCAATCAGAAAGTGCTTCAGGCGTATGACCGGAGCATGGAAAAGGCAGCCAACGAAATCGGCCGGGTCAACGGATAGCAAGTATTGTAAATGAATTTCGTCACTGAATACCTTATAATAGGGGAGAACGTGTCATGAATCGGACGATGATTACAGCAACCAACACATTAGGCCAATTGCAGAAACAAATGGATATGATTGGTCACAATCTTTCGAACGCAGATACAAACGGGTACAAGCGCCGGGATGCAACGTTCTCCGAAATGCTTGTGCAGCAGGTGAAAAATCAGAGCGTAGATAAGTTTGAAACAGGCAGGCTCACCCCTCTGGGAGTCCGGGAAGGGAACGGTGCCAAGCTTTCACAGGCGCAGCTGATAATGAATCAGGGGTCATTGAAAACTACTGGCCGTTCGTTGGACTTTGCTTTGACCAGCGATCGTCAGTTCTTCAAGGTGCTGTCTCAAGATGAGGACTCGAGTGCCGTACGCTACACGAGGGACGGAGCATTCTCCGCGAGTCCTGTCGGGAACGGGGAAATGATGCTCGTGAACGGAAGTGGGCTGCCGGTACTCGATGAGAATGATAACTATATTACGTTTTCTGAGGACGCGGCTGCTTTTGAATTGGGCGACAATGGTGTATTGACCGTCAGGGACTCCCGCGGCGGGGAAGAACGCTTTAACCTGGGCGTTGTGACCGTTAAGAAATCTCAATTTCTTCAGCAGTATGGCGGAAACTTGTTAGGCTTTGCAGGCAACCTAGATCAACTGGGCGTCATGGAAGATGAAGTCGTGACCAACGTAACCGGTGGAGCAAGAACGGATATTTCCATGGTTCAGAGTTCATTAGAAGGTTCGAACGTGGATATCAGCAAAGAAATGACGGACATGCTGAATGTCCAACGATCATATCAATTCCAGGCGCGATCGATCTCCCTTGCAGATCAAATGATGGGCCTTGTAAATGGGATACGCTAAAAGGAGTTAAATGCTATGAGTGAAAAAGAGCTACTGCAAGAAAAAGTGACAAGAGAATCAGTGAAAACAGAAAAAAAGGCAAAGCAAAAGGACGAAACCAAGCCATCACGCTGGGTGCGTGTTCGCATGCTTCCCATCTGGCTCAGAATCCTTCTGTTCATCCTTCTTCTTGCAGGAAGCCTCGTCCTCGGTGCCGTCATCGGCTTCGCAGGCATCGGCAACGGCAACGCCGCCGACGTTTTCAAAGTAGAAACCTGGCAGCATATTATTGATATCGTAGTGAAGAAATAACTTGGAGGGACGGACCTCGAAATCGTTAGCTTTTGCGGCAGTGAACCTTGATATAACAGGGTTTCGTTGCGGATGGAGCTTGTGATTCGAGGTCCGTCCCTCCCATCCTGTTGCTATTCCAACCCTGATTTCTGTACAATAAGGTGTACATACATATTGGTAGGAGGAATTATACATGCTTGATATTAATGAGATTAAAGAGATTATTCCCCATCGTTATCCGTTTTTGCTGGTGGACCGGATTTTAGAGGTGGAGGAAGGCAAGAAGGCAATCGGGATCAAGAATGTGACGGCGAATGAGGAGTTTTTCAATGGTCACTTTCCTGATTACCCTGTCATGCCGGGTGTGCTAATCGTCGAGGCGTTGGCTCAGGTAGGGGCCGTGGCGATGCTGAAGGTGGAAGATAACCGCGGGCGTCTGGCGTTCTTCACGGGTATCGACAAATGTCGTTTTAAGCGTCAGGTGAAGCCTGGAGATCAGCTGCGACTTGAAGTGGAGATGATCCGCTTTAAAGGACCGATCGGTAAAGGTAAAGGTGTGGCGACCGTTGATGGAGAAGTTGCTTGTGAGTTAGAGATGATGTTTGCTCTTGGTGATAAACAGTAGAGATCTCATACAGAAAACCGGGTTTGGTGTGATTGATTTCACGTCAAACCCGGTTTTTTTAACTCGAAAATGTTTCCATATGCAAGTTAATTCATTTTCCGGGAAAGCTAACAAAAGACCAACGTAACGGTCTTACATTAACCAACATCGAAAGGAGCCATACATCATGAGCAAAAAGTTACTATCGGTCCTTGGTGGATCTGCACTTGCCGCTTTCCTTCTTGTAGGATGTAACGCCAACCAGGAGCCTCCTCCGGAAGACGAAGCACCAGTGGAAGAAAACGACAACATGGATGAGAATAACGACATGAACGACAACGGGGATATGAATGAAGAGAACTACCCTGAGTCAGAAGACAAGAACAAGCAAGGCGATAAAGATGCAGCGAAGGATAACAACACTCCAGAAGAAGACGCTGTAGAAGATGATATCGATATGAAGGATAAGGATAATAAGGACGAGTAAGGTTAGAAGGCAGAGGCGACATATTGTTGTCTCTGCCTTATTTCTAATATTTGCAGTGTCTTACGCATTACTGTAAAATGATAATAGTATAATATTTTGGGTTTATTACCATATTTTTCAGACTCCATATTCTACATAACAGTAATTTCTTATGTTATAGTAAAAATAAAATTATGTATAAGAAACTGGTTAGGGGGGTACTTTACTTACATGTTGAAAAACTTATCATCGGGTACAAAAATAAGTATTACCCGTTCAATAAAAACCTCATTTGAACAATACATGTCTTCGATCCAATGGAAAGAAGACAAATTTGATATACAGAATTTCATCGTAGCTTGGCGAATATACATAAATGAACACGCTTCATGGTATAAAAATCTTGATAAAGAAATAAAAAATAATGAACAATTTCATGAAGAGTTGGCTGTGAAAATCAATGAAACGATTGCAAAAGTTCTTTCTGAGGAACCATCGGCTCAACAGATTGCCAAGCTTGAAGAGCTGCAAGAAAAGTCAGGCACTGACATTGATTATGCTTGTAAGCTAGAAGCTAAGTACTTGATTGATAAATTAGAGACAAATGACTAAATTGACTATCGAACTGATCACATTTGAATTCTAAAAAAGTGTTCCCCTTCTACCAGGAATGGGGTTTTTTAGTATATTCTTTTCGCCTCAAGAATGTATCGCTGAGTTGAACTCCCATAAATATTAAAAGGATAACAAGTAGAAAGTGTAAGAATTTCTTGAGGATTGGTTTGTCTGATAACAGTGGTATCATGTTCTTCCACAATATATGAGTTGAAGATTTCATAGGAGTAGGTCCCCGAAGGCATTTTGATGGAAAGGAGGTCTCCTGATTTGAGATCCCCAATGTTTCTAAAGACGGTATCTCTGTGACCAGCCAAAAATATTTGGTCGTTTTCTTGTGGAAGTGCTGTAGTTGAATAATGGCCGACGCCTTTCTTCAGTTCTTTCCCATCTGTTCCTTCGATTATAGGTAACTCTCTTTCTAACCTCGGAATGGATAATATCCCAATAACATCCCCTTTTTTTAAATGGTATTCAATCGGCACACGTGAAGGTTTCGTGACGGGATGAGTTTGATTAGAAGGTGACCCTAAAATAGATGTCTTTGCTATATCCATTGCTCTACTTTCTTCTCTCGCATTGTTATTTATCTGATAGAGTGAGTAAAATATACAAGTCAAACCCGCCACCAAAATAAGCATGCCCCCTACCAAAAAATAACGTTTATTCATTGAGGTTCCTCCTTTTATATTGAACAAAAGAAAGAAAATCGATAAATTCTTCTTTTGTTAAGCCCTGGGAAATCGCTTTATTAAGGGGTTCGATCCACTCCTCGTCTAAATATACTTTATTATTATCCGTTGATAGGATGCTTTCTAGTGAAGTGTCTAATGTAAGTGCAATTTTTTTTAGGATATCAATAGATGGATTCTTTTGGATACCTCTTTCTATGGAACTGATATAAGATTTTGATACAGTGGAGTATTGAGAAAGTTCGTTTATTGTATACCCTTTTTCTTCCCTTAAAATTTTAATTTTATCACCCACCATGTCTCTTGATCTCCTTTACTATTCATTATATAGAACAAAATGTTTTTTATAAAGTAAGGAAATGATTGTTTTTTGAAGGTAATAAGAGGAAAATAGAAACTTTGTATTGTTTTACCGGGAATTTAGATGTATTTAAAGATTTCCATTTTATTATTAAGGACATATAATGAATACAGTTGTTCTTTAATAAGAACAAGTAGGGTGATGGTCTTAACAATTGTTGAGTTTAGGGGATGAAAAAGAGATGAAGCGAAAAAAAGCCGTCATTATATTCTTATTCCTATTTTTAATCTCAAGCATGGCGGATAAAACTTATGCAGATGAGATAGACCTTATTTTAATTCCAAATGAGAAGTATTTGTTTAAGATTTCTAATATGAAGCCTGGGGATTGGGCAGAAAGAAGTTTGAAGATTAAGAATGGAGGAAAAGAAGATTTCCATTATTCGATTAAAGTCAATAACAAGCAATCCAATAAAAAGCTTTTTAACGAGTTAGAATTGAAGGTATACGAAAGAAACAACTCAAAAAAGATTTTTGATGATAAATTGAAAAATTTCGGTGATTTCCAGCCGAAAGAATTAAAAAGTGAAAATACGGACACCCTCCAATTTCAGGTGAAAATGCCATATGAGTTAGGTAATGATTTTCAAAACACCTCAGCGTATTTTGAATTAATGATTGTAGTAGCATCTCCGGATGGAAACACACTACCTAATGACCCCAACAATACAAACAATAACCCAGTATCAAATGACCCTCTTACACCAGTGAACTCAAACGTTAAGAATAATCCGGCAATACCTGCAGAGTCTCAAGGTTCCAAGCTCCCGAATACCTCAACTAATCTTTACTTTTTGTTAATGCTTGGCTCACTTTTTACAACAGTGGGTGTCACCATCATCTATATAAATAAACGTCTATCAGGCAAAAAAGATTAATGAATATATGAAGGGGTGATGAAATGTATAAAAAAGTTTGTACGCGTTGTGCAAGACCTTCTTATAGCAGTACAGAAACAGGTGAATGGGTGTGTCCAACATGTAAGTATGATTTATCCAATCAACCATTTTATAATGCTAGTAATTACCAAAATATTAATGGGAAAGTCCTGCCTCTTAAGAAAAAGATAGAAGTCTATAAAAATAGTATAATTTCATAGCTTTTTCGACACAATCAACCATAAATTTTTTCTAATAATATGAGCAAAGCGCACCGGTTGTTATATTATGGAATAACATGTAGTATAATAGTATAAATTAAGTTGTCAGAATAGACAAAAAACAACACGAACCCGGAATATTTAATAGTATAATCGAATTAGTTCGAAGGGAAGAGTCAGATAAAGGCAAACTTATTGAAAGATAAGGACGCAAAGTCACAGATCTAAGGTTTGAAAACAGGCATATCTTCATAAACATCTTGAATATAATGAACAGAAATAATGATGAAGAAGGTGTGGTTAGTTGAAAACTATGATGGCTGGATTGCCTGGAATACATACATGTATTTTGGGAGGGTATTTATATTGACAAATCGTGAACTGGATCTCGAATGGATGGAACTCATTAAACAAGCACTGGACGCCGGAATTTCTAAAAATGAAATCAGGGAATTTCTTCATAATCGCCCTCAGGGAGCAGAATCGGAGTACAAAGTGATTTAAGATAAATAAAGTCTTGCGAACTCTTCGCAAGACTTTATTTATTGTCTAATTTCCATTTATTAAATTCAATGAACTCACGGAACTGTTCCTTGGTGATTCCTGAATCCATTGCTTCTTCTGCAATCTTCATCCACTCGTGATCAATGTTTTGATCCTCGGGCTGATCGTATAGGAGAGCATCCATGGGAATTCCTAAAGCCGCGGATACTTTCTCAAGAAACTGAATGGAAGGGTTTTGTTGAAGGTTACGTTCGATCGAACTCAAATAAGACTTCGCTACGCCTGCTTTTTCGGCGAGCTCCGTCATGGACATCCTTTTTTCTTGTCTGTATTTCTTAACTCTCTCTCCAATCATTATGGACACCTACCTAAAGACTTCATGTTTGAAGTCACAATATTAAATATAATTATATCATAAATATTTCGACAAGAAATTACATATTTTCGTATAATTAAACGCTCGGCTTTGCTGTTGCCGGGATCCTTGGCTTAGACACCATCTTCTCACGGAATTCACGAACCAGTTCATCCCCGGAATACCCTTTTTGCACCAGGTCATCAAGAAGGATCTCCGCATACTCATTCCGCTGTTTCTTCAATTTTCCTTCAAACATGATGCTGATATGTTCATCCATTTCCTTAATGCAACGGATGGATGTCATGAAGGCAGCGGGGTCATTGGCTGCATGAGAAATCACGACCTGTATTTCCAAATCGTCCTCACTTTGCTGGGCCTTTTGAAAAAATTCGATGTATTCATTCGACATATATGTTTCGACAAGCCATGTTTTCTGACCGTCTTCTTTGTTGATGATCAGACCGTCCACAAGCTCAAAGTCATGCAGTTCCTCGTCCTCCACTACTTGAAGGGAAATCACTTTAAAGGTTTTCATGAACGAACATCTCCCATTTAAAGGTTTTACCAAATTATATCATAGGGGGATTTGTTTTCCCTAATACATTTGCCGATGAAAAAAATGACGAAAGATGCAATTTTGTGTTTTTCAGCATGATTTTGATAAAAAAGGGGAAAATCTCCCTAGGCGAATTTCGAAAATTCAAGCCGTTTTTGCCCCGAATTTCGGAAATTCACGATTTTACAAAAGTTGCAGTTCGGAGGTAAGATGATTACACCTTAACAGAAAGGAGGAAATGAACCCAAGTGATCAACCAAGTGACCCTGGTGGGAAGGCTGACGAAAGATCCGGAAGCGAGAAAAACGCTGGAAGGAAAATCAGTACTTAGCGTGACGATTGCCGTGAACCGGCCATATAAAAACCAGCAAGGTCAGATCGATTCCGACTTTGTACTCTGTACGATATGGAACCGTGCCGCGGAAAATACGGAGAAATACTGCAGGAAGGGTTCCGTCGTCGGGGTGACGGGACGCATCCAAACGCGATACTTCGAAAATGATCAAGGAAAGCGCACCTATATCACAGAAGTCGTCGCTGAAAACATTCGGTTCCTGGACAGTAAGCAGGCGTCCCCGGTGACACCTGAACCAAGCAAGAAGGAACCGATCGAGTTGCCGTTCTAATATTTTCGCGAGGGAGATGGAGTTGTGGCCACACTGCAAGAACTTGAACAAAGAGTCGATCGACTGGAAAAAATGACGGAAGACCTCATTAAAAAAGTAGCAAGAGTCAATGTCGAAAACTTCTACTTATCTCAACGGGTAACCGCCCTTGAACAAGGATACGAATATCCGAACCCGGTTTTAAAAACCTCATCTTGATCTTTTAATAACCCTCAACCAGATTTCTTTCCATAAGTAGCAATCCAACCAACCTATAAGCAATGTCTCAAAGTCCAATGGTCACCCGCAAGATGCCCCAGGTTTGCCTCATTAAACATAAACATGTGTAGCGGTAAGTGAAAGTGAATGATTCCCCTTTTTGTCTTCATATTGAGCCGGTTTCCTTGAGGGGAGGCTGGTGTTTTTTTTGTTTGCGGAATAAATCGTTTTGTAATTATATTTGGAAAAAAGAAGAGGTGGTAGCGCTTTAAATTTAGTTTTCTACAGGTTTTGGCGTGAGATGAGAAAGTTTTGAGAGAAACCAGGAGGCTAGGAGAGGGAATCCCTTAGTTGAACCTCTTTTAGGCATTTATTTTATAAGAAAATTAAGCTTTGTGAATGTGGATTGGTTCGCTATGAAATTAATTGCGTCTTTTTTTTGAGTGATCGCGTCATTTTCAAATTAATTGCGTCGTTTCGAAGGTAATTGCGTCATTATTTCATTTATTGCGTATTTTTCCAAATTAAACCATTTTGTAGTGGGTAACCACTAAAAAAACCCCTTTCCCACAAAAGGAAAGAGGCTCATCAATATTATTCCAACACCAACAACGATTCCAGATCCTGATCCGACAATTCCGTCACCCACTGGTCGCTGCGGATGATTTCATCGTTCAGGGCCTGCTTTTTCATGAGCATGGCATCGATTTTTTCTTCGAGGGTGCCTGATGACACGAGCTTGTGCACGTGGACGAAACGTTTCTGGCCGATCCGGTAGGCACGGTCGGTGGCCTGGTTTTCGACGGCCGGGTTCCACCAGCGGTCGTAGTGGACGACGTGGTTGGCAGCGGTCAGGTTCAGGCCGGTACCGCCGGCTTTCAGTGACAGAAGGAAGACAGGGAATTTACCGTTCTGGAATTTCTCCACGAGTTCATCCCGTTTTCCTTTGGCCATGCTTCCGTTCAGGAATGGGACATCCACATCAAATTCTTCTTTCATCACGTCCTGGATCATTTCCCCCATCGAGATATACTGGGTGAAAATCAGGCAGGCTTCACCGGATTCGAGGGCGGTTTCCACGATGTCCTTCAGCTTCTGCATTTTTTCAGAGCGTGAGAGGATCGATTTCGGATCCGGTTCCTTTAAATAAAGAGCCGGGTGGTTACAAAGCTGCTTAAGCTGGTTGAGCATTTGCAGGATCAATCCTTTGCGCTCAAATCCGCTCAGTGTTTCGATTTTAGCAAGGGTGTCTTTCACGAGCTGCTCATACAGGGCGGCCTGCTCGGCAGTCAGGTGACAATATTCTTTCTGCTCGAGCTTTTCAGGCAGATTCAATTCGACTTCAGGGTCTTTCTTTGTTCGACGCAGTAAGAATGGCTTGATTTTGGCCTGAAGCTCTTTGACTTTTTCTTCGTTCTCATCTTTTTCGATGGGAGCGATGTAATTTTTCTGGTACTGGGTGAACCCACCGAGATAGCCGTGGTTGAGGAAATCAAAGATCGACCACAGTTCCGACAGACGATTCTCCATCGGGGTCCCGGTGAGGGCAATATGATGCCTGCCGCTCAGCTTGCGGATCGCACGGGACTGTTTCGTATTGGCGTTCTTGATATTCTGGGCTTCATCAAGGGAAATCGATGTCCATTCCACGAGTGATAGCTCGTCATAATCGATATGGGACAAACCGTAAGAGGTGAGCACCACATCGACGTCCTTGATGGCAGCCGCAAAACCTTCACCCTTCGCACGGGTCGGCCCGTAATGTAGGTGAACCTTCAAGGCCGGTGCGAACTTCTCCAACTCACGCTGCCAGTTTCCGAGAACGGAGGTAGGGGCAACGATCAGGGAAGGGGTTTCCGGTTTTTCGGTTTCCTTTACATGCTGCAGATAGGTGATCAGCTGCACGGTTTTTCCCAGTCCCATGTCATCGGCAAGACAGGCGCCAAAGCCGAACTTCCGTAAAAAGAGCATCCAGCTCATCCCCAGCTGCTGGTAGGGGCGGAGTTCGCCGACAAAGGTATCAGGCGTTTCCGTAAGCGGAATCGACGACACATTCGTCAGCTGATGAACCATTTTTTTCATGGAACGGTTGAGCTCGAGCTGAATCCTGGCGTACTTGTAAGGGTCATGCTCATCGTCTTCTGGATCCACGTCCGACTCATCGTCGTCACGGGGTACAAGCTCCTGTTCGAGCATATCCTGGATTGAGATGCCTTCCTGCTTGGCTTTCGTCATCATCTGTTGAATCCGGCGAATCATGGCAGGATCGAGCTTCATCCACTGACCGCGGATTTTGACCAACCGGCGCTGATCGTCGACGAGCTGATTGAAATCATCCTCAGAAAGATTGAAACCGTTCATGGAGAGGCGCCAGTCGAAATCAAGCATGGCATTCAGTCCAACAAAGGATTTACGATAGCTCGTATCCGTGTTTTTCAACTTTGCTTTCACGAGAACCTGGGCATCCTTCATCGCTTCCCACCAGGATGGCAGGAGGATCTCGATGTCGAGATCAATCAGTTTCTCACTGAGCACGGATAAGAAATCCCAGGCGTCATGCTCACCGAGAGCCGTCCGGAGGGAGCCATCCGTGTCACGGAGGATCGGCAGCATCTTCATCCAGCGTTCCTGTTCTTCGGACACATCCGGGAGGTGTTTTTTCCAGGAGGGAGGGACCGTGTCTTCAGCAAGGGATATGATCCGGTTCTGTTTCTTGCGGTCCCGTAAAATCGTTTCAAGTTCCCAGGATTCATCCTCATCAAGGGGTTCCGTGATCCGGAGCCCGATGGAAAACGGCAGCTCCTCATCAGCCCCTGCGATCCAGTCACTCCATCGTCTCTCATCAAAGTACGCATCCAGCTCTTCAGACGTCAGCGTACTCTCTTTCAGCTTCTGGATCCGCTTCATCGCACTCGACCCACCCGACGCCATCGCCTCATTCAACGCACCCTGAAACCAGGATTCCGTTAAATGTTTGAGGGACGGACCTCCATGGGGAAGCTCTTCATCCCAGAATTCGTCGTTGAAGTTCGACCATACTTCATCGGGGATGTGAAACTGCAGTCCTTTTTCCTGCCATTCTTCAAAGCGCGGCAGCCAGCGTCCGGCTTCGACGGCCTCATAGATGACTGGGGCAATCGCAATGCATGCCTGACCGGTTTCATCCCAGTCCCATTGGATCATGCCGCTGAAGTGCTCGCCGGCAAGAAGGGTCAGGAACTGCCACTTGGAGACAGGAATTCCGCCATCCGTTTCCTCAAGGAGGGTCCCGTAGTAGCTTTCTTCATGCCAAAGAAACAGCTGCCCCTTCCAGTCTTTCGGGGGAAGGAGTTCGCCTTCGTCGTTTTCCGCAGTGATGAAGAAACGGTCTTCATATTCAGTTGTATGGACATTGATTTTCACGGAAGACAGTTTAAGCATCGATTAACTTACCCTTTCTGCACTCTTCTTGGAACGCGCGCAAACGCTTATATTTCTCCAGGATATAGGTGAGATACACATCCCACTTATCGGTTTTCTTCGTTTTTTTATAAATCGTTCGGATTTTCTTCATATAACGGACCGCAAGCTTGTAGCTGTCGCGGTTCTTCTGGTCGATCGCTGTGATGACGCCGGCGTAATAGATGGGCAGGGCAAGCTCGGGTGCTTCCTTCGTCACGTCACGGAGACCCATGCCTTCCATCTCGCCAATGCTGTAGTTCATATATTTCTGCAACTCGACCCATTCACGGTAAGCCTTCGCCGTGATGAGATATTCGTTGTATGAGAAAAAGCTGTACGGAAGCATGGAGAGGAGTAGCTCGTTCACTAGCGTGCTGTCCTTTTCCATCAGCCAATCCATCGGCAAAATCCGTACGAACCAGCGGACGAACCGGGTCGCTTCATAATAATCAAGGGTCTCGAGATGATCCGGCATCCTCGAGAGGATATTCCGGACCAGGAAGAAGCCGACTTCGTACCGCTTCCCGACGAAGAATTTACGGAGCCAGAACTCACTGTAAGCCACAAGTTCTGTTCCGAGTTCATCCACAACTTCACTAGCTTTATTCAAATCCTCGAGGAGGAGATATTGATGAAGGAGTGCGACATTGAAGAAGGTCGGATCCTGCTTATCTTGCTCTTCCAATCGGGTCACTTCTTCCCGGCGCCATGATTTCTGTTTGAACAAGTAGTACCATAGGAAGCGGTACACTTCGGCCTTCATCATCGTACTGTTCTCTCTGGAATCGCTCATCTCGATCGTCTGCTTTTTCAAAAAAGCAATATACGGATCGAAGCTGAACGGCATGGCATGGATCGACAGCTTCTCCACGGCATCTTCCATTTCGCCTAGGAGGAAATCATACATGCTGTACTGCTCACGGCTCAGCTCGACATTCCGTTTTTGTAGAAAAAGGTCGATTTCAATCGAGAGATAAAAGGTCGCAAACAGCTGATAAAGAGGCTTCCATTCCCGTTCAAACGGAGCTTCCTTCATAAATCGCTTCGTGATATTCTGCACGAGGACGTCCATTAAATAGGGCTGCCTTTCAAGTAACTCCAGGTCTTCCTTTTTGAGAAGGGAGTCAAAGAACTGCCACCATTCCTCCGGCGTGTTCCCGCGTGTTTTCCGTTCGGTCAATAGATCGCTTGCCTTCTTTAAGGCACCGTGCTTTTTCATTAAATCATCCAGTGATTGTGCTTCCGGAGTGGCAGGCTGTGACTGACTCCGCCAATTCTGGATCCACTCACTGACCCGTCCCACTTTGTTATAGAGCATAAAAAAGGTCGCCATTTGATGCCGGCACCATTTATCCTGCGGACATGAGCACTTGCTTAACAAGGGGAACAATAAGTTCAGCTCCAAGGTCACAGGTGTCACATCCTGCACCTCCGCCGACACTTCATCATCCCGGACCTTCACGTTCGAAACCAGATTCTGACGGAACAAAAGAAGGCCCTTCGATACGACATTCTTGCTCTCGTCCTGATTCGGGTCCAGCTCACCCTGTATCGACTGACTCATGGGAAGCAACTTATCCTTCAACTCCTGAATACGAATCGACATCAACCAACCTCTCCAATCTATAAAATCGCATTCTTTTATTATAACGCAAAAGGAGGGGGAAAAGGAACATGGGGTGGAGGAAGTGGTGGGGAGAGGGTGTGGGGTTTGTCGAATGGTGTGGGTGAGAGGTGTTTTGGCGGTGGGTTTGGTGCCTGGCACGGTGGTGGAAGAGAGGGTTTTGGTGGGGGAAGATCCCCCATTAAAACCGTCCCCCCCCCACTCTACTCCTCCACATGCACATAAAACGTCTCCCCATCATACACATTCAAGCTCTTCAACCCCACTTTTTCATCATTTCTCCAATAAAAATCCTTATTTTCCGGAAAGCGGAGCACCTCGTCGTCACGCTCCGCCACCATCATAGGGTTTATAGAGGTCCGTCCCTCAACCGTTACCTCATACCCCAAATCACGATAGTATTTCATCCCATCCACATACCAGGAGGTGAAAGGTCCCGTCCTCAATGAAAATCCCATGTAATCAGAAATCACCCGTGGGATGTCGGTGTTTTCGATCAGTCCAACCGGCTTTCCTGGTCCATACGAGTATAAAAAGACGTCTTCACCGGTATGGCCGTGGGTGGTGAAGCCGAGATTTGCCCGCTCCGCCATCAGTTTCACCATTTCATTTTCAAGATCGTCCATGCTCTTTGCAGCTTCCATCCTGCCAAACTCCTTCCCCCTCAGGTCACCCAACCCATAGCTTGCAAGGACCTCTTTTAAATTCGATTGATCCTTTTTCAACTGGGAGGTGGCCCCCTTGACGGTAAGCCTGGCTTTCTTCAAAGGTTTGATGAATTGATCGGCAGGCAGACTTTTATAATCCCCGTTCGTCCCATGGTTCCCAAGTGTCAGTCCGCTATTTCCATGATCGGTCACGGCAACGACCATGGTGTTCCCGTCCTTACGGGCAAAATTAAGGGCTTCACTGACGGCATCGTCATAGCTCAATACCTCACTGATCATCCCGACTGGATCGTTCTTATGAGCGGCCCAGTCCACCTTGCTGCCTTCGACCATGAGAAAGAAGCCCTTTCCCCCTTGAGAAAGCCGGTCAATGGCTGCACGGGTCATCTCTGCAAGGGAAGGCTCATCGGGATTCAGATGAGGACGGTCCAGTTCATAAGAGATATCTTCATCAGCGAACACGCCCCATAGCTTTGGAGAGGTCGTCCCTCTTAGAAGTCCGTCCCTCTTCCGAACCAACGTATAGCCTGAAGAATGGATTTCTTTAAAGAGGTTTTCCCCGTCTTCTCGGCTGACCTGCTTTGTTTTCAGCATGCCGTCATCGTCTTTGGTGGGCTCCTTGGTTTGAGGCTTTAGCCATGCTCCGCCTCCGCCCAGTACGACATCCAACCCTTGGTAGACCTGTTGTTCACCGATATCCCCGAATTCATCCCGGTTCAAAACATGGGACGTGAATGCAGCGGGGGTGGCGTGCTGGATAGGGGAGGTGGAGACGATGCCGGTCCTGTAACCGGACAGCTTGGCGCCTTCAAGGACGGTCAGGACGGGCCGTCTGTCAGGGTTCATCCCTATATAATCGGCTTTCGTCTTCACACCTGTCGCCATGGCGGAACCTGCTGCAGCGGAATCGGTGATGGCGGACTGGGCGGAATAGGTCCGGACGCCGCCTCTCAGAATCGTATCGAGCTTGAGGTCGGTCCCTCGATACCAGCGGGACAGGGTGAGGATGTCGGAGTTGGTGCCGTCCATGATCATGAGGATGACGTTTTTGTGGGGTGGGGTGGCGGCGGTTGTGGAGGAGGCGGGCAGGGTGAGGGTTAAGAGTGATAGGAGGATGATTAGCTGTTTGATTGTTTTCATGGTGGATTCGGGCTCCTTTTCATTTAGTGTGGGTATAGTATTTGTTGGTGGGGGAGGAGTATGTATAGGAAAGGGGCTTTTCGCGATCTTTTTATCTGTTGTACAATGAAAATAAAAAGGTTTGTGGAAAGACGTGTTGAAAAAGAATGGTATCTTTATTTTTTCACTGATGGTGGTTGTAACCATTTTGGTGGTTTCGCATACTTCCTTTGAAGCTGTAGCATTACTGGGGGGAGTGTTCGTCATCTTTATGATTCCTACCTTAAGAGGGATAATAGTTAAAGACAACTTCCGTAAAGTTAAAGTGGCTATTTATACCTCTATCTGTTTTACCATTGGATTATTCATTTTTTATTTTTTCGTGTCTCTTTTTAGAGGGGATGCTTATATGGTTGAGGGTGATTATTTACTATCTTTGATAGTGGTGCTTTTACTTGGTCTGCTCGGTAACTTTGTGTATGGTTTGCCTGCTTCATTGGTTGCGGAGGTCATTTCCATGAAGGTTTTGAGAAATCGTATTTGGGTGTCTGGACTTATACATATTGGATTTGGAGCGTTGACCTATTTTATTTATCCTGGAATCTCATTGCCCGCAGTGTGCTGTTCGGTCATATTCTTTCTGTGGGATGAAAGGATAAGAATAGATAATGGAAGTTAAAAAAACCAAGAATGCAGAGGCATTCTTGGTTTTTTTCATTTTATTTCCGTTCCAAAATCCCCAACAACAAATTCTCAAGTATCGTCGGACGATCGAATTTCTTCAAATCCCTGAGTTTCACCTTATCCCAATCAAGGGCTGTGATGAAAGGGACACCTTTTTGTAGTGCCGGGATGTCATCAGGATAGAGGATATAGTATTCCCCTGCTTTCACACCTGATTTGATTTGCTGCTGTCCGTTGACGGCGAGTCCGGTTTCCACTTTCCGTTTTTCAACGTTGCCTTTTGACGTTAAAATCCAAATATATTTGTAATCGCCATCTTTTTCAACGGCCGTCACCGGGACCACGAATGCACCTTTGACTTCATCCGTGATGATGGAGAGGAAGACATGGTGTCCTGGAAGCAGTTCGTTTTCTGTGTCCTGTAGTTTGACCTCTACAGGGTATAGGCTTTCGGTTTGGATGTGCGGATCGTTTTTAGGCAAGGTTGCTACCCGGGTAACGATTCCTTTTTGGGTCTTTTTCTCAACATCCGATTGAACGGTTGCGCTCATATTTTCATCGACTTTGACGATTTCTTTTTCCGTCAGGTCAGTTGTGACGATGGTGGACTGTGATGCGATCGTGATCAATGGATTGTCGATGGCATGGGAAAGGTCCTTGATCGTTCCGTCCACGCTGCTTTGGACGGTCAGGGTCGTTTCGTATGATTCAATATCTGAAATCTGGCGTTCGAGATTGTCGATTTGGCTTTCCAGGCGATCGATTTCCAGTTCTTTCGCGGCAATCTCTTTTTTTAGATCATATTCTGATTGAAGGGCGCTGGCGTCGATGGGAATTTCTTTGTCATCGGTTGACCCTGATGGAAGGGATGATTCCAGTCGCTTCAGGTCGGAAATATTATCTTCGATGCTATCGATTTCGTCTTCAAGCTGATCAGCTTCTGATTCCAGTACGCTCTTTTGCTGAGATTGATCGGTTACTTCGTATTCATAGAGGGGAGTTCCCGATTTGATCTGATCCCCTTCCTTGACGAGGAATTTTTTGAAGGAACCGAATTCATCGTTAAAATAGATGTAGTTTTCTTCTTCGGAAGCGACGACTCCTGCTTTCGGCATTTCTTTTGCAAGAGCACCTTTATTGACGGGTTCCCATTCAGCGACGCGGACTTCCCGGTCGACTTTACTGTCCGCTTTTTCAATGAGGTATGTATTGGCACCTATAAAAAGGAGCGACACAGTGAGGGAGGTATAAAAAATGCTTCGTTTGTTCATGAATGTTCACAGCCTTTAAATAGTTAGATTAGAGTGGATAAATCAAGGAATGCCAGAAATGCAGTAGCAGTCCAGAATAGTAGATTTGTTAACAGAATCACGAGCCAGATGAGCCAGTTTTTTTGCTGGGTGAGTCTCTTGACACCTTTGTATTGAATATAGAAAACCCATATCTTAAATAGGGAGAAACAGCCCAGGAAATAGATGACCCATGGTTTAGCGGTTATGTATTGAGCGATGACTCCGAGTGATAGAGGCGATGAGAACCAATCAAGTGAAAGGAAAATGGATAAAGGAATGTACGTTAGTCTTTCAATTAGTAAAACGATAAGAACTAAGCTTTGCGTGATGACAAGCTTCCGGTATTCCCCTTCGTCTGAAATGGTCCAGAAAATCAGGGCCGGTACGAACAAGACGACTGCGGCATATAATATACCTGAAATGATTCTTCCTAATAGGAACAAGAACTTTTCCATCTCGAATGTGAAGGGTGAAAGTTTCGTCAGTTCCTTTGATAGAGGGTCCATTCCGATTCCAAAGGAAGATATGAGGCCAAAGACAAGGGCAGACAATAGGAAAACAAGGAATATCTTTTGTTTATATCCTTTTAATACTTCCGTTTCTTTCAATTGATAAAAGAAGTAGGATGGTTGTCTTAATCCCCGGATGAGTTTAACTTCTTTATGCATAAATGGTTGCCTCCAACTAGTTTAGATTACTTCTCTTATTCTATCGAAAAACCCCGAAACTTTCCATAAATTGTAGAATGAAAGTTAATAAAATTAAAAAAGCGCCTCAGGACGCTTTTACATGTTATACGTTAAAAATGTTGTGCCCGCTATAAGCGCGACAGTAAAAACAAATAAGCCTATGTACATCCACATTTTTCGAGCTTTCTTTTTTATTACTATTTCTTCGGGTGTCAAAAACGACAAAACAATCCCTCCTTGGTTTGGTAGCTGGCTGGCATGTAATAGCCCCTGTAGCTTTGCGTCATCACCTTTCGATGATTTTGCCACTTTTCAAGACCATACCACTATTATATCGACAATAGATGCGAGGAGTTAAATAGGCCTAAAGTATGTTTTTGAGAGTATTCTAAAAAAAATTTATCTTTCAACAAGTGACTTTTTCTGGTAATATAGCATAAAATTGATGTTTGAAATGCCGTCTAATAGTGTAATAAAGTGATATAAACTGTTTAATGATGTAGGAGGTTGTCATTTTGAAAAGAAATGTGAACGACGATCAGCATATTCTGAACGTTATCCAAAAGGCGTTCGACAAAGGTCAACAAGGAAACATGGACACAAACACTATGATCCACTGGCTGAAACAAGAACTCCAGTCAGGATACAACATAGATACAAACCAAAAAGCGCTCTAGACCCCGAAACCCGGGAATCTAGGCGCTTTTTTTGATTGAGGAAAGAACCTCAACAGTTAGAGGGACGGACCTCACTTTTATGAGGAGATGGGAACAGAAATCCCGGTATAACAGGTTTTATGTTGCGGATAGTGAGGTCCGTCCCTCTCGGGGAGTTCTACCAGCCCTTCATCGTCTGATAGAAGTGATTGACGTGTGCGATGAATTTTTCTTTACGCTTGTCTGTGAAGTAGGAGAGGGATGACAGGGTTCGCTTGAATTTTGGATGCTCTCCGAGGGTTTTTAAAATTTCCTTTGTTTCTTCGTCTTCGAAGGTTTCTCTCAGGATCATGGGGTCGTGGCTCTGTCCAAGGCTGTCGCTTTCCTCCCCGTACATTATCCGGTTCATTTCATGGGTCGGGATTTTATAGACTTCCTTAAAGGTAAGCAGCATTTTGTAGGGGATGTCCCTTGCACCAGTTTCATAGTTTGATAGTGCGCCCTGGCTGATATTCAGGCGAAGGGCAGCTTCTCTCTGGGTAAGTTCTAATACATCATTGCGATAATGCTGTAACTCTACATGTAAATCCATTGTTTTCACCGACTATCCCTTTTTTCTTCAAGATAAAGGTTTTACGGGCAGGCATTAGGATATTACACATTTTGAAATCGTTATTTTGATTACGATTCAAGATAATTTGGAAAAGGTATACAAATTTACAGGAAATCGTATTAAAATGTAAATATAATTGTAATTTTGTCGAATTGGGGGAAAAGGTGGAGATAGAATGGGGGAACAGCAAAAAGAGAGAGTAGACAGTTTTTCAACGAGGGGAGAAAAGAAAGTCATCACATGGATCCAGATGAAACCGGAGTCGAATCTGGTATTCAGCACGAAGCATCATGGAAAAAAGCGAGTCATCTACTACACACATAGAAGCATTACCAATCTTGATTACGATAGAAGAGAGAGATAGAGGGGGGAACGGACCTCACTACCCGTTTCATTTACAGAGACTTGTGAATGAATAGAGGTCCGTCCCTCAATAAAAAAGAGGATTTTAGGCATTTGTGTCGAATAGGTAATGTGTAAGATGATGTGAAGTAAGAAAAGGAGTGTTGTTATGGTTCGAACGCCTCGGAATTGGAGTCCGGGAACGACGTATCATGTGACGGCGAGGGGGAACAGGAAGCAGGAGCTGTTTCATGATGATGAAGATCGCAAGAAGTATATTACGTATTTGCAGGAAACGAAAGAAAAGTACCCATTTACCATCCACGCCTACTGTTTGATGTCCAACCACATTCATCTGCTGATTGAAACCCACGATGTTCCACTGGAGAGAATCATCCGTATCCTTCACACCCGCTACGCCGTTTATTTCAACAAGAAATATGATTATGTCGGGCATGTGTTCCAGGGGCGATATGGATCCACTAAGATCGATACCCCAGCGTATTTTATTAAAGCGAGCAGGTATATCCACCACAATCCGGTTGAAGCGAAACTCACCATCCATCCCGAGACATACCCCTGGAGCAGTTATCCTTTCTACATCCATTCCATTGATAAGCCCTTACTTTCCAAGGAACGCACCCTCAATTATTTTCCGGCACCACAAATCAGTCGATATAAGGAATATGTGGAAAAGGGTCCCCAAAAAGAAGAACTCCAGAAAAAACAATTAAAAAGTGAAAAAAATAAAATATTTTTGGAAAAATATAGAGGGTTTTGGATACTGGTGTCGAAATTCATAGTCAGTAGGACAAAATTCCTATTTCAAGGAGGAGGAAAGTATGAGAAAAGAATTTCTTTTAATATTCGAGGATTTTCACGTTTCCAAGAGAATCGTCAAGAAATCAAAAAAGCATTTAATCGTTTTTCAGGGGCAGCATTATTACAATAAGTTGGTCGTGGTGAACCGTCCACCGGGATTTTCTCATGCCCTTGAGAGCATCATGTACTCGGACAAAATCCTCGAAACAGTCGGGTTCACGACATTGTTTGCCGTTCCGGTCGATCGGAGCCACTCCATCCCGTTCAAATTTGTCCGGATAGGCGACAACACACCAAAGGATTGCAAGATTGTACTCGAAAAACGCGAGGGAGCGGAGCAATTGAATATCCTGCCCCTATACCCTGTAGACGGCCCAATTACCAGCGAGGACAAACAGGATATCCTATCCTACTTAAGCCTGAAGTCCGATGACGGAACCGTCACCTACCTTATGAACAATCCCCAAGTATTCAAAGGAAAAGGTAAAAAACAAGAAGAGTAAAGGAGGAGTGAGGCGAACCTGAACAGGTACGTCTTTTTTTGAGGGACGGACCTCCACCAGCTCTCCTGCCATTATCCTTCAAAAACCCTTTACCACGCTACCAAACTACCTCTCTAAGTTTCTAAAATCACCGTTTTTTTCGTTGACCTCTTAAGAATCAGACCATACAATAATAGTAGTTATTAGTATTTTTAGAATTTTCACGTAAGGTGCGAATGCCACTTGAATAAGACAGATCATACTCGTATCGGAAAGAACGCCATGCTCCTTCTCCTGTTAGACAGAGAAGAGGAAGAGTGGAACCGTCATTTTAATGAGCTGAATTGGAGTTACTGCACCGGTAAGATCGGATCGATGGACAGCCAGAAAATCGTGGCCGCGATAGAAACAGCGGCGAAGCGGAGTGACCTGGTCCGGGAAGATCTGTACCGGGAGATGCATGCTTTGTATCACGCGATTATGGAAGCACTGACAGGGGTCACACGCGGTCAGACCCAATTGGGCGAGATCCTGCGGACGGTGGGCCTGCGCTTCTCCGTTGTGAGAGGGACTCCGTATGAAAGTGAAGAGGAAGGCGAATGGATTGCCGTCGCGTTATATGGGACGATTGGTGCGCCCATTAAGGGGTTGGAGCACGAAACAATCGGACTTGGAATCAATCATATTTAAATAATGAGAGCCTAGAGATATTAGTTAGAAGGAGGCTCGACCAAGGGCAGAAGTCTGTCTTTGGTCGAGCCTCCTTTTTGTGTGGACGCAGGAACTTACGAAGGGGTCCGTCCCGCAGCAGGTTAGAGCATTAAAGCAAAAACACCAGTAATAACGGTAAAGACAGTGGGAACGAACCGAAAATAGGTGAATTTCAGAGGTCCGTCCCTAAAAAATAGAAGGAGTGAACCAACATGGTGGAGTTGACAGGTTGTAGTTTGAGTTTGGATGAGGCGAAGAGGGTGATTTATGGGAAGGAGCAGGTGGAGCTTTCGCCGCTTAGTATGGAGCGTGTGCGGAAGAGTCGCGAGGCGGTTGAGAAGATTGTGAAGGAGAAGCGTGTGGTGTACGGGATCAACACGGGCTTTGGGAAGTTCAGTGATGTGCTGATCGATGCGGATGACGTGGAGGAGCTGCAGCTGAACCTGATTCATTCCCATGCGTGTGGAGTGGGGGATCCATTCCCTGAGAACGTTTCACGTTCGATGCTCCTGTTGAGATGCAACGCTTTGTTAAAAGGGTACTCTGGGGTGAGACCGGTAATTGTTGAGCGTCTGGCTGAGTTCCTGAACAAGGGAATCCATCCGGTGGTCCCGCAGCAGGGGTCACTTGGAGCGAGCGGGGACTTAGCACCTCTTTCCCACTTAGCGTTGGCGCTGATGGGGGAGGGAGAGGTCCATTATCAGGGTGAAGTCCATCAGACTCTCACTGTCCTCTCAAAAGAAAACATCTTCCCGATTCAGCTTCAAGCGAAAGAAGGATTAGCACTTATCAACGGAACCCAGGCAATGACAGCTATGGGCGTCATCGGTTACCTGGAAGCGGAGGAACTCGCTTTCCAAAGTGAAATGATCGCCAGTCTGACCATGGAAGGTTTAAGAGGAATCATGGATGCCTTCGACGAAGATATTCATTTGGTAAGGGGATATCCTCAGCAGGTGGCAACGGCTCAAAGAATCCGGGACTACCTCGAAGACAGCAAGCTTACAACGAAGCAGGGAGAACTCCGGGTACAGGATGCCTATTCGTTAAGATGCATCCCTCAGGTTCACGGAGCCTCCTGGCAGGCACTTGACTATGTAAAAGAAAAACTCGAAATCGAAATGAACGCGGCAACGGATAACCCGCTCATTTTCGATGACGGGGAAAAGGTCATCTCAGGAGGGAACTTCCACGGGCAGCCGATCGCGTTTGCCATGGACTTCATGAAAATCGCCATCGCAGAACTTGCCAACATTTCAGAGCGACGGATCGAACGACTTGTGAACCCGCAGTTAAATGACCTGCCACCATTCCTGAGTCCGCAACCAGGACTGCAATCAGGTGCCATGATCATGCAATACTGCGCGGCATCACTCGTATCGGAAAATAAAACACTGGCCCATCCGGCGAGCGTCGACTCAATCCCATCATCGGCTAACCAGGAAGACCACGTCAGCATGGGAACGATCGGATCACGTCACGCTTACCAGATCCTGCAGAACACAAGAAGAGTCCTCGCCGTCGAACTCATCTGCAACCTGCAGGCAGCAGAACACAGAGGGACGGACCTCATGGCAAGCAAGACAAGACAATTTTACGAAGCAGCGAGAAAGGTCATTCCTTCCATCACGAAGGACCGGATCTTCTCGAAAGATATAGAAAAAGCCAACGAGTGGCTGCAGCAAACAACACTAAGCACACTGATCAAACCAACCAAAACAAAGGAGGAAACGACAAATGGTTAAAGCAGACAAACGAATCGTACAAGTGAAAAGAGGGACGGACCTCGAATGTAAAGGATGGGAGCAGGAAGCGGTTCTTCGCATGCTCTACAATAACCTTGATCCAGAAGTAGCGGAAATTCCGGAAGAGCTTGTCGTATACGGCGGAATCGGGAAAGCGGCCCGTAACTGGGAGTCTTTCGATGCCATCGTCCATACGCTCAGAAACCTGGAGAACGATGAAACCATGCTCGTTCAATCCGGAAAACCGGTTGGTGTGTTCAAAACTCATAAAGCAGCTCCAAGGGTACTGCTATCGAACTCAGTCCTCGTACCAAAATGGGCAAACTGGGAGCACTTCCACGAGCTTGATCAAAAAGGACTCATGATGTACGGCCAAATGACGGCGGGAAGCTGGATTTATATTGGAACACAAGGAATCCTGCAAGGGACGTACGAAACGTTCGCGGCACTGGCGAAGAAACATTTTAACAACTCTCTTAAAGGAACGATCACCCTTACAGCCGGATTAGGCGGAATGGGCGGGGCGCAGCCACTGGCCGTTACGATGAACGGTGGAGTCGTGATTGCTGTCGACGTGGACGCAGAGCGTATCCAGAAGCGCCTCGACACGAAATACTGCGACGTCAAAACCGATTCCATCGAAGAAGCATTGATGATGGCGTATGAAGCTCGTGACCAGGGCAAGGCACTTTCCATCGCTCTACTTGGAAACGCAGCAGAGATTCATCATGAGCTGCTCAAGCGTGATGTCAAAATCGATATCGTAACCGACCAGACATCAGCTCACGATCCACTAAACGGCTATGTTCCAGAAGGATACACACTCGAAGCCGCTGCAGAGCTTCGCAAGCAGGACCCGAAAACTTACACAGCACTATCACAAAAAAGTATGGCCAAACACGTGGAAGCGATGCTCGAGTTCCAACACCGTGGCTCCATCGTATTTGACTACGGCAACAACATCCGTCAAGTAGCGAAGGATGAAGGGGTCGACAATGCCTTTGATTTCCCTGGATTCGTCCCGGCATACATCCGTCCATTATTCTGTGAAGGAAAAGGACCATTCCGCTGGGCGGCACTATCAGGTGACCCGGAGGACATCTACAGAACAGATCGTCTGATCAAAGAGCTCTTCCCGGAAAATGAAGCACTGAATCGCTGGATCGATATGGCCCAGGAGCAAGTGGCATTCCAAGGCCTTCCTTCCCGTATTTGCTGGCTTGGCTACGGTGAGCGTGTGAAGATGGGTCTTGCCATCAATGAATTGGTGAAGAACGGAGAGCTGAAAGCACCAGTCGTCATCGGCCGTGACCATCTGGACTGCGGATCCGTCGCTTCACCGAACCGTGAAACGGAAAGTATGAAGGACGGCAGTGACGCAGTGGGTGACTGGGCAATCCTGAACGCCCTCATCAACACCGCGGCAGGCGGCTCGTGGATCTCCTTCCACCACGGCGGCGGAGTAGGAATGGGCTACTCATTACACGCCGGAATGGTTGTTGTAGCAGACGGGACGGACCTTGCCAAGGAACGCCTGGAACGCGTACTGACTACTGACCCTGGAATGGGCGTCATCCGCCACGTCGACGCAGGCTATGATATCGCAGAAAAAACAGCCGAAAAACACAACATCCACATCCCAATGAACAAAGGAGGAGAATAAGATGACAACTACACAATTCGACACCATCATCGACAACATCGGCCAGCTCCTGACGATGGATCATGGGGACGGACCTCTGAAAGGGGAAGAGATGAGCAAGCTTCCCGTTCTCGAGAATTCAGCCATTGCCATCAAGGACGGCCTTGTCGCCTGGATCGGTACACACGAAGAGGCAAAATCTCTCAAAGCAACGGAACGAATCGATGCAGAAGGGAAGCTCGTCTCACCCGGTCTAGTAGACCCGCACACCCATCTGGTCTTCGGCGGCTCCCGTGAACACGAAATGGCCCTCAAGCAGCAGGGTGTTCCATACTTAGAAATCCTGAAGCGGGGAGGCGGCATTCTATCTACAGTAGGTGCCACCCGCGAAGCATCGGAAGAGGAGCTTCTAACGAAGGCCCGTTTCCACTTAAACAGGATGATTTCATATGGAGTCACAACGGTAGAAGCGAAGAGCGGATACGGTCTTGACCGCCAGACAGAACTGAAACAATTAAAAGTAGCAAAACAACTAAACGAAACACACCCGGCAGATATCGTCTCCACATTCCTGGGAGCACACGCTATCCCACCGGAATTCAAAGGACGCTCCGATGAATTTTTAGAAGAAATGCTGGACCTATTAAATGACATCGAAAAAGAACAGCTCGCCGAATTCGTCGACATCTTCTGCGAAACAGGTGTATTCACCGTTGAACAATCACGAGAATTCTTAACCAAAGCAAAAGAAAAAGGTTTCTCCGTCAAAATCCACGCCGACGAAATCGATCCACTCGGCGGAACGGAAATGGCAACGGAAATCGGGGCCACAAGCGGAGACCACTTAGTCGGGGCATCGGACAAAGGCATCAAGGCACTGGGAGCAACCGACACGATCGCCGTCCTTCTCCCAGGTACGTCCTTCTATCTGAACAAAGGCAAGTTCGCCAACGCAAGAGGCATGCTGGAAGCGGGAGCGGCAGTCGCCCTGTCAACAGACTTCAACCCGGGAAGTTCACCGACGGAGAACCTGCAGTTCATCATGAACCTGGCATCCCTGCAATTGAAAATGACACCGGAAGAAATCTGGAACGCCGTCACCGTCAACTCAGCCTACGCCATCAACAGGGGAGATTCGGCAGGAAAGCTGATCCCTGGCCGTAAAGCCGATATCGTCCTATGGGATGTTCCGAACTATCACTACATCCCGTATCACTACGGGGTCAACCATACCAACACCGTCATGAAAGACGGATGTATCATTTACCGCAAGGAGAAGCTTCATGAGCATATTTCAACACATTAAGCCCGCAGGAAAAGCACAGTTCAAGGACCGCTACACAACAAAAGCAGCGGAACTCCTGATACCTTGGGTAGAGGGAAAGAAAGGGGACATCGCCATCATCGGCGCCCCCCTCTCCAAACCTTCCATCTCCCACTCAGGAGCAAGCTTCGCACCCGACGCCATCAGACGGTGCCTGAACTCGTTCACAACCTATAATATCGAAAGAGGGACGGACCTCGCCGACGACAACAAAACCATCATCGACTTTGGCGACATCATCATGCACCCGACGTCCATCGAAGAGTCGCATCAGCGAATCTATGAATCAACGAAAGTAGCAGTGAGCACAAACGCGGCACCGTTCACCATCATCCTTGGCGGCGACCATTCCATCACTACGTCAACAGTCAAAGCCATCAAGGAAACGAAGGGGACGGTTGGCATCATCCAATTCGATGCCCATCACGACCTGAGGAACACGGAGGACGGAGGACCGACCAACGGTACGCCTTTCAGGAGATTACTAGAAGGTGGCCACATCCAAGGAGAGCATCTCATTCAAATCGGCATCCGCAACTATGCCAATGCGAAAGCCTATCATGATTACGCCATCGAGCAGGGTGTAACGGTATATACGATGAAGGACGTCAGACCACAAAACATAACAAAACTCATCCAAGAATCCCTGGCTCAACTCGAATCCAAAGTCGACACCATCTACCTCTCCGTCGACATGGACGTCCTCGACCAGGCATTTGCCCCAGGTTGCCCGGCGATCGGACCAGGGGGGATGCATCCGGATACGCTCACGGAGGCGGTCCAAACCGCACTCCATCATCCTAAGGTCCACACCATGGATATTGTGGAAATTGATCCTACTCTGGATATCAGAGATATGACGAGCCGAGTCGCAAGTCTGCTTCTTTTATCAACCCTTCAAAATAAATGACTGAATGAAAGCCCGGAGTTTATGGATTCCGGGCTTTTTTGAGTTTGATGGTGACGATAGTCTTCATTTATTAATAAAAGTTTACGACAAATTCTATTAATTTATCATTATCTTGTAAAAGTATATTTATACATGTGAATAGAGATAACTCACGATTCATATATTTTTTAATAATATCCTACAATAGGTTTTTTGATTGAGATCACCTTAAGAGTAGGTCTTGAGAGGCTGTTAAATGTCAAATTACGACAAAAATATCAAACAAATTACCGATAATAAATATACAAACTATGAAAATTGTGGTAGATTTCTAAATATTAAGATTTATTTTATGTGATCTTAATAGTAATAAAACAAACAGGAGGGAATACATTGGTCAAAAAGAGTTTTGCAATACTATTAATTTTATTGCTGACCCTATCAAATGGAGCATTTGCGGCACTTGGCCCAAAACAGCAAAAACCTAGTACATCAGGTCCTAAACCGATCTCAGAACAAGGTTTAGACTATGACGCTAAAGATAAAGTGCGTGTCATAGTAGAATTGGATGGGGAATCAGGCATTGAGTATGCTAACAAAAAACAAACAAGATACAAAGATTTAGAGGAATCGACTAAATCTAAACTTCAAAGTAAAGCGTTAGATGCTCAAGATACGATTAAAGGTCAAATGAATAAAGCAAAGGTAGACGCTAAATACCTGAATAGCTTTACAACAGTTATTAATGGGTTTAGTGCCGAAGTAGAATTCGGAAAAATCAAATTAATTGAAGGGTTATCAGATGTTCAAAGCGTACATATTGTAAACGAATATAAACGTCCAACTGAACAGCCTGAAATGATTTACAGTAAAGAACTTGTTCAAGCACAGGAAGCTTGGAGAGATTACGGTTTTAAAGGACAAGGAATGGTTGTTGGTGTCATCGACACAGGAATTGATTCCAGTCACCGTGATATGGTTCTTTCAGATGACACTGAAGTGAAACTTACTGAGGATGATGTGAAAGCTTCAGTTGCTGAAAATGATCTGCCAGGTAAGTTTTATACTGAGAAAGTTCCGTATGGCTACAACTATATGGATCAAAATACCGAAATCCGTGACCTTGGTGCAGGAGCATCCATGCACGGTATGCACGTTTCCGGTACCGTCGGAGCCAATGGCGATGAAGAGAATGGCGGGATCAAAGGGGTAGCTCCTGAAGCACAGCTCCTTGCACTGAAAGTATTCGGTAATGACCCTGAAATGCCATCAACATGGAGTGATATCTATGTAAAAGCCATTGATGATGCCATTCTTTTAGGCGCAGATGTTCTGAACATGAGTTTAGGCTCAACAGCATCTTTCGTATTACCGGATGATCCTGAGCAAAAAGCAGTATCCCGTGCGGTTGAAAATGGCGTCTTAATGTCCATTTCAGCTGGTAATTCCGCTCATTTTGGTAATGGATTCTACAACCCAATGGCGTCAAACCCTGATATCGGGGTAGCCGGTTCACCTGGAATTTCCAGCGAGTCATTACAAGTAGCTTCATTAGAAAACTCGAAAATCAACGTTGAGGGAATGAAGGTCTATTTCGATGACGAGCTTTATGGAACAGTAGGATATCAAAAGCAGGAAACACCAAACTTCTTAGACTTATTTAAAGATGAGAAAAAAGAAGTTGTATATGTAGGTACTGGTGAAGACTCCTTCTATGAAGGAAAAGATGTAGAAGGGAAAATCGTGTTTGTAGTAAGAACAGGAGGTTTCTTCTACGCTAAAATCGAAGAAGCAGCCATCAGACACGGTGCAGCGGGAGTCATTGTAAGGGGCGCAACAGGTCATGGAGACTATGTCAATATGGCCCTTGAAGCAAAAACGATCCCGATGATTTCTTTAAGCGTATCTTCTGGAAATGAACTAGAAGCACAAGTAAAAGCAGGCAAGAAAATGGAAGTAGTGTTCGACGGTTCTAAAGTAGCGGCCCTAAACCCTGCTGCGGACACAATGTCAACATTCACTTCATGGGGTGTAACACCGAACCTTGATTTCAAACCGGAAATAACAGCCCCAGGTGGAAAAATCTACTCCACATTAAACGATGACCAATATGGAATGATGAGCGGAACATCCATGGCTGCTCCTCACGTGGCCGGCGGTGCCGCATTGGTTCTTCAACGTGTGGATAAAGAATTTAAATTAGAAGGTGCAGCTCGCGTTAACATGGCGAAGAATATCATGATGAATACTTCTGAGCCAGTGATGGATAAGAGCTTGGTGAACAATGCCCTTGGATGGGAAAATCCATACTCCCCACGCCGTCAGGGTGCGGGTGTGATGCAGCTTCACTCTGCATTGGCTACACCGATTGTCGTAACGGATTCTGAAAGTGGGATCGCAAAGGTTGCTCTTAAAGAAGTGGACAACAATGTGAATTTTACTGTAGACGTAGAAAATTTCACGGATGAAGCAGTATCTTATGATGTATCTGCAAATGTACAAACGGACTTTGCAAATGAAGGATTCTTGGGATATGCTCCAGATGCACTTGAAGCACAAGAAATTCAAAACGCAAAAGTTACCATTACATCAAAAGATGAAGAAATCGATACTCTCGAAATACCAGCTAATTCAACAGTGAAAGTAAATGTGGCAATTGATCTTTCTGAAGCGAAAGTATATGGTGATGATATCGAATCCCTTGTCGACATTAACTCAGTCTTCAAAAACGGCTACTTCGTAGAAGGCTTCCTAACTCTATCCAGCGAAGGGGAACATGCGGCATCAATCCCTTACGTAGGATTTAACGGAGATTGGACAGAAGCTCCAATACTGGATGCGCCTCTTACAGATGAAGCGAATACATTCTACGGAATGACGGGACTTGCAGCTAATCTCCCAGAAGGATTGGATTTCCTTGGATTCAATCAATTTGCAGGTGAAGAAGGCAAGTACAATCAAGATCTTGCAGCGTTCTCTCCAAACGGAGACGGAGTGGCGGACTCAACTATACCGATTCTATCCTTCCTGAGAAATGCAAAGAAAGTCGAATACAATGTACTGGACAAAGATGGAAATCATTTACGTACACTACGTACCGAAAACCATGTACGTAAAAATTACTACGACGGAACACCAAACACACAATACACCATCAAATCAGCAAGCAGCTGGGATGGTAAGGTGAAAGATGCGTTAGTAGAAGAAGGCGACTACTACTACGAAGTAAAAGCCAAGCTTGACTTCCCAGGCGCAGAATGGCAGTCATTTAAGTTCCCTGTAAAAGTGGACGTAACAGCTCCAACGTTCAAAGTGGAATATAACAAAGCAACAAATGCCCTATCATTATCAGACATCAAGGATAAAGGTGTCGGAGTTGCTTACCTGGATGTACAGGTGAATGGTGAGTCTGAAAAAGCACTTGCCGGTGACTCAACAGCCTATTCTTTATCAACGGCTGCGAAAGACATCGATTTCGTTGATGTAGTGGCAGTGGACTATGCTGGTAACATGACAACGATTCGTGTTCCTGGTGTAGGCGATTCAACAATCCCTGATATCCACTGGATGACTCCTGAAGCACTTGGCGTGGTGGATACACTTGAGCCTGTCGTAACAGGTTATGTAACGGATAAAACAGGCATTAAAGAATTAGTGATTGACGGAAAGAAAGTAGAAGTTAAATGGAATGAAGAAAAGAAACGCTTTGAATTTGAAACGAAGTTATCGTTTGATTCAGACGGAGTGAAGATGGTCGATGTTTCCGTAGTCGATGGAAACGGCAATAAGATCGAATTCCAACGCAGATTCTTCGTGGATTCATCTGCACCAACTCTGGAAGTATCAAATGCACCGGCTTCTGTTGGAAGTTCAACAGATGAAGTCGATGTAAAAGTGAAAGTGAAAGATAATTTCGATGAAATCCGTCTTTACCAAGATGGAAGCGAAGTGTTCTACAATGAAATGGTAGAACCTTATGTAATGGAAGGCTACGAAAAAACGGTAGACCTCAAGCTTAAGTTGGTTGAAGGTGATAATAAATTCACGTTCAAAGCAACGGACCTTGCTGGTCATGAAGTAACGAAACAGATCACGATCAAGAAACAGGGTACAGTAATCACTGATCCGCAATTGCCTACTGATCCACCACCAAGTGGAGACGAGAATACAGTAGACAATAGTGTCGTAACAGAAGCAATCAAAGCGGCTGATTCAAAAGTAGAGCTTAATCTTGATCAAGGTTCGGCTGAGAAAGTAACGGCTGTCCTGAACAAAGATGCAGTCAAAGCTCTTGCTGACACAAACAAGGCGACTGTTCTTAACACGAAAGCCGGAAAAATCGAGCTTCCATCTAAGGTGTTAGGAGATCTCTACAAAGCTTCTAAAGATGGAGTGAAAGTATCTATTAATCAAGTAGATACAAAAGATGTTCCTAAAGAAGATTCAGTGACATTAAAATCTGAAGTGTATGATTTCAATATCTCTGTCATTGACGGAACTGATGAAATGAATGTGAAAACGTTCGCTGAGCCGGTTACAGTTGAACTATCCGTTAAAGGAAAAACGTTCGATGATAAGCGCAAAGCAGCGGCGTTCTATCTGAATGAAGAAACAAACAAATGGGAGTATGTCGGAGGTAAAGTGGCTGGAGACAACTTCGTCTTCCAAACGGGTCATTTCTCTACGTACGCTGTAATGGAAAGTGACAAAACGTTCAAAGATATTCAGAAGCACTGGGCACAGGACGAAATTGAGGTTCTTGCTTCCCGTATGATCACGAGTGGTAAGACGGAAGATACGTTTGCTCCTCAGCAGAAGCTGACACGTGCAGAGTTTGCGGTTCTTCTATCAAGATCGTTAAACCTTCCAATGACGTCATACGAAGGAATCTTTAAAGATGTGAAGGAAAGCAAAGCATGGGCGTATGCTGGTATTGAAGCAGCATATCGCGCAGGAATTGTAAAAGGAACTTTAGATGGTTCTTACAATCCGGATGCTGAAATCAACCGTCAGGAAATGGCGACGATGATTGTCCGCGCTGTGAAGTATCAAGACGAATCACTTGTGAAGGGTCTTGAATCCGATAGTAAGTTTAAAGATGATAGCTCAATCAGTGCATTTGCTAAAGAATCTGTTTACCAGGCAAATGAACTGGGAATCATCAAAGGACGTGCAGACCACAGCTTTGATCCGAAGGCTGATACAACACGTGCCGAAACAGCGGTTATGCTTTACAGAATGCTTAACGTGTTAGACGAAATGTAAGCATCACTGATAAAACCCGAAGCAGAATCTAACAGATCTGTTTCGGGTTCTTTTTTACCTAGGAAAGAGAATCCAACTATATTGCAAGTGATTAAATATTTAAAAATCATCTCCTCTAATCATGCCCCGTATTCAAGCCTTCTTTTTTACTAGCACCTTATAGACGTTCTGATTACCTACATCAATTACCACGACTTTAATATGAAAAATAGAGATAAAAGGAGGGGGATACCATGAAATACGCAAAACAACTACTAGCGATTATTGCTATGTTCATATTATTAGTTAGTTGTACCCATGACGATGGGCAATATGAACTGATAGCCAGTGAAAAGAGTTTACCAGCTGACTTTTATGAAATCGCATTTGTAAGAAAGGAAGTTCCCTTTTTTTATTATGGAGTTACAAAAGCTGAGAATCAGTCACAATACGAGAAGTCTTGGGACTTTTACAGACTAGAGAAGAAGAGGCCATCTGAAAATTTTAATGAAAAGAATGTGTTTTTTATTGGACTGGAAGAGTCAGGGAGTTGTCCGATTGAATTAGTTGATATTACAGTGAACTCAAAAAATGAAGCAATGACAATCGAGTTGAATGACTCAGGGGGAGCTTGTACAGCGGATGCGACACCAAGAACATCTGTGATAGAGATAGATAAAGATATTTCGAAGGACTTAAAGAATGCCATAATGGTCGAAGAAGATCTAGAAACAACGATTCCTATTGATTATTATAACGCTTTAAAGAATGATTAATTACCAGTGTGGATTACGTACGGATGTTCATATGAGTTGTAGTATCTGGATATACTTCTTGGCATGGGAGTAAAAAGTAGAAACCCCTTTGAACTCTTTACGGTGAGGAAGGGTACTCTCTTTTTCGTGGTAAAGTCGTTCAGGGATGAATGAAGATGTCACTGATGCTCTTTCAAAAATATAAAAATGCAGATTCTGAAAAGACTCTACACTTTTAAAGAATATTTAATTCACAGCCAGCTCTAATGAAGAATCATCAAAGATCTCAGTGATTCCGATAACCTATCAGAAAAAGTAAAGAAGGAATTTCGGTCTAGTACGCAATAAGTACCATCTAGTCATGACGTTTGCTTATGATTCCCTCACCTTAAACGGGATAAAAAATTTTAGCACTGTTGAAGCAGAGGGTACCAAGCGATAAATTAGGTAATGAAACCAAGGTCCGTCCCTCCAAACGAAAAACTCCACTTTATGAAGTGGAGTTTTTCGTTTTATGAGAGGAGCATTACATGCTATCTTGTTTGTTTAATTCGTACCCGGCGTGTGTTTCTTTCATGCCGATGACTTTAAGGAAGTGCTGGAGTTTTTTCATGCAGGTTTCTCCGAGATCTCCCGCGATTTCGAACCGATCAATAACCGCACATTTTTCGAAACTAGCAGTTGTAGCCTGTTGGGACTTTCGATACGTTACGCTGTTGTCTAAGGCGTAGGTTGAAACCATAGCTTCCCCGATCTTACAATCTCCTTTGGAAAACTCGAACTGAAATACAATCGACAAATCTACATCTGAATATAGAGGATTTACTTTCATGCTTATGCTTTTCATCATGAAGCCCCCTTTCTGTTATTGTACTTTTATCCTATCAGAAATTGTAAAAGGAGGTATTTCGGTCTAGTAAGCAATATGTTCAATATTAGATTAAATTGGGACCGTTTTATGCTGTTTTCCCGTTTTTATATAACTCTAGGAATATTCCTATAAGAATAAATAACAATGAATAAAAATACATTCATTCCGGAGTATATAAGTCGATACTGCCGTTTTAATGATGAGAATATGTATAAAAAAGCCCCGATTCAGAATCGGGGCTTCTCTCTTTAAAGAGTCTTATTTCTTCAAAAACATATAAATCGTCTTCGCTGCCTGAGCACGGTTTGCTTGCTGCTTAGGGGCAAATGTACCATTTTTATAACCGTTCATGAATTCTAATTCCATTGCAGCCAATACGTCATCTTTGAAGGTAGGAGAGATTTTCTTCCCATCTTTATAGGTGTTTTTCACAGATGGTTTGAATTCTTTCCCGGTCTTCGTATTATAAGCACGAACGAGCATCGCAGCCATTTGTTCTCTTGTGATTTGGCTGTGAGGAGCGAAGGTAGTGCTGTTGATACCCGTAGTGATTCCTGCTTCGTAAGCTGCGTTAATGTCATCAGTCAGTACACCGGCAACGTCTTTGAAGTGATTCTTACCTGAAGATTCCAGGTCCAATGTCCGTGCCAGTAAAGAAACGAATTCTCCACGCGTGATATTTCCTTCCGGTTCAAAAGTGGTATCGGTCTTCCCTTTGACGATTCCTTGTTCAACCAGGCTCATGATGTAGTCTTTAGCCCAATGATCATTTTTCACATCTTTGAAATTCTTGCCTGGAGTCGGAGTGTCGCTTTCTTTAAACTTGATGGAGTACTTACCAAAACCACTGTCCTGTTTACCTAGGAATTTGTACGTGCTTGAGTCCTTGATGTAATCCTGAGCTTTCACAGATGTTTCAAATACAACATTGGCATTCCCATTCACTGGGGCAAATGACCAGTTGCCATCAGCCTGAGGATCGATGGTCTTTTTCTCCATAATGTAGTCGATGATCACGTTACGGTTTTCATCTGGTGATTTGACGATGATTTCGGAGTTCTTTACTCCCGGGAATTTTCCGCTTGCACGATAGTTGTTCGTGGCAACGATGAACTTTTGATCCGGATCGATGGCTTTCCCATTGAATTCAAGATTCTTGATGCGGCTGGAATCTTTATTCACCAATACACCTTCAGCATCATATTTGGAAGGTTCTGTGACATCGATTTCATATGTCACTCCATCAATGATGTCAAAGTTATAGGAACGGTAGTCGCCATTCACAAGGTTTTGTTCTTCAGATGAAGAAGGATCGATTTGATTGAACTGACCGGCAGACATCTCTAACCATTCTTTCACGTCAGCACCGGTCAATAGCACGGCTTGAAGCGTGTTTGGATAGAGGTATAAGTCAGAAACGTTCTTAATGGCGATTTGACCGGCAGGGATGTCAGTGTAATAGTCAGGGTTCGCACGTGTCCCGGCTTTGAACGGAGCTCCTGCAGATAGGACAGGAATACCGTCATATTCGGTCCCTTTGATATACTTCTCGACATACCATTTCTGTGCATTTGTCACGATTTGTACGGATGGATCATCGCTTACAAGGGCGAAATAACTGTTGATTGGTGCAGTAGTTTCACCGACGGCACTGCGAACCCATTCAATCGTTGCGTCGTGCTCTGCTTTCACGGCATCAAGGATGGCCTGGTCTGCTTCAACAGCTGGTGTTCCGTCTTCTTTCAAGATGGAGCGGGTGGAAGCTTGGGTATTCGTTACACTCCATTTACCATCTTTCAGTTCAAGTTCAAGGTCAACCAGTCCGAGATGATCTCCCCATGAACCAGGCATAACGGACCCAACACCGTTGATGGTTCCTTTTTTCACGTCTACCCCTTCAATTCCGCTATACGAATCAGAAGGGAAAACCCCATGAGAATGACCGAACAGGATCGCGTTGATTCCCTCGACTTTAGAAAGGTCATACGTTGCGTTTTCTTCCATACCTTCCTGTGTCACGTTACCGATACCGGAGTGAGGAATCGCGACGATGACGTCAGCCCCTTCAGCCTTCATTTGCGGAACGAATTTGTTGGCTGTTTCGATGATATCTTTCGCGATGACTTTCCCTTCAAGATTCCCTTTATCCCACTGCATGATCTGTGGAGGAACGAATCCGATGACTCCGACTTTAATGTCGTGCTTTTCACCGTCTTCATCAACGACAGTCCGATCAAGGATCTCATATGGTTTGAAGTAGTTTTTGTCATTGTCTGGATTGCCATCTTGATCATCTTTGTACACATTGGCATTCACGTATGGGAAGTTAGAGCCTTTTAAAGATGTACCGAGGAAATCAAGACCATAGTTGAATTCATGGTTCCCGACGTTACCGGCATCATAGTTTAATAGATTCATTGCTTTGTAAACTGGGTGTGTTTCCCCATCTTGAAGGGGATCTTCTTTCGCTACGTAATCACCAAGCGGATTTCCCTGGATCAGATCTCCGTTGTCAAATAATAACGAGTTCTTAGATTCAGCGCGGGCCTGTTTAATCAGGGTAGCCGTTTTGGCAAGTCCATATTTATCTGTCGCTGTATCCTGATAGTAATCATAGTTGACGAGGTTCGTGTGGATGTCGGTTGTTTCGAGTATGCGAAGCTTAACGATGTCTTTGTCCATGACTTCTGCGTATGTAATGGATGGTGTGACCTGAGGAACAATTAAACCTAAAGCGAGAGCTGCACCAGCTAGTGTTTTCTTTTTCAAAAAAAATCTCCCCTTAATTGTGTTGTGTCAAACAGATTAATAATAGCATAGGAAGAATAATTAAAATAGTAAAAAAATAATAAAAATAGTTAATTATTATCATTTTTTTGTAAACGCTTGCGGAATATTGTTTTATATCAAAAAACCCCGCAGAATATGCGGGGCTTATTAACACGTTTACTTGGGAACGATCAGACCTTTGTTTTTAGCAAACGTCTCCATATCTTCCAATAGAGAATACTCCAAATTATTATCATTTGCATACTGAGTATTCAAATGGTCTTTGAGCTGGGACTTCGCATCAGCAGAAGATACCTTCAACGTGTAGCTGCTGTATTCGGATTCCCAGAAAGTAACAGTGGTTTGAAGGATTTCGTCTTTTACTGAAGCGTTGGAGTCCATCCAGAAAGAACCGTCCAGGAAGTACAGATATTCATAGTTCAGACGGACCATCAATTCATCCAGGAATTGACCCAGATTGTGGTTTTCGGTTGTCCCGTCGAAATTGATGAGTTGGACAGTTGTATCGTCAATCACTTTGACAGATTCCAGATTTTCAAGAGTGACGGTGTTGAAGGCAAGGACATTTAATGAGTTCTCAAAGTACTTATCTTCATCGATGGTGAAATTGTAGATCCATTTTGCGGCAGCGGCACGGTCTGCGGTTTGAGTCGGCATGAAGTAATTCTTGTTTCCTTCAGCGAATCCGATCTGTTCGGCAAATGCGACATGCGTATAAGCGAATTGAGAAATTTTATCTTCATCTTCAAAGTCAGACCAAAGGTTTGCGAGATGTGCGTAATCCTCCATCCCCATGGCACGGATGAACATGACGACCATTTCCTGGCGGGTGATCGGGTTATCGGCTCCGAAGAAGTCCGGACGAATCCCTTTCGTGATGCCGAAATCCACAAGAGCACCTACATAACGGTCTGCCCAGTCTTTGACATCTTTAAATTCTGAAGCGGATTCAGGTCTTTCCGGAAGTTCAAGGGCAAGTGCAAGCATCTTGGCGAATTGTGCCCGTGTGACTTTCTCCTGTGGACGGTAGGTCCCATCATTATAACCGCTGATAATGTTCTTGGATGAAAGTGCTTCTATATATGGCTTGGCATACGTACCGCCAATATCTGTGAAAGAAGCAGCAAATGCAGTGAGGTTAGTGGAAGCAAGTAAAATCAATGCAACGAATAACGAAATAAATCCTTTTTTCAATTTCTTATCCTCCGATAAATAAAATAGTTACCAGAATAATATATAACAAGTGTTACAATAGTGTAATAGGAATATTACAGTGTAAAGTTGGTAAATTCATGAAAAAAGGCATTTCCTTTAGAGGAAATGCCTTGTGTAAGTGAAATTGTATGAATTTGAATGATTTTTTGGTAACTTAGTAAAGAGTAGGCAGCTCAGCAGATGTCGGAGCAACCCCTGCAGCACTTGTAGAACCGACTCCAGCAAAGCTAAGAACAAGGATAGAAGCTGTTAAAAATGCAAAAATACGTTTTTTCATAGGACTTTCCTCCTTTTTCAAAAGTGTGAAAATTCGGTATCATATAAGCATACACCAATTGTTAACTATATTAAACCATAAATTCAAAGTCATTAAAAACTCATTCAGAGGTCTTTTAACCTAGTTAAACCCCATTTTATAGCCAATTTACATACTTTCCTATTTAAATTATAACTCTAGGAATATTTTTAGGAGTGAAACTATTGGACTTTTCAGCAATCGGGAAAAAAATAAGGGAATTGCGTAAAAATATCGGGTTATCACAAGAAGATGTAGCAGAAGGCATTTGTACGCAGGCCCAGATCAGTAAAATTGAAAAAGGGATTGTCTATCCTTACGCATCGACCCTTTATCAGATATCACAGAAGCTGGGAGTGGACGTCAACTACTTCTTTGATATTGGCATGACACCGAGACTCGATTATATACAGGAAGTGGAAAACCAGTTAAAGGTTTTACGTAGAAGCCTACAATATGAAGAAATGATGGATATTATCCGAATGGAAGTTGGGAATCCTCTCTTTTCCCATAATAAGAAAAACCTTCAACTATTACTATGGCATAAAGGGATTTACCAAAACGAGGTTCAAAGTGACCATATTAAAGCGTCAGAAACGCTTGAAGAAGCCATTAAACTGACTCAAATTTCGAATAAAGTGTGGTCTGAGAGAGAACTTGAAATCCTGATGACGATGGGAGCCTTTTATATAAATGATGATATTCATAAGGCTCTCGATATATTTAAAGAGGTGAAGGTCCACATCGAAGCTGTACCTCATCTGATTGATTTAACCATTATCACTAGGCTCTATTACCATATTGCAAGAGTACTGACGAGATTACAGAGGTTAGATGAATCCATTGAGTATTGTAAACGGGGAATCAATTGGTGCATTCAGAAGGACAATATGTTCGCACTGGGGGAACTTCACTACCATATTGGCTACAATTATGAGCTTAAAGGGGAACTCGACCTAACCAGGGACTATCTGAACAAGGCACTGATTGTATTCGAACTTCAAAAAGACGATAAATACGTCCAATTACTAAGGAACAAAATCAATGATCTGACCACCAAGGGGACGGAAACAGAGTAACGGGATAAAGAGACAGGTCCCGCCGCTAAGGAGGAGTGACCACATGGATTACACAGCCATCGGTAAGAAAATCGTCCAGATGCGAAAAGCCCTCGGTTTCACTCAAAAAGATCTTGCGAAAGGAATCTGTACGCAGGCCCTGATCAGTCGGATTGAAAAAGGGGACATTTATCCCAACGCCTCCACGCTTTATGAAATAGCGAATAAACTGGGTGTGAATCTGAATTACTTCCTGGAAGTGGGATCTACTCCGAGAATTGATTACATTGAAGAAGTGGAGAACCAGCTGACCCGTTTGAGAAAAGCCATGGAGTATGAAGAGATGATGGAGATTGTGAGGGTGGAAGAGAAGAACCCCCTCTTTCATACAAATCCTTCTCACCTTCAGCTTCTTTATTGGCATAAGGGCATTTACGAAAAGGAAGTTGAAAATCAAGGAGAGAAATCGTTTGCTACCTTAATACATGCGTTGAATATAACAGGAAATGACAAGAAGGCATTATCGGAAAGGGAGATGGAGATCATCCTATCCATGGGGGTCATCAAGTTCTCACTGCAGCAGTATGAAGAAGCGTTGACTCTTTATGATCGTGTGGCCCTTCGCCTGAAGACCCATCCCCATTTAAACGATATCCGGATCCAAACGAAGCTGCTTTATAACATCGCCCGGGTGCATACTCGTTTAAGGAATGACGAGGAGTCCTTGAGATACTGTAATGAAGGGATCAAGTGGTGCCTTGAAAATGAAAATATGTATCTGCTTGGAGAATTTCATTATCAAAAGGGGTATATCCTTGAACTTCAACATGACATTCCCGGTGCCATCAGCTACTTTAAAAAGTCCAGACTCATCTTCGAACTGCTGGAAGATCAGAAATACCTTCCCCTTATTTCTCAAAGAATCGAGCAATTGGAGGCGAGGGTGAATGGGCAGGACCATCGTTCAACTTAACAAATAGGCCGAGGAACGGAATCTCAGGCCAGCTTAACCTCCCCAATCTCTTCTAATCAAAAACTTTCCAATTTTTGGTTGTTTAACAGACATTACTAGTGTAATAGAATTGTTACAAAAGATACTCTTTCGAAATATTGAAAGGGTATTTTTTATTGTTAGGAGGGAGAGAGAAAGATGAAAAGAATAATCGCTTCATTCGTAACCGTGATGATGGTTGCGGGATTACTCACACCATTTTCCGCTTCGGCGAAATCATTTTCAGACGTTCCGACTACGCACACGTTCTTTGATGAAATTACGTATTTGTCAGACCAGGAAATCATCAATGGGTTTAATGAAGGAACATTTGCTCCAAGTAAACCGGTAACAAGGGCTGCAGCTGCAGCGATGATTGGAAGGGCCATTGGATTAGATGGCGAGCAACGGGCCACTACATTCGAGGATGTGGGTCAATCCAACTTTGCTTCTGGCTATATCCAATCGGCTGTGGAAGCGAAGGTCATTTCCGGGTATACGGACGGTACATATAAGCCCGGTAAAGTCGTCACGCGCGGAGAGATGGCAATCTTCCTTGCGAGAGCCTTCGATTTAACCGTCAAAGCGGAGACCTCATTTCGTGACGTATCTCCAAGCATGGCCGCTTCGGATTCTATCCTGAAAATCCTGGCAGAAGGCATAACAGGCGGATACACAGATGGTACATACAGGCCAAATCAGGATGTGACACGGGACCAATTCTCAGCATTCTTAGCAAGAGCACTGGATGACCGTTTTAAGCAAGATAAACCTAATACCCATGACCCTTTTTCAGCTCATTTTATTGATGTCGGTCAAGGGGACTCCACACTATTGACGCTTACTAACGGGAAAACAATATTAATCGATGGGGGTCGTCAATCAGCCGGTGAAAAGGTGGTGTCTTACCTTAAACAAGCTGGGGTAGACTCCATTGATTTAGTGGTAGCGACACATCCTGACGCTGATCATATAGGTGGTTTATTAGATGTATTAAAAGATATACCAGTGAAGAAAGTACTGGATAGCGGTAAAGCTCATACATCTCATACCTATTTAGACTATCTGAATCTGGTGGATCAAAAGAACATTCCTTTTGAAGTGGCAAAAACAGGTCAATCCATTGATTTGGATTCGAATGTACAGATAAAGGTGCTTCATGCAGATGAAAACGCAAGCGATAATAATGATGCGTCCATTGTATTACGAGCAACAAATGGATGTTCCAGTGTCCTGTTGACAGCGGATGCTGGCCATGGGATCGAGGATGAAATGATCCGTAACGCCGATGTACAATCAACCGTACTCAGAACAGGCCATCACGGTAGTGACACCAGTACATCTAAATCATTTGTAGAGGCGGTCAACCCGTCAGCAGCCATTCTTTCATACGGCGAAAATTCATACGGACACCCTGATCCAAAAGTACTTCAGAGCTTAAAGGATGCCGGATCAGAGATATACTCAACCTATGAAATGGGAGATATCGTAGCGAATTTCAATGGTTGTGAGGTAACGGTCGATGATCGTTCTTATAATGGGGATGGAAATGGAGTTTCGGAACCTGCCCCTGCAAATGTAATGATTTCAAGTGTCGATGTTGATGCTGAAGTCGTGACCATTAAGAATAATGGAAAAGAGGATGTGGATATGACCGGTTGGAAGTTAGTAAGTGAAGAAGGCAATCAATCCTTTGACTTCCCGAACGGCTTTGTTTTGAAAGCGGGTCGTACAGTTCATGTAACGTCCGGTAAATATGCAGCCCATAATCCTCCCGTATATTTGAAGTGGACAGGAAGCTATATCTGGAATAATGAAGGAGACTCCTCCGTTATATACAATGCTAAGGGAGTGAAAGTAAGTGGCCACTAAATGGTATACGTTAGACCGTTTTGAAGGGGAAAAAGCCGTCCTTCTGCTAAGATCCAATGAACAGGAAGAAAAGGTAGTAGACAAAGAGAAAGTCATGCCTTCCAGAGAAGGGGACATATTAGAAGTTACCCTCTCTAAAGATGAAGAGATAGTTTCATTTAAAGTATTGGAAAAAGAAACGGAAGAAGCAAAGAAAAAGGCAAATGACCTTTTGAGGAATCTGCGAAATAAGTAAGGGATAAGCAGGAATGTGTTTGGAGATTTCGCAATAAATCCGTATTATAATGAAATCGATGTTGAAAACGCTTCAATATTGGTTTATATTTCCATACGCTTTATCGTTTCAATCGTTTTCATAGTATTATAGAATGATGACAATGACACATACTTGTATTTTATGGAAAAAGTAAAAGGAGGAGAAACAATGAAGAAATTAGTATCATCTTTTCTAGCCGTCCTAATGGTTGCGGGATTACTCACCCCATTTTCCGCTTTTGCGAAATCATTTTCAGACGTTCCGACGACTCACACGTTCTTTGAAGAAATTACGTACTTGTCAGACCAGGAAATCATTAATGGATTCAGTGACGGAACATTTGCTCCAAGTAAGCCGGTAACACGGGCTGCGGCTGCAGCGATGATCGGAAGAGCCATTGGATTGGATGGGGAACAACGGGCCACTAGATTCGAGGATGTGGGTCAATCCAACTTTGCTTCTGGCTATATCCAATCGGCTGTGGAAGCGAAAATCATTTCCGGGTATACGGATGGGACGTTTAAGCCGAGTAAAGTCGTCACGCGTGGAGAAATGGCGATCTTCCTTGCGCGAGCCTTCGATTTAACTGTCAAAGCGGAGACCTCATTTCATGACGTATCTCCAAGCATGGCCGCTTCGGATTCTATCCTGAAAATCCTGGCAGAAGGCATAACAGGTGGATACACGGATGGTACATACAGGCCAAATCAGGATGTGACACGGGATCAATTCTCGGCATTCTTAGCAAGAGCACTGGATGACCGTTTCAAGCAAGATCCGGTACCAATACCGGGGAATTTAACGATTACTAGTGTTAATTTAGATAAAGAAGTGGTAACAATCAAGAACAACGGATCGAACGATGTGAACATGACCGGATGGAAGCTGGTAAGTGTAGAAGGGAATCAAACGTATGACTTCCCGGCCAACTTTGTATTAAGATCGGGTACTACAGTACAAGTAACAACAGGAAATAACGCAGTTCATAACCCGCCTGCTTATTTGAAGTGGACCAACGCCTACATCTGGAACAACGAAGGAGACACGGCGGAACTATACGACGCGTCGGGTAAAATGATTCATAGACTACCATAATAGAAGAGGGACGGACCTTTAAAAGGTCCGTCCCTTTCTGTAGCTGAGACGCAGGAACCTGTCCCTCTGTCCCAAAGCTTTACTTATGCTTCAAACGCAGGGTATGAAGCGGAGAGCCCTTATCAAAGTAAGAAGCATACAGCTCCATTCCATCTAAGCGATAAAGCTGAGTCCAGTATCCATCCAGTTCACTGATTCCTTCCCAATCTGGAGTGCCGACGATTTTTTTGAAGGCAGGAGCAGTGACGGAGTCATCTTCGTTCATAAAATCAATCGTGACGATCTTCTTGGTCAGATCTGTATCACTTTCGGAATAATAGGTGCATTGGCCATATGTTCTTCCATAGCCGCCCCCTAGATAACCTTCGGAGTCCGGTTCTGTTCCGTAGTAATCCATCACATCCTGTGCCGTACTTCCATTAAGGGACATCGGGCAGCTTGTCATGATTTTATGGGATGCCAATTCCGTCACGTAGCCGTTGATCGGCTTTTGGTTCTCAGCTGTATTCGGAATATAAGTTACCGGTATGGTGATTGGGTCTCCTTTAAGGCCAGCCGTGATTTCCCCAACACCTAAACCTCGTGATGCGTAATATGAACCGTAATCAATTGACCTTAAAACACCGCCGGCATACTTAAAGCTTGGCTTATCGCCTTCAGTCGACGTAATGATTCTAATAGGCTGCAGGGGATTCGCATGAATCACCTCACCGTTCAAATGAGAAGTTAGTGTCAGGTTGTTATCTTTATCCACTGCCAGCTTAATTTCAACCGCCTTCACATCTTCCACTGGCTGTTTAAACGAATCCTCTACCCCTCTCGCAAGGAAGGCACTAAACTCGCCACGCGTAATTGTTTTATAAGGGTAAAAGTGATAATCCGAGAACCCTTTCGCAATTCCGTTGTCATACACGTTCTGTATCGCTTCAAACGAAGCCATCGTCGGAGCCGTATCCTGGAAGACAGCCTCTGTGTCAGTCGTCAAATCAAAGGCACGTGAGATGAAGATCGCCATCTCGCCCCTTGTGACTAATTGATTCGGACGGAAAGTCCCGTCATTGTATCCATTAATAATTCCTTCTTCAACGGCTGATGCGATATAACCCGAAGCAAAGCTCTGCTCAGGCACATCCTTAAATGATGAATCCCTCTTTGTGCCGTCCAATCCAAGTGCCCGTCCTATCATGGCACTTGCTGCAGCGCGTGTAACGCCCTCGGTAGGACGGAACGTATCGTCCTCGTAACCGAAGATGATCTCTTCCCCGTGAAGAAACATAATTTCTTCATAAAACGATGTGTACTCCTTCACGTCCTTGAATGTCGTTTCTTCTGCGAAGGCACCGGATGAGAAACCGGTCAGTGCGAGCAGTGTCGTAATGAATACCATTAAACTCTTTTTTGGTAGATTACCCATGAATTCCCTCCTAAACTTTGATAATACAAGTATAGTATGTTTTTAGAAATTAGTGGAATGATAACTCACAATAATGGCAATTTTTATATAATCAGGATGAATTACCTAATTGTATAAAAAATTGTTCATTTCATATAAATCAATCCTTAGTTCATTTGAGTAGTTACAATTTTTTTTGGATTATCCGAATATGCCTAAAAGAATAATTCAGGCTAAAGTCTTTAGAATTAGCCAGAAATCAATACAAAATATTAAAAATATAAAGAAAATTTAAAAATTGTGGTTTTTTCACTCTAAATAGGCTTGATGTACTATATATACCAAGGGTTAGAACGATGTCGAAATACCAATTATTATTACATTTAATAACAATTTTAGAAATATTTGGTTGATAATATAAGGATTTAGAACTATCATAAAAGGTGCATATAGTAATTAATATATGTAAAAATCAAAAGGAGGAGATCATGATGGCTGATAACACAAAAAAGTTAGATGTACAAGTAACTGAAAGTGGAGAAGTAGTTCCTTACGTAGATGGGAGTAGTACGAGTGGCTGTGCTGGTTGTTGCTCAACTACACAAGGTTGTGCGCCAGATATCATCTGGAAATATTGCTCTGAGTAATAGCTTTAATTAACAAAGTAGTAGGAGAATTGTACTGATTCTCCTCTACTTTATTTTATTTATTATTCTATTGAGATAGGAGAAAATAAAATGGAATTAAATGGACATAAATGGAAGCCTATACTAAATGGGATGAGCTATATACTAGATGAAGGTAATACTTTGACCATTTTTAATGGGGAAAAACATTACGACTTTAATGGTGCTTCAGTTGAAGATATAACAATGGTGGTGGGGGAAGTAAATGGGATCCATACAATTGAGGAAATAGCTGAAATTACCTCCTTACCAGAGAATTATATTTTTGAAATCTTAGAATTGTTGAATAGTAAAGGGATTATTAGGTTTGACAATCTTATAAACAATATTGAATTAAATGACGATGAAAATATTCAACTACAAAACTTATTGAGTGCTTTTTCACATAGTAAAGGAACATCCATTGAAATAATTAACTCGCTTATTAAAAAAAGAGTGAATTTATCAGGAAATAAAAAATTGACAAAATACCTAAAAGAAAGTTTATCCAAAAAATTCTTAATTGATGAAACTCCTTCTTCTGATACCAATTTAATCGTGGGAATAGAGTATGGTGAAAATGTGGACTTCTTCAAAGAAAAATCAACTCGAGCAAAAGGGTTAAACATCCCATTTTTAAAAATAGTTGTGACTAATTCTAATGTCACGATCGGCCCTCTATTTATACCTGGTGAGACTGCTTGTTATAGTTGCTATCTGACGAGATTATATACCAACATGTCGAATCCCAAGAAAGAATTATTATTGCGAGAAAGGTTTTATGAAAGTAGAGAAAATCTACAAGATTTGCAGATGGTATGGGGAGGGATATCTACCTCTGTTTCTTTAACTACAACCTTTATAACCAAATATTTTTCAAATAAATATCCTTGTGAAATTGTTAACCAAGAGTATTCATTTTCTTTCGAATCTATGGAAAGTACCTTTTCAACATTACTGAGAGTTCCAGGTTGCCCTGTTTGTGAGAAAAACAAAGTATATGCAACGTCAAAGAAGGATACAACGGAGGCATATGTATGAATTTAGAAAAGGTTAAACAAGAGATTGTTAACCCGAAAATTGGGTTGATTCAAGGGTTAAAAGAGGGACTGGATATTCACCTTCCTGTACCTATGCACCTTTACACAACTTATAGGAAATCCTTAATAGATGATAAATTCAATGAAGTTATTAAAGGAGATTTAGATGGGTTAGGTTATGACTTTGAATCAAGAGAAATTGCCCAAATCAAGGCAATAGGGGAATGCTTGGAAAGATACTGCGCCAGTTACTCTGATGAAAAAATGTTTATTAAAGGGAGTTATCATACATTAAAGGACGAGTATAAAGTGGTAGATCCTTGCTCGTTTACAAGACCTTTTCCTGAACAATATTTAGAAGTATATGGAGAACGGTATGAGATTACAAAGGATTCTGAAATGTATTGGGTGGAGAGTGTTGACGAGTTAACTGGGTTGAACACATTAGTTCCTGTGACAGCGGTTTATTTCAATTTAGGACCTAATCATTATAGTAATCATATAAGAGAAAGTATATCTACAGGGTTGGCTGCTGGAAATTCTAAAACAATGGCGAAAGAAGGGGCAATACTAGAGTGCATTGAGAGAGACGCAATTATGATTATGTGGTTGAACAAGATTTCTGCACCTGTAATTGACATTAGTAGTATTGAAGATGATTTCTTAAAAGACAAAGTAAAGTCATTAGAAGAAATAGGTTTTTCCACATACTTTTTAGATATTACCACTGATATTGAAGTACCTACTTATTTTGTTGTTATCAAGAATAATTATGAAAAAGTTCCATTCGTACAAGTTGGGGCAAAATCTCACTTTGATAGGTTCACTGCTTTAAGAGGTGCATTTTTAGAAGCAGCTGTAGGGATTAACCTTTTTACTCGTCCATTTAAAAGGGAGTTCGTTGATATTACAGATATAAAAAAAATCAACAGTATTCACGATCATATTTACTATTATGGTTTAGGTGGCGGGCAAGAAAAGTTGCAATTCTTATTCGATGGCCCGCAAAAGACCTTCACACCGGAAACAAAAGTTCATAATATTGAGGAGTTAAAAGCCATACTTAAAGAAAAAAACTTAAATTTATATACCGTGGATGTTACGACTGAAGATGTGGAGGAACAAGGAATTCATGTGGTGAGGGCTGTCATGCCAGAATTAGCGTTTTTGGAGACTTGGCTTCCAATGCTAAATTGTAAAAGACTTACTTCAGTACCCTTAAATCTGGGATATATATTACCAGAAAGCTTTAATAAAGATCCACATCCATTCCCATAAAGATTGTGAAAGGAGAGTTACCTATGAATACATCCCTAGAATTTGATTTGAATTCGAGAAAACAAAAAGTGTCCTTATTCAAGACTCCACCCAATAGTTATAAAAAAGAGATTCCGAATATTAAACATTATGCAATAAAGGAGATCCCATTAAGAGTAAATAGAAATCGTATGAATTCCAGTTTACAAGACCTTTTGTTGAACAGAAAGTCCTCAGTAGAGTTAGAAGTCCGTTCACGAATTAACTTTGAAGGTTTGTCGAATATTTTATTTTATTCCTATGGGTTTATTGATAATCATCGGAAGGTAGTTCCTTCAGGAGGAGGAATGCACTCTATAAGAGCATATATTTTTATATTTAATGTGGAAGAATTGGAACCTGGATTGTACTATTTCAATAGTTTTCACAATACCCTTGAATTATTGAAACTTGGTGATTTTAGAGGGAATATAGAACAAGCTTATTATCAGAAATCTTATATTACAGAATGTTCTTTCCTCATCGTACACGTTGGCAGTTTTGAAGAACAGTATAACAAATACGGGGATAAAGGTTATAAACTAATGCAAATGGATATGGGACACATTTCGCAAAATATTTACCTAACTTCCACTGCAAACGAAATTTCCTGCCGAGCATTGTTTGGTTACTATGAAGACGAAATGAACTGTTTGTTGGAAATTTCGAATAAGTATGAATCAGCACTTTTGACACACGCATTTGGAATTGAAAAAAAAGACTCGTTCGAAATGTTTGGTATAGATAAAAATTTAGTCTATAAGGATCGAGAATAAAAATATGCAGTCTAATATGGCTTTTTTGTTTTCATTGTATAAAAGACAAACTCCTACCATTCTTCTATTTACTCTTACGACTTCCATCATGTTGTTTACTACAATTGGTATACCTTTAGTAATCAAATATATTATTGATTCTGTGTCAGAAGGCAATTATCTTGAATTTTTCCAAGAGAGCATGGATATCATTATAATAGGTATTTTAGTATATATATCCTTAATTTATTTAAATATATTCTTGGAAAATTCACTTTCCGTTAAGAGTAATTTGTATTTAAGAAGAGAAGTTAATCAAGTGATAAGAAAATCTAAATATACTAGTTTAATTAGTCAAAAATCGAATATTATACAACTGATTACAAATGATATACCAGTTTGTCAGGGGATTTTTAATAGTGTTCTTTTAAATTTAATGTTAGAGATTATCATTTTTATTACTACATTTTTTATTCTACTATCACTAAATGTGAAGTTTACACTTATTTTAGTCTGTTTTCTTCCAGTCTATTTCTTTATTTATAGATATTATAATAGAAAAATCAAGAATAATAGTTCGATCAGTTTGGACCTTAGAGATGATCTGACTAGCGTAAGTCAAAGAATTCAGAATAACCTTATGGTCTATAAAACATCGAATAATGAAAATCCTCTTTATGGAGAATACTCCATGTCAGTTAATAACATATCTAAGAATCAGAAAAGCAGGGGAGGAATAGTAGCGGGATTAAGTGTTGTTACCACTTTGCTATTTTTATTAATTAGTCTTTTCATTTTATATTTTGGCCTATTAGACGTTGAGAATGGAAGACTATCCTATGGAGAATTTGTTGCATGTATATTGTATATTTTCCGCTTTTTTACACCTCTTAGAAGAATCTCAGATTATTTTGTGAAATTAAAGGTAAGTCTTCTATCAGTTGAACGAGTAAAAGCTTTTTTGAATAACGAGCTGGAAGTAAGTCAAGTAGGGCAACAAACAGTTTTCTCGGCAGAATCAAAACAAGACATTTCGTTAGATGACTCACGGGTATATATCGAAAATGCAGAAATTATTAAGGGCATCACAGGTAGTATAAGAAGAGGAAACATTAACATCTTGAAAGGTGAAAATGCTATAGGGAAAACGACGTTGGTATTGTCATTACTCAAACTATACCAATCAGAAAATATTTTCATGGACAATATTAATATTAACTCCCTTCCCAATAAAGACCTAAGAGAAAGTATAGGGGTAGTCTTCCAAACACCAGAATTTCTAAGTACTACAGTAAAAGAAGAATTGGATCATTATCGGAAGTATTTTGCGATAAAAGAGTCCTCTGAAAAACTGAAAGAAATAGTAGAAGAGGCAACAAGAACTTTATTAAAACAACTTCCACTAAACTCTGAAATTCAAGCCCTATCCGGAGGGAAGAAACAGTTGTTATCTATCGTTTGTCAACTCAATAAACTTCCCAATATATTAATCTTAGATGAAGCAATGGCTAATTTAGATAGTAATACGAAGAATAGGGTTATTAAAGTTTTAATTCAGTTACAAAGTTATATGAACATCATCGTCATTGAACATAATATCCAGGGATTAGAAGGAAATGTTTTGAATTTAAGCAGTGGAGTTAATAGTTCTAGAAAATTGGAGGTAGTAACATGAGTTATATTATAGATAATTATCCATCTTATAAAGGGCTACATTGTACTTCAACCATACTGCAGGAACTTAGTAATTTTTACGGGAATAACTTATCTGAAGCTATGTGTTTTGGATTGGGGAGTGGCCTTAGTTTTAGTTATTTTTCATATACTGACAGGTTTCCCAGGTTAATTCATACTAGAACGCCTATGTTAGAGAAAAACTTCTTAGATAATGTGGGATATAAGGATTTCAGATGGAATTATAGAGAAAACATTGATTTGAACCAAATGATAGAGAATATAAATAAGGATATACCTATTATTGCCATTACAGAAACCAGTCAGCTAGGTTTCCATTATGGTGATAAAGTTAACATTGCTTCACACACCATAAGTATCATAGGATATGATCTTTCTACACAAGAATTTTACATTAGTGATTATATCAATAATGGAGTGATTCCAATCAAGATGAAAAACTTTATAAGAGCAGCAGGTGTTGCGAAAATGCCTTTTACAGAAAAAAATATTTGGGCACCAATTACTCCATTTTCTGTGGATCTGCATGAATCGATCAACAGTGCCATTTTTTATAATTCTAAGCATATGTTGCAGGAGATTAATCCCAATTGTGGAATTAGTGGAATAAGGAAGTTATCTGAGGAAATTTTATATTGGCCAGGATTACCTGAATGGGAAGGTTGTTGTTTAGGAACATATCTCATCCTTGAAAAAGTGGGATCTGGTGGGGGAGGTTTCAGAAATTTATATTATAGATTTTTGAAAGAGGTTGAAGAAAGAATACCTGAATATAAATCGGTGAACGCTTCTGAAACAATGAATGAATTATACAATTTGTATAAACAAATAGCTAAAATATTTTTTAGATGTGGGCGTAGTAAAGACTCGAAATATTTGTTGGAAATAAAAGAACTTCTAGAAGAATTATATGAAGTTGAAAAGAATTTCTGGACAAAAATCAAGATGGTGTCGGGACAGTTACAACAACAATTAATCTGACAAAATTGAAAGGATTAAACATGAAAAAAATCTCTGATTTTTCGAAGCAACTCCTACAGTTTTTGGGCATCATAATATGCAGCATTTTGATTTTTGCAACCATTAAACCCTCATTCTTCACATGGTATAATTCTAGTTTAATTGCTTCAATTATGATATTTCTTTCTCTTTATCTTTTTTATCATTTGAGAAAGTATCTAAGAAAAAGTTTGGTTATCAAACCCTTTAAATCCGTTGATACATATGTATACATTCTTTTGAGTTTCCTTATTTTGTTTTTCACTACCATTTATCTATATGATATGCCTTTAAAATCTACCTTTGAATTACTAACGAGCACTTCAAGAAAGTATTTCCTGGCAACTCCTGGCCAAATCGCTCTATTTATCATAGGGACAGGAATACTGGCACCAATTTGGGAAGAGATGTTTTTTAAGGGGCTTTTATTAAGAAAGCTCATGGAAAAAACCAATTCCTTTATCGCTTTATTTGTGGTGATATTTATTTTTCCGGTAGTTCATATTAGTGGATTATACGACAATTTCACAAAAGACTTATTTATGATTTTTTTGGCAGGTACACTAACCTCATTGCTGTATTTGAAAACGAAGTCTGTATTTCCATCTATCATCCTCCATGTTATATGGAATTTGTTCTTTATCTTTTATTGGAATTATATCTAAGCTGGGAGAGTCAGACATGTTTATCATAGCATTCTTTAATATCTTTTTTGGAATTTTCGTCATCGTACTAACGTCCAAATTGTGGGAGAAGTTAGAATCGTGGTTCTATATTAAGCTTTCTGGAAAATTAAAGAAGCATACGTTATTTTTATTTTTAACACTGGTTATCTTTCTGATACTAAATTCTGTTATAGTAACGATTGAGTTCGTATTCCATTATAGTTTTATAAATACTATGTTTGTGGCAAGCTTTATTTTAATGACGATTAACTTTTTCTCCCCATTTTACTCCAGCCATATGCTAAATGAAGAAAGAGTGTTTATGAAATATGCTATCAAGATTTCTTCTGATAAACCTTTTACAATCTTTTCAATTACCATCACTCCTTTTTTTATTGCTTCTTTGGGTATATTCCTGGTCACGGCAATTTTAACCGTGAGGCTCTATTATTAGGGGTATCGAAATTACTTATCTGTGGACTTTATATCTTTTTGGAGGAACAAAAGCAGGACCTGAAGGAGGTATTACCCTACCCTTCAGGTCCTGCTTTTGTTAAACGGCTATTTTGAAACAAAATACCTTATTAGGTAACCGGCCCACAAATCATGTCCCTTCTCACTAGGAACATCCTTTGACTCCGCCAGATACTCCTGCAATGCCTCGTCATCGCTAGCTGGCCATGCAGACCAGTGATCCAGATAGGTCAGGCTGCTTTCTTCTGCGAACGCTTTAAGTTCATCGACCTGCTTGGGGTAGAATACCGCTCCGTATAAAGGTGTCCCCGGCTGGAGGATGAGGGTGACCTCTTTGTTCGCTTCCTGTAGATCCGAAAGGAAACTATTGATGCTGTAAGCCGTATCCTCTGCAGATACTCCGACCGTATTATCCTTTAATGTGAAAGGCTCCCAGAGGACGAGGTCCGGCTTATAGGAAACGACCTCTTCAGAAGTAGCGCTATACATAAACTCGGTGGAGGTTTCGTCTGTTTGGAATAGGTTTACGTCAATGTGATCTCCGTATGTTTGTGTAAGCTCCTGCTTAAGCAGATCACTCCAGCCACCTGCAGCAGCACCAAGGGCGGGTGAACCGACGATGGCTACCTTGTATGGCTCGTTAGACTTGACGGCCTCTAGAAACTGCTTACGTGCCTTCTCCGGCCAGTTGCCGGTCAGTTCTTCATAGGAAGGTTCGGAACCCTTTTCTGTTTCAGTTACTGGGGAAATGGTTTCGGTATCACTCACCTTCGTATCGACAGGGCCTTCAGCTGCCATTTTTGTCCGCTCCTGCCAGTAGATATTTCCGAGAATCAGAAAAGCGATGGTGAGGATTGCTAATAAAAATAGAGATGCGTTCTTCATCAATGTGAGCCTCCGTATATATACCCATCTAAGTAATTATTACCAGTTTTGGTATGGGGGTATTCACTGAATGGGATGTATAGTTTAATAGAGTAAAGCATATTTTTACAAGTATATTAAAATTATGACAATAACTCACAGAAAAAACAACAGGATATGATATAATGATAGATATTTTTGCCCTTAGGAGGAAATTATGGAAGAAACAATAAGCTTGCGCGAATTGATGGATACATTAAAGAAACGAATGCAGTTGATCATACTCATTACCCTGACAGCCATCTTAGTAAGCGGAGGGGTCAGCTATTTTCTATTAACCCCTGTTTACCAATCTTCGACACAGCTGTTAGTCAATCAGGCAAAGTCTGATCAGCCTGTCTTGAATCAAGGTGAAATCCAAGCGAATCTGCAATTGATGAAAACGTATAACGTCATTATTAAAAGTCCTACCATTCTGGATCAAGTCATTAAAGGTTTAGATCTTGACATGACGACCTCTCAATTAAATGAAAAAATTACCGTCGGCAGTGAGGCAGATTCACAGGTCATCAATCTATCAGTACAGGACACAGATCCTGAGAAAGCAGCAGAAATAGCCAACAAAACAGCTTCTGTCTTTCAGAAAGAAATCCCGAATATCATGAATGTCGACAACGTCAGTATCCTGGCAAAGGCTGAAGTGGGAGAAAAACAATCACCAATCAAGCCTAAGCCCCTTTTGAACATCGCAATCGCTACGGTAGTAGGGTTGATGATCGGTGTCGGACTTGCGTTCTTGCTCGAATTCCTGGACAACACGATCAAAACGGAACAGGAAGTCGAGAAGCTGTTGGGCGTACCGGTTCTTGGTTCAATCACCCGGATAGACGATCAGCATGAAAAGAAATCGAGCCGGATGGACCGGAAATCAAGCGTAAGAGGTGAGACCATTGGCTAAGAAAATGAAGCAGATGAACAATCAACGGAAACTGATTACGAAAACACAACCCAAGTCTCCAATTTCCGAGCAGTATAAGACGATCCGGACCAATATCAACTTCTCATCGGTCGATCAGGAGATTCGATCCCTGATGGTGTCATCAGCCGGTCCAGGTGAAGGGAAATCGACGACAGCAGCCAATCTTGCCGTGGTGTTTGCACAAGAAGGCAAGAAGGTCCTTCTGGTAGATGCAGATATGCGTAAACCAACTGCTCATTATACATTCGGATTGAATAATACATTCGGGCTAACCAATGTGTTGACACGCCAAAAAGAGCTAACAGAAGTCACAAATACGACAGATGTACCCGATATGGACGTACTGACATGCGGACCGATCCCTCCGAATCCAGCTGAACTGCTCAGTTCGAGAGCCATGGTTCACTTCCTGGAAGAAGCGTATAAGCATTACAGCATGGTCATCTTTGATACCCCGCCGATCCTGGCTGTATCCGATGGACAGGTGCTGGCGAATCAATGTGATGGATCGATTCTCGTGGTCAGCTCGGGTACCACTGAAATTGAAGGAGCACAGAAGGCGAAAGAAACCTTGGATTCTGCCAAAGCTAAGCTTCTAGGTGTCGTGCTGAACAATCGTGAAATCAAAGATACGAGCTATTATTACTATTATGGAAAAAAATAGAATCAATTCGACAAATTACACCCCTTTACATCTATACCCATTAGCGTAAAATGGAAGTTGGAGTAAAAATAAGTCGAAATACCTATTAAAGGAGGAGTCAACATGATCGATATACACAGCCACATTTTGCCCGGTGTTGACGACGGAGCGAAAACAGTCGAAGACAGCATCGATATGGCGAAACAAGCCGTATCAGAAGGCATCCATACCATCATCGCGACTCCTCATCATATGAACGGAAAGTACGACAATGTAAAGTCGGACATCCTTCCACTTGTGACCAATCTGAATGAAACGTTAAAACAGGAAAGCATCCATCTCCAGGTCCTCCCTGGCCAGGAATGCCGCATCTATGGAGAAATTCTAGAAGACTACCAAAAGGGAGAGATCCTTCCTCTTAATCAGTCCTCAAACTATGTATTCATTGAGTTTCCTTCGAATTCCGTACCGAGATATGCTGAGAAGCTCCTCTATGATATCCAGGTAGAAGGCCTGACACCCGTCATTGTCCATCCGGAACGTAATGCAGAACTGATCGAACGACCGGACAAGCTCTACAAGCTGGTCAAAAACGGTGCCGTGACTCAGCTGACAGCCTCCAGTCTTAACGGCTACTTCGGCAAAAACATCCAGAAGTTTTCACAACAGATGATCGAAGCCAACCTGACACACTTCATCGCATCAGATGCCCATAATATCCATAACCGCTCTTTCAAAATGGAAGAAGCGATGGACAATATAGAGAAAAAGTACGGAATAGATATGGTCTATTACTTTACTGAAAATGCCGAGATGTTAGTCGATGGGAAATCAATCTATAAAGAGATACCTGAGATGATCAAAAAGAAGAAGTTCCTTGGAATCTTTTAAAAGAGAATCAAGATACAGGTAATCCTAAGAAGCTATTGTCGTTGGTAAATGGGAATGAAGTTATACACACAGACCACAGTAGAATTTTGGGAATGTCTCCTCACCATTATCGATGGAGGCACTCGGTCACGCCGTGGGGGAGGGAAACTTCGCCTTAGACGCTCGTCGTCAGTGGTGGGATGTGAGGGTGGGTTAGATGCCCATATTATAATTTTATTAAAATACAGAAAAGAACGCCGATGAAAACGCTTTATCGTATTTGTGTGTTGTAGAGATAAGGAGATTTACACTTCATGAGAAACTTCAAGAAATTCCCCAAGAGTATACAAAAGGCGGTCCGCTATATTTATCAGGATGCCCCGTATGAGCATCTTCAGGAAATTCAATCTCTCGTCAATCAGGCGATTGAGAAGAGACGAAAAGAATCTAAGAAAATATAAATTCCTAAGGAAAGGATATACGAGTATATGTTTCCCTTAGGTATTTATTTTTGTCGAAATTAGACATGACAAGAGTTGTAGAGTATTTACTATTAAAAAGGAGGAACCGAAATGAGCTATTCAAAAAGAGTATCGATGCTGATGCTGCTGGATTCAATCATTGTGTTAACTGCTATTTATATTGGCTATTATACCCTCAATCCGTACTTCAGTATTTATACCCTTCCGACCCTTATTGTAAGCTCCATTGCATTACTGGTCAGTCACCATGTATTTGCATTCATTTATCGCCTATATCATAAAGCATGGGAACATGCGAGTGTCGGAGAAATGCTGGCGGTTGTAAGGGCCGTTACGTTTTCCATTATCCTCACTGGAGTCATCCAATACGTCGTAAACGGCAATGTCTATGTCCGTGTCCTCGGCATCACCTGGATGCTTCATGTCATCCTGATCGGGGGATCTCGGTTCTCCTGGAGAATGTACAGAGACTACTACATAAAGACAAAGCAGGAAAAGAAACGCGCCCTCATCATCGGGGCCGGAGCAGCAGGTTCCATGCTGGTACGTCAATTCATGAAGAATCATGATGCAGAGATTCTGCCAGTAGGGTTCGTCGACGACGATCCGAAGAAACAAAGACTTCAAATCTATGGTGTCACCGTAGTGGGAAGAACGAAAGATATACCGAAGCTTGTGGAGAAATTGAACGTAGAAACCATCATCATTGCGATTCCATCCATGAGTAAGTCAGAAATCCAGAAAGTCTATCAGGAATGCAGCAAGACCAATGCCAAGACGCAGATCATGCCTATGCTTGAAGACATTGTGTCAGGTAAGGTATCTGTCAATCAATTCCGTGACGTACAGGTAGAAGACTTGCTTGGAAGAGACCCCGTAGAACTTGATACGAAATCGATTTCGGAAAAATTGACGGGGAAAACGATCCTCGTGACGGGGGCAGGAGGATCGATCGGATCTGAAATCTGCCGTCAGGTTAGTAAGTTCAAACCGAAGAAGCTTCTATTATTGGGACATGGAGAGAATTCCATATACGGTATCGATATGTTCCTTCGGAATAAATATAAAACTGAATTTGAAATTGTCCCAATCATCGCCGACGTACAGGACCGTTCCCGTATCTTTGAAGTGATGGAGACTCACATGCCGGATGTTGTGTATCACGCTGCGGCGCATAAGCATGTGCCACTGATGGAATACAATCCGAAAGAAGCGGTGAAGAACAATGTCATCGGGACCAAGAACGTAGCGGAAGCCGCCGATACCTTTGGCGTCAAAACATTTGTCCTTGTTTCCACGGATAAAGCAGTGAACCCGACGAACGTGATGGGTTCGACAAAAAGAATTGCTGAAATGGTCATTCAGAATCTGGACAAACACAGCCAGACGAACTTCGTGGCCGTCCGTTTCGGTAACGTACTCGGCAGTCGTGGAAGTGTCATTCCATTATTTAAACAACAGATTCAGGCAGGTGGGCCGGTGACGGTCACTCATCCTGATATGACGCGCTACTTCATGACCATACCGGAAGCTTCACGACTGGTTATGCAGGCGGGTGCATTGGCGCGTGGCGGAGAGATCTTTGTCCTTGATATGGGTGAGCCGGTGAAGATCGTGGACCTTGCGAAGAATTTGATTAACCTATCTGGTTATACAATAGAAGAAATCGGAATTAAGTTTGCGGGGATTCGACCTGGTGAGAAGATGTATGAGGAACTGCTTGGTGAGAATGAAGTCCATAATGAAGCGATTTTTCCTAAGATTTTTATTGGAAAGACGGTGGATTTTGAATATGAAAGGGTTTCAAATTTGATTGAGAATCATACGGAGTTCGATCCTCAATATTTGGCTAACTACGTGTTGGAGTTAGCGAATAAGAAAGAGAGAGTATTGGTACACAATGCAAACTAAGGGGTGGACGGGATGCAAAGAGTGAGAAAAGCGATTATTCCGGCAGCGGGACTAGGAACTCGATTCCTTCCGGCGACGAAAGCACAGCCGAAGGAAATGTTGCCGATTGTGGACAAGCCTACGATTCAATATATTATTGAAGAGGCTGTGGCTTCCGGGATTGAGGATATTATTATTGTGACGGGTCGCGGGAAGAGAGCGATTGAGGATCATTTTGATAAGTCGTATGAGTTGGAGGAGACTCTGGCGAAGAAAGAAAAGTACGACATCCTTGAAGAAGTTCAGGGGATTTCGAAGTTGGCTAATATTCATTATATTCGTCAAAAGGAGCCTCTTGGATTAGGGCATGCGATTTCTTGTGCGAGTAGGTTTATTGGGGATGAGCCGTTTGCCGTACTCCTTGGTGATGATATCGTACACTCTCCTGAAAAGCCGTGCTTGAAGCAGCTAATTGATGTTTACGAGCGTTATAACTCTTCCGTTATTGGTGTTCAAGAAGTGCCTAAACAGGAAGTAACAAAATATGGTGTCATCTCTATTAATAATCATGAGATGGACAATGGTGTCTTCCACATAAATGATTTAGTTGAGAAGCCAAAGGTTGAAGATGCGCCATCTAATTATGCCATTATGGGACGTTATGTATTGCGGCCTGAGATCTTTGAGATTTTGGAAAAGCAAACACCTGGAGCGGGGAATGAGATTCAGCTGACAGATGCGATTAAGAAGTTGAATGAGTTGCAGATGGTTGTTGGGTATGAGTTTGATGGTGTGCGGCATGATGTTGGGGATAAGTTTGGGTTTATTAGGGCTACTTTGGAGTTTGCATTGGAGCGGGAGGATTTGAGACCTCAGGTGATGGAGTATTTGGAGAGGTTGGTTGTTGGGGAGAGGGTTGAGGGGTGAGTTTTACTCTCTCTCCTCTACTTGAATAGTTGTCCATTGGGTTTAGGTAAAAAAGAGTTTGCCCTTTTGTGGCAATAATTTAAGCGAGGTTTCTTCTTTGTTAAGACAGCATTGGTGATTGGATCAGTGTTGGGAGTGAAGAGTTTTTGAAGAACTTAAGGCTTGTCAGGGACCAGAGAGGTTTTACTCTTGTGGAAATATTGGCTGTGATTGTAATCCTGGGAATCGTTTTTTCGATTGCTGTGATTTCTTTGGGTGGTACTAAGGAGAGAGCTGAAGCGGATGTTTGTGCTGCTAATCGGTTGGAGTTGGCGAAGCAGTATGGGGGTCATTTGGCTTTGAAGGGTGTTGAGCATAGTGATGTTGTGTTTCATGCATTCTTAAGGGAGTTTGGTTCTGAATTGTGTCCGGTTGGTGGAGTGATTGATTATATGGATGGGTATGTTGAGTGTAGTGTGCATGGTGAGGAAGTTGATGAGGAAGAGGATTCTGGAGATGATGGTGGGGTTCCTTATTTGTGAGGGACCTTTTTGCATGTTTTACTGGAATGAATAGTGGATGGGAACTGAGTACCGAGCTTAGATAACAAGGTGAAAGTCTTGTGGGATAATGGTTTGAGGAGCTTTTAGTGAGAATTATAGAGTGATTTAATGGTATATATAATAGTAAGAAACTCGGTAAATGGTGCTAGAAAGGTAAATATCTATTTCGTATTTGTTAGGTAGATTGAATAGATATTACGAGGTGCGTATCAGATATAGATAACAATTTTAGTGGTTTAGAAGTTGTTTGGAGTCTTAGTTTGGAAGATTCTAAGTAAGTCCTAATCTACTAAATTTTAAAACAAAACTTGTGATAAGGAGTTTTAATATGAAAACTGCATTAATTAAAAATGTTGAGGTTGAATCTTTTAAGACCGAAGAAATTAAGGGCTATAACGGTATATATAATAAATATATAAAAAGAATATTTGATGTTGTATTAGCATTTATATTCTTAATAATTTTACTTCCGATTTATTTAATAGTATCCCTATTTATAATAGTCGAATCTGGTTTTCCTATTCTTTATAAAGCTGATCGAGGCGGATATAATGGGAAGAACTTCAAAATCTATAAGTTTCGTACAATGGTCAAGGATGCTGATAAGATTGGTGGAGGTACAACAGCATTAAATGACGCTAGGATTACAAAGGTGGGGAACTTTCTACGGAAAACAAAACTGGATGAAATTACTCAACTTTTTAACATTATTAAAGGGGAAATGAGTTTCATTGGTCCACGTCCTGAATTAGTGAGATATACTTCTCAATACAGTGGGAATGAAAAATTTATATTAAAGGTTAGGCCAGGAATAACAGATTATAGTTCAATAGAGTTTATTAATCTTGATGAAATAGTTGGCGGAGATAATGCTGATGAGATCTATGAAAAGTTTGTTCTAAAAAAGAAGAATCAACTACGTATTAAATATGCTGCAACAGTATCCATGAAGACAGATGTCTATCTGTTTTTTAACACAGTATGGAGAGTCGTTCAAAAAGCATTTAAACACATTGCAAATAAATAGGAGAGTGTTCTATGGAATATATTACTTTGAAAAATTCAGATTTAAGAGTTTCAAGGCTATGTATGGGTGGATGTCCTATGGGTGGTCATGGATGGGGAGATGTATCGGAGAATAATTTGGTCAATGCGGTTCATACTGCAATAGATAAAGGCGTAAATTTTTTTGATACTGCTGATACTTATGGGCTTGGTAAATCGGAAGAGGTACTGGGTAGAGCGATTAAAGATAACAGAGATAAAGTAGTGGTTGCTACTAAATTCGGTGTGCGTGTTGAAAGTGGTAAGACGTTTTATGACAACAGTCCAGATTGGATAGAAAAAGCAGTTAAAGGCAGCTTGAAAAGATTAGGAACTGACTACATTGACCTATATCAAATCCATTACAGGGACAATAAAACAAATATTAATGATGTCATCTATAAGTTAGAGGATTTAAAAAACAAGGGGTACATTCGTTATTATGGATTGTCAAATATACATCAAGAAGATAAAACTGAGCTTAACTCGCATATTGGGAAATTTGTTAGTTTTCAAGATGAATATAGTTTAGCTTGTAGAAAGAACGAAGGGGACTTACTTAATCTATCAAATGAACTCGAACTGACTCCATTAACGTGGGGAAGTCTAGGCCAAGGGATATTAACGGGAAAGTATGATAGTAATGTAAAATTTGATTCTGACGATAGACGTTCAAGAGACATTTATATAAATTTCCATGGTGAAAAACTCAAGAAAAACTTGGAAATAGTTAGTGTGATGAGAAAAATTTCAGAGCAAACAGGAAAATCAATACCTTCAATTGCTTTACGCTTTATTCTTGATCATATACCTAATTCAGCTGTATTGGCTGGTATAAAAAACCCTAACCAGCTATTATCCAACCTCGAAGCAATGGAGTGGAATTTATCATCAGAACAAATTAATGAACTATTACTAATATCAGAAGATAAGGAGGTCGCAAAATGAATAGCTTACAACTAGCCTGGAAAATTAGACGACATGGAATTGAAATGACTCATATTTCAAAAGGATCACATATAGGAGCAATTTTATCTGTAACAGATATTATTGCAGTACTTTATAACGATATTGCTAACATAGATCCACAAAATCCTAAAATGCCAGAAAGAGATAGAATTATTCTTAGTAAAGGCCATGCAGGTGCGGCAATATATGCTGCGCTAGCAGAAAAAGGCTTTTTTGATGTTGAGGAATTAAAAACACACTATGCTGATGGTAGTAGACTGTCTGGCCATGTTTCTCATAAAGGGATTCCAGGTGTAGAGTTTTCGACGGGTTCTCTTGGGCATGGGTTGTCAGTAGCAGCAGGTATGGCATATGGAGCAAAAAAAGACCAAAAGAATCATAATGTATTTGTTATTTTAGGTGATGGGGAATGCGATGAAGGATCTGTTTGGGAAGCTGCATTAATGGCGAATCATTATAGACTAAACAATTTAGTTGCAGTTATAGATCATAATAAAATGCAAAGCTTAGATTTTTGCGAAAATACAATCGAGCTTTCACCTTTTGCGGATAAATGGAAAGCGTTTGGTTGGAATGTTATTGATATAGATGGTCATAGCCATGATGAAATAAGAGACGCATATAATCAGGCTATCTCCTCAGAAAACAAGCCTACTGTAATTATTGCTAATACCATAAAAGGAAAAGGAATTTCATTTATGGAAAACAATATACTTTGGCATTATCGATTCCCGCATGAAGGGGAAGAATATGATTCGGCTGTTGCTGAATTAAAGGAGCAAATGCCTGAGGGGATCTCAGATATGTATGAATCGGAGGCGCAAAAAATATGAGGGATACGTTTGTAAAAACTTTAATTGATATAGCAAAGAATGATAAAAATGTACACCTTATTACTGGTGACCTAGGGTTTGGAGTTCTGAAGCCATTTTGGGAACAATTACCTGAACAATTTACAAATGCAGGAATAGCGGAACAAAATATGACAAGCTTTGCTGCAGGGATGGCATTAGAAGGAAAAACTGTATTCACTTATTCTATTGGGAATTTTCCTACTTTAAGAGCTATCGAACAAATAAGAAATGACTGTGCCTATCATAATGCTAATGTCAAAATTGTGTGTGTAGGTGGAGGATTTGTTTACGGCTCACTTGGTATGAGCCACCATGCTACTGAAGATTTAGCAATTATGAGAGCATTGCCGGATGTCACGGTTCTTGCACCGGGAGATTTAGTAGAAGCAGAATATGCCACTAGAGCAATCTATGAACACCAAGGTACTTGTTATTTAAGGCTTGGAAGAGGTGGAGAAAAGCGTATTCATGATAATATAGATGATTTTCAAATTGGAAAGGCAATTAAGATAAATGATGGAGAAAATATCGCGATATTTTCAACAGGAGCTATTTTTGATGAAGCAATGGAAGCAAGTGAAATTCTAAATGAAAATGGGATAAAGCCTGCATTATATACATTTCCGACTGTTAAGCCAATAGATAGGGAAACAATTGAAGAATGTGCTAAATATTATGATCTTATTGTTACTGTTGAGGAGCATAATATTATTGGCGGTTTTGGAAGTGCAGTTTCAGAAGTTTTAGCTGAATTAGTTGGGACTAAGGCAAGAGTGTTAAAGGTAGGGCTGAATGATAAATATTCAAGTATTGTAGGGTCTCAGAAGTATTTGAGGGATATGTATGGGATGAGTGCCAGAGAAATTGTAGAAAGAGTGTTAAATGAAATTAAGTGAAGGGATATGTGATGTAGGGGTGAAACATCCTTTTGAGAATGAGCTAGTATCCGTTATTACTCCAGTATATAATTCAGGGAAATATATTACTAAGACACTAGATTCAGTATTAAATCAGACATATGAACAGATTGAAATAATATTAGTAGACGATTGTTCAACTGATAATTCACAGGAACTAATAAGGGATTATTTATCAAAACATGAAAATATTAGATACCATCGATTAGAGGAAAATTCGGGGGCTGCGGTTGCTAGAAATAAAGCAATAGATTTAGCTAAAGGTAGGTTTGTTGCTTTTTTAGATAGTGATGATCTATGGTATCCGAAAAAAATAGAAAAGCAACTAGAATTAATGGAACAAAAGAATGCAGCTATTTGTTATACGGCAATAGAGATGATTGATGAGAACGATAATTTAATTAAGGATAAAAGAAATGTTATAGAAATGGTTAATTATAAATTTCTATTAAAAAACACTATGATTGCAACATCAACTGTAGTAGTAGATCGTAATTTAACTGGAGCTTTTAAAATGCCATTAATCAGGTCAGGGCAAGACTATGCTACATGGTTGTTATTAATGCGTAATGGAACAAATGCTTATGGAATAAACGAAGTATTTGTTAAGTACAGAAAAAGTAACAATTCACTATCTTCAAATAAAGTTAAGAATATTAAAAAGGTATGGAAGATACAGACCAAGAATGAGGGTATTAACCCCGTTAGTGCAAGTTATTATTCAATTTGCTATGCGTTAAATGCTTTTAAGAAACATTATTTATGATCATTCATTAAATTAATTATTCTATTGAATTTGTAAAGTTTAATAGAGGTTGAATTATAGGGAGTTAATACTATGACAGAACTTAGATTTGTATTTGTAATAGTTGTTTATCGCAATACGAGCGATATTGAGGAACTACTTTTAAGTATCAAAAGTCATAAAATAAATGCAGAAGTAGTGATTGTAAACAATTATTACGATAATGACAGTCTTCTAAGATGTTCAGAAATAGCATCGAAATACGAAGGACACTTTATTAACATTGAAAATAAGGGCTATGGTTATGGTAATAATAGGGGTATTGAATACTCTAATAAAAATCTTAAATATGACTATTTGATTATTTCAAATCCAGATGTAATTATAAAACAATTTGATACCACTTATCTTTCCAACCAAAAGGATTATGTAATAGGTCCATTGATTAAAACAATTTCAGGGAAAAATCAGAATCCATATTGGTTTGTGGACAATCCTATAGCAGAATGGTTCATTTTTAAAGGCTACAAATATAAATCTAGATTAATTCTTTATTCAGGGATAGCAATTAATAAATTTATCCGTGAAGCATTTTTATTGATTTTTAAACTTAGAAAAAAGCGGTACACAAATGTTTTTGCTTTGCATGGGAGTTTTGTTATTTTTTCAAAAAATGTATTAACCAAGATAGGCCTACCTTATGATGAAGATATGTTTCTATTTGCTGAAGAAGCACATCTTGCTCATTTATTAAAAAGAAATAATATGAAATCTGTTCTCACAAAGGATATAGAAGTTCTTCACAAGGAAGATGGGTCAATGTCCTTAGCAAATCTTAATTTAAGTAGTGAATTGAAAAAATCTGTAATTACCTACTATACGAAATTACGTAAAAAAAATATCTAATTTGAAAGGTTAGGATCTTGCCTTGAAAGTATCAGTTGCACTTTGCACATATAACGGTGAAAGATATATTGAGGAGCAAATAACAAGTATTTTAAATCAGAGTATAAAACCCGATGAAATTGTAATTTGTGATGATAATTCAACAGACAGGACAATTCAATTAGCAAAAGGTATACTTGTAAATTCAACGATTGAATTTACAATCGAGGTTAATAATACTAATAAGGGTGTTATTAAAAACTTCCAAAAAGCAATTGAGTTGACAAAAGGTGATATTATCTTTTTGAGTGATCAAGATGATATATGGAATACCAAGAAGATTGAATTAATTAAAAGTGAATTTGAAAAAGACAAAACTTGTATGTTGACTTTTACAGATGCATATTTAGTAAATAGTAAAAGAGAAAAGCTTGGGGTTAACTTGTGGGATACTTTAGAATTCTCAGATCAAATGTTAAAAAATAGTAATCTACTAGATATCCTTTTAAATAGATGCATAGTTACTGGTGCAACTATGGCTATTAAACGTGAGTTATTCAATAATGTTAAACCATTTCAAGATTCTTGGATTCACGATGGTTGGTTGGCGATAAATGCCCCTTTGTATGGAACAGTTAAAGCTATAAAGATACCATTAATTGAATATAGACAACATGATAATAATGTAATTGGCGCAACAAAAGTGAATTATTTTGAAAGGGTAAAAAAATATTTCGAGAATATTAGTATTTTAGATAATGTGAGAAATACTCGATATAATAGATATAAAACATTTTATGATTTTAACTCAGAGAAGTTGGATAATGAAATGAAAAGTGATATTAGCAAATGTATTGCATTTTGGGATAATATGAGGAAAATGAGTAATGTTCATTTTCTTAAAGGATTAGTAATTATAGTGACAAATACTTTTCGTGGAAATTATAAAAGGTATTATACCGGGCTAAGAGGTGCAATCAGGGATGTTGTTTATTTATTTACAAGGAAGGTTGTGAAATAAATGTTAACAACATTAATAATTCTTATTTTAATATTAACTATTTTGGGTCTTACTTTTGTAGAAAAAAGAAAATATAAGACATTTCTATCTCCCTTCATTTTATTCTCAGTACCGTACCTAGTACTCATATTATATCAAGTTATAGTTACTAATATCTATAATTGGGAACCTGTTTCAGTAGTTTTTCTAATATATATTTTTCTGTATTTAGTTACATTCTATTTCGTTGGTACATTTTCTATTCACTTTTTCGAAGCATTTTATAAAAAGTACTCGATAAAAACTCAAATAAAATACGATAATTCCCTCCAATCTACAAGAACTAAAAATAAAGTAATTGAGATAATTAGTATAGTAGTGGCTGCTTATCTCATAATCTTTTTTATATTTCAAATGAGGGGTCTTCCAAATACCGGGATGGTAGTTCAAGAAGAATTCCAGAGCACATATTCTTCAGGATTTAACTTTTATCTTCGCCTCATCTGTATGATTGGTAGTGTTTATTTTTGGGGATTAGCCAATAAAAATAATAAAAGGTTTTTGTTATTAGGTTTCTTGTGTTTTATTCCTAACCTTTTAACTTTTGTAAAAGGTATAACATTTATTTTAATTTTGGGAGGAATTCTTGCTAATCTGTTTATATATAATAAAAAGGTTAAACCCAAAAATATACTATCTATTGTAGGTTCGGCCATAGCAGTGTTTTTTTTAATATATCTTATTGAAATAGGTGTATGGGATACTGAAAAGTTATTTGTAAAAGAAACTTATGAAAATATTTTTGGAAAACTAAATGTTTACCTAATTTCGGGAGTGCAATCATTTAATGTAAATGTTATTGGAAATCATAGTTTTCAAGGAATTCCCAATCCAGTATATGCTCCAGTGTTAAATATATTTTCAAAACTCGGCATAGTTGACAGGGTTGATTCTATTAATAATATATGGGTTAATGTTGGTTATATACCTAATTACGGAAACGTAAACGTAAATACAAATACGTTTATAGGGACACTAGTTTTATATTGTGGACCAATAATTGGTTTGTTTATTAATTCTTTAGTTTCAATAATAATTTATTACCTTTTCTATAGAACTATAAAAACAAGAAAGACAATTCAAATCGTCAGATACGCATTAATCGTGACAGGATTAGCACTGTCCTGGTTTGAATATTTTTATATGCATACATTTTGGTTTTATTTAATTGGCTTCTTTTTAATTTTTGAGTTGATTAATAAACTTAGAATTACACGATCTAAGTCTAGTGACTATTTAAAAAAATATAGTTCAGAACAGTCTTTGAGGAATTTTCAATGAGAAAAGCAGCAATACTGTTTATGTTGTTTACAATTCTATCTAAAATATTTGGTTTTGCTAGGGAAATTGTACTTGCATATTTCTTTGGTGCATCTAATGTTAGTGATGCCTATATAATTTCGAGTACAATACCAGTGATTATTTTTGGTGTAATTGGTGCTGGTGTTTCTACCGCATTTATTCCTTTGTACACTAGAATTAAGAATCTGCATGGAGATAGAGAAGGTATAAAATTTACTAATAATATTATTAATATATTTTTAATAATCACATCTATAATATTTATACTAAGCGAAATTTTCACCTCTGAATTAATAAATATATTTGCATCGGGATTTGTTGGAGAAACATTACATTTAACAGTTACTTTTACAAGAATTAGTTTAATTGGAATATACTTTTCGTGCTTAATATATATTTTAACTGGTTTCCTTCAAGTAAATAACCAATATAGTATAACTGTCCTAGTAGGCTTACCACTTAATTTAATAATTATTATTTCGATTATATTAAGTGCAAATACCAATGTATTAATTTTGGCAATTGGATCAGTCTTGGCAATTGCGGTACAATTATTTATCTTGTTAAGATTTGCATATAAAAAGGGATTTCAGTATGAATTTAGGATAAATATTAGAGACGTTAACGTAAAAGAAATGATCAATATTGCAATTCCTGTAATTATTGGTGTGTCAATGGATCAAATTAATGCTTTAATAGATAGAACTTTAGCGTCCCAAATAGTAATAGGGGGAGTTTCGGCACTAAATTATGCAAACAAACTTAATGGGTTTGTTCAAGGAATCTTTGTGTTATCTATAATAACAGTCTTATTTCCAAAGATATCAAAACTGGCAATAGAAAGAAAAGTCAATGACCTAAAAAAGTCAGTTTCTAATGCACTGGTATCGATTCAGTTACTAGTGCTTCCTATAGTTGCAATGCTTGTTGTTTTCACTAAACCAATTATTAGTCTGCTATTTGGTAGGGGTTCTTTTGATGAGCAAGCAATAACTTTAACATCAGATGCCTTATTTTATTATTCCTTTGGTATATTAGCGATAGGTCTTAGAGAGGTTTTAGCAAGAGTATTTTTATCTTTAAAAGATTCGAAAACACCCATGATAAACTCCTCAATTGCGATGTTATTAAATATTGTATTAAATTTAATTCTTTCAAAGTTCATGGGGATAGGTGGCTTGGCATTAGCAACTAGTATTTCGGCATTTTTTGCTACTTTTCTAATGTTTATTACCCTTCGAAGAAAAATTGGATCGTTTAATTTAAAAACGGTTATTTTTTCTTTTATAAAGATTTTAATTGCTACCTTTATAATGGCAATTATTTCTGTGCTTTGTTTTCAAAAAATATCGATACTTTGGTCTCAAAACCTTTCTCTTGTTATCTCTATAATAATTGGAGTAGTTAGTTATATTACTATTATTTACTTTATGAAAATAGATATTGTAAGTGAATTATTTCACTCTATAAGGACTAAGAAAAAGGGTTAACCGCATATAAACTATAAATGCATTGAATATGTAATTCCTATGGTATCTGAGTTTCTGTGTTTGAAATTCCAAAATAGATAACTTGATATTATATATATTTAGTAATAAAACGAAATTAGGTATACGGAGGTCATGTAATGAAAGGAATTATTTTAGCAGGAGGTAGCGGTACTCGCCTCTACCCATTAACAATGGTAACAAGCAAACAATTATTACCAGTATATGATAAGCCAATGATTTACTATCCACTATCAACTTTAATGCTTGCAGGCATCCAGGATATATTAATTATTTCAACACCTGAAGACACACCACGATTTGAGGCTTTACTCGGGAATGGGTCACAATTTGGTATAAATCTTGAGTATAAAGTGCAGCCGAGCCCTGATGGATTAGCTCAGGCTTTTTTAATTGGTGAAGAATTTATTGGTGCTGATTCCGTTGCTATGGTATTAGGTGACAACATCTATTACGGAAGTGGTATGAGGAAAATACTTCAACGTGCAGCAAATAAAGAAAATGGTGCTACCGTTTTTGGGTATCATGTACAAGACCCTCAACGTTTTGGGGTTGTCGAGTTTGATGAGAATGGAAAGGTAATAAGCGTGGAAGAAAAACCAGAAATTCCCAAATCTAATTATGCTATTACTGGTTTGTATTTTTATGATAACCGTGTGGTTGACATTGCAAAAAATGTAAAACCATCTGCACGAGGTGAACTCGAAATCACCTCTATAAATGAAGCGTATTTAAAACTAGGAGATTTGGATGTGGAATTATTAGGCAGAGGGTTTACTTGGTTAGATACTGGAACACATCAAAGCTTAGTTGAGGCAACAAATTTTGTTAAAACAGTTGAAGAGCATCAAGGGATTAAGATTGCTGCTCCAGAAGAAGTTGCATTTATTAATGGCTGGATTACAAAGGAACAGTTATGGGATTGTGGTGAAAAACTTAGCAAAACAGGATATGGTCAATATTTAATGAAAGTTGCAAATGGAGAAATAAAATATTAAGAATCGAAAGAAGTGAAAGAATGATGAAACTTACAAAAACTAATCTAGATGGTGTCGTTATAGTTGAGCCAAACGTATTTGGTGACCATCGTGGCTGGTTTATGGAGACATATAATGAGGCAAATTTGTTAAAAGCTGGAATAAATATTAAATTTGTTCAAGATAATCAATCATTTTCAGCGGCTAAGGGTACTTTAAGAGGATTACATTACCAACTTGATCCAAAAGCCCAAACGAAATTGGTACGTTGTACTAGGGGGGCAATTTATGATGTTGCTGTAGATATTCGAAAAGGTAGCCCTACTTATGGACAGTGGTTTGGGATTGAATTGACAGAACAAAATAAAAAGCAATTATTAATTCCAAAAGGATTTGCTCACGGGTTTATGACCTTAACTGAAAATGTAGAAGTGCAATATAAAGTGGATGAGCTTTATGCTCCAGAATGCGATCGTGGCATTATTTGGGATGATCCTACAATTGGAATCAAATGGCCTATGGATATAGACCCTATACTATCAGGAAAAGATGAAAAGGCACCGACATTAAATAATGCTGAGAATAACTTCAGTTATGGGGAGTAGTTATATGAAAGTGTTAGTAACTGGATATACTGGTCAGTTAGGTTACGATGTCGTACAAAGTGGTTTGAAAATTGGATTGAACATGGTGGGAATAGGCTCCAAGGATTTAGATATTACGAACGAAGCTGCAGTTACTCATTACGTTAAAGAAATGAATCCTGATGCAATTATTCACTGTGCTGCCTATACAGCAGTTGATAAAGCAGAGGATGATAAAAGTAAATGCTGGGATATAAATGTTGAAGGAACAAAGCACTTAGCTAAAGCAGCAAGAGATATAGATGCAAAGTTTTTATATATAAGTACTGATTATGTGTTTAACGGAGAAGGAGAATCACCATTCCGAGAAACGGATAAAACAAATCCTATTGGATATTATGGATTGACAAAATATGAAGGTGAAAAAGTAGTAAAACAACTGTTAGATCGCTGTTTTATCGTACGTATTTCATGGGTTTTTGGTATAAATGGAAATAACTTTGTTAAAACAATGCTTAAATTAGCAGAAACACGAAATGAATTAAATGTTGTAGGCGACCAAGTGGGTTCCCCTACTTATACATTCGATTTAGCTCGATTAATTATTGAAATGATCCAAACTGAAAAATATGGAGTTTATCATGCTTCAAACGAAGGTTTTTGTAGTTGGGCAGAGTTTGCTCAAGAAATATTCAGACAAGCTAATGCAGATGTGATAGTTAATTCAATTTCTACTGAAGAGTATCCAACTCGTGCCGTTCGTCCAAAAAATTCACGGATGTCAAAGCAAAAGCTGATCGAAAATGGCTTTCGTCCCTTACCAAAATGGCAAGATGCACTAGAACATTATTTAAATGAAATAAAACAAGAGGTGAAATAAATGTCCAGAAAGAAGATTCTCGTAACAGGTGGTGCAGGTTTTATTGGTGGTAATTTTGTTCAATATATGGTGGACAAGTATCCTCAATATGACATATATAATTTAGATTTATTAACTTATGCAGGGGATTTAACAAAGCATAAACATATTGAAACAAAAGACAATTATTACTTTGTAAAAGCGGATATTGCTGAACGTGAAACAATAATGGCTCTGTTTGAAAAAGAGAAGTTTGAATATGTTGTCCATTTTGCTGCAGAGAGTCATGTTGATCGTTCCATTACTGACCCAGGGATCTTCGTTCAAACAAATGTACTTGGTACGCAAATTTTGTTAGATGCGGCAAGAGCAGTTGAAGTAACAAAATTTGTACATGTCTCGACAGATGAAGTGTATGGTGAGTTAGATTTTGATCCAAGTACATTTTTCACAGAAGAAACACCATTACAGCCCAACAGTCCGTATAGTGCAAGCAAAGCATCATCTGATTTACTAGTTAGGGCATACCACGAAACATATGGATTACCAGTCAGCATTACTCGTTGTTCTAATAATTATGGACCGTATCACTTCCCGGAAAAATTAATTCCATTAACAATTTCTCGTGTCTTAAACGAACAAAAGGTACCAGTGTATGGCGATGGGAAAAACATCCGTGATTGGTTACATGTGAATGACCATTGTGCTGCGATTAATTTAGTTATGCATGAAGGGGTAAACGGAGAAGTATATAATGTTGGTGGTCATAATGAGAAAACAAATTTAGAGGTTGTTAAGACGATTATTAAAACGCTAGGTAAATCTGAAGAGTTAATAGAGTTCGTTAAGGATCGTTTAGGACATGATAAGCGTTATGCAATCGATCCTACTAAGTTAGAAAACTTAGGATGGAAACCGACTTACACTTTTGAAACTGGAATTGCTCAAACTATTCAATGGTACCTTGATAACACAGAATGGTGGGAGCAAATTATTAGTGGAGATTATCAGAAATATTTTGACAAGCAATATACCGTAAATAAATAGAGGTCATAATCTAAATATGGCTTAGGTAAGAGGTATCGAAACTTTGGAAGAGGTAATGTTCATATGAAAATTACGATCGCTGGAACGGGCTATGTAGGATTATCTAATGCAATATTACTTGCCCAACATAATGAAGTAATAGCCCTTGATATTATCCAGGAAAAAGTGGATATGATTAATAACAAAAGGTCTCCGATAATAGATAATGAGATTGAAGAATTCCTAGCAACAAAAGAATTAAACTTAACTGCGACAACGGACAATTATAAAGCATATAAAGATGCTGAATATGTAATTATTTCTACACCTACCAACTATGATCCGGAAAGAAATTATTTCAATACAAGGACTGTAGAAGCAGTTATTGCCAACGTTTTATCTATAAATCCAGATGCTGTTATGGTTATAAAATCGACCGTTCCGGTGGGTTATACAGAAGCAGTTCGAGAAAAGTTTGAGACTGAGAATATTATCTTTTCACCAGAATTCTTAAGAGAAGGTAAAGCATTGTATGATAACTTGTACCCTTCAAGAATTGTTGTTGGTGAACAGTCTGAAAGGGCAAAGATTTTTGCAGAGTTATTAGTTGAAAGTGCTCTAAAAGAAAATATAGATGTGTTGTTTACTAATTCAACAGAAGCAGAAGCTATTAAACTATTCGCAAATACTTATTTAGCAATGAGAGTAGCTTTCTTTAATGAGCTTGACTCCTATGCAGAAGTAAGAGGATTGGACACTAAGCAGATTATTGATGGAGTTGGATTAGATCCAAGGATAGGCACACATTATAATAATCCTTCATTTGGATACGGTGGGTACTGCCTTCCTAAAGATACAAAGCAACTACTAGCTAATTATGAAGATGTTCCAAATAATATCATGGCAGCAATAGTAGATGCCAACCGAACAAGGAAAGATCATGTTGCGGAGATGATAATTAGCAGAAAGCCTAAAGTTGTGGGGATTTACCGTCTGACTATGAAAATGGATTCTGATAATTTTAGGCAGTCAGCTATTCAAGGTGTGATGAAGCGTCTGAAAGCTAAGGGCATTGAGGTAGTTGTGTATGAGCCAGCACTTCAAGATAACACATTCTATAATTCTAGAGTGATTAATGACTTCGAAGAATTTAAGAGAGCATCAGATGTTATTGTTGCGAATCGATTATCAGATGATTTACGTGAAGTAGAGGATAAGGTATATACTAGGGATTTATTTAGTAGGGACTAGATAAAATTAAATTACCCGTTGGGCATAAAGCTCGGCGGGTATATTTGTTTTGTTGAATTATTATGTAAATAGGGGTGGAAATTGGGTCACTCCCCCCATATGCCTCCCACAAATATAGTAATAACTTAGGAAGAAGTGGCTCACTTTTGAAGTGATCGCTCTGGCTCAAATCAAAATTGACAAATACAATGATCAGGGAGCCTTTTATATGGGCTACCGTTTTTGTACTACACACTTTTAGGAGGAACAGGAGAAGCACCTTTGTCCCATTAATGATGAGAATTGGATGTTTAGATTTGAATTATTGAAAAAACCAGAAGATATACTTTCTAATTAAATAATAGGTTGAACTAGCAAAAGCCTAGAATCTAATCGAGAAAAACTGTCAAGTTTACTCGACTCTTCACATCCAATACATATTTAATCTAAAATGATAAAAACTACCAACTTCTTTGAGAGAAAATATCTGTTCTTAATTTTGAAATAGGTTTTACTAAATAATTTCCTGTGTTAAGATCTGTCCCGTAGATTAAATCAATCATTTCATTTTTATTAAATAGATTTCCATATTTATCTATGTACTCGTCAATTTGACTGTCATTAAACATGATGGCTTTTAATAGTATATCTTGTGCATCCTTAGTGTGAAAAGAATATTTATCATTTAATCTCAGTACATCAATATTTCTTTCAATTCTTTTATCGAGGGACTTTAGATTGATTTCTAGAAATTCAGGATCAAAAATCCCTTGTGCTGCCTTTAGTTTATATTCAAACTTTATCATGTTTTCAACACCATTTTCGTAGGGAGATACAGAAATGCCATTATTATGTTTTATATGATTACAACTATAACAAGCGGGAATAAGGTTATAAAAAGATAAAGCTAAGAAAGGATATTTGTCTTTCGGGAAAAAGTGATCGAATTGACAAGTTCGACGATGGCCTTTACTTCCATATGTAATGGAATTGATATAGTTACGATTACAATAGGGACAAGTATTTACCCCCAGTGTTTTGGCTAATTCTAATGAATTATAGTGGTTACTCCCTAGGTAGCTATCTTTAGGAGAAAAATTGTTTTTATAAACCCGTACCAACTTTTCTATGAAATCAGGATACTTTTTTTGTTTGTATTTATTCTTAATCTTTCTCATTGTTGGAACATCTGCTAGTAAAACAGTTTTAAAGCTAATGTTAAAATGGCTTTTCTTAAACCAATTATCAATTTCGTTATAATAATTTATTCCTCTGTATTCTTTATCCAGGTGTTCTTTAACTGCCTCGTAATGTTTATGGGCTATGGAGTCTAAATCCTTATTTTTGATTGATATCATTTTCTTCTTTTTTTCAACTCCTTTAATTTTTCTTCGTAAATTAATATCTCTTGCTCTATCGGATTTTCTATAAGTGGTATAAACATGTCAAGTAATTTTTTTCTTAATACCGGTTCGCCTATAAGTTTAATGATTTGGAGAGTTTCGTTTATCTCCTGCTCATCCAACTGACGACCACTATTAAGTTTCTTAATAACTCTTTTATCAATGATTTCAGAAGCGAATTCACCAATAGTTGACTTTAAGAAAAATTTATTAAATAGAAGTTTGTGGATATTATTGGCGAAGGTTTCCTCTCCATTTTTTTTAATAATGATGTCCCCATTGTGGTAATCCAAAGGAATAACATTATTACTGGGTAAGTCTGATGATAAGAAAGGCGAGTGTGTGGATAATATGATCTGATAGCGTTGATTCTTGTTCAGGGTTAGCTCATCTATAAAGTGAAATAACTCATTCATGAGCCTCCTGCACCATTCAGGATGCATAAAAGAATCCGGTTCATCTAATAAAATGATCATGTCCCCGCTATCAGCTTGTGTAGAATAAATGGATGTAAAAAGATTTAAAAATGTTTCTTCCCCTGCACTCAGATGACCAGTGGATATATTTAATTTAAAGTCATCTATAAAATTAGGATTAAGTGTATCTAACCATTGAAGAAATGAAGAGAACGGTTTGTTTTCTACAAACATGGGTATTTCTATTCCTTTCATAGTGAAATATTCTTCATTTAATGTAATGAGTTTAGATATATAATGGTTGAATTCTTCTAAGAAATTCGAAGAAAGACTAAGCTTCTTTCCTACATCAAGCTCTACAAATTGCTCCTTGAAAAGTTCCACTAATGACCTCAAAATTTCTTCACCAGACAAGCTTGTATCTATGTTTTTCACCTTATGTCCCAAGAGAGAATGGCCGCTATTCTCCTTAGTATTCGTTTGCCCATAGCTCTTATTTTCATTGGATGCCCTTGTAATATATAAGATCAATACTTTTAATACATATCCAATTAAGTAGGTATATTTAATTCCTATCCTTTTTATCATGTTGGGATTCTGTAGGAAATCTACAATTTCCCTCAGTTCCTTAAATACTTTTGTAAATCCAAGGTTATCTTGTATGGAAAACATAGTTTTCTCGATATTATTAAATAGTTTATTACTCTCTCCTTCCCTCTTTTTTAGATAATTAATAAGTGAATATTTATGGTAGTAACCAATTCGGTTGATATTAACGATTTTTCTAGACACCAAAATATCACTCGGTTGCTCATGATCCATTGCACTAGAATAAAACGTGTTTTTTAAGTAGATGATGGAGTTTCCGGATGCCTCTTTTGGTCGATTCGCTAATAGAATATTCCCTTTTACAGTATTTTTAAATAAACAGGATCGATAAATATCACCATGCTGAATACTTGTTTCAAATTTTCCTATTAAGTTTATTTTTTTCATTAATGCTTCGCTATTTCCTTCTATATAGTATGTATCAGCTTCAACATGATAGATCATAAAATATGAAGATTTTCGTTCATCTTCGTCATCTACGCTTTTTCTATTCATGGATAGTAGGTCCAGAATTCTCGTTTTACCTGTCCCATTCTTTCCTATCAACAAAGAAACATCAGATATATAATCGGGAAGAATTACAACACATTTAGGCTGTTTTGTAATTAGTAAGTGTATCTTCCCATTAACAACTTCGGTAGTCACATCGTGCGTACTAGATAAATTTAGTTCTAAGTTCTTTATTCCTCTGAAATTTTGAATATAACAATATATTAACTTCATTCTGTTTCAACCTTTCTAACATTTGTAATTAAGGGGCAGTAAGCGATTGTTCCATAGTACTATATTATCAATATATTGGTAAAAATTGTACGGAATTATAGAATATGAATTATTGGAAGTGAGCTTGATGACAAAGCGAGGGGAGAGATCACTGGCTTTTTGTTCTTTAAAGGGATCTTTCTTACTTAGAAACTATTTTATAAATATTTCTCTTCCCAGGGTGTCCTATTTCACTCCCACTCCCTATATAAACCATGAATAGACCAGAAGGGTGGAAGAGAAGATGAAATCAGGATGTCAGGTAGCGGATCAAATCGGGGAAATGGAAATCGTGGGGAATATCGTTCCTCATCTATGGTACAAAAACATTACCTTTTCAAGCGGGAAAGCCCATTTTGTGGCGATCACGTTACTCGCGGATATCGTGTATTGGTACAGGCCGACAATGATCAGAGATGACAGCGGGATGATCGTTGGGGCCAGGACGAAATTCAAGGGGGATATGCTTCAGAAGAGTTATCAGGCATTCTCGGATACATATGGATTTACGAAACGTCAGGTGAAGGATGCCATTGATTTTCTGGTGGAGCATCATTTGCTGATTCGGGAGTTCAGGACGATTTCGTCTTCCAGCTTGATTTTAAACAATGTAATGTATGTGCAGCCGGTCGCTGGGAATGTGAAACGGGTGATGGAGGAACGGTGTAACGTGTCAGACATCGTTTCTATTTGCCCACCTGATACGCCGGAACGTACCACGTCATCCCTTTCGACGGATGGCCTATCACCTCAAGCGGAGGGGGCTCCTCGGGTGGAAGAGGGGACGTATACAGAGAGTACTTCTAAGAGTTCTTCAGAAAAGAATGAACAACAACAAAGCGCAGCCGAGTGTCCGGTGTCCTTTTTCAAAGACAATGGATTCGGCCGGATTGGGACGTATATCCAGGAGAAAATCAAAAGCTGGTGTGACAGTCTTTCTGAAAGCCTTGTGGTGGAAGCGATGAAGCGGGCGGTCGAGCAGGGGAAGCAGTACTGGAGCTATTGTGAAGCGATCCTGGTGAAGTGGGATCAGTTGAAGGTTCGGGATGTGGAGGATGCGAGGACGAGAGAGTTTCAGGGAAGGTTTGAGAAGCACTCTAAGCGAAACGTGCGCAGCGGGACGAGGAAGTCGGTTCGAACGGAAATGCTGCCGGATTGGTTCACGAGTGAATCAGATGACGTTCTTGAGATTGCCGACGAAGAGTTTGAAGCGGAGAAAGCCCAACTGATGGAAGAGTTGAAAGTGTATCGTGAGCGCGGGGCCGTCATGTGAAATGAAAATAAATGAAAAAAGTTTTTTTGATGGTGTCCTCCTGAACCGGATTTCTGTATATAAAGGGTGAAGGGGGAGATGAACATGGATCAAACAGTTTGGATAAAGGATGAAATGGTGGATCATGAGGTGTATCGAAACCCGGCGGACTTGCGGGTGTATGTGTGGCTTCTGCTTCGTGCAGGACAAGATGGAACGTATATTCACGAAAATAGCAGGATGTTACATGACATGAGTGAGTCGCTTTGGTATTACAATGGGAAGAAGCTGGACTGGTATTCGCGGGAATGGATCAGGGATTGTCTCGTTAGGTTGGAGGGGTATGGATTGATTCGGAATATTGAGGATGGGGTTGTGGTGACGTATAGGGATGGGGAGGGGCCGCCGGGGAGTTAGACAAACGTTTGGTTGGAAGTCAGAGGGACGGGTCGCTAAGCTGCAAGCATATGGTGAGCAACGGACCATTGCTGTCAGTGTAAGCGGTAGTAGAAGAAAAGAACGGTTTCATGGTATTGAATAGGATAGGACTCATGACCATTATCTTTTAGTCATGAGTCCGCCTGTTTTAATCATTATAAAACTAGTGAGGGTTGGAACCTAAGCTAGCTTAGAATCACCAGCTCCATCATACTCATTGTCATCATACAATTCCTTCGACTCTTCCATATAGTCCTTCTCGCTCATATACTCGCTCCCCCAACCGGAAATTGCCGAGAATATAATCACTGCTACCATGGCGATACAGTAAACGACAAATGGAGCAACTCCGACAGGAGTAAACGTTGGATAGGCACTTTTATCAACCATGTCGCCTATAAAGGCAAATGGAATAAGGACGGCAACGCTATAAGGGAGAAAACCAATGATGGAAGTAGAGCAGGCATCTAGTAAGTTTCCTCGTCGCCATGGGGCAATCCTAAATTTATGGCCCAGTCTGCGTACAAAACTCCCTAACATCACCATGGTCGGCGTACCAGCAGTAGTCAGACAATTAATCAGTAAGGCTAAACATACAATGGTGATTTCAGCCCGCTTGGGAGTAGTAGCGAAGGACTCTGATTTCACCATGAGCCAGTCGATGAAACCGCCTTTTTGAAGGGTCCCGATCATCCCCATTAAGAAAATCGTAAAGACGGCGACACCAACCATGCCGAAGATTCCATCGATGATGATACCACCCGCAGTGAATTCTGCTCGGTTAATAAGTAAAATATCGTTAAATTGGATGAGACCTGAAATGAGTGCAACAATGATTCCAATGGAAGTTGAATAAAGAAGAGCGGTCACTAAATCTTTTCCTTTTATCATCATAAATAGCAGCAATAGTGGAACGGATAACATGATAAGGCCTAACGGATTTAATTCATCAGGTAATTGAACTGTCGTGCTTTCATTCGCTTTTACCATAGCCATTATAATATAGAATCCAATCGTAATGGCTCCTGCGGCAATCGCATAGCGGATCCTGCTTTTAACGACTTTATCAATGGTGGTTCCTTGAGAATAGGCTGACACGATGGTTGTATCTGATATCGGTGCCAGGTTGTCACCGACAAAGGAACCTCCAATGATCGCCCCTACAATCAATAATGGATCAGCTCCGAGCATATAACCAACCGGAAATAGAATGGGGCTGGCAGCGATTAGAGTCCCAACGGCTGTCCCTGTCGACATACTCATGAATGCAGAGATGAGAAACGTGATGAGAGGGAACCAGGCAACGGTAATCCCCATCGTAAGGAATCCCCAAACCAATCCTTCAATAAGTCCGGAAGCACTCAGGAGCTTACCCATAATCCCCGCCAAGAACCATGCCAATAACATTATGGCGAGCATATTCGAACTGATTCCATGAATAAGAGAGTCAATGTACAATTTCTTATTTTTTGCTAATAGTAACCCTAGTAATATACCAAGCAAGATCATCGGCCAAAAGGCTTCCGGCAATGCAGCACCGGTGAACCCCAGCCAAAGAATCCCTACAAACATTGCCGCGAATGGTACTAGTAAAACAGGAACTCCACCATAGAATTGTAAGGTCTCTTCTCTTTTCATTTCCCTCTTCCCCCTTAAGTTAGTTAACCTTTAAATCAGCGTGTACTTCTGCTAAAGCATAAATGGCATTTTTCACTTCAGTAGCTGAGTTGTAAAAGTGAGGAGCGATTCGGATCACGTCATTACGGGCGGATACAATATGTCCCAGTTCCTTCATTCGTTTTTCAGCCTGCCCTGCATTTGGGATGAATAAGGCTGTATTTGATCCTTTCCTTGAAACATCAAGTGGACTTTTTATGGATAAACCAGATTCGTTAGCCGCCTGAATGGCTACTTCCGATAAGGAATGTAGATACGTTTCCACTTCATTCATGTTTAATTGCAGAAGGATAGTTAATGCGGCCTTTGCGGCAAACCCGTTAATCATGGGGAATGTCCCGGAATCGAATCTTCTGGCCCCATCAGCATACGTGCTATTTCGAATATCGAATGCAAAAGGATTTTGCTGCCCAAACCATCCGGTAATGGAAGGGGTTATTGCCTCTGCTAACTCTTTCCGGATATATAAGAACGCGATCCCTGGTATTCCTAACATATATTTCTGTAATCCTGTAGAAAGCATATCGATATCCATGGCTTTGACATCGATAGGAGTTTGTCCGGCGGATTGATAAGCATCTACAAATAGTAGACTCCCATTGTCATGTATGATTTTAGATAATTCAGATAAATCCTGCTTAAATCCGTTATAATAAGAAATATGTGAAGTGGACACGAGGAGAGTTTGATTTGAAATCGCCTTTTCGTAATCTTGTAAGGAGATGGTTCCATCTGCTTTTGCACCTAAATAATTGATTTGGTAACGCTCCTGATGAGATAGCCAGACATGACCAACGGTTGGAAAGTCGAAATCCGTTACGAGCACCTCGTTTCGATTGGCTTGCGGTTTCAGGCTCGCCGCAATGGCTGAAACGGCGTGTGAAACAGAAGAAACAATTGCAATCTCACAAGGCTCCGCATTGATGAGTTGTGCAAATTGACTTCTCGCTTCTTCACAGGCAGTCATCCACATATCCCAGTCCATCCCACTTTGTTCCCATGAGTTCATATACTCGGTCACAGAAGCTTTCACCTCTTGGTGCAGAGCACTTTGAGAACAACTGGATAGTTGACTGTACTGTCGCAAAATCGGAAATTCCTTTCGATACGCTTCATAAAGAGTAGACATGTTGAGATACATCCTTTCAGAGAGAATAGGGGGATTCATTATGGAATTACTTGTCGAAAGTCTTTCACCGTGGTTGGAAAAGCTTCCGTTTGATTGGCAGGACATCGAACCGTTTGGCCAAAGAATGGATTGTGAGAAGCATCATGTCATTTTTAGACAGGAAGAAAAAGCTGATGCCATATACATAGTGAAGAAAGGAAGAGTACGATTATTCTTGACATCAGAGGATGGGAGAGAAAAGGCCCTGACAATCATTGGACAAAATGGCTTACTGGGCGAATGTGGAATCTCTTCTTCAGAAAACTACCTTACTGGCGCCATCACAGCAGCGCCTTCCACCATTTTGAAATATCCCATCCGTCAATTTGAAGAAATGCTTCTAGAGGATAAGAAGAAAATGAAACAATGGATGGAACTGACCAATTTAAAAATGAATATTCTAACCAAATCATCGCTCCAGCTGTCATTTGGTCCCTCACGTAGAAGAATCATTGAATCCTTACTACATTTGGCACTCACATTCGGACGGCAGGATGGTGAGAAGAGCTATATCATTTCCATCACATTTACACACCAGGAGCTGGCAGACCTGGTAGGTACAACGAGAGTAACGGTAGTAAACACCTTAAATAAGCTTATAGACGAGGGCTTCCTTCTGAAGAAAGAAAAGTACTATGAAATTCCTGACATCTATTCGTTGGCAAACCATTCAAAAATCCCTTAATGTCAGTATAGTTTCGAAATGGATGAGAAGCAGTAAAGTATTTTACATTATTAGAATATTTAGATATTTTTTGTTTCAGTGATACACTGGGGAGATTTTTTTGCTTGAGAAGGTTGCCGGTTAGCTAAACAAACGTTTGGTTAGAGTAAATATGCAATCATTTAAAGGAATATATCAAGAGCCGAGTGAATTGACATCCACCGGCTCTTGATTCACTAGTATCTATCCCCGCTATTCAACATCTTGCTGGGACAAGGGACATATCCAATTACCTGATTCTAATGAGCAACTGCCGCAGGCGTGTGGAACACGTCCTTAAAGAACACATCATTATCGGAAAAGGGATTAAGACTCAAATGCTGACATATGCCCCAAGTATCAGAAAGCCATGGAATACGGTCACAAAAAAAAGCTGCAGATTAAGGAGTCCCTTTCTCTGCAGGCATTTAAAACATCATTTATTCTAAATCAAGCGATGTATCTTTTTTGAATACTTTCAAGAGGATCAGGTAGACAATTCCAATCCCGAGCCAGATGAAGCCCAGCTGTTTGGAAAGGGGATCAAGTGAGAACCATACATAACCGATGATGATAAAACCGATCAGCGGAAGGACCAGGTGTTTAAAGTACTGCTTGCTCTTTTGCTTTTTAATAAAATAAATGACCACAGAAGCATGAAGGAACAAGAATGCCGATAATGCCCCGAAGTTGACCACTGATGCCAAGGCACCGATTTGTGATGCGAAGAATGCTGTGACAAGTAGTGAGACAACTGCCACAAGTAGGGTGCTGACATAAGGTGTCTTGAATTTCGGGTGTACTTTTGACAAGACTTTTGGCAGCTTGCGGTCTCGGGCCATGCTGTACAGGATTCGTGATATGGCTGCCTGTGCAACGAGGGCGTCGGCAATTCCCCAGGCAACTGCGGTTGCGATGATTGTCATCCACTTCAACCAAGGGCCGCCGGCGATTTCTGCAATCTGATAGAATGCCACATCCGCGTTTTCGAAGCTTGTGTAATCGGGCCAGATCAATGCAGCTACCCAAGTCTGAATGATGAACAGGACTCCAACGACAAGTAAAGAGAAAATGATGGCCCTACCAATGGCTTTACTTCCACCTTTTGATTCTTCGGCCAGTGTTGAAATCGCATCAAATCCTAAGAAGCTAAGGACAGCGATGGATACTGCACCCATTACTGTACTCATGCTGAAATGATCAGCGTCATACAAAGGTTTCCAAGTGAACTCAGCTCCGTTCACTCCCTTCGTGATGGCAAAAATACCGACAGCTACGAATATCACTAAAACAATGAGTTCCGCGACAACAATGATTTTGTTCGCCTTCGCGGTGAACTCGATTCCCAATACGTTGACGACTGTATTGATCGCGATGAAAATCACCAGCCAAACGAGTAATGGAATGGTTGGAACAATATCATGCAGTGCCGCGGCACTGACTAGATAAAGAAGGGCGGGTACGAAAATGTAATCGAGCAAAATAAGCCAGCCGGCAATAAAACCGACAGAATCATTGATGCCCCGCTGTGCATAGGCATAGACGGATCCTGCGATCGGAAAGGCCTCGGACATTCTGGCATAGCTTAGTGCGGTGAAGATCATCCCGACCATCCCGATGAGGTAGGCGAGAGCCACCATCCCGTTGGAACCCTGGGCCACTGCGCCATAAATTCCGAACGGAGCGATCGGCACCATAAATACCAGTCCATAAATCAGTAAATCCCAGAATGTCAGGGATCTTTTTAACTCCTGTTTATAACCCATATTGGACTGGGGTTGATTCGTTTGGAGTTCAGCCATGGATTATACCACCTCTTTCTTGAAGAGTTGGATGTTGTAAGCTTCGAGGATCGACCGTGGCACAAAGAATCGTGCCGTTTTCAGCGGGTCCACGATCTGGCTGATTTGTGCCTGGCCCGCTGCACTCATCAGCATGGTGAACTCACCTAAAGACAGATCTGTCTGGGGCTGCAGCAAATCAATCATTTCCTCAACAGCTACATTAGCGGCTTCGTCTAACAGTTCTTTGGAAACGAGAGTGGCTACACCTTCTTCGTTTTCCAAAATGGGATAATGTATGGTGTGACCTTTGATGACTTCAAGGGTAACCTTTACCTTTGCGGGGATTTCAATGCCCGACACGCTGACTTCTCCATCTCCCATTGCCGCATGCAGATCTCCCAGGGCGAAAAGTGCACCAGGATGGAAGACAGGGAAGTAAAGGGTTGCTCCTGTTGTAATCAGCTTTGTATCCATATTTCCGCCATGGGCTCCAGGAGTGCCATTATTGACAGCTTCACCCTCTGGAGCTACTCCAATCACGCCAATCATAGGGTTTAACGGCAGCGCGATTTTGTCATTAAAAATCGCTTTATCATCCTCTACAGGAATGATCTTTACTTCGAACTTCTCCAAGCGATGCCCCATGACACCAAGCTCCGGTCCCACCACCATGACACCCTGGTTACTTAATTCGATATCATCGATCGTCACTTTTAAAATGTCCCCAGGCTGTGCTCCCTCGACATAAACGGGCCCTGTTGCAGGGTTGATTTGATTCCAGTCGATCGCGTTAAAAGTCGTTCGCTCGGACTGAATTTGATCTTGGAAGCAGTCGAAAGTCTCAATCTCGACCTGTGTTCCGGACTTCACCGTCAGTGCTGGTGTATTGTTTTTATCCATGGCATAAACAAATGCTTGCGTCGATAACTGTGCCGTCATGTTTGTCCCTCCTGAATTTAATTTTATATATTCTGAATAATTAAAATGTTACACCTTTTCAGCTGAGGTTGTTTGCACAATTTCAATCTGTTTTTGCACAAATTTATCTAAATTTTATCACCAGCGTATGTAGAACGAATGTGAGAGCGACCGTTACGGGTACGACCATATACACCTCTGTTATCGTCAAATTGATGACAATTCCTGCTATACTCATCAACCCGATTGTAAGTGAAAAGTGCTTTAGGGAGAATGTCCCCTTCAGAACAATATAAAAAAATGGGATAGACGCCGAGGCAAAGAAGGACATAAAGTAAGGAAGCCATGTTTCAAAGGAGCCCGCCAAGAGAATGCCTGCCAATCCCAGAAGCACGATCATCAACAGTCCAAACAAATAGCCTGTTTTTAATTTTCGATACGATGATGCATGAGTGTGTTGTAGAAACAGACTGACGATTGAGTAGAGGGAATGCCCGGTGCCGACTGCGAGCATGGAAATGCCCGTATAGATGAAAATAGGAGCTATGATGGTATTGGACTGAATCATGTACTCCAGCAGTAGCAGTTGGATGGAGCCTGATGGTTTAGTTTGAGAAAGCAGGTACACGGTCAAAGCTGTATAGGACAGCAATAAGGCGGTCCAGGAAAAGGAAGAATACTTTAATGCAGATAAACGGTGATGGGGCTTGATTGTTTTAACCGATTCCCAGAAATAAATACTTGTGAAGGTTTGGCCCGCCATCACAAATAGGAACGTAAAAAAGTAAGAACCGTTCTCCAACATGCTTCCGCTGAAAATCCCTTGGAAGTGTGTCATGAACCGCTCGTAAACCGCTTCTGTTCCAGTCCTCAAGTAGAGCGTTAGGACGGTGAAGGAAATGGTGAATAGCACCCCGATTAGAATCAGGCTGCCGACTCGTGTGATGCCCATTTTTCCGCCTAAGCCAAATAATACATAACTAAAGATCAGAAATAAAAACACACCCAAATAGGAGGGCTGATGAAAAAAATCCCGGAACAGAATGATCATCAACGAAGTCTGGATCAGGATGCTCCCCATACTGGAAAAACCAAATATCAAAAATGTGGCAGCCTTTATTTTACCGGGAGAATGAAACGGGTCATGAAGAATGACCTCCATCTTATCCGGGCTGAATACCCATTTCCGTACTAATAAATAGAGGATAAGAGAGGAGCCGGTGAAAATGAAGAAGCTTGACAATCCACCTTTTGCTGTAAGAATCAAAGGGAAAAGAACGGTCGCCCCAGTCATATATTGAATCACCAAAGAGTATGTTCCACCGGCTAAGCCGACTTCTTTTTCGGGATTGGTGAATTCATGGACACTGCGATATCTGCCGATCTTGTCGATGAGAAGGATGATGAGTGTAAAAGCAATGAATAGTAGGACATACCAATCAATCATCAGAGGTCTCCTTAAATTGGCTCGGAGTGATGCCTTCCATTTTCTTGAATGAATTGCTGAAATGATGCTGACTGGAAAAACCGACCATTTCAGCGATGTTGAACAGACTCCAATCCGGGTTTTCGAGCATCAGCTGCTTCGCTTTCTGAATCCGGAAATGATTGAGGTAATCTGTGAATTTTATGCCAAGGGTCTCAGTGAACTTTTTGCTTAAATAAGTAGGGGTCACATACACCTTTGTCGCCAGGTCGGATAGCTGAAGCTTCTGATTGTAATCTTCGCGGACGATCTCCAGTACTTTGTTGATCAGGGCGGATTTCGTCTCAGTGAACGTGTTTTTTTGTAAAAAATCCTCCATCACCTTGAACAGTTCTTTTTCAATCACCGGTTTAACGAGGTAATCCAACACATTCAGGTGGATTGCCTGTTTCGCATAGCTGAAGTCTTGATAAGCCGTAATAAGTACGACTTCGGTGTCTATACCATGTGCTCTCAAGTATTCACAAAAGTCCAATCCGGAATCCCCGGGCAATTGGATATCGACAAAAGCAAGCGGGAAAGAGTATTGTTCCACCAGCTGCTTTGCTTCAACGGCATCCTCTGCCGTGAATATGTTCCAGTTCGGATATTGTTTTTTTACCAAATACGTGAGCTGTTCAAGCTCTAGTGGTTCATCATCGATTATTAATAGATTCATTGTGATTCCCCCGGTGAATATGGCCAAATGGCTTTCACTTCTGTCCAGCCTGGCTTTCGTTTTATTGAGACTTCTGTGTGTAGTTCAAATAGTAATTCAAGCCTTTTGCGGATATTCTCCAACCCTGTTCCATCCCCGTTCGTTATGAGGGGCTCATTTTCACTGTTTCCGTTGTCTAACACCTTTAAGATGACCCAGTTTCCTTCCCGATGCAATTCAATTTTCAACCGCTTTTCACCACGTTTCTTTTCAATGCCGTGCTTAAAGGCATTTTCAACGAATGTCTGCAGGGTGTAGGGAGGAAGATGTGTTGGCAGTGCCCGTTCATCAATCATCATCTCCACTTCGAGCTTCTTGCCAAAACGCATCTGTTGGATAGCCAAGTAATTCTTTGTATGTTCCAATTCACTTTCAAAAGGAATTAGAGACCCCTTCTCCCTGTTCTGATACCTCAGGAAGAGGGAGAACTTCTCCATTGATTGGATGAGATCTTCATTCCTGTTCAGCCTGGCAAGAGACATCATCGCATTCAAACTGTTAAAAAGAAAATGCGGGCGGATCTGCTGGCTGAGCTGCAGGTATTCCATTTGATGCAGCTGAGTCTGAAGCTGGATCTGTTTATTCTCCATCTGCAAGTAATCAAACTCTTTTTCAAGCAGCTTAATAATACTAAGGATGACCAGTGCAATGATTGGAATCAGCAGACATAGGAAAATAACGATAGAGAAAAAGGCAGAAGTACTTATCATAATAGATTCATCCTGACTGTCTATTTTTCTATTTATCTTACTCCTTTTTTGTAGGGTGGTACACCCCTTGAGGTTTAGTCACATGGAAGCGTACCTACTCTACCAATGGGTAAATAGAACCAGGAAAAATGAAGGGTGTTGGAATATTTTGTCGAAGTAAAGTAAGGAACCACATTTAAAAAATCACTTCTAAAGGGGAAATAGAATGTCATTTCTACTATTTTTGTTGAAATTACCGCTTAATATCCTTAAGTACACCTTCCTTACATGTTGGTGGATCATAAAAATTCCATATATTATTTTGGGATGGATTTTGAGCAGGATTTATATTGGGGTTACGTTCTTCTTCCCCACGAGTGGAGAGTAGGTGAACAACATGTTAAGTTTATTCACTCTATTGTTTATTATATCGGCATTCTTACTAATAATAGGAATTATCAAGCCAAAGTGGGCCATTATTTGGTTAACAGAAGAGCAAAGAAATAGAAAAAGAGTAATAAAATATTTTGGTTTGTCATCTTTAAGTCTTATGTTGATCCTTCTAAATTTATTGTTCAGTTGGATTATGTTTTACATAGTAATAGTGGTTATATTAATGATCTTTGCATTAATATCTCTATTAATTGGATTGGTTAAACCAAGTAACATAGTTATAGTAGGAAAAAGAAGTAGAGGACGCATTCTATTACAATATGGTGTTATAATATTTGTTTTGTTTATATTCCTAATATCAGTAGCAAATATAATAATGGCTAATGAAGAAGTAGATGAGAGAATAATTTTTGGGGAATATCAAGGTGATCGTAAGGACGGTCAGAGGCAGGGGTTAGGAAAATTAGGGAACAACTCAACCTCTTATGAAGGTGAATGGCAAAATGATAAAAGAAATGGGAAAGGAATTGAATATACAGATTTTGGATTTATTAAGATGAAATATAATGGTGAGTGGAAAAACAATCAGGAAAACGGTCAAGGGAAAATGACTATGAAAGTTCTTTGGATGGACATGGTATATGAAGGTGAATGGAAGGACGGAAAAAGAGAAGGAAAGGGAAAGTACATGGACCGAGGTGGAAATATCTATGAAGGTAACTGGGTAAATGATGCTCCAAAAGGTACAGGAAAGTTCACTCTAACTAATGGAGAAACCTATGAGGGGGAATTGAATGACTGGAAGAGAAATGGTTTTGGTAAGGCAATCAGTGGTAGTGGAGAAGTTCTTGAAGGGAATTGGTTCAATGATGAACTAGAAGATAGTGATTCTAATAGGAAAGAGGAGTGAATCATCATCCAGATATCGTCTATCCCTTTTTAAAACTTGTTTTCTATATGTTGCAGCATGTCTACTACTAGATAAAGCCTCGGTTAAATGGGGACGGTTCCAATTTGACTTTTTGCATTAATCTGGAAAAACGCACTCTCTAACAGAGAAGAGTAATCTTTAATAGTTTTTATTTTTCGGTATGAGTATTGCATTAGGAATGAGCAACTTGAGCGGACTTTTGAGCTACCAAGTGCGGATAATAGAGCCACTGAATGCATCACAAAGAGCCACTATCTCGAATACGTATTAAAACATTAAAACAGCCATCGAAATTAGGTACTTCGATGGCTGTGTGAGTTATTTAAAGCTCTTTCCTTCTAGCTGGTCTTCAATAATTCTAACAGCTTGTCTGACAAGATCCTCTTTGTCTAAATCTTCCTCTTCATCAGCTTCCAAACAGAGGGGCAGAAGGAGTTCTACAATCTGCTCCAGTACCTCATCAGGAAAAATCGATGACAGAAATACGTTGCTATACGGTTTTCCACTTCAATTGGAATAATGAAGATCCCACCAATCCATGGCGTTCAGGCATTGAAATTTCTCCATCGACTATAATGTGATAAGAATTATGAATAATTTGAACAAGAATCGCATCAGCTACTTGAGCTTGTCCTAATTTCGCGTGCCATCCTTCTGGAGAAAACTACGATCAGAATATGGTAGAGGCATTTTTAAGCCTTGACTCAATGACCTCTAATATAAGCATCACTCGTTCTTCTGGGAGTACTGTTAATAACCACTCCTCTACTTTTCGGTATTTTTGAATCAACTTCCGAAAGCTTTGGTCTGCTTCGAACTTGGCCACTTCCAGCTCATCTAATATTTTAGGGAGACGAATATATAACATTGTAAAACTGACGACGTGCTTGAACACCCAACATTTGCGATGTTTTTTCCTGAAGCGCCCATAAGGATAATGTTATGGTGTCGTTCAATATAATATCCTGTTGCTAGATCTAATATGAGTTGCTTATTCAGTTTTCGATCTGGATTATATTCGATATCTTCACTGGCAGCTGCTGGTTCATTCAATGATGCCTGTTTAATCGGACGTTCTAATTTATTTGAGCGTCTGCAATAAATGGGGACGGTTTGGTTTAATATGGAAAAACAAATAGCTGACTAGAAATGGTGATTTTTCACAGTTTCCATTTTTGGTACGGTTATGCCAACAAATTGGTCCATCTACGCCAAAGAGATATAAATGAAAACAGGCGTCTTTTTTCTCTTTGTTTCCTGATTTTTATAAGAAACTAAAAAACAGTTTATTAAAAATATTGTGAAAATTTAAAAATAATTCTGTTAATATCATAAAATTATGTTATTATTGTAAATAATTAGAATGCGAAATACATAATATTAAGATAAAACTTCCAAGACAGGCAGGTGATTTTATGCAAGAGGTATGTCAAAAGATTAGAGAACTTAGAAAACAATCTAATTTGACGTTGAAACAGATGAGTGAAAAAACAGATCTATCCGTAAGTTTCCTTTCTCAAATTGAAAGGGGTTCCTCTTCTTTAGCTATATCTTCTCTTAAAAAAATTGCAGAAGCATTTGAAATCAATATTTCTTACTTCTTTGATGATCGCAGCAATAACACCTACGTAACGAAAAAGGAAGACCAGTCACAGTTTAAAATAGAGGGCCTCCAGACTCTCTACACACAACTAAACGGTAACTTTGCCCAGCGATCCTTGGCTCCCTATATCCTGACATTAGCACCCAACCAAAAAGGAAAAAAAACATTTAAATATGCAGGTGAAGAATTCTACTACGTATTAAAGGGGGTGGTCATTTTTAATATTGATGGTAAGTCCTACACGATTGCAGAAGGTGATTCCATCCATTTCCCATCTAGTCTCGATCACTATGGAGAAAATCCTTTGAATGAAGAGAGTGTTCTGCTAGGAGTAATCACCCCGGTAGTTCTATAGATTAATAGAAGGGAGGCTTCTTGCTTGAAACCTTTATTAGAAGTCAAAAACCTAAGTGTGGATTTCAAGAATGATCAGGGTTATGTCAGGCCGGTTGAAAATATCTCTTTTCAAGTGAATCCGGGAGAGACCGTGTGTATAGTTGGTGAATCAGGCAGCGGAAAAAGTGTTACCAGCATGTCTATAATGCGATTGCTGGATTACGAGAATGGATCTATATCTGAAGGCCAAATTTTATTTCAAGGAGAAGATTTGGCAAGAAAAAGCAAAGAAGAAATGAGGAAGATCCGCGGTAATGACATTTCTATTATTTTTCAGGAACCGATGACCGCTTTGAACCCTGTTTTTACGATAGGCAAACAATTGACTGAAGCTATATTGCTCCATCAGGATAAAAGTAAAAATGAGGCTTGGATCCGGGCTAAGGAACTACTGGAGCTTGTTGGGATTAATGATATTGATGTACGCATGAAACAATATCCCCATGAGCTATCAGGGGGGATGAGACAGCGTGTCATGATAGCCATTGCTTTATCGTGTGACCCGAAATTATTAATCGCTGATGAACCCACAACTGCTTTAGACGTAACTATAGAAGCGCAGATATTGAATTTATTGAATGAACTAAAAGAAAAGATTAATATGTCGATCATTTTCATCACCCATGATATGGGAGTAGCAGCTGAGATATCTGACAGAATTGTCGTTATGTATGCAGGTAAGGTAGTGGAAGAAGGGGATGTCTTTCAGATTTTCGATGAACCGACCCATCCATATACCCGTGGGCTGTTAAACTCCATTCCCTCAGAAGAAGGTCCCCGCCAGGAGAAATTAACTTCCATTAAAGGGACCATTCCGAGTATCAACAATATGCCTGGGGGCTGCCGCTTCAATCCCCGTTGTGAGTATGCCACCTCTCAGTGTATTGAAAAGGAGCCCCAGCTGTATAAGGAAAATGGGCGGCAGGTAGCCTGTTGGAATTATAAAGAAGTTATCAAGAAAGAAAGTATGGCTCAGTGAAGGGGGGATTCTAATCATGAAATCAGAGTTGATCGATAATGAAAATAGTTATCATTCAAAGGAGGTGAGTTCAGAGATTCTGCTCGAAACCAAAAACCTTACAAAGTGGTTTCCTATCAAGTCTGGGATTTTAAAGAGAACAACCGGTTATGTAAAAGCAGTGGATGACATTTCTTTTTCGGTTCGTAAGGGGGAGACGTTTTCACTGGTGGGTGAGTCGGGATCAGGTAAATCTACTTTGGGAAGAGCGGTCCTAAGGTTGCACGAACCAACTTCAGGAGAAGTTCATTTTGAAGGGAAGGACATTACACACTTGCCTTCTCATGAAATGAGGAAGCTTAGAAGGGAAATGCAAATCATTTACCAAGACCCATTTGGTTCATTGGACCCTCGGATGAATATAGGCGATATAGTGGGAGAACCGTTGGATGTTCATCGAATTGCACGCGGGAAGCAAAGGAATGAAAGAATCGATGAACTTCTGGAACTTGTTGGATTGGACCCTTCACGCAAATCAAGGTACCCGCATGAATTTTCAGGGGGACAAAGGCAGCGTGTAGGAATAGCCAGGGCAATTGCATTGAATCCGAAGTTTATTCTGGCCGACGAGGCAGTCTCGGCTTTGGACGTTTCTGTTCAAGCCCAAGTTGTAAATCTTCTCAAGGAGCTTCAGCAAAAGTTAGGATTGACTTATTTGTTTATTGCACATGGCCTGAACATCGTAAGGCATATATCTGACCGTGTCGGTGTCATGTATTTGGGCCAGATGGTGGAGATAGGAGAAGTAGATGAAGTGTATAAGCGGCCTGCACACCCTTATACATCTGCTTTAATATCGACTAAACCATCCCCAAATCCAAGAGCCAGAAAGAAGAAAGTGATCTTGGAAGGAGAAATCCCATCTCCGTCAAACCCGCCAACAGGGTGCCGATTTCACACGAGGTGTCCCTTGGCTACTGAGATATGTAAGCAAGACACACCCATACTTAGACCTGTTTCGGATAAACAGTCAGTCGCATGTCATTTCCCATTGGTATGAAAAGGCTTTCCCTTTTAATATACCACATTAGTAAAAAAATTACACATTATTAAGGAGTGTATTAAATGGACTTAAAAACAACGAAAACTAAAACAAAACCTTATAACGGATATAAATCATTTGATTACCTGGAGCCTGTAAAAGACTATAAACCTTACAAACTTGCTAAAGAGGTTGGTCGTGTAGAGCCGTTCACTTATCCAGTGTCAGATGAAAAGGAAGAACTTGTACAGAAGATTTTGGAAGAAGACTATATTGTTTCATTGCATGAGCATACTTTTGTTACACCTGAAGATGTAGACTCTATTTTTGAATTCCGCCGCCAAGGCCGGGATTGGACCGGGTATGAAGGATTAAGTATTTCGGGACTCGACATTGTTTTTGAGAATTATATGGATGGTACCGCTTTCATTACTTCGAACGCAGGATGGAAATGGAATGATGTCCTTCATGACTTGGGGATCCGATACAGTGATTTTGCTCACCAAGACCTGGTAATCCGTGCAGAAACCATGGAGGATCTTTACCGCGCTAAAGAAGAACAAAAAGTGGCATTTGTTACCTCACTAGAATCCGCTACTCAAATCGAAAACGAAATTGATCGAGTGGATGTTCTATATGGATTTGGAGTCCGGGTAATGGGAATTGCTTATTCCGAAGCGAATGCCCTTGGCTGCGGGTTGAAAGAGAAGAATGACGGGGGATTGACAGCTTTTGGCCATAAAGTGGTGGAGCGCATGAACAAAATCGGTATGACGATTGATGTGTCACATTGCGGCGACCAGACAGCCAGAGATGTTATTGAAGCAAGTGACAAACCTATCTTTATTACCCATGTAGGTGCTCGTGCACTATGGAACACAAGCCGCCTTAAGCCGGATGATATTTTGAAAGCATGTGCAGAAAAAGGCGGTGTCATTGGAATTGAGGCCGCACCACACACTACTTTAACAAAGAAACACCGTGAACATACCATTGAGTCTGTTATGGAGCATTTTGAATATGTTGCAAATTTAGTGGGAATCGATCATGTCGCTTTTGGATTGGATACACTGTTCGGTGATCATGTCGGGCTTCACCATGCTTTTGCCAATGCTCTTTCAATCGGATCTTCACATTCAGGAGAACAATTCAATGAAGTTGAATATGTAAAAGGTGTGGAAAACCCTGCTGAGGCATATCCAAATGTTGTGCGCTGGTTAGTCAACCACGGATACAGCCGTGAGGCAATTAAGAAAGTCATGGGGGAGAATGTGTTACGCGTACTAAAAGAAACTTGGGTGAAATAATCAAAATAGGGGGGAAGTTAATGAAAAAGATTTGGCCGTTGCTGCTTGTATTAGTTCTGTTGCTTAGTGCCTGCGGAGGTAAAGAAAATGCTTCTTCAGATAGTAAAGATAAGGGGAACACAGAGAGTGGGGAAGTAAAACAAGGCGGTAATGTTTCTATACCGATTGTCGGTGACCCGATCTTTAACCCTTGGCATCCAAATGCTTATGCAGAATCAAATGTCGTCAACCGTATTATCTTTTCAGGCTTGACCAAGCCTGGGTTGGATAACGCTCCTGCAGCAAGCCTTGCAAAGGATTGGAGCACCTCAGATGATGGAAAGGTATGGACGTTCAACCTTCGCGATGACGTTAAATGGCATGATGGTGAAGCCTTTACGGCCGAGGATGTAGCGTTTACATTTAATGAACTAGTGCTGAATGAATCACTGGGTTCAAATGGTGCATCCAATTACAAAGCACTTGATAAAGTAGTTGTGGTCGATGACCACACAGTAGAGTTTCATCTGAAACGCCCTTGGGCGGCATTACCTGCTTATTTGGCTTTTAACTCAGAAATCATGCCGGAACATGTTTTGGCAGGGAAAGATCCATGGGAATTCACTGAATTCAATAAAAAGAATCCTGTAGGTACAGGTCCATTTAAGGTAAGTGAGTACACTTCAGGACAGCAGGTTGTTCTTGAAGCAAATAAAGACTTCTTTAATGGTGCACCTAACCTGGATACAGTGACGTACAAAATCCTGCCGGATGTGAATACTCAAATTGCACAGGCGTTAAGTAATGAGCTGGATATCTTTGTTATGGAAGATAAGGCTTCTCTAAAGAGAGTTAAGAGTGCTCAGAACCTTAATGTGGTTGCTTCAGACATCACTCGTTACTTCTGGCTTGTAACAGACTTGGAGAATCCTAAGTTCCAAGATAAAAAAGTTCGGCAGGCCATTCTGCACGCCATTGACCGAAAGGCAATCATCGATTCGGTTCTTCAAGGCTACGGGAAAATTGCAGATGCAGCCATCACTCCAGACCAAGAAAAATATTACACAGATGATGTAAAGTCTTATGAATACGATCCGGAAAAAGCAAAAGAATTACTAAAAGAAGCTGGCTGGGAAGATACAGACGGTGATGGAATCCTAGATAAAGACGGCGAGAAATTCTCGTTTGATTTCGATGTTGCCCTGCAAGGGGATCTAGAACAAATCGCAGTCCTTACTCAACAGTATTTAAAAGATATCGGTATGGATGTGAAGCTTAACACACTTGAGTGGAATGCAATGATTCAAAAGAATGTCATTGACCGTGACTTCGATATGATTGTCAACTGGTGGTCTTATCCGAGTGATCCTGATGTATACGCTCAGTACCATTCTTCAAATGCAGGGAAAGGAAACAATCTTCCTGGCTATAAAAACGAAGAGTTAGATAAGTTATTAGAAGCTGGCCAGGCTACAAGTGATCCTGCAGAACGTGTGGAAATCTACAAACAAGCACAAGAACATATGGCTGAAAACCTTCCTTATATTTATTTGTGGTATCCACAGGAGCTGAGTGTCAGAAGCAAGCGGCTTCATGGTGTCCCTGATATCTATTTCGGCGGTACGCTCCACTATATTAATGAGTGGTGGGTTGAAACCTGATAATCTGTTTAGCTTACTGCCTCCTTTCTTCATATTAAGGGGGCAGTATTAACTCACCAAGGAAGGAGAGTAGCAAGATGGCCCATTTTATATTGACACGTCTATGGCAAAGTGTTGTATTGCTCGCGATAGTGACTGTTATTACTTTCTTTTTAATGAATTTGGCTCCTGGCGGTCCCTCCTCGATGATGAGAATGGATGCAACTGAAGCAGAGAGAGAAGCGATAGCAGAGCAGCTCGGCTTAAATGATTCTGTTATTGTCCGGTATGGCGCCTGGGTCGGTGATGCCCTTCAAGGTGATTTTGGTATTTCTTTATCCAGCGGTGAACCTGTCATCGAACGTATCATTGACCGTTTCCCGCATACTTTCAAGTTAGCTTTGTGGACGGTTTTTTTCTCCGTGATTATAGGAATCTTGTTTGGAATACTGTCTGCCCGAAATAGGAATACGTGGCGGGATCATACGATCAATTTCACTAGTGTCATAGGTTTATCTGTTCCATCATTCTGGCTCGCTATTATGTTTATCCTGTTGTTTTCAGTGCAGCTGCAATGGCTGCCGTCTTCCGGGGTAGGTAGTGGTTCGTTGACCGATGAAATCAAATCAATGATCATGCCGGTTATCATCCTTTCAACTGCAACGCTTCCTACAATCGTCCGATTTACGAGATCATCCATGCTGGAAGTCATCTCTCAAAACTTTATTCGTACTGCACGAGCAAAGGGAGCGAAAGAAAAGACAGTTATCTATGTTCATGGATTGAGGAATGCTCTCATCCCTGTTATCTCCATCATAGGGGTATTGATTCCCCGGTTATTGAGTGGAACTGTCATTGTCGAATCCGTATTTGGTTGGCCGGGGATGGGGCGTTTGATCGTAGAAGCAGCTCAGGGGAGAGATTACAACTTGGTAATGGGTGTGACGGTTGTCGTGACTGCTCTTGTCATATTCTCGAACTTTGTCGTTGATATTATCTATTCCAGAGTAGACCCACGAGTGAAAAATATTTAAAAAGGCGGGTGAAAAGAATGAATGGAGCAGTTAAAACCACAACAATCAAGGGTGCACCTTTGTCATACGGCAAAGAAAGTAAACTATCGAATTTTTTTCAACAGTTAATGAAGAATAAAGTCGCTTGGTTCTCCTTCTGGTTCTTGATCCTTGCCCACTTGATCGTTTTTTTCGGACCGCTGGTTTGGAGGATCAGTCCTGAAGCGGTCGATCCCATAAACGCATTTGCAAGCTGGACTGCGGCTCACCCGTTAGGAACCGATGATATGGGGCGTGATGTCTTGAGCCGTATGCTTTATGGCGGCCAAATCACATTGCTAGTGGGTTTTGGATCCATGGTCTTTACCGTCTTGATCGGCGGCCTGATAGGAGCAGTTGCCGGATTTTTTGGAGGCTGGATTGATACTGTGCTCATGCGGTTTACGGAAGCCATGATGTCAGTGCCGAACTTCTTCCTTGCACTGGTCGCATTGACGGTTCTCGGGAAAAGTCCTTGGATGGTCATTGTCGTTATTGCCTTTACATCATGGATGGAAATTGCAAGGGTTGTCTACGGGGAGACATTAAAATGGAAAGCAAATGAGTTTGTGGAAGCCTCAATGGCGATGGGATCATCCTCGATCCGGACTCTCATTCGCCACGTAGTCCCGCAAGTGATACCTACCATTATAGTGGCCAGTACTTTGGGGATTGCCTGGGCCATCCTTACGGAAAGTGCAATAAGTTATCTTGGTTTAGGTATCCAGCCGCCGACTTCTACATGGGGAAATATGCTCCAGAATGCTCAGCAATACATTTGGACTTCGCCTATCCTGGGGGTATTGCCTGGAGTAGCCATTACATTGGTGGTGCTGGCTTATAATTTTTTGGGAGATGGCCTGAGAGATCTCCTTGATCCAAAGCATGTGAAGAAATAAAGAGAATGAGGTGGAGAATATGAAAAAGGTCATAAATGGTTGTGAAATGTATTACGAAGTCTTAGGTAATCCTGAAAATGAAACGATATTCTTTGTTCATGGAGGACCTGGATTGGGAGATTGCAGGGGAGATATAAATACTTTTCAAGATCTATCTGATAGTTTTCAGCTCGTGTTTATGGATATGAGAGGGTCAGGAAGGTCAGCAGATGTTCCGCCATACACTCATGAGCAATGGGTGGATGACTTAAACGAATTGCGGAATCAGCTTGGTGTGGGAAAAATTATCCTCCATGGAGCGTCTTATGGCGGTTTTATCGTGCAAGAGTTTGCCTTGAGATATCCTGAACATACTAAAGCCATCCTTCTTAATGTTACGGCAGCGGATAATGATCACCATCATCTTGCGATTGATAATGCATTAAGAAGTAATCTTCCGGGGATTGATGAAGAAGGTCTTACTCGTCTATTTGAAGGTTATGTAAAATCTAATGAGGACTTTAAAGCGCTCTACCAAGCTATCCTGCCTTTATATACGATGGAACAAGACATGGAAGCCCAAAAACAGAAGCTTGATCAAATATTCTATCACTATCAAACTCATAATGATGCGTTCCATCAAAATTTAAAGCATTTCGATTTGAAACCAAAACTCCACAACATCAAGGTTCCTGCAATGGTGACGGCCGGTGAACGCGATTGGATCTGCCCGCCGGTATGCTCAGAAAATATTGTTTCACGGATTCCCCAGGCAAAATATATCTTATTTAAAGAGTATGGCCACTCCTTGGTACGTGAACAAGGGGATAAATATAAGGGCCTCATGCGTCAATTTCTAAATGAGGAAATAACAGAGCCAAAAACGCTTGTATATTGATTGAATGAAAGGAGGGAAATTATGAAGGTGAAATTAAATGGTTGTGAGATTTATTATGAGGTCCACGGTAACCCGGATAATGAAACAATTTTTATCATCCATGGAGGACCGGGAATGAGCGACTGCAGAGGAGATGTCCATTCTTTTAAGGCTCTGGCTGATGGATACCAATTGGTTTTCCTCGACAACCGCGGATCAGGGAGGTCGGAAGAAGTGCCTCCATATACACATGAACAATGGACGGCTGATATTGATGCCTTAAGGGCTCACCTCGGAATTGAAAAAATCACTATTCTAGGAGGAAGCTACGGTGGATACCTATCCTTGGAGTATGTATTGAGATATTCCGAACGGGTAAACAAGGTTATTCTAAGAGATACGGCTGCTAATGATAGATATACTGACCTTTCGATGCAAAAAGCTCTAGACAGCAAGCTGCCAGGAATCAATGAGGAAATGCTGGAACGCTTATTCACAGGTAAGGTTCGTTCTAATGAAGAGTTCCGGGAAATGATTAAAGCTATCCTTCCCCTTTATACCGTCAAATTTGATGAAGCAAAGGCAAATGAAAAGCTTGATAATATCTTTTTCCACTATCAAACCCATAATTATGCCTTCAGTGTGAATAAGCAAAGCTACGATGTCTCCGGCAGGCTTGGTGAAATAAAGGTGCCTGTATTAATTACGGTAGGAGTACATGACTGGGTTACCCCGGTGGAATGCTCAGATGAACTGGCAGGAGGCATTCCCAATAATCAGTATGTAAAGTTCATGAACAGCGGGCATTCCCCTCAAATAGAAGAAAATGAAAAGTACATTAAGTTGGTCAGGGATTTTCTACTGGCCACTGATGTTAGTGCTAGTGCATAATAGAGAAAAGAGAACAGCCAGTTCTCTTTTCTGGGAGGACAAGTTCCTGGTCCCATCAGTTCAGAAGTTCTTTACTTTCTTTTTTCGTAAAATAAGATGCCCTTTAGTAAAAGGTGCGGGGCATCTTATACACCTCGTACGCCGTGACATTGCGTTGTTGATGGAGAATCAATTTAGATTAAAGCAGAATTCTATAGCCGATAGAAATCTACTCGTAATTAATTTCCACAAGTTAATCTTATCATAATTTCCAAATCTAGATCCAAACAGGTTCATTCCTACTGCATTCACTGCATCTTTTTAGCTTCGAGGTTTAATGAAATATAAGGTGTTTTTAAAATTCTAAATCATCGAGCTTAATATTAGAAATTTTTTAACATCAATAAAAGAGCCATCTTTATTGACCTTCCAATTTTTCAGAATTCCAAACTGAGTGTTCTATATATCCCATCAATAAGGGGTAAGGTTACCTCTCACTCCACCAAATTCCCTTGGGCTTGTCCATATTCCAACCTATTTTCTATTTATATTAAAGGTGGTATCTGAAGGCCAACCGTATTTATAATAAGTAGCCTCTGAACATATTTCTACAGAGAAGTTCAACTCTTCTACCTTTACTCCACTCGGATTCGATTACGAAAATGATATTCTAAAAAACCTGAACGGAGCCAAATGAGCTGGGCTGCTCTCTTCTCAGGTTCAAAAAAAGGTGTGAATGGGGACGGTTCGTGCGCCACGATAAGGGTAAATTAATATATAGGATGGGAATCCCACTGAGTAAGATTTAGCAAATCGCTCATAGCAAGTCGGGACATCAACGGGTAACTTTTGATGTTAAGCGTAGACAACAAGCTAGTAGGCCGAAAGCATAAGCTGAAGGGACAAGCCTCGAAATCCTCATTGGGAAGGTTCATAATTTGAACCGACTAGAATAAAACTTTCTGTTAGTCGATATGCGAGAATAACAGAACTTCCCCGGGGTCGATGAAGGCATCGGGTCTAAACCCGATCATTCGCATTGGAGCAGTGTCTACCGCACATTTTCTGTTGAAGAGATGTGCTTTTTTTAATGGAAAATGGGGAGAGAATTCTTAACTAATGAGTCTGATAGTTTACTATTAAATTAGTTAATTTGAGTCCAACCAAACATTCCCACCGTCTAACAGGTAGAATCCAAGACAAAGGTGTGTACGAAATGGGGCAGCAGTTAATGGAAAAATCAAACCCGGAAATCAGTGAGCTCATTGATCGGTATGGTAAGCAGCTCATCAATCTTGCCTATACATACTGTAAGGACTGGAGTATGTCCGAGGATATTGTGCAGGAAGTATTTATTAGTGCATATAAGAACCTCGATGCTTTCAATAGACAATCTTCTTATAAAACATGGCTTTATGCCATCACGATCAACAAGTCGAAGGACTTTCTTCGCAAGCCTTTTATGAAAGAGCCTTTCTTTCAGCGTTTGAAAAATAAGGCGAAACCCGTTCACCCGACCCCGGAAGAACACGTTATCCAAAAAGAAGGTCAACATGGGTTGGCTGCGGAAGTCATGAGCCTGCCTATCAAGTATCGGGAAGTCATCATCCTCTATTATTACGATGACCTCTCCACAAAGGAAGTGGCGGATTTATTGAACATTCCCCTCTCTACGGCCAAAACGAGGATTCAGAGAGGACGACAGGTGTTAAGGAAGCAGTTAGAAGGGGGTGATTTCCTTGCGTGAAAATCAGGACAAGCAAAAAATCAAGGAGTCTCTTCACGGAGTATTTGATGAGAACCCATTCTCGGATGAAACAAAAAAGCGGTGGCTGATGGAAATCGAAAAAGGAAGGCACCAACGGAAATGGACAAAAACCAGCTTATTCCCTAGATTACTCTCTATTGGGGTCGCACTCGTCTTTTTCATCGGATTTGGTTGGTTCCTCGTGCAACAAATTGGGATAGAGGGAGATAACGCGAGTGACCACGGCCCAACTAAGGAGGGGGGAGAAGAGAACCTACAAGCGGGAAAGAGCGATTTAGAAGAAAAGGTGTTGGAGTTAAAGCGTCAGGAAGAAGTCGACATGAAAGAGTTTCTTTCTTACTTTCATGAGGAATTGAATAAAGATTATACGAGTTACCCATTGGGGCAGCATGACGGTTATTATTATCAGTCAAAAGAAGAAGTGATGGAAGGAATTCTTTCTGTGCTGGAGAAAGCGCAACCGGAAGATCCGAAGCTGAAAAAGGATTTAAGACATTTAGAGGAAATGATTGATAACTACCTTTATGTATCTCGGAAGTTTCCGCCTGAGGAGAATCATGCAGGTCCTGCCAATCATTATTACTATATAGTCGGTCTACTAAATGATCTCTATTCTATCATTGTCGTTGGTGAAACGACTGAACTGAATGGATTTTCTGAAGTTGGTAATGGTGATCAAGTAGATGTCATTGAGGAGATGACGAAGGGAAGGATGTATCCTACTCCAGAAGGTCCGCTGGTGAACGTCGGAAAATCCCCTTCAATCAACCGATGACGACTATCCTCCCATTGAAGCCTTTCAAATAGAGAAAACAGAATCCACGGACCTGGGTACGTATGTACACAGTACGTACGAAAGCTATCAGGATTTTTCTGTGTACAAAGAGAACGTTGATAATGAGTCTGCACAATCCACCTTGATTACTGCCGCCATTTCATATATCAATTATGCTTATAAGTTTAATAAAGGAGAGTAGAGTGAGAAAATAGATGATTCAAAGCAGGCTGAGCTTAAGAAGCGGTTAGAGGAGAAGATGGGAGAGATTGTGTCGGAGTTTTGAGTAGGCAAGAGGAAACGGATCCATTCTGGGTCGGGATATAGGGGGTTATTCCCTATAGCTAGTGAATTTCATAAACATCCTATAGATAAATCACTTCTTGGAGTGTTCAATCTATAGGATGTTTTTAATTGGCTGAAACTTAAACCATTAACTACCTTCCAATCCATCCCCATCAACAGCTACCAAATGCCCATGAAGATAATTCTAAGCTCTCGCAGCCAAATAAAACATCCAAGCACTAGCGGGAAAGATGGGAGCTTGCTGAATTAAGTAAGTAAACCTAAAATTTTTACAAACTATGTAAAAATTTACTGATTTTATAGTAAAATAGATACAAATAAAATTTTCATAGGCAAACTTGCTGAAAAGTAAGGACGCAAAGCCGCGGGTCTAAGGTTCTGAAGAATTATGATAGTCGGGCTGCAATTTATTACCTTTTCAGATCGGTATGTATTGTAGTCGATCTTAGCCCTGCTGTAGCAGGGCTATATTTTTTTTCTGGGGGATGTTAAAACTATGTCATCTTTGAAATTAACAGAGTATGAAAATAAGAAGCAAATCATTTTAGAACAATTAAATAGTATAAAGGTCATTGCAGAGGATTTGAAGATGAGTACTATTTTCCGGAAAACCGTGGAAACCATCGAACAGTTGGAGAACGATGCTTTCCTTTTGACCATTGTAGGTGAGTTCTCCAGGGGTAAGTCAATGTTTATTAATTCCTTAATAGGTGAAAAAGTGCTTCCTTCAAAAGTAAAACCTACAACGGCTATCTTAAATAAAATTGTTTCCAGCGAGAATTCGTACATTAGATTGCATTATCATGGTGGGGTGAAAGATCCTTTAGATATTACAACCAAGGAACTGAGAGCGCTCAGTGTACCTGATGAACCCGATGAAGATGATGCTGATGAGATTGCTGAATATGGTGAGAAGGTTAGTAAAATAAGGGAAATAGAATACGCGGAGATTGGAACTTCTGCTGAAATATGTGCAAGTGGGGTGGAAATTTACGATACACCAGGTGTGAACGATCTTGAACAGGCACGTGAAGATATAACATTTAAATTTATCCCTAAATCAGATGCGGTTATTCTATTGCTTACTGCAGAAGCCCCACTCTCGAAAACAGAAAAAGGCTTCCTCAAAGAGAAAATCCTTGATGCTGATATTTCCAAGGTTTTTATTGCTGTGAATTTCAAAGATATATTAGGCGGTATTGAGGAGGAAGCCCGGATTAAAGAGTATGTAAGGAAGAATTTGAATAATATTTTGAGAGATCCCAAGGTATTTATGATATCAGCCAGAGAAGCATTGAATCTGCGCAAAGAACTTCTTGATTCCATGGAAAGGGAAGATATTGAAGAAAAGCTTGTTGAAACAGGAGTTCCTGCACTAGAAAATGAACTGGGCAGGTTTTTTCAGGAAGAAAGAGGAAATGTCAAACTCCTTAAACCGTTAAAAAGAGGGATGAAGTTTTCAACAGATCTTATCGAGGGGTCATTGTCATTGAAAATCCAGACATTAAGTATGGAAAGAGAAGAAGTATTAAAGAAGATAGGAATGCTATTACCGAGGGTAGATGAATTCTATAAAAATGGAAGCAGAATAAAAAATGAGTTGAGAGCAAACCTCAAGGGTGAAGAAGGGACCTTAAAGGATCTCATTTATAAATATATGGATAGGATGCTGGCAGAAATCCAGTCCCAACTCCCAAACTTTCAAGGGGAAATAAACAAGGAGAGAATAAACTCGTTTATTGCTTCTATTATGAACCCTATTCAAAAAGAAATGCAGCAACAAATAAGAGAAGCTACTCAAGAAATTTTTGATAAACATTGTCAGGCTGCTTACCGAAAATTAGAAAGCGAGACCAAAAGATTAGATGACCAAGTAAAAGAAAGCTTTAGCCTTTCTCTAGATTTGAATGGCTTAAATATGGAAGGTTTTGATGAGGCTGGGGTTTTGGTCGCACTTGGTTCTTTTGGACTAGGTGCCTTTGGCTTGTTGATCGCTGCCCCCATTTTAATCGTCCCCTTGGCTATTTTTTCTTTCTTAGGTATTGGAGGGTTCGTCACAACGGCCATTCAGGCACAGAGAAGAAAGCAACTGGACAATGTAAGTGACAGTATATATACAAAGTTTCAAAGTCATAGAAAGGAGTCTGCAGCTGCTGTGATGAAAGAATGGGAGGGAATTACTCGATCAGTGTTAGATGATTTTGAAGCGGATATCCAAGCAAAGGCTACTAGTATCAGAGAAGAATTAGATGGACTAGTTGAACTGAAAAGAAATGAGCAGGTTAAGATCGAAGAGCAGAAGGCTTATTATGAAGATCAAAAGCTAGAATTGATGGAAGTCTATCGTCATCTTTCTATGATGAGCAGGATCATTCAAACAAACGAGACGGATAAAAAGGAGCAAGATTATGAACTCGTATGAAACGACAAAAGACGAGCTGCTGTCCCAAAGTAAAGAACTCTTAGAGCATCTGAAGGATATATTGCCAGAATCGCGCACCTATCCTATTCTATCTGATTTTGTGAAGGACCTAGAAAATGACAAAATGATGATCACGATATTGGGAGAATTCAAGAGGGGAAAATCTTCTCTTCTCAATGCGATTTTGAAGCAGCCCATTTTGCCAGTGGATGTGCTGCCTGCTACTGCCGTGGTCAGTGAGATTCACCATGGAAATCAGGGTAAGTGGAAAATTCATAAAAATGATGGAACAGTAGAAGAAAAGGATCTGAATCGTAAAGAACTGGAAGCTTATACCTTTGAGGGAGACCATGACCATAAGCTTATTCATCGGATGGAACTGGCGCTACCCATACCGTTTGATAACAAGGGCACCGTGCTGGTAGATACTCCGGGTATAGGCGATCTGAATGAACACCAATTTGATGTGACATACAGTTATATCCCCCGTTCTGACCTGATCTTATTTGTGCTCAATGCTTCCTCCCCTCTAAGTAAATCTGAATTCATGTACTTAAAGGAAACGGTGATGAATTTAAAGCACGGGGAAATTGCTTTTGTTTTGAATTTTAAAGACAGAGTGGACGAAGATGAAGTTGAAGAAATCGAAGAGTATGTAGAAAAAAAGCTTCAAAAAATTCTTGGACAAGAAACTGTCAGCTTGTTCATGCTTTCGGCTAAAGAAGCAGCACAAGGTAAGGTGGACTCTGATTTCAAACAACTGGTTTCATTCCTGGAAGAAAGGCTCGATAAAGGGATTCTTGCCCAGAAAAAAATGGAGTTCTACCGAAAAAGATTGCAGGAGATCTATGTATATGTACGAAAGGAAGCTCAAGAAAAACAACATAGAAAGGAAATGAACGAGCAGAAGATAAAAGAGGAAATGCAAGGAATTCAAGAGTTCGTTCAAGAAGCGAAGAGTAAGAAAGGAAGGATGGAAAACTATATAAGAGAGAAGGAAAGAGAGATACTACTGATCGCCAGAAAGTCGGTGCGCCACTTTGAGGAAACGCTACTAGACGAAACATTTGAAGACATAAGTGCTTTTCATCAAGGCGATTTTAAAGGGTATATTGAGAAGACAGTACCATTGAATGTGAAAAGGAAGGTTCAGAATTGGGTGAATTCTTATTCACCCAACATAGAGTATTTGTTTGAAAAGCTGGAAAATGAAGTGTCATCTGGTATGGGGCGCCTGTTTAATCAACACTCTGAAATGCTAAACAGCCATTTTTCTTCATTCCGTTTCCAACATTCAAAGGATTTTGTTTTATCTAATAAAAAGGTTTCTTCCAATGCTTACTTCGAAAGCGGATTGCTTGCAGGGGGGGCAGCCGCACTCTTTTTGGCATCGGGCGCCTTCATTTTACTTCCGATCATTTCATTGGTGGGCGCTCCTTTTATTAATAAGCTTCTGAGTGATCGTAAACTGGAAAAAGCAAAGCAAGCGGTGTTGCCTGAAGTCGATAAATCAATCAGAAGTACAATTGAAAAACTGGAAACTGGGTTAGAAGAGTATGTACATGAAAGAATTCAATCAATCTTGAACAACAGCCAAAATATCTTCGAACAGACAGTCGCTTCCTATCAAAGAGAGTTGAAAATCGAGCTTGAAAATAGAAAGCAAAAGCTTGCAGATACCACTGAACATCCAAATCAGCTTTTAGAGCTGATTAAATAAGAAGGAGGATTTAGAAATGAGTGATTTTTTTCATATAGACCCTTTATCTTCAGGGGGGCATACTGCCAATCAGGATCTAGTGGACGTTACATCCCATGTAAGGTCAGCACCAGATGGCATCGAACAGAATAATTTATCCTATGAAGGACCGGATAAGATGCCGGTGAATGGTGAATTCGTAGGAGTTAAATCTCATGTGAGAACCAGTCCCGATGGAATGGTAGAGAATAATCTTTCCTATACTCCGTACAGCGGCGATACAGGTTTACAGACAATCATTCACCTTGACGATCCTTTGAAGCATGTGCATCAATACAAAATGGATCCTCTTATGTTTGAGTAGTAGAACATGAAGATTAACGCTCTGGAACATGAGGATTTACTGATGGAGAAAGAGCTCTATTCCTGTTTAGGAATAGATGCTGAGGAGAACCCTATACAGGTTCTAAGTAGTGTCTTGAAACAAACAGACACCGTTGAAGACCAAAATATCATACGTTTCATACAGGGGGAGCGCTACTTCTTATTGGGAGATTTCGAAAGTGCGATCTTCAAATGGGGAATGGCAGAAGATACTCTTTTATCAGAATGGGCGTCCAAAAATATGGGTGATGCTTATATGGAGGATGGTCAATATGAAAACGCAGAAAAGCATTATCAAAGAGTTGGAAAAAATGCCTCCCTTACTCTATGGATGGAGAAAAATCTTGCCCTTGTTCATCTGTACTTATCCTTTGAAAAAGAGGAGATGGCAATACATGTACTAAAAGAAGCAATAAAGAGGGCTCCCGACTACAAGAACATATCCGTCAAGACGTTGGATTTCTATGAGAAAAGGGAGATGTGGCATCCGGCTGCCCTACTCATTCGTGATGAATTGAATAGGACAGGCAGTTGCTTCTGGATACAGAAGTTCAAGGAATACGTAGAGGAGGGACGGATGCAAGATTTCTCCCCGGAAGAGTTTATTGTAACGTTCCCCATCATTTTAGAAAGAGAACAATCTCTTTTTAGTGACATCGTTACAAAGCTGTGGGTCGGTTATCAAGACAGTTCTTTTTACCTCGAATGGTTAAAAGCGTTTCACAATACATTCCCTTCTTTAGGTGCAGAGGGCAACAACTGGCATCTTATTGATGCTTTGTGTAAAGAAAGCTTCCCTGATGTACTGTTCTTTGATTTTGATATAGAAGAGGTTGTTGCACTGATCCCGCTCTATTTAGTTAATTGGTGGAAGATAACCTCAGGGGAAAAGACACTTCTCAAAGGGTTTATATTATCATGGGAAGAACTGTATGCTTATTCATTCGATCAACATTTTTTGGAGGAAGTAAAATTATGGGGAGGGGAGGAGAGTGATGAAGGTACCACACTCACTTTCTTTCCGTTAGCACTCTCCCGGTTCGTGGAGTGGATGAGTGATGAAGGATTTGGGGTTCCAGCTAACTTGAGATGGGAGCTCGAGCATCTCGGGGATTATAAAACGCTTCATCTAGTGATAGCAGGTACCTTCAGTAACGGAAAATCAAGTATCATTAACAGCTTGATTGGTGAAGAAGTCCTTGAAGCAGAAGTGCTTCCCACAACTTCAACTATGGTGGTATTGTCTTCAGGTTCTGAACAGTCAATGACCTTGATAAAGGGAAGTGACGTACAGCGCCTCTCCTCCAGGAACGAATTTAAAACAGTTACCACTATTGACCATAGGGATGGACAGGGAGCCCATACAAAAGGCTATATTCATTATCAACTGCCAAATCCATTCTTAGAAGAGAATAGGCTAAGGCTTGTGGACTCACCAGGATTTAATGATGAAAAAGATGAGGAAAATGAAGTTCTTAATCACTTGCATCTTGGTGACGGAGTATTGTTTGTCTTAAATGCCCGTACTCCATTTACTAAAGAAGAAAAGAACAAATTGAAAGAGATAATGGAAAAGCAGGATCTTCCTCTTCATTTCATTTTAAACAAGATGGATATTGCAGAAGATGAAGACGAAGAGGAAGATATTATTGTTGATACCAGGAAGCGGGTTAAAAAGTACTTTAGGGAAGCCAAGGTTCAGCCGTTTTCTTCCTATAAAAATAGGAATGAATACAGGAAGGAAATTCCGCTTTTTATAAAATCAAATTTCCGCAGTCCTTCCATTCTGAAACAGAGAACAAAGAAGTTTACGGCTAAATTAATTGAAGCTGTTGAGTATGTAAAGGCAGAAGATATGAAGAGAAAAGAACAAGAATATAACCGTTCTATTAAAAAGAGACTTAGTGCTGTTTCTACCATCCTAAAAGAAAAACAGGCGACAATTGACTATTTTTCACAGCAGGAGAACGAATTGTTGAAAGAATTGAGAGTCATCAAAACCGCGTTAGTAAACTCTGTATGGGAAAAAGTGCCGCAGAGGATGATTACCGCGTCAAGGCTATTAAGGCCGGAAAGTGACCTCCAGACCATTCACGTTCATTTAACCCAATATATGAACCAGGAACTTTCTCTTTGTTGGGAAAGTGAATTGAAACCTCCTTTCCTTCAAAAACTACAAGTTTGGCAAAGTACTATTGAAATGATCGAGGTAAAAATTAATTATGAGCATAAGCAGTTTTTGGAGAAGGCAGGCCAATTGTCTGAGCGTAAAGTTGACTTACAATCCAGCAAGCACTTTACTTCTGCCTGGCTTTTTTCAAATGTCAGTGCCGTTGCTACTCTCAGCCTTCCCACTGTTGCCATATTACCTAACATGTCACCCATGAGACTGTTAACCGGCGTTCAAAAGCTGATAGGAGGCAGCAGCCAGTCATTCATTTACAACCGCTATAAAACCTATTTAGAAAACAACACGTACTTAGAAGCAGTACAAGGAGTATTGGATGAAGTGCTACCCTTTTTCAATAAAATCGAAGAAACACTCACAGAAAGAATAAGACAGACAGCAGAGATACTTTCAGAACAAACAGAAGAGGAAATTAACACCCTGAGAAACAATAACAAATTGGAAGCCGGTCAACTCAATGCCTACCTTTCCAATAGAGAAAAACATCATCAAAAACTCAATCTGTTTTTATTTGCAGCCCGGAGCGGACAACTTTGGAGTGAAGGTGATTCGCTGAGATGAGAGTTAAATGGGGGACGGTTAAGATACCTAATGCGTGGGATCGAGCCACTTTCTTTATGACAGGGAACCAATTTTCTATTGGGGCCGTCGGTTTCTGATTTCAAATGTTTTGAAGAGTTACCTGTTTACATATATTATATTGGTTTAGCTCATTTGCACCTTCGCCACTATATTTACCATGGTACGTCAGAAATCTGACCAGATGACGGCAACGTGGTTATCATTTGGAAATTGAAAGCGCCTTTTCTAAGAGAAAGGGCGCTTTGTGGTTTTATAGGTCGATGGGGGTAGAATTGGAGTTTTGGAGAGTATACCTTACATATTCTAAGGCTTTAAAGATAGCATGAAGAAGGGTTTTCCAATTTTATGAAGAAGTTAATTGAAGAGATATCTGTTGATGAGGTGAGTCAGATAATGGACGAAACGATGCATGACTTGAAAACAATCGTACAAAAAAAACCGTTTAAATATAAAACCTTGGCAAATGGAGATAAAGAGATCTATCTTGGAAAATTTAATACGCTCGTTAAACTAAGGAATGAACAATACATGAATCTGCTTCATACCTTTAAAGGGCAAACAGTTACGATCGGGGCATCAAGAACAAATCCTCCGGGAGGTAGTCTTGGGGAGTGGCTGATGAAGCATATTACCAAGACAGCTATAGCGTCATATATTGTTCCTATACTGCTTATGGATGGGTATGCTTCTCTAGCAACTGAGAGAGGGAAGATTAGATTTAATTAAATTTTTTTCAGGGGATGGAGGGATTGTCCTCAATTCAGTGACAGCAAATGAAATAGAAGGGAGAGAATGTGATTGGAGCTTCGTCCTAAATATTCGTTGGATTCGTTCCATAAAGGGAAAAGATCTGCTGCAAGGGAGTTTACTGATCGGGAAGAACCCACAAAGGCGTTCCTTCATGCCCTTGAGCAGAAGAATCACGCTGCCTATAAAGTCCTCACCTATTACGGGATTGGAGGTATCGGGAAGTCGAGGCTATTGAGAGAGCTTTATGGGAAAGTCGAGGTTCTCCATAAGTCGAACGTTGTGGCATTGATTGATTTTAAAGAAGAGAAACACCACGCTCCCGGAGAAGCCCTGATCTGGTTGAGGGAGGAAATAAGGAAGAAACACAGTATCAAGTTCACTACGTTTGATTTAGCCTATACGATGTACTGGAAAAAGCTGAATCCACAAGTGAGTATGAAATCCAATCAAGCGACTCTTCCGTTTTTGGAAGAAGGGGGCTTTATTGGAGAGGTCATCGATCAATTAGAAAATGTACCTTTAGCCCAATGGCTGCCAAAGACCTTGAAATTCATGAACGGATTGACGAGGTATAAAGATATGCTTCAATGGTGGTTGGGAAGAGGGAAGGACGTCATGGAGCAGCTGCAGGAGATGCTCCCTAATCAAATGGAAGACATGCTGTCAGTTTATTGGGCAGCGGATGTAAGGGATTATTTGAGCAACCATTCTCCTTCCTCAGTGGTCATCTTTATGGATACGTATGAAGCCCTCTGGGAGAAGCAGCGTCAACAAGGGTCTTACTATGAAAGGGATGCTTGGGTCCAGGAGTTGGTCTTGCAGCTTCCGGAGGTACTTTGGGTCATCGGGGGACGCGAAAAGCTTCAATGGGGCAAAAGCAATCATGCCTGGGACAACGAGGCATACTTGGAGCAGCATTTAATGGGAGAGTTATCGGGTACAGATTGTCGTAAATTCCTTTCGTCCTGCGGCATCATAGAAGAGGGTATCCAGGATATCATTATTGAAGGAAGTCATGGTCTTCCCTATTATTTAGACTTGATGGTAGATACATATCATGTCGTACAAGAAAGACGGGATCCCCGACAAGAAGATTTTTCGAAAGCACCCCAACAAATCCTCGACCGCTTCTTAAGGTACCTCGAGCTGTCAGAAAAAGAAACATTAAAGATGTTGTCCTTTACCCGCTTTTGGAACGTTGATTTGTTTCAAAGTCTGGTGAAAGAGTTCAAGACAGGGTATCCCATGACCGCTTATCAAGAGCTTTTCCGCTTTTCATTCATTATTCGTGAAACGCCAGAACAATGGAATATGCATGCCATGATGAGAACAAGCTTACAGGAAGATGTGTATACAGGTGATAGGGATTTATTTCAGCAAGTACATGGTTATCTCTTCGACTATTACAATAAGCGATTTCAAGATCAGGGTATAAGTGGTTCTGAGCAGTCAGTGGCCTTTCAGGAAGCTTTATATCATGGGAAACGCTCACTTAAAGCGAGCACTCTAGTAAACTGGTTCCTTGAAAGATCTAAGCAATTCATGAGCGAAGGGCAACTACAGCTCCTCTCTTCCTCATATGAGGAAATGAGGTTGTACATATCTGGCGAATGCGAGCAATCTTTGGAAGCCGCCGTTCTTCAATTTTACGGTAAGGTTTTCTTACTTCAGGGAATGTATTCGATATCTGAGGAAGTATATAAGGAAGCACTCTCCATTTATGATAAACAGATAGATTCCTTACAAATCTGTAAGTGCTATATGAACTTAGCTGAAGTCAAGATTCATCTCAATGAGTATGAAAGTGCCTTTACCTATTTATCGAAGGCGAGTGCGTACGCAGAAGAGGAAACGGTGGAAAGAAGTGTGGAATACTATGCGGTCAAGGCCTTTTTGTCTATCCGAGCAGGTAAATTAAACATCCGTTTCTCTCACTATGAGGAATCAATGCGTTATTACCAAAAGGCCATTGATGTTTGTAAGGAAGCCATCGAATCGAAGAAAGCGGATGGTGTCATCTTTGGACTTACCGCCCTGGCTTATGAGAAACTGGGCGAGCTTTATGGAAGCAGTCAGTATGAGAAGCAGGGTGAATGTTACCTAAGGTCCATCGAAAACTATAAAAAAGCCTTGGAAAACCCTGACCACCCAGAATATGTCCGAACGTTAGCCAATATGGGGCTTGCCTACAAAAGGCTGGGGGAACACTACTCTTCCAAGACCCACCCGGCGGATAAGATTCGAAGCTTCCAACAAGCCCTTGAGATCTATGATAAGGTACTCGATCTCTCCCCGGACTTTGTCGACGTCTTGGAGAAAAAAGGACACGCTGCTGTGGATTACATGGTCCTTCAAATCGAATTGAATTTAGCAGATGAAGCACTTATCAGCTTTCAAAAAGCCTTGGATGCCTTTCAACGAGTGGTGGACCTGGCTCCTTTACAAGGAGGATCCAGAAACCGGATGGCCTCAGCCCATCGTGAATTGAGCAAACTCTACGTGAAAAGAAATCAACGAGAAGTAGCCCTGGAAATTCTGCTTCAATCCCTAGCACTCTATGACAAGGTGCTGGAAGAAACTCCGAATTACATCTATACATTTAATGGCATCGGGAAAACCCACGAGTTAATGGCGGATATCTATCATGAAGCCAATGAGATGGATAAAGCCTTTGACCATTACCAAAAAGCCATAGAATTCTACAATAAAATGCTTTTGAAAGCCCCTAAACTACGAGGGGCACTGAGTAGGAAAAAGAGAATAGAAGAGATTGTCGGGGAAGCATAGGAACGGTTCTCTGGCTTCCTTTTCCGGTATCTCAAAGGTGGAAGCACAAGGAGGAAATCGAAATTGAAATCTTATGTTATCAAAATTGAATTAGAAGAGTCCGATCCGTTGATATGGAGAAGAGTCATCATCCCAGCAGGAGCGACCTATAGAAGGCTTCACGACGTCATCCAGAACGTCACGAATTTCCAAAGCGGTTATCCCAGTGAAGGTTATCACAACTATGAATTCGACCTGACGGAAGATCATAAGATTGTCACGGACCATGAAGAAGCTTACCTTGATCATCAGCACTATAAGAAGAACAAGGCGGCGTATGAAGAACGGCTGAAATCCGTACCGCCTGAAATGATGGAATTTGAGAAGAATGCCTTGGAAAGACTCAAGATCGAAGTACGGAAGCCCACCGGCTTAAAGATAGATGATTACCTGGAGAAGTATGGACAAATCCACTATGCCTATGATTTCGGTGATGGTTGGCAGTTCTCCGTTAAGCTTGAGGAGATTGTCGATGATTACTACTTTGGATATCCAACCCTACTGGAAGGAGAAGAAACCTCTCCTCCTGAAGATGTAGGCGGGCTGCATGGTTTCTATGAATTTCTTGAAGCCTATCGTGATGAGAAGCATCCAGAACATAAAGAAATGAAGGCATGGGCCAAATCGGTATACTTCAGGGAATATGATCCTGATTGGATCAATCAGCTACTCAAAGGACTTAACTATAAGAAGACAGAGTGGGATAAAATCAATCACGAAAATTATAGCATTATTGAGGACAAGTATCGGAAGAGGTAGGGGGAAGCAAGGGGACAGTTCTCTTGCTTCCTTTTTAGGTGTTTCAAGGGGGAAAGCAGAAGAACTGTCCCTCTATCTCAGCCCTTTTTTCGTTTATATTTTATTATATGGAGGTAGAGAGGGATATAGGCATGGATGGGACACGGGGACAGGTCCCTTGTCCCATTTCCATAAAGAGTGGAAAGCATGAAAAAGATATTTATTTGTGTAGTATCATCATTTTGTGTGGGGCCATTTTTTTGTTTGAAGAATCTGATATAGCTGGTTTGGGGGTTTGCTTCTTAACTCAGGTTGCCATTCGCCATAGGCTTTTTTATCGAATAGGGATAGGCCATGGTATGGGTTCATGCTGGATCTATCTGTTTGGCTATTTCCTCAATCTTTGGCACGAGAAAGGAAACGTAAGGCTCATCTTTTCGTATTTCAAACATATGCAGGGCATGTCGAAAGTAAGGAAGTGCCTGTGCATAGTCCTTTTTCAACTCAAAGTTGTAGCCGATTTGATAATGAAGCTCACCTAATCCCCAAAGAAGTTCTTCTTCAAAACACCACTTAATAGCTTTGAGACAGTAGTCTGTTGACTCCTTAAGTTCTCCCAAACGTGTCAGAACTCTGGCTGTACTGTAAAAAATTTTGGTTTTAATCGATTTATCCTGCAGTTGGCCGGTTGTATTCATGGCGGCTATGACTTTTTTATAGTAAGGAAGGGCCTCTTCATATTGCTTCATAGAGTAAAGAATAGCACCATTGCTTGAAAGGATTTCCATTTCTCTCTCGGACATGGCCTTTTTCTGATCCGCGGTCAATTGATAGGCCCGATCGAAGAGGGAAAAGGCAGCTTCGGCATCCCGCTTTACCTCAAATTGATAGATTCCTTTGTGCCAATAAAGAAGCTGGAGATGGTCATTGTCTTTATAAAAAAGGGGATTTTTCTCTTCTACCCTGACTAAATCCATCATTTCTTCATATTTTCGATACACTCTCAAATACCTCAGTTGTTTCTCCACTTCCATGATGTAATCAAGACGAGGCGTGGTCCCAATTTCAAAGAAATAGTTGACGTCCACTCCCAGTTTGACAGAGATCTGATATAAAGCGGTGGCACTTGGATAGATGTCCCCTTTTTCTATTCGGCTGATCAGCGCTTGGGTGCAGATCCCTTCTGCCAGGTCGCCTTGGGTAATTCCGACTGCTCTTCTTAATTCTCTGATTTTAGTTCCGATTACTGAATAGTCCATGGGGTCACCTCCTGGGTATTTTTATATTTTAACAGATATGTGTGGGGAGGGGACAGTCCGTTCTCCCTCACATAGTGTACCTTTCCTCACAATAAAAGAGACGAGGGAGATATTATCCCCTCGTCTCTAATATGTTTGCGGGACAAAGCACCTGTCCCTCTGTCCCAATTGAAACCAAATCATCTGATTATCTCCCAAGCCATCCCCCATCAACAGCTGCTAAATGTCCATGAACATAATTAGAAGCTGCCGAAGCCAAGTAGACGACGGTTCCCTTGAAATCATCCGGTTCTCCCCAGCGGTCTGCTGGAATTCGATCAAGAATCTGTTTACTTCTGACCGTGTCGTCAATTAAGGCAGTATTCATATCAGTAGCGATATATCCTGGAACAATTGCGTTCACATTCACCCCCTCTTTTGCCCATTCATTGGAGAGGGCTTTCGTAAGTTGGGCCACTCCACCCTTTGCTGCAGCATACGCTGGGACGGTTAATCCTCCTTGGTACGAGAGCAGGGAAGCGGTGTTGATGATTTTGCCTGATCCTTGCGCCACCATGTGACGGCCTGCTTCCTGACATAATAGCCAGACCACTTTTAGATTAATATTCAGCACATCATCCCAATCCGATTCAGGGAAATCGACGGATGGTGACCGGCGTTGAATACCTGCGTTGTTTACTAAAATATCAATCTTTCCAAACGTTGAAACCACATTGGGTATCGCTGATTTCACCTCTTCTACCTTTTCAAGGTCACAAGCAATAATGGAGCATTTCCTACCAAGATGTTCGATTTCCTCTTTTACACCGGTCTGTTCCGGGTTCCTTTGAAGTAAGGCAATATCAGCTCCGGCTTCTGCCAGGGCCAACGCCATTGAACGTCCGATCCCCCGTGTAGCCCCTGTAATGGCTGCAACCTTGCCGGTTAGATCAAATAAGTTCTTTGACATGAGTATCTCTCCTTTTCTTGTTTTTGATTGGTAAAAATTAGAATATAAGATGAAAAAAACACGATTATCGATAGTGCTATCATGAATCAAGTCTCTTTTATGAGCACCTGTTAGTTATTGTATCAAGAAATAGCTGACAATTTAAAACCAATCCCACTTGAGATAAACTAACCCATCATAGGATTTTAAAGATAATCATAATAACTAAGATTTCTAACCTAAAACTTTATACTTAGTAAAATATAACTAGAAGAATATTTTATTTGTCAATTTTTGTGATAAGATGTAAATGTTGTTAACGTTAACAAAAAATGACAAAAGGGGTTTTTATATGAAGAAGTTTATTGTGGGGTTAGTTTTATCAGTTCCACTAATCGTTACAGGGATTCCATCTTTATCGATGGCGTCCACAACAATCAGTCAGCCAGTTGAGAAAGCAGAAAACCAATTGAACCTACAAAAAATTGGTGAAAAAGCTTTAGATAAAATGCTTAAACAACAAAAGAAGGATTTTGAAGGAAGTAATCCTCTCTTAAATTCAGATATTTCGAAGCTGACAGAAACCGATGAAGCAGTTTTAATTTATTATGGTACTACTGAAGTAGATAAGCGTAAACTACAAGAGTTCACATATGATATTCAAAATTTTGAAGTATATACAGATGAACAAGGGAAATCTTATGTGGAAGCATATGTTATTCGAAGCTTTAAATTTGAAGGACAGGATGTTCTAACACAACTTGGAGATGATATTAAGTTAGAAATTAAAGTTCCTTCTTCACAATTGAATAAAACTAGTAAAATGAGCGAAACTAGTATTCAGAATATTGCGGAATCTCCAGATAATATACAATTAAGTTCCAATACTGCAGAAGCAAAAAATAAGGATAATACATTAACGTTAGACAAATTTCTAGAAAGATACCAAGAAGAAGTAGATAAAGAACCAATCTCAATAGTCCAAGATAAAGAAGATCTAAAAATGGAACTTCAAAATAGTCCATCTTTAGCAGCAGCATCATACAGTTATTATGGAACAAATGCAGCCGCGTATGCTCGAAAATACGCTTTGAGTCCTAACACAGCAAGCTATAAGTATTATAGTGGAGAAGATTGTACAAACTTTGTTTCTCAGTCTATTAAAGCCGGTGGAATGCCTAACTTCACAGATTGGAAGGCTTATACAGATGCATGGGTTAATGCAGGGGCATTTAGGGATTATATTCGTCAATCAGGTGGGATTTTAATGAGTACGGTTACAGACGACTATGCTCATGCTTTCCTAGGAGATGTGTATCACTATGATTATAGAAATAAATATTTCTTAAATAGTCCAGACGGTTGGATGGATCATACCGCAATCGTTACAGCGTTTGCAAATCCAAAAATTTTAGTAAGCTATCATTCAACAAACAGATTAAATGTAACAAGGGAATTCTTCACTTCCGTAGAAGGCGGAGTTCGATACCTTTCTGACATTAAGTAATAAGTAGTACGAAAGGCCAATGTATTTTCATTGGCCTTTCAGTTATATTGAAAGTGGAATAATTAACCATGATAGGTTGGTGTTTTATGAAAAGGTTCTTTTGGAAAAAAGGTTTACTTATCATTTTTGGCGTATTATTAATCTTAGCTATTTCTCTTCCACTCCTTGCCCCAGTAGTACATAATGATGACTCACCACGAAGTGCCATAAGAAATTATATTTACAGTGAAGGATATACTTACCAAAGCTTCTTCTCCTTCATTTCGGATGATGATTATAAAGATCAACAGTATGGTGAAAGATACAGTGTTGTGTGGAACGCTTGGAAGAGTGAAACCGGCATGAGTCCTTCTACATGTTATGCCCAAAAAACTGGTAAGGATCATTATGAAGTTACTTGTGGCACGGGACCATAAGTTCATCCTTTTTCAAAATACACTTAATCTCCAAGTATATTAGGATCAAACTCCCAGTAGGAAATGATCCCTTGCCTTTTTGATCTGGGAGTGGGACTTGAGGGATAGTCCCACTCGTCCCAACCATTATTTAAACGAAGCATACCCCTCATCCGCCATCACAACACTACCATTAATCGCATCCGCTTCCTCTAACGAAAGAAGATAAACCGCATTAGCCAGTTGCTTTGGCTGTGTGAGTTTGTTCCCCATTACTTTCGCTTTCATGGAATCAATGATGCCGTGGTCTTTATAGCCTTGAATGATCGGGGTGTCCACGACTCCCGGTGCGATGCCGACGACACGGATGCCGTATGGAGCCAGTTCCAATGCCGCTGATTTGGTCATCATGTTGACGGCTCCTTTTGTGGCGTGGTAGGCGAAGGTGTTAGGTGAAGCGAGTACCCCGAATACGGAGGTGGTGTTGATGATGACGCCTTTGATGTTCAGTTCTTTCATCTTTTTCGCCGCAGCGATGATACCGTATGCGACACCGTGCTGGTTGATATTGATGATTCTGTGGTAGGCATCCATGTTCATGTCGAGTACAGGGGTAGGTGACCCGATTCCGGCATTGTTGAACATGATGTCGATTCTTCCGTATTCTTCGACGGTTTTCTCTACTAAGCTGGTTACGTCCTCATGGTTGGACACGTCCGTTTTAATGAAGATGGCTTCGCCGCCCGCAGAACGGATCATTTCGACCGTTTCATTCCCCAATTCTTCATTGAAGTCCGCAACGACAACCCGGTCTCCTTTACGGGCAAACTTCAGACCGGTTTCCCGTCCAATTCCGCTTGCCCCGCCTGTAATGACCGCCACTCTTTTCGTCATGTGTATTTCCTCCTTATTTTAACATCTGAATTTATTTTAACATTCACATAAATTTATTATAATTTAATAAAACTAACATTTAGTTAAGTATTACTTAAGGAGGGACGGACCTTGAATATTGAACAGTTGGAGCATGTGGCAGAGGTGGCAAGGGCAGGGGCGCTTACGAAGGCGGCGGACCATTTGCATGTGAGCGCGTCAGCCGTGAGCCAGTCCATCAGCAAGTTGGAACAGGAGTTGGGAGTACAGATTTTCACCCGGAATCGTCAGGGTACCGCATTGACAGCAGAGGGTAAGAATATCATCGAGAAAGCGGAAAAAGTACTGGCGGCAATAGGCGAACTGAAGGAAGAAGCGAACCGATGCTCGGATACACTGACGGGTGAGCTGAAAATCGGCATGATCCCTGGTCCCATCAACCTTCTGATTGATACGGTATCAGCGTATAAGACTGATTACCCGAACGTGAAGGTAGAAATATATGAAATGGGACCGGTGAAAATTGTTGAGAGCGTCGAGAATAACGAATTGGATATTGGACTGATTTTAACCTCTGAGTCGTTCGCTGTTCAACATCACGAACTGGTGGCAGAGGAGCTCCTGGAAGGGAAAATGGTGGCCGGCGTTCACGAACATTCCCCGCTGGCCGCGTTTGACCAGCTCACCCCACAGCAACTGATTGGGGAGACTTTTGTTCTGTATAACGATGACTATATTAAACAATTTGCCCACGATACCTTATCGCCGTTTGGACCCATTGATATTCTGTTTACCACGAATAATACGGAGGCGATTAAGAGGGCGGTTCAAAGCGGGGTGGCGGTGACCCTTGGGATGGATTATTCGTTCCGGACCCTTGCTCCTTATACGAATCAACCGATTATTCCGGTGGAGATTGAAGGGGCGGGGAGTGAAGCCCTTCATCTTGCATGGATCAGAAGGAAGGATAGGGTTCCTTCGCGGAGGGTGGAGGAGTTTGTGAAGAGGGTGAGGAGGGAGTTGTAGGGGAGACGGCCCCGTTGTTCTTATAACATGACTGTATGGACCCTGGATTATGTCTGATTACTCATTTAGGGTGAGAGATCCAGTACCGTCTGATAATTAAGCTAACATGACCGGATATTTACTGTGAACATAAATAAAGCAGAAGCTTATAGCATCTGCTTTTTAGTAAACCTTTTCTCTTTTTTCTTCTTCATATACTCGTTCTGTTACAAATTGCTTTAGAAGGGTTTGGTAAGGAATGTTCTTTAATTCAGCTAAATGCTGCAAACGAAGAAGTAGGTCGCTTTCAATTCTGATACTAATTGGCTGAGTAGATGCTTTTCTTGGAGGTGGTAAATCCTCATCGTCTTCTACCATTATGCTTTCTTCCAATAAACGCTCACTCATGGCATGTTTCTCCCAAAACTGATGTTCTTCTTCTTCTGTCATGTGTTTTGGTATCAGATTTGGATCATCAATAATCATTCTGCCCATTTCATCTCTGTCCTCATTAAATGTATTTAAGCTCATGTTATTTCCTCCTTCTTTTATAATAAGATTTCCTTTCCCATTCAGAAGAATCCCATCCCGTAACAACTCGTATCATTTTATTCTTCTTCTCATAGATGACAGTTAGTATACGCCCATCTTCCGTCATCCCAACTAATTTCTTTCTTGCTGTGTGAGCATCTAGAGGGACTCTGTCAGGATCAAAAAATGATTGTTCTGCTTCTCCGGGTTCTATTTCGTGTGCCCTGACCTTTTTTTCGTTATGGTGATCCCAATCAAATACCAACTCTGTACTCCCCCTTAGTATATGTATATACCTTAATACATACATTGTATACTATTTTATAAGGAAAGGAAAAATTTTCAATTTAAAAAAGACAAGGAAACTGGTTAAAAGAATGCTCTAAAGGTAGCTCTTTCCGAGGTGCCTGAGCTAAAATGTTCTCACTACCCCTACATCGCTTCCTTCAACCCCTTCTTAATCAACCACTGATTCGCCGGATAACTCGTCAGAAACCCTAATATCATCGCAATTTGCATCATGAACCAATACGCAGGTTCGGTAGGTTTCGGCGGTTGAGTGAATAACAGATAATGCACAACGGCCATCCATCCGAACATCCCTACTTCAAAGGCGATCAGGGAAAGGGAGTCGGCTTTGATTGCCTGTTTGAAGGCGTTGAGCTTTCCATCCTCCTTGTTCATAGGATAAATCGCATAGAATTGAAAGATGATACCGAATAAATATGCGAGAATGAATTCCACCGTATAATGAGCAAATAAAGTAGTACCGGCAATCATGAGACCGGTCATGGCGACGATCGGAACACCGACCGCGTCACCGAAAGAGCAGCCTGCCGAGCAGTGGCTAGTGGAGACGAATACCTTGGCCCCATGGCCGCGATTGTCTTCCTTCTCTAAATCCTTCGCTTTCACCCGTCCCCACTTAAAATACGTCCACAGAGCTATCGGACCGAAGAACCACCCGTTGATCGGCCACACTACATTCATGATTTTCATCTTCTGCGGATGCTTGACCACATCCACTAATATAATGAGGGAAGATAACAGTCCTATCCCCAGAAAAATCCACGAAATCGTTGTTAGCACAGAATCATCCTTTCTATTTTTTCTCTATAAGCAAATATACCCGTTAGAGGATATCGATAATCTTTCCGAGATTGAGAGATTTTTTTGAAAAAGTTTTCCGAGGGTGTCCTTTTTCATTTTTCCAACCTATTTAAAACATGAATAGACGAGAAGGGTGGAAGAGAATATGAAATCAGGTTGTAAAGTGGCGGATCGAATCGGTGAATTGGATATTGTGGGGAATATCGTTCCTCATTTATGGTATAAGAACATTACGTTTTCAAGCGGGAAGGCACACTTTGTGGCAATTACCTTACTTGCGGATATTGTGTATTGGTATCGGCCGACGTTAATCCGGGATGACAGCAGGATGATCACCGGTGCCAGGACGAAATTCAAGGGGGATATGCTGCAGAAGAGCTATCAGGCTTTTGCCGATACATACGGATTTACGAAGCGCCAGGTGAAGGATGCGATTGATTTTCTTGTGGATCACCATTTGCTTATCCGTGAGTTCAGGACTATCTCGTCATCCAGTATCATTTTAAGCAATGTGATGTATGTGCAGCCAGTGGCAGAGAATGTGAAACGGGTGATGGAGGAGCGGTGTAACGTGAGTGAGCTCACTTCCATTTGCCCACCTGTTACGCCGGAACGTACCAGCCCATCCATTTCAAAGGATGGCCACCCCCGTCAAGAGGTGGGGGCTCTAGAGATGGATGGGGGGGACGTATACAGAGAGTACTTCAAAGAATCCTTCAGAAAAGAATGAACAACAACAACGCGCAGGCGAGTGTCCCGTTACTTTTTTTAAAGAAAATGAATTCGGCAGGCTGGGGTCTTATATGCAGGGGAAAATCAAGTCCTGGTGTGATAGCCTATCGGGCAGTCTGGTTGTAGAAGCCTTGAAAAGAGCGGTTGAACGGGGGAAGCATTATTGGAGCTATGTGGATGCGATCCTTGTGAAGTGGGAGCTGCTGCAGGTGCGGAATGTGAAAGATGCCAGGGAGAAAGAAAAGCAGGTCAAACCGTATAAAAAAACCATTGGTCGTGCCGGACGGAAACCGGTACGGACGGAAATGCTGCCGGATTGGTTTACGGAAGAGGGGTTCGTTGAAGTACCGGATGAATCGTTAGACGTAGAATTTGAGGTGGAGAAGGCGAAGTTGATGGCGGAGCTTGAAGCATTCCGGGAGCGTGGGGCTGGTGTTGTGATGTAAAACGAAAATGAATGAAAAAAGTTTGTTCTATGGTGTCCTTTTGAACCGGATGTTTATATATAAAGGGTGAAGGAGGAGATGGAAATGGAACAAACAGTTTGGATAAAGGATGAAATGGTGGATCATGAGGTGTTTCGAAACCCTGCGGACTTGCGGGTGTATATGTGGATTCTGCTTCGTGCAGGCCAGGATGGTACATATATTCACAGGAATGGGAGAATGCTTCGGGACATGAGTGAATCGATGTGGTATTACAACGGGAAGAAGTTAGATTGGTATTCGATTGAGTGGATTAAGGAGTGTCTGAAGAGGCTGGAGGGGTATGGATTGATACGGGTTGATGAGAATGGCTTTGTGGTGACGTATGGGGAAGGGGAAGGGCCGCCATCCCAGTGATCACATTCGGAAGCACGGGGAGGCATCCCTGTGCTTCCTTTGTTAAATGGCAACCAGCAAGTTCATAATAGTATAGTCATTCGATACTATGTAGTAGGAGGTACCCTTTCCAAAGCCCCCTGTTTTGCTCCATTATAAAAAAATACCTTCCAGCAGCCCGGATATTATATAATATAACGTCATTGAGAGAATTCCTTGGACAGCCAGTGCAATTAGGAATAAAATCTTTCGCACGAACCAATTAAATTTCCCGATTTTCGTATAAATAAAATACCCTGAACCCAACAACCCTTTTTGGAATGTGTTAGTTATTTTTTGAAATATGGTAGTGGGTGGGGTGTATATCGAAAGCTCGTAGAAACCTAACATTGTTTTTTCTAAGAGTACTATTGTACAGCCGTAAGCAAATTGGGTGGACAAAATCATCCCGACTCCTATTTCAATAACTTCAATCGTGTCTTCTATATGCCAAAACATCATTTCCTCCTAGTTAAACCAACTGATGACAGCGTTCCTTATCTCGGAGCTGGAATGGCCGAATAACTCACTAATCGCTCATTCTACGGCAATTCTAAAGAAAAGGTCCACTAAACACATTTTGCAGGATGCGTTCCAGGTTTATTGGCATTTATTTGAAGTTTTATGTAGATGATATACCCATAAAATGTAAAATAAACTCTTTTTTAGTAAAAGAAGTTGGGTAGTGAGGATGTATTTTCTGATTCCTTATTTCAGGGGATTAAGATAGAGTGAGAAGAGCCTAGAAGAGCCTCCCCGGCTCTCTCACTGAACAGGTGACAAAGGGGGAAATCCACACCTATTCCTTATCCTTTGATAGATTTGTCTTTAGTACCTCTATTTCCTTATCGTATACCTCCATTTCTTTGTCAAAATCCGCATCCTTCTTCTTTAATTCTTCTAAAAGATCTTTCTTTTCTTTTCCCATGAGTAGTCCTCCCTTTTTTTGCTTATTTTTTCTTTTTGATTATACGCCTATATGGTCAAAGGAAGAACCAGGAGAACCTTTCCCATGAAATTAAACAAACATTTGATTACCTATAGGGATGACTGGTATTATGCTTTTCATATATGTAAACAAATGTTTAGATAATATGTAGGAAGTCAGTGTCTATTTGAGATATCGCAAAGGAGCTTTTCGTAAATGCTCTTAAGGCGATATCTCATGAAGGAAAGGAGAGTCCCTATGCTGATACAATGTACCAAGAAGCTTCTTGACGAGTTGAAGATTATGCCGGTCAAAGAGGTTGAGGAAGTGGCTTCTTTGGAAGCGTGGCACGCCAATTTTATGAAAATCGGCAGGCATAAGTTCACGGTGCTTGTTAATGATCAAAACCGTTACGCCATTGTCCTTTATGGGATGAAAGCGAAGGATAAAAAGAACATTCATCAACTGATTGTGCAAGCGATTCGTGAAGTGTTTCAAGCTGAATCCATCAAGGAAGAGATCATTGAAGACTATCTGGAGGCGACCACTGAGCTTACTTTTGCGAAAACCAAGGATCGAAAGCTGGTTGCCAGGTTGAATAAAGCCTGCGAATCCGTACACTTTGGTGAAAAATATTGGGATCCCAATTCGATTGTTCAGGTGGAGATGAGTAAGTGGATCAGTTCGCTCTTGGTCGGAGACGGGAAGAATAGTTATTTTCACCCCAATGAAGCGATGTATGAGGACTTGAAGGAAATCTCCGGTGAGTCTGTTTTCGACAGAGAAGCTCTTGTCCTTAAGGCAACCCTTGAACTTGAGCAGCACTCCATTTGGAGGAGGATCAAGGTGCCGGCGAACATTTCATTTACCGAACTGCACCGGGTTCTGCAAACAGCGTTTTCATGGCACGACAGCCACCTCCATGATTTTACGATTTATAAGAAAGGGGAGGACGGGTCCCTGAAGCAGAGCCTGCAATTGGTTTGTGATGAGGAGGCGTTCTCCTATGAAGGGGACATCCCGTTGGAAATGGAAACCGGCCAAAAAGTAACACCATATCTGCCGGCCCAAATCGTTTATACCTATGACTTTGGGGATGGATGGGAGCATACCATTGAAGTGGAACAGGTCCTCCATGAATCCACAGTCAATTATTCCGTCTGTATCGACGGAGAAGGCGACGCACCGCCTGAGGATGTCGGGGGAGAACCTGGCTTTGATCACTTTCTTACCATCATTCAAGACTCCTCCCATCCGGATCATTTGCAGATGAGGGAGTGGGGAGAAATGCAGGGATATCGGGAATTTGACATGAAAGAGATTAATTGGAGATTGAAGATGCGGTAGCAGGACAGGCACTCTCGCCCAAAAGAAAGAGACGAAAGGATTTCCTTCGTCTCTTTTTGGCGTTTGCCGAACAACTTAAAAATGAATAGACATCAATATAAAAATAGCAGAAGCACTGGTCGTGATACATAGTAAATAGATAATCATCACGGCCTGGACCTGCGACAGTCCGTAGCTCAGCAGTCGATGGTGCAAATGCAATTTATCCGCATGAAAGATTGATCGGCCCTGCTGGATTCTTTTTAAGAAGACAAACAGAGTATCAAAGATTGGAATTGCCAGTATCAATAAAGGAATATTGATGGTGATGACCGTGATCGTCTTCATGGCCCCGATGATCGAAATGGCCCCGATCATGAAACCGAATAGGGTTGACCCCGTATCCCCCATAATGATCTTCGCAGGGAAAAAGTTATGAGGTAAGTATCCGATCGCGACTCCTAACATCAGTGCAGAGAGTAGAGCGGAAACCGGTTGATTCATCAAGATGGACGTGATGAGGAACGTGAATGCGAAAATCCCGGCCATACCGCCTGCCAATCCGTCCAGGCCATCCATGAAATTAATGACATTAATGATGAAGATGATCCACACCATGGTGAACAGCTTACCAAGTACAGGTGAAAGCTCCATATATCCTAAAACAGGAATATCAATCTGTGACACATAGTCCCCGAATTGAACGATCAGGAAGGCAGCGATAATCTGAACCAGCAGCCTTGGGAATGGAGAGAATTCCTTTGATTTTGTTTTATAGTAGTCATCGATGAAGCCGATGGTGCTAAGCATGACAACCGCCAGGAGTAAGGCAATGGTCAGACTCATAGGTAAATAGTCAAGCCATCTTAATAATAAGATGCCAATGAGAGTAATGACGGTAAACACAGCTCCTGCCAGCATTGGCAGAGGTTTCTTATGTACTTTTCGATTGTTTGGGTTATCTACGAAATTAATTTTGATGGCGAAAGGGATAATGAATTTGACCCCTATATACGTCATGATGGACGTTAAGAGGACGATTATCAGAGATAATGTGATCATTAAAATAGGTGCTCCTTTGTAAGAATAGGATATCTAGTAAACTTTCAATTGGTCATTTTCATTCAGTATATTACATAAAGTAAGGATTTTCTACAATTTGTAAAAATATATTTAAGAGAGATGAAAGGCATTGGAACAAGGGGACAGGCATTCTCGCATTTTGCTAGTATTAGGACGGAATGAGATATCATTTCTTTTATTCAGTTGTGGGAGGAGGGGCAAGTCCCTCCGTTATAACATAAAAGGAAGACGAAGGACCATGTCCTTCGTCTTCTATCTTGACTTGGTCGGACAGGAGGCAAGCCCCCGTGCCCCGTCTTATTTATTCAACAGACGATACAAAATCACACTCGTTTCTGCTCTGGTGGAGTTTGCCAGTGGGTCAAAGTCTCCGTTGCTTCGTCCTTTGATGAGCCCTGCCCCTGATGCTTGGTAGATTTCTTTAGTGAACTTGGAGCTGAATTGGCTTTCGTCTTTAAATTTCTCAAGAATTTCTGTCTGCTCCAACACTTCCGGGTCTTCAACTTTCATGGCCCGTACGATCATGGCTACCATTTCCTGGCGTGTGATGTTTTGTCCTGGTCGGAATGTGCCATCCGGGAATCCGTTAATGATGCCCATGCGGTGTGACGCTTCGATGTAGGCTGCGGACCAGGATTGTTGCGCGGACACATCTTTGAATGTTCCATTTAATTCATCCGTTTGTACATTGAGCATACGGGCTAGTAATACAGCAAACTCTGCACGGGTGACAGAATGATCCGGTAAGAATGCAGTCTCTGTTTTCCCTTGTATGATGAGTCTGGAAGCTAGGTGTTCGATTTCTGTCTTAGCCCAATGGCTTTGAATATCTTTAAACGATTTACTGTTTTCAAGCACTGTGAAGGATGTAAGCTGCTTCGCTTTCATGATCCAGTTGTTCCCGACTCTTTCGCCACCTGCAAATTGCCACTTTCCTGATTTTTTATTCAAGCTTACTCCAAAAATGGCTTTTTCACTTGCAGTCGAGACGTTATTCGGAAGAGGGAGTGAAACGGTAAATGGTTTCTCCATCATGGTATTTAATGCTGGATCACTGAATTCTACGTTCAAAATATTCGTTAGGAATTTGGCACCGTCTTCTGGTTTTTCAAACGTAATGGTCATATTTAAGTCAGAAGATGCCTTCGCTAGGGCAAATGTTTCCTTTGGAACCGTGATGGCAGCGCCATCAACACGTATCGTTACGTCCTTTTTACTGTTTTTCAAAAATGTTTGCATATCAGGTGAAAGCTTAAACGTTGCACCTGATAAGTCTTTCGGAACGTTCAGTTCAAGAGTCGAATCTGTTTCGACAAATTGATCCTTAGTTACAGTGATTTTATCCACATCACCTGGTGTCGGTGGTTCAGGATTTTCCACAGGAGGTTGTCCAGGATCATTTTCCCCGGTAGTAAACGTCCACACATCCGACCTCACTTCTCCGCCGAATTCATCTCCTGCTTTCACATACCAGCCATACTGCTGATCCTTCTTTAAACCATTCCAGTCCACTTCTGCCTTATGATCCACGGCAGTGACTGTCTTTCCGATTTGATTCTCTGTATAGACATTCACTTCAAATCGATCCGTAGACACTTCTTTACTTTGCGGTTGAAGCGGGAGGTCGATGACAAATTCGTCTTTTCCTGGATATTGGTCCGTGTTGTAGTAGTTATAATCATCCAGGTACGGTGAGTAGGTCTTCACATAGATCTTATTGTCGGCTTGATTGACATGGAGGAGTCTCATGTAGCCTTGTCCGCCTTCTGGTCCTCCTTGATAATCGGCTAACATTTGATACACTTTCCGATCTGGATTGCCGTCGCCATCATCATCGATTTCATCGACTAATGTTTCGCTATCATGGTAATGACCGCTGAAGGCTGCGATGACATTTTTATTTGGCTTCACAACCTGTTCGAAAATGTCATTCCCGAGGGGGCTGCGGTTTCCGGATACTAACAGGTACTCATGGAAACTAAGGATTGCCATACGATCAGGGTGTTCTTGTAACACCTTGTTCATCCAATCGATATCTTCCTGTTCGATTCCCCACCCCATGTACATCATGATGAAATCATTGCCGTTCGCACTGACGAGATCATAGTGACCGCGGTTGTCTTTGTATGATTCGCCGTAATAAGGCTGCTTGTTGAAGCGATCCTCCCCGAAGTACTTGGAGTATTGAGTGTAGTCATTTGTTTTGTGATCAACGTCGTGATTTCCTGCAAGTACACCATATGGTATGTCTGCGTCTTCCAGCACTTTCATATATTCATCCGCATAGGCCCACTGCTGTGGATCGTCTGCTTCATCCACCAGGTCACCTGTGTGGAAGACATAAGGGATGTTTAACGATTCTTTGTTTGCAGCAACCCAGTCCACCATCTTTTTGTAAATATGAGGGTAGCTTTCAGAATAATATTGGGTATCCGACATCCAGACCATCGTATAGTCAGAGGAAGCTTCCGGTGCCACTTCATCCTGGATGAGGACTTGGACTTTATGATCTTTCAGGTAGTCTGATCCTTGTATTTCTGCTTCTAAAGAGAAATTCTCTTCCCTGGCGACCTTCCATTGCTGCATATCCCATTTGGAATCGGCAAAGTTCCATACATACATGGATACTTTACGGCCGGCCATTGATTTTCCGTCCCATTTCAGTTTCACGGTATCCTTATCAGATACTGTCGAATCAACACTGACTTCAAAGCGTTGATAAGGGAACTTGGTAGTGGAAGTGGTCGTCATGAACTCTCCATCAAGGTCACTGACCTTTTGGATATCTTCATCTGATGCTGCAATTTCTCCGTCCATCTCAAGAGTGAGTGGAGGCTCGGTGTCCGCAGCATGGGACACTACCTTCACTTCGGCATCGGATGGTTTGTAGTGAAATCCTTGGTAAAACTCGACATTGAGCTCGTCGTTCGTAGGATCTTTCACTTCAACCGAAAGCTTCGTGTTATTCCCTATTCCAGTTGCGTTCGGCCCGGGATTTAGTGCTTTTGGTGTCGTAGGATGCTCATCGACGACGGTAAAGGTCACCGTTTTCTTTGCTTCGTTCCCGACGATATCTTTTGCTGTAACGTCAAACGTATGCTTACCGGCAGATAGCTTGGCAGAAGAGGTTTCGTAAGGAAGCGTGATCTCCTTGCCGTCAAGAGTGGCTATCATTTCCGTTACACCTGAGAACTCATCCTCAACCGCTGCATTTAGGGTGAATGGACCTTTGTAGTCTTTTTTATCGGTTACCGTCGGCTCGATAGTCGGAGCGGAATTATCCACGATTATGTTGGAAGAAATCGAATTCGTTCCTTCGGTTGCGGTGATCGTATTTTCTCCTTCCTTCGCCGTTGACGTATCCCATTTATATGCTTTCGAAATAAACTTTTCTTCAGGAATGTTGAAGGAGAAGTCATAGGTCGGTGTTGCCGATCCGCCGTCCCCCACGGTCAATTCCTGTTCGATCTCATCGTATTTCGGGTCATAAATGATCGTTCCATCGCTCAGGACGAGACGGACATTTTTAATGTAAAAGTCGTCTCTGTTCTCTTCAGACGTCGTATCAAAAGGAGAGACCTTGGTACCCGATCGGATCGAAATGACCGTGTCCTTTTCAGAGCTGATCTGATTCGGTTGAATGGGCACACTCATGGTGACATAGGAGTTGATCGTATCATCAAAGATGGAGAGCACTTGATCATCCATGGTCACACCGTTTTTGAAAAATAAGTTGGTCTTTTTCACTTCAAACGAGAAGTAGGCAGGTTTTTCGAGTGCTTTGTAGGTATCGTTCGTGACATCCTTATTCCCTATTTTTAAAGAGATATCTTCATATGAAGATGGGGAAGAGGTGGCTGCCACGATCGTGTCCTTGCTGACGATGGCTTGATCTTTCATATTTAAGCGCAATCCTGCGTTCTCTTCATCTCCCAGGATTGAGATCGTTTTCTTGTCGGTTTCAATGCTGTTGGTTCCGTCTGACACTTGCACATAGTATTCCAACGACTTTTTGCCCATTAATTCTGGTAAATAAATCGTATGGTGATAGAGTGAATCATCATAGTTTTCCATCAGGTTGACAGAGCGGTAGCTAGACTGTTCGTTATCTTTATAAAATAGTTTTACGGTTTTGACGCCGATATTGTCTTTGGCATCGAACAGTAGTTGGAGTGATCCTTTTTCTTCCACTTCCCGTACATTGGTTACGTCTTCAAGAGTGGGATCTTGAGTATCGTCCGGAAGCTTTACTTTTTCCTGTGGAACCTGCGTTGGAGTGGCAGTCCCGGGTGTCGCTGCCTCCGTGCCTGAGCTGACTTTCACCATTTCGTTCTTTCCGTTGGTCGGGAATGCGTACAGGATTCCTTTGTTCGCTGCTGTATCGTCTACATTCGGGACGTCATTATAGTAGGAAGTTGCTATTTCTTTTCCCGTATTCGTTGCAATCACGATCCCCCGGTTGCTGCCGTTGGCCATCCCGTCAGAATGGACCTTGACGATGTTTTGATTTTCTACAAGCTGAGATTGGTAATTCTCGTTGAAATCAGCCACGGTTTTGTCGCCATTTCCTTTATTGATAATCCAAAAAACGAGGGTTTCCCCGGATGGAATGGTGATATCTTCTTTTTCACCCGGCCAGGTAAGATCGGCTTCCGGCCCGTCCATAGGATAGCGGTAGCGGATTTTATAATCTTTGAAATTGATATCCTTGTCGGAGTTATTATAGATTTCGATGAACTCATAGCCATCGAGGCCGTTTACATTATCAGAGTCTGGAACCACCTCTGTCACTAAAAGAGTGGGGACCATTTGAGCGTCGTATTCCGCTTTTTTGATAGTGGCGGTGTACGTATCGGTAGACACTTTATTGACACCGTCGGTTGCCTCGATTTTATATTGAAGCTCCTCGGAACGGAGAGCTTCTTTTGAAATCGTCGCTTCGTAGGTTGAACCTTTTTTCAGTGTCATGGGTGTTGAGGTCCAAGGGCTATCTGCATCTGTGCGGTACGATAGGGAAACTGCCTGGATCTCTTGATTGTCCGTGACCTCGGTCTGGACGGTTACATCCTGACCACCTGTGATTTCGGTCAGTGGAGTATGGGTGATGACCGGTGCTTCGGCATCATCTCCTGCCTGTACCGGTTGTGATGGGACCTGCCCCTCCAACGTCATACCAGGGTTTGCTTTAATGGAGGATCCGACGTTCACCATTTTATTTCCTGTCAGCGGATATTTATAGGTAACGCCGCTGTCCTCTTTCACATCGGTTGCCACATAGGTCGCTTCAGAGAATTCAACCCCGAGGTCGTCCGCGATCTTCAATGTCTTTTCCGCGCTATTGGACATCCCGTCATCTTCCACGGTCGTGATTTCCGCTTCTGATAAGCTTGTCCCGTAATTGGCGTTAAAGTCTTCTAATGTCGAGTCGGCATTTGCGCCATTTTTGACCCAGACGACGAATGACGATTGAGCCGGAACCACTTTATCTTCTGTTATATCCCAATCTTCGCTCGTCCCGGATGACGGAGTATGGTAGATGAGCTTGTACTCTTTCATATTGATTTCCTGATTGGTATTGTTATAGACTTCGATAAATTCAAAGCCGTCTTTGGAGCCGACGTTAGATGAGTTCGGCGTTAGCTCGGTGATGAGAAGCTTGGGTGCTGCCTGTGCGTCGAACTCCTCTGTTTGATTGATGCTTACTTCGAATGGAGTTTGGGTGTCGGTTGGATATGTAACGGTATTTGTTCCATCTTTGACTTCGATGTAGTAGCTTAGACTTGAGCCTAAATAGTCTTCAGCCGGAATTTCTGCAGAGTATGTTTGATTTCCATTGCTCGTTAGTTGCATAGACTTCGGTGGAAGAGCGTCGTTTGTTTGGTAATGAACGGTTGCTGTCAGCAGGTCTTGATCATCTTCAATTTGGACGTTGATGGATAGATTTTGATTGTCATCAACAGACGTTACTGGCTGGTGGGTAATCACTGGTGGTTGGTTGGGTTGGTCTGGTTGAGATAGGTTGATTTGTTCGACGTCAATGATGCCTGGACTCGGTGTGGAATTGGTTCGGAATGTCGCCATGGCAGGTGAATTTGGATCATGTTTGAATTCTTTTCCGAGATCTTCAGATACTTCATCTCCAAGGTAGCTGGCAGTGGATAGCGGTTCCCGGTTAGCATTCGAAAGGGTGATTCCTCTTTCTCCCCCATTGGCCATGCCGGTAAAGCCATCCCCAGAGAATTCTAGTAAATGGTCATCCTCTATAGTAGAAGCATAGTGGGTTCGAAAGTCATCCTTCGTCTTTCCGGATTTATTAAACCATAATGCGACCGTTTCGTTCTCGGGAACGCTGTAACTTGGAACAGTCAGTTCTACATCAGAATGAGATCCATCTGTATATATGTAGGAAACGTAATAGTTTGATAGATCCAAAGGTGCATTTGTCGGATTATGAATCTCGAAGTACTCATAGTCCTCCGCCCCAAGGATATCTGGAACGACTTCAGTTATAAGCAGATCTGACACGGGGGCTGCAGCTTTTGTCTTAATAGCTGGAGCGAAGGTAGTGAACACAAGAGAGGCACAGAGGCCAAAAGAAAAAACCTTACTAAACCGGTGATTCATACATTTTCCTCCTATATATAAATATTTTGTCAATATTCATACTAAAGACCGATTGTTAATGGAATATGAAAATATTGTAAAAGTATTGTAGGGAGGGCGTGCGGACGGTTCTGTTACTTATTTTTGTTTTATTCTGGGTGTTTTAGGAGAAGAGATGTCCCTTTATATCAGAAACGAAAGAACCGTCCCCGTACTCCTTAGAGTTATGTTCATTATTCTGTCTTAGAATGCTCCTTCATGCGGATACCATATTCTGTTATAATATTAGGAGGTTTTTACTATTGATGAATGACTTAGGACAGACTTGACTACGAAGAGGCAGGGAATAGATTAATAAGCTAATGGAGTTAAGGTGCCTGAATCGTGAAGTTCATAATACATATTAAGGGGTTGTAATAATGATAGAGGAACTACATTCATTAATTGATTATATTGGTTTAATTCATGTTATTTTATGTTTATCTTTGCTTTTGTTTTTCTTTATCTTCTCAATAATAGATTTGTCTTTAAGTTTTTGGAGTCTAGTTATTATGGGATTTATTTTTTATACAGTGTTGAATATAAACGACGCACCTTGGTCAATATTTGAAAAAACAATGATTTACGGAATGTTTTGTGCAGGTGGTTGGATCATAGCCGTTCCATTTAATATCATTATTTCACTTATGAATGTAGGAGAAATTGTTGTGAAGAAGATTAGGAAATGGGCAGAATACTAAAACAGGGACATAGGGACAGGTCCCCTTCTCCAAAATGGATTAATATGAAAAAGACGAAGGAATAGGTTCCTCCGTCTTCTTTCTTAATGGGACATGGGAATTATCCCTCTGTCCCACCTATTCCTCAAACTGCTCTTCGTCGAAGTAAGGGGTATAGTTGTAGATCTTCCATTTTCCGCTTTTTGAATCGAGCTTCAGGTTATAGGATCCATCCATTTTAGACGTAAAGTCCATGTTGAAGTCATCGCTCTTATAAGTGAATCTTCCGACCATTCCAGTAGCTTCTACAGTAAGGAAGCGGTCAGAGCTGGATAGGATACTGAGTGAAAGCTTCGAATCATCAATTTCGACTGTGTATCCTTCATCAGCAGGGAAGTAGATTCCGCCAAGATCCCTTGCTTCTGTCAGGTAGTATCCTGTGCCGTTTTCTTCATAGAGTGCCATCAGTTCATCAGATGCATTAGTCTCCATCAGGCTGTTCTCCTTAAGGATGTGATCTTTAAGGAACCCTTTTACGTCTTCTTCAGCAGGAAGATTGGATTGCTCCTTGTTTAATCCCCGGTGAATCATGACGATTGCCTGTGCTCTAGTTGCTAGATTGAGTGGTTTGAAAGTCGTTCCAAACCCTTTCACAATTTCTGCGTTAGAAGCTTTGTTGATGTAGTCAAATGCCCAATAATCCTTGCTGACATCAGAGAATTTCTGAGTAGCCGAGTTCTGGAATGGAACCGTTTTCTCAAAGGCAAGCACAATCATCTTCGTCATTTGATCTCTTGTGATATTGTTATTTGGTGAAAATGTTCCATTTGTGTTTCCGTTAATGATTCCAAGGCTGCTCGCCGTATTTACATACTCATAGTACCAAGCTGACGATTTAACATCGCTGAATTTCTTCGCTGGCCCATTTGCTTCCAGTGACAGTGCGTTTACGAGGATTTTTGTAAACTGTGCCCTAGTGATATTGTCATTGGGCTTCACAGTCATATTCATGTCTTCATCCATATACCCGTCAATGATATCAGCATTGATGAAATCATTGATTTCTTCCCATGCCCAGTGTTCCTCATCGATGTCCATAGGAATGTAGTGATCAATCGTCTTTCCTCCAGCAGCAAAAGCCGATTGTAAAGGTAAAGCAATGAATGCCAACCCCAAGCAAAGTAATAGTTTAAATGCTTTCAAATGGTGTTTCCCCTCTCAAAATATGTTACTAACAGATTGATAATATTTCATTTATGTTAAATTAGCTATCAGAAAAAAATGGTATTTTTGGAAGGGGTAGGAATGCTTGCCTGGTGTTCCAATGTTCAAGTGACATCTTCTAAATGACTACTGATCTTTCTCTGAATTTAGGCTGGGATAAGTGGACTAGTCGGTTCGTACTTAGTAGGGTTAAATTACCAATAATCAATGAGGTAATATTCGCCTATTTTTATGATAAAATTGCCAATGGTGTTTCATACCAGATTAGTAAAATTTATTGTGTAAGGTAATCAACCCTGTAGAATCTACTAATCTAACATCAAGATTACTACATATGAAGGAGTTTTATAAATGAGTCATTATTCCACACGTTTCCGTAAGGTATTTGCAGCAGCTGCAGCGGCCGCGGTTATTTCTTCAACTGTGCCGACGGCTTCGGCGTTCACATTTAAAGATGTATCCGTAAGATATGAGCTGGCCGTAGATTATTTAGTGAAAGAACATATTACAAACGGTCTTTCAGATTCAGAATTTGGCATCACTGACCAGATTAAACGGGCAGACGCAGCGGTCATGATTGCGAGAGCACTGAACTTAATTGGAGAAGAAGCACCTGATGCGGGGTTCAACGACGTGCCAAAACGTGCACAGAGCGCAGTGAACATCCTAAAAAAGCAAGGTATCATCAATGGGAAAACGGCAACTCGTTTCGGTTCGGACGATACATTGACCCGCGGGGAAATGGCGATCATCATAGCCAGGGCTTATCACCTCAAAGGCGATGCTAATGTGCCGTTTGTAGATGTGAACAACCGTTACATGGAATATGTAAAAGCCCTTATCGCAAACGACATCACCCAAGGAAAATCGGCCACTTTATTTGGTACCGATCAACAAATTACACGCGGTGAGTTTGCGCTTTTCATTTATCGTTCAGAATCTCCATATAACCCAGTCATGATGAAAGTCATCCAGCCTGAAGACATTCATGCACGTACATATATGGACGTTTCCCTTCCGACGACGGTTGACGTTCTCATGCGAGGAAATAACCTGGAAGAAAAAATGGTAAGTTGGGAAATGACCGACTTCAGTTCTCCGGGAGAGCACGTTATTCAAGGGGACATTATCGGAACAGACTTGAAGACCTCCCTGCACATTACAATTGAAACCACATTTGAAGACGTCAATGCCCAAAAAGCGGACGAAATCATTGCGTCCTTACCAGAAACAATCACCTTGGCAGATGAAGAAAAAATAAAAGAGGCAAGAGCGCTTGTTGATGAAGTGCTTCAAAGAGGAAGCGAAGATATGATTAAAGGCTTTGCGACTCTTGTGAAAGCAGAAGACACGATTGACCTTCTTTATGCAATCAATGATGCTGAAGAAGCCATCAAAGCCTTGCCGGAAATCATCACACTGGATGATAAAGACAGTGTGGAAGCAGTAAGGAATCAAGTAAATACTGTTTATGGCATGAATGCAAAAGCAGATATTCCAAGTATTGAAAAGCTGGAAAAAGCGGAGAGTACCATTCTATTGCTCACTCGTACGAATGAGGCGGAGGAAGCAATCAAAGTAATCCCTCATCCGGTTGCTCTTGATGACGCCGAAGTAATTCTAACAGCCCGGGCTAAAGTGGAAGAAGTGTTGAAAGTGGATGCAGCCGCAGTTATTAAGGGCATTTCAGTCCTGCAAGCCGCTGAATCTGACATTGAGCTTCTCCAAGCTGAAAATCAGGCAGAAGAAGCCATTGCCGCTCTCCCGGACTCTATTACATTAGAAAACCGTTCTGACGTAGAAGCAGCTCGTAAAAAGGTAGCTGCAGCATTAGAACTGGATAAGAGCATCAGTATCGCTGGATTAACTAAACTTGAATCAGCAGAGGAACGCATTCAAGAACTCCTAGTCGAAACGGCACAAGTGGACCTGAACTCGAGTCGGGTTAAGATGAATACCAATAAAACGTACCAACTAACGGCATCCGTCACACCAACTGAAGTCTCGGATTCCCTAGACATGACATGGACTTCAAGTAATCCGACGGTTGCAACTGTGGACGACAATGGAGTTGTCACTTCTCACGAAGAGGGCTCGGCCGTCATAACGGCGACGCTTGAGAATGGAAAATCGGCTGAAAGCATCATTGACGTCACGGATCGGCCGGCACTTACATTCAGTCACGGTACAAGTCAAATCAACAATGTGATCAAAAGCTTGAGTACTTCTTTTTATAATTTGAGCGAAAACACCGTTACGGTTAAAAAAGTTGAGATCTATGAAGGCGGGACAAAAAAATCCGAGTATACGGAATCTAAGCTAATGGATGCTGGGATTGATACAGAGATTGGTTACTACGAGCAGTTTTCATTAGGCATTACGTATAACTTTGGAGGATTGTTGGCTTCGAACGGGGTCTATGTCCTCTATACAGTTGAATCGGGACAAGGGACTTATGAGTTTAAGTCAGTTATTAAATAATATAGGATTCGAAAACCCCTTCTTTTATTTTTACGGGTTCGGTTTTAAAGTACAAAATTTGAATGAGCAGTGCTTATCGCACAGTAATTTTCAATTGAATCAGTAGACACTTTAGTAGTGAAATGAACACGTAAAAAAGCTCGGAGCCATTATGCTTCGAGCTTTTTTACAATTCTTTGTTAAAGATCATCACTCTTATGTTGAATAAGGAGAGCCGTTTCCCTGGCGTTTGAAAATAAGCGGAAAAATTCCGTTTAAATCGGAAAATATGGCTATTTCACGAATAATAGCCGGAGATTTTCCGCTTATGGAACAAGATCCGTTGAATATTGTTCCATATTGAGCAGTTAAGCGGAACTTCTCCGCTTATTTCAGCGTTTTACCTCTCCTCCACCTGCCTTAGACGGAATTTCTCCGCTTATCATTCTGCCGCCAAAATGGGATCATCAAAGCAGTATCCTTCATTGCTGGTTTACATTAACAAACATCATTTCCTCCAACGCGCTGACAAAATAACTTCTGTCACATTGCTAAAAGAAGTGCGAATTCGTGCGCTGAAATCCAATAAGCTCATTAAATTAAATACCTTGATATATCTACAAAAAGAAGCGATCCATTTCGTTTTCAAATTGGATCTGCTAATTAACGGGCGAATCAAGTCCTAGTACTCGAAAACCGAACCCGTTACTTTTATTAGGAGGGTTTTTAAAATTATGTGTGGGGACAGGCAACACTTTAGCGAACGATATGTTCTTTATCAAAAACAATCGAAATAGGGCTGAATTTGTATGACGAAACATGCTCACTCCACATGGTTATTCCTGTAAACTGAAAAAGTAAGCAATAAGGACTAGGAGAAGGGGTGTAAGATGAGAGGTTTACGGAATAAGAGTGTAGCATTTGTCATAATGGCGGCTTTATTATGGAGCATTGTTGTGCCTGTTGTTTCAGCCCAGGAAGAATCCAGGATGGTTCACTACATATCACTGGGTGATTCGCTGGCAGTAGGGGTCACCCCCACCAATGAATTGGGGAATGGATATGCCGATTTTGCTTCAGCGGCTCTTGCTGGAAAGGATTTATTGGGATCGTTCACGAAGGAGTTCGCCTATCCCGGGCTAACGTCTCAGAAGGTACTTGAAACCCTTGCAAATCCAACTCTTCAAGAAAAGCTGCGAACAGCTAATGTTGTGACCATTTCATCAGGGGCTAATGATTTCCTGTCGAACGTGACGATGACTGAAAATGGTCCGTATTTCGACATGAAGAAGCTTCCCGCGATTGTTTCCGGGATAGAAACAAATCTTGGTGCGACGATTCAGGCTATTCACGCGATCAATCCTGAGATTGATGTCTATGTGATGGGTTACTATTTCCCTTACCCTCATCTTCCTGATGAAAAGAAGGCCCCGTTCGTCGAATTGTCGAAGGGGTTAAACCAAGTGATAGAAGGTACATCTGAAGCATCCGGAGCCACATTCGTACCGATTTTCGATGCGTTTGGAACGAACGCCAGGGATTTCCTGCCAAACCCGCAGAATGTCCATCCGAATGAAGCAGGTTATCAGGTGATGGCAGCGGCTTTCTTAACAGCTCTTGAAGGAAATGAACTTCCGGAAGTGCCTGAAGCACCACCTGCCTACACAGATCTTCCTGCAGATCACTGGGCATATGATCAAATCATGTACTTAAGTAAACTGGGTCTCGTAAAAGGAGCGACAGAATCGGAATTCAAACCAAACATAGGGATGACAAGAGCGGAAGTAGCCGTCATGCTGGCCAAGCTGTCAGGAGAGGGTAATACTGAGTTGACTGATCCGGGTTTCAAAGATGTCACAAAGGAGCACCCTGCTTATCAGGCAATAGCTTCATTGACCCGAAAAGGGGTATTTTCCAAAGCAGCAAATTTCAATCCCAATCGGACGATCACCCGTGCTGAATTATCAAAAGTAGTGGTAAGAGCCCTGGAGCTTCCTCAAAACCCACCAAGTAAGGTTCTATTCAGAGATGTACATGCAAACTACTGGGGATCGGTCTATATTAATACACTGTCATCCTATGGCATCGTAAATGGATACACAAATGGTCAATTCAAGCCGGGAGCACCCATAACGAGAGCGGAATTCTCCGTTATTGCTTTCCGAGTGTTGCAGATGGATTAGTGAGGGGAGTGCCACCCCACTTTCCAAAAAAAGAGACGAAGGGATGTCTTATATCCCTTCGTCTCTTCTATTTGTATAAAGGGTTGTAATGTGTCCTAGCGTACATTATATGAAGCCACATACCCTTTTTGTTCTGTTCTCACAACTTCAACCGGATACCAAACAAATTGATTTGAGTCTGAATCCAGATCGTAAACAGGTGCTGCCAGGATCTTCAGTTTTTCTGCTGATTGAAGGGGAGTCCCTTTAGACCTCGTAGTCGCATCAGCACGAAGAGTGGTTCCGACATGGACGACCTGATCACCAGGTTCAAAGTAATGTCTTGACGGTGTGTAGTCGGCATAGAAATCATAATGATCCTTTTTAAATACAATATTCCAATTCGTATCCTCGCCGTAGTGGAAATCATCGACAGTCATTGGTATTTGAAATATCTGTGGAGTGACTTGTCCTTTGTTATCCATATCCCGGTATACTTTCATCTGATAAGAATCAAAGTTATGGTCTCCGGTTGCTTTCACGAATGGACTATTTACTGCTACTGCACCGTTATAACCCATGATGGCAAAATACCAGTTTTCAAGATTCATAGGATCTTGATCACCAATGGTAGGCAAAGCAGGATCGGTATATTTAGAAGCAAGAATTTTAATTCCTTGTTCTATGTTATACGTGATATCATACTTTAGCTTTTCTTCGTTCACGCCGGATTCGAAAGGCGGGGTGACTTGCATGATCCCGATGCCGCCATCATCACTTATGATCGGATCACCGTTTGAATCAAATTGTTTCCATCCACCGCTTTCAACCGAAGCGATACTTTTCACAACTTCCGGTGGTACAACGGTATCTGCTTCAAGTGCCGCCTTCGTAATCAAGCAGTTGACGGTTTGATAGTCCGGGTTTGTTCGTGACTCTGGATCATAGCCGCAGGCATTTACTTTTAACCTGAAATCATCACTTACTGCTCTTGCCAAGAAAGCAGAGAACTGGGCACGAGTCACCTGTTTTAAAGGTTGAAACGTTCCATCTGTATACCCTTCCGTAACACCAAATGAAATAATTTGACGGATGGAGCGGTAAGCTTCCATTTGAATTGAAACATCACTAAATGGTACTAATGCTTCATCCTTCATATCAAAGGCTCTTGCAAGAAACATGGCCATTTGACCACGTGTGACCGTTTCTCCAGGTCTGAAGGAGTTATCACCATAGCCGGAAATAATGCCATTTTCATAGGCTGTTTGGATATAGCCTGAACCTGTAGTGGATTTACCCACATCTGTAAATGACGACTCGCGGGGCTCGTCACTATAGCCCAGGACTCTTCCAATCATGATGGCTGCCTGGGCACGGTTTACGGCCATACTAGGCTTGAATTCACCATCTGTGAATCCTTCGATGACTCCTTCACTATACAAGTACATCATTTCATCATAAAAGTTGGTTCCCTTATGTAAATCGGTGAAGCTTTGGGCACTGGCTGATGAAGAGGCTGCACCAAAAAGCAGGGCACCGATCAATAAAATGCGAAACATGTGTTTCATGTTCATTCCCCCTTTATTACTATTGTAATAGAGTTGGAAGATAATTGGAAGGATTTTTGGGGATATGGGGGGTTGTCAGCATGCCTGCTTCCATTTAAAAATAAAGGAAACTAAAACTTTATACCTATTGAAGAGTGTTATTAAAATCCATATGATGGAATTAACATTACAAAAATTACATATATATTACAGATGTGAATTCTTCTGTAGGAAAATCCTCATATTATTTCCAGGTAAGTGCAAATTTAAAATCTATTATTCTTCTTGAACATCGATGCTTTCATACATTTCATTCACAATTGGGAAAATATCTGGTTCTGTATGATAATAATGCTCATCTATTTCTGTCATGGTAAATTGGAACGTACGTTCATCCTGTTGATACAGCGCAATGGAATACCGCCATCCTTCCCTTTTCTCTTGGTTTTCATCTGGAATGAACTTAATGTCCTTTATTTCACTTAACAATTCTTCAATTTTATTATTATCTGTGATGGTTTTTTTAAATCCAGTACTCCCATCCACTATGACGATTTTGGTTACATCATTAAGATCCTTCTCATAAAACTCTGTAAGGGTCTTTGTCTCTAAACCACAACCAGCCAGTACAATTAATAAGCTAAAAACAATCAAGTACAATGAATTTCTCAAAATATCCCTCCTTGCCTACTATATTCGTGACTAATTTCATAAATCCCTCCATAGGGGGATAAGGACCCTCTAATAGAAGAGGAGAATTCAAGAGTATAGGGGTTAGATTTAAGGATAAGGGATCTGACACCCGTTCTGGAAAAAAAGAGAAGAAAGGTGGGATATCATGAAAGAAGTCACTATGAAAACAATAAAGAATCCAAAGGTAAGGATCTTATTGATTATTATTCTGGCATTCGGGTTTGTAGAAGTGGTCACGGACTTCACGAAAAGCAAAAAGGAAACGATGAATAATTCTATCGGAGGGTACGTGAACAGCCCGATTCCAACTTTCGGAGAGGTGGTTCAAGGCGGGAATTACAGAAGGGGAACAGGGAATATCTTTACGAAGCCCGGCCCTGAAGGTTCTAATAGAAGAGGAGCAGTGGAGGTGCTGCCAGGAGAAGAGTACGTGCCTGACATACCTTCCTTTCTGCAAAAGGTCATGACGAAAGATGGATACACAACCGAAGTTACATTGGAAAAGGTAAATAAAAGTGGAGAAAATCCAATCGTTCTCTATTCCAAAAAAACAAGCGACATTAAAGAACTAACGGTCAAGATTCCTCCACCCCATGGCGCTCTCTACAGATATACTCTCATAGTACGTGATGGGAACGGAAAGTTCAGGGATATTCATTATGACCCGCTTTACGCTTCTCTAAAAGATTTTAATGTAGCAATCAATGTAGAAAAGAATAAATATCATCCTGAAGAAGTATTAACTATGAGCTTAACCAACTGGGGACCCAACCACCTTTCCTACTTAGAAGAATGGAAAATCTATCGTTCAGTAGGATGGAAATGGGTGAAGGTAGATACTTGGGGACCGCCGGAGTCTTATCCTGCAATAGGCAGGGTGGAAACGGTTTACTATCCAGAACATGCTCTCCTAAAAGGACATTCCATTATGCTGGAGCCATGGACCACAGATGCCCTTACACTAAAAAGAGTTCCATTGATACCGGGGACCTACAAAATAGAAGGCACATTTGGTACCAGCACTGAGCATTTTACTCTGGAAGACAGTTTTATCGTTGATTAATATGTGACTGGAGGACAGATCTTGTGGGACAAGTGAGCACTCTCCCATCCCGGCAATTTTCTACAAAAACTCTGAAGATATTTGACATGTTTCCCAAAGGTGAAAGTGGAGCCGTTAAAGAATTAGTATTCTATTGAATCCATTTTAGGGAGCGATTCTATGGCTGATCTTACTAAGAAACGGTTTCGGTATATAAGTCATATCCTTATCATTGCTGGAGTTCTTTCGATTACTTTAGTCGCGTATTTTCTCCTTCAATCACTCCGGGAAACTCTTTATCAATACCGTTTCGATAAACAATATGACTTCATTTCACTAGAGGAGGACGGTGATATATATCCTGTTCAGGTGTTTCATGGAGTCAAATTGAATACGTTTGTCGAGGAGGAAGGGGAGAAGAAAGGAAATATTATTTTTGAAATAAAGGATGAACAGGAAGCAGAACTAAAAAGGTTTAATGTCACTTCTGATCCTAAAGGGATGAACGACTTTACCGAAGCAATTCAGTATAAAGAGGTGATGGAAAAGGGGACGGGCAAAGAGTCATTTATCGTAGCCATGAGACTTTCCCCGCCCACAGAGAAAATCAACTCAAATCCCATAAACTATCGAACCTACAGTATTAATGAAAATGGAGTGATAAAGGTAAGTAACTTTACAACCAAGACGAAGTCAAAAATGGAAACTCAGTGGATCAGGGGGCTTACAGGGGAAAAGGTTGGGTATTATTCGAATCTTCCCTATCAAAAAGGTGGGACGGTCACATTGATTTTCCTTTTTTTATTCGGGGTTGCTTCAGGCTTAGGCGGCATTTGGTTGAGGAGAGGTATTCTTACAGCGGAAAGGAAACAAGCTGCATAGGGACGGTTCTCATGCTTCCCGTCTGGGATTATTTAAATGGTTTGGAAGCCAAAGGTCCGTCCCTGTACATCCTTTGAATTCCTTATTATGAGAAAGGAAAGATGCCACGATGAAAATTTCAGTTTACTTAATGACAGTCTTGATTCTACTCACTCTGATGTTAGTATCTCTGCCGTTTTTGGCTCAGTCCGTACAAGATTTTTCTCCAGGTTTATATATTAATATATACATGCATCCATCCCTTGTCTTAATTATTGGCATCTGTTGCTTATTGGCTCTACCTCTTACATCCGTCCTGCAAAAACTTAACATTTCTAAAAAAAGAAGAAACATTACTCTTTCTATACAAATGCTTTTATTGGTTTCTTTAGTGCTCGTACTCTACTTTAATATGAGTGATTTAAGCGAGCTCATGAATCGACCAACTTATGAATGATATGGGACAAGGGATTTGTCCTCAGTCCCATTCTCTAGACGCTTGATCTGATTTTGCAGCATTAATCATGAGAAATATCGCTGAAACAATATGCATAACCATCCCCACAAAAGGAATCCACCCGATGCAGGATGTGACGATTCCGAGTATACTGCCGGTAGTGGCACCTTTGTCCCTGATGGTGAGAAGAAGTGTTGTAATATGCAGGACCAACATGATGACTAAAGGGAACCATAAAAAACCGATGATGATGGAAGCCCCCAGTAACGGTATACCTAAAACGGCTTCAAAAGCCCCTGTCGTCCATTTTAAAATTCTTGAGGTAGATATTGAAATGACCTCCTTTTATAGTAATATTTTCCTGTATATCATAACATAGATTGAAGTTTTAAGATTAATTGTTTTAACAAAATGAATGGCTTTTTAAAGTGTTATATATTCTTAGTTTATAAGAAAGGGATTCAGAGTATGTCTCCTGCTACATTAATGATTAACGAATGCAAAAGCTTACGTCTAAGGCTTTAGTCAAATAAATAGTTGTTTTACTGAATTTCCCTTTTTTACGGTCAAAAGTTTAAAAGAATCATTGTTCCGTGTCTAAATCGAAGGAAAGGTCTTGCGATTCCAATTTACTCTTGATCTCTTTTTTTCTCTTGTCCAAGAAAGAAAGGTAGCGCTCATGTTTATGTATTTCAAACATATGAATGGATTTATTTATGTACGGCAAAGCCTTATCGTATTTCCCCATCAACTCTAAGTTGTACCCGATATGATAATGAAGCTCTCCAAGCCCCCATAAATGCTCCTCTTCAAGACACCATTTAATGGCTCTCCGGCAATAATCGGTTGATTCCTCATATCGATTTAACCTGGTCAGGACTCTGGCAGTATTATAGAATAGCCTGGTTTTGATTGATTTATCAAATAGTTGTTCTGTATGATTCAGGATGTCTTCAACCTTCTGATAATGTGGTAGTGCCTCTTCGTGGTTATCTAAAAGGGATTCCCAGCTGCCGAAGGTCATGAGGATTTCCATTTCTCTTTCTGAAACGGCCTTTTTTTGGTTAGCTGTCAGTTCGTAAGTTTGTTGCAATAACTGAAAAGACTGATCCGGGTCTTTTTTAACTTCAAACAGATAGATTGCTTTATGCCAGTATAGCAACTGAAGTTTCTCAGTATCTTTATAGAAGAAGGGGTTCTTTTCTTCCGTCTTGACCACTTCCATCATTTCCTCGTATTTCCCATCCAGTCTAAGGGTCCTCAACTGCTTCTCAACTTCACGTATATAATCAAGGCGGGGAGTGGTCCCAATCTCAAAGAAAAAGTTCACATCCACTCCGAGCTTCAACGAAATCTGATAAAGCGACGTAGCACTCGGATAAATATCTCCCTTTTCAATCCGGCTGATCAGCGCCTGCGTACAAACCTCTTCAGCCAGATCCCCTTGAGTTAACCCCACCACTTTTCTCATTTCTCTAATCTTTTTTCCAATAACGGAGTAATCCAATGTATCACCTTCACTGAATAAAACTGTACTTAATATCTTAACAGAGATTGGCAGAATGAGGGAAATTGTATCATCCATCTCAGGGTTTAGTTCAGAATTTTTCGTTCATTATAAAGTTTAAGTTTGTTCTTAATAATAAATAAAAAGATAAGATATAAAGAGATAATCCGAGATAATAAACGTTTTTTGTTCTTTTTAACATATAAATAGCCGGATTTGAGGTTTTCCAACCCATGACATTTGTCTTATACTTCAAATGTAAGGTTCGTTAAAAAGAACAAAACAAACTTTGAAACGAACCAAATAATAAGATGAAAACGAGGAGGAATTTTAAGATGGGTATTAAGCAAAAATTAGGTTTAGGCGTAGCATCAGCAGCACTTGGGTTGGCATTAGTTGGGGGAGGTACATATGCGTATTTTAGTGATAGTGTAGATACTAGCGCTAGCTTTGCAGCGGGTACTTTAGACTTGAATGCTGCACCAACAGAGATTATTAATGTGGGGAATATCAAACCAGGGGATACTATGCTCCGTTCATTTAAATTATTAAATAACGGAACACTTGATATTGCAACTATTGATCTCGCTACCGATTATACTGTGACGGATGCGAATAATAATAATAGTGAAGATCTAGGTAAGCATATCCGAGTAAACTTCCTTTGGAATATTGATAAAGTAGATGAACCTATCTTTAGTACAACACTAGCTGATTTGAAAAATATGGCTCCAGATGTTATTGAGGGTAATATCTTCTCAGCGTGGTTGGGAGAACGAGGAGGAAAATTAGCTGCTGGCACAAATGACACTTTGTTAGTTCAGTACGAATTTGTAGACACTGGTAGTGAACAAAATGAATTCCAAGGTGATTCTTTATCACTTAAATGGACCTTTGAAGGTAAACAAGGAGATGGCGTAGCAAAGTAATTTAATTAAATGTAGGAATTAGGGGATTTAGATCCCCTTTTCCTACACCAATTTTATTTTTCAGAAAGGGATGAGACACCTTATGTTTTTCTGAAAAATAAAAATTTACTCCATATACAAAGGATGTGATCTCCATAAGATACCTAAGAACAAGAAAGCACAAAACTCCTACAAAAAAGTGGAAGCTCCTTTGTCAGCTAATGGCCATCTGGTATGCCACCACCATTACGACATCATTTATAAACGGAAGTACTGGCGCCTATTTCAACGACCAAGACCATGTAACAGGTGTTATAACTGCAGGTACTTGGAGTAGTTGGGATGAAAGTTCTTTAACCTTCCCTGATAAACAAGGGGAGACCGTAAATGCATGCTCTCCGATAGACATTTCAGCCAGAATGATGAATACAGGAAGTTCCATGGAAGGTACAACAGAGTTTGCAGTGTACTATGCAGCCACTGGAAATCCTAAGGACGGAAACAATGTATTTAGTGGAGATATTCAACCTATGAATGAAGGTGAAACTGCTACTTTAACAGCTAATGTCAATCAACCGGGTAACTACAAATTCAAAGCCCTCCAACGCCCCGGCCACGGAAATAAAGAAGATATTCGACATGAATTATGGAGTGAAACGATCACCGTTACATGCGATCAAGCGCCAGCAGAGACCCCGGATAAAAGCGAAAAAGAAAAGAAACCAGAGACACCTGAGAACATAGATAAAAAAGATAAAGGAAACCAGGAAGTAACTGACCCCGCTCCTTCACCTGAAAAAAGAGAAGAAAATATAAAGGAAGAAACTCCACCAAAGGAAGAAAATAAACAGGAACCTGAACAGCCTGATGAGCCTGTCGAGCCAGAACAGAAAACGGAAGAACAAGCTAAAGTGAAGGCAGCAAGCGAGCAAAGAGATGCACCTCCAAAGAAAGAAGAGCCATCGGAGCCTGCTCCTTCTTCCTTGGAAACAACTAGTAATCAAGAGTAAAAGAAAGGTTAGGTTGATAAAAATATGAAGCTAGCAAAGAAAATACTAAGTACAAGTATCACGGTTGTTTTATATGCAGTGTTGTTTATGATGATATTCGTCGTCGTCTCGTCAAAGGCATCAGGTGGAGAGCCTCAATTCTTCGGGTATCAAATTAAAACCGTACTCTCAGGATCGATGGAGCCGGGTATTCAAACGGGATCCATTATTGCGGTGAAACCAGGAGGCGACATGACGCGTTTTAAAAAGGGAGACGTTATAACTTTTAAAGAAAAAGAGAACATTCTCGTTACTCACCGTGTTTTAGAAGTGACCAAGAGCGGTGACCATGTAATGTATAAAACCAAGGGGGACAACAATGACGCGCCAGACCTTGAACCAGTGTTGTCTGAAAATGTAGTGGCAGAATATAAAGGATTCACGATTCCCTATATAGGCTACTTCATGAACTTCATGAATTCAAAAAACGGAGCATTGATGTTCATCATCCCGGGAATCTTACTTCTATTATATTCAGGTTTTACGATTTGGAAAGCGATCTCCTCCATTGATCTTTCATCAAAAAAAGAAGACACGATTGAGAAGAATGTATCGTAAATAATTTTAAATAGGAGGCAAGGGGGCGGACCTCTTGCTTCCTTTTTAATTGTTCCAAAGGGGATGGGGAAGATATACCTTTCAACTTCAATCAGATTATCGGCATCTTAATGTAGCGTGCTCTGGGAATTGAGCAGCCAGGTGGACCTATTTTTATAGAATAGGTCCACCTGGCTGTGCGAAGAGTGTTGTTAGAAAGTCTCCCAATCTTTCTTCCGAACCTAACCATCGACGCCCAATCCAAAAGAATATACTCACAAGTTAGATTTGGATCCCGATCAGTTGTACAGGGAAGGCATTGATTTAATAGAAATTAAAAAATGATTGAAGTAGCGAAAAATACAAACTTTTTAGAAAGAGCATAAATATATTGAGGTTGGCTTTTAGTAATATTCCCTCTCAGCCTACCTCTTTCACTCTAATCAGAATAAAGGGCCTAACACTCAGTCCCGCAACCGCACCAATATCCCATCCCCCTTCTCACTCACCTTCACCACCGCAGTTTTCACCTTACCTTCCACATCGAGACCGGTTCCTTCGGGGATGAAGAAATGTTCGATTCCATATGTGACCTGGGCACTGTTGTCCCATGAGCTTGTCACTTTTCCATTTAAGAGCACGTCCCCGGGCTTACTTTCATAAGACGCATTCCATTTTCCATTAAACTTATAAACTCCTGAATATTCATGGATGCCCTGTGGGTTTTTACGTAAAACGATCGTGACGGGCCCGTTGTCATCGATGGAGGTATCCTCCAGTTGTGAAATACTGTAGTTTAATTCCACATAATCACCCTGTAGGAGGGACCTCGGATCGACTGGTTGAAGTTCCAGGATGACCGTTTCCCCGTTTTGGAGTAAGGTTTCGTTCGAATACACCTGATATCCGACCCATCCAGCTTGAAGACCTATGATGAGGAGGAGACCGAGCCTTTTCCCTGCAAGGATCGAGTACGATTTCCGTTCAAAGCCACTCTTCCTATCCAGGTAGCTGGCCACCAGAAAGAAGACCATGCCCAACACGGCAAAGAGCACGGATTTATGAACGAGCTTCCAGGCCAAATCATAATACAACTGGACGATCAGCATGAACCAGAATAGGAGGGATGATATCCAATAAACCTGAAGACCCTGCTTTTTGAAAACATACACGCATAAGGTCGCTATCAGGAAAAATAGCGTGCAATAGATAATATGAAGGCTCAACGATAGATCGATCGTCGTTAACGAGAAAAGAGCTATGAATCCACTGAGAAACGCCCCATACTGAAGGGCCTGGTTATTTTTCAGCAGGAGGTAGGCTATTCCGTTTAAGAACACCATCACCAGCAGAAGGGCATGAGCACCCAGTTCCATCGTTTGCCCTAGGAAGATCGCTGTATTCAATTGAAACAGCAGGTAAAAGATAAATCTCGCAGCAGTCCGTTTTTCAATGTAAAAGACAAAGGCCAAAACAAAGAACATCACAAACGAAAATTCATCAAATACACTTGCGATCATCCCGAACACGATGCCGGTCATCATAAGCGAATACTTTACAGGGGACGGCCAGTTCGTCATTGTACTTGGAATGACGAGAAATACCGTCGCCAATACAAATAGAATGGCCATGGAGACATCCACCATGAACAATGAAAGCAGGCCGAAAACAGACGCCACGATAAAAACAGAAGCGATAGTCGTGACGCTTGCCACGAAGATCGTCTTTGTCCAGTGACGGGAAGCGGAATGGTTTCGTAAGTAGTTTACAAGGAATACACTTCCCGTTAATAACAGAATCGCGGTCAGTAAAAGGCCGAAGAAGAACAGACTGGACACGTATCTTGCCATCAGCTCGAACATTTTGATAATGACAAAGCCCGTTCCGAACATCGATAGAATGATAAAGATGGATGTTTCCTTATGAAAATACCGGTGTATCCCGACGCCGAGGATGCCTATATAAAACAGGGTGAAGAAAGCGGAATACGGGTTATTGAAAGCTGTGACGATAAGAAGAAGATTGGCAGAGACGAGACTCAGGTAAAGCAATGGTTTTGTTTGGATATATCCTTTTTTGATAATCAAAAATAAGAGCATGTTCGCGATGCCGACTCCGAATGCGATCCACGTATGGACGAGGGTCCAGTGCCCGAATGGTGTGGAAGGGAACAGATAAAAGTAGATCGTCAAATGGATGAGGATGTGGGTCAATGCGTAAAATCCCCCGTATCGAGTGTACAAGCTGAACAGCAGGGCGGGAATGGACCAGACAAGAAACAATAAATAGCTGTCCGCATGGGAATTGTACAGCTGTCCGAGCAGCGCAACGGAAAGACCAAAGGAAATCACCCCGCTGACCAACAGCCAATTGGACAGGAAATGGGCTCCCTTCAAAACACGGTCCAACAGGAAACCGGCTCCATAGAACAATACAATCAAAGCCCCCGCTAATGCCACTTTCTCAAGCCGAGAAAATACCTGCCAGTTAGAAGCGAAAAAATAAAGTGCACTGGTTAAAATGAAAACAACTCCGAATAAGTAGGTAAGTGAAACCATTTTTTTCATAAAACTCACCCCTGTCTTGAAATCCCTCCTTCTATTATATGATGGCGCAAGGGAATTAGGCTAATATATGGAGGAAGCAAGAGGGGAGTATTCAAATCCTTCATTTTTAAACCGTAGATAGTTTCTACTGAACAATCACAATATGTAAAAAATCCCCCATTAGTCATATAGCCACCCTCTCCCCATCTATTGTAAAATAAAAAAGACAGATAATTGCAAGCGTTTGCATTAGTTCGAAATGACTACCTCGGGAGTCACCTCACATTTTTTTAACCAATTGTGCAAACGATTTCACAAACATCATCACGAGCACTTCTATTATTCTATTTATCCAAATAAGGGGGAAAACATGAATGAGATATAGGACAAAGCGTCACTTCTCCATGATGATGACATTGATGATGCTCATCAGCCTGTGGTCACCATTCGCTCCGGCGGCTTCTGCCGTGGCCGATGGAAATGAGGCGGCGACAGCAGCGGATTCCGGTGACCGCACAGTACGCTTCACGTATGACCGTGAAGACGAAACGTACGACGGCTGGAACATATGGGCATGGAATACAGGGGTGAAGGATGATCAAATCAATTTCGATTCCTATGAAAACGGAGTGGCGGTAGCGAATATTGCCGTGTCACCTGAAACGGAGCAGTTCGGATTTGTCCTTCGCAGTACCGAGGATTGGAATACGGCTGAGAAGGAATTCGGTGACCGCTTCATCAAGGTGAATAAGAACGACACCCTCACCAAGGCGTACATAACAAGCGGTGTCGAAACAATCCGCATCGTACCGGACGGGTCCGCACCGGTCATCGATCAGGGAGATGCGACATTTTTCTATCGTGACAAGGACCTTTTCCAAAACGATGGAATGGATACGATTGAGAAAGTTGAATTAAAGTATAACGGGGAAACGAAGGAAATGACGTATGAGCCGGAGAATGAGCGTTTCGTTCTGCCATACGACAACATTCCTAATGGTAAACATGAGTACAGTTTTCTAGTCACAAAAGATGGTGTGACGACGGAAGTGAGCGACCCTTACAATACGGTGGACGGCAAATCGGTCCTTGATTTCCAGAAAGCCGATCTGACCGTGGCGGGTTCTGTGGCTCCTGCAGCTGTAGACTATAATGAAAATGCTGTCTTGAATATCGACATCGAAGGATTGACAGATGGCTTAACGATTCAAAAAATCACGGCGGATGTTTCTTCATTGGGCGGGTCGGAGAAGCTTGAAATCGATCCATCGCTGAATGAAGTGACCCTTTCTGTGGATGACGACATTACGGCAGGGACCAAATCGATTCCTCTAACCGCAGTGGATTCCTACGGAAACGTCTACAAAGGAAGCACGGAAATCGAAGTGAAAGCAAGACAGTCCGTCGGCGATTCCGACCTTGACTGGGATGAATCGATCATCTATTTCATGCTGACGGACCGATTCTTCAACGGGGATACATCGAATGATGATCCATACAACCTTAATTATGATAAAAGTAAACGCGGTTCGTATCAAGGTGGAGATTTTAAAGGGATCACGGAAAAACTCGATTACCTTGATAAGCTTGGCGTGAACACGATCTGGATCAGTCCGGTTGTGGAGAATGTGAAGTATGATGTGCGACAAGGGGAGGAGGGGGAGCCTTATTTCGGCTACCACGGCTACTGGGCGAACAACTTCGGCGAACTCAACCCTCACTTCGGAAGCATGGACGACTTTCATAATCTGATTGATGAGGCACATGATCGCGGGATCAAGATCATGGTCGATGTAGTGTTGAACCACACCGGTTACGGATTGAAAGAAATCGACGGCGAGCTGCCGGAAGATCAGCGTCCAGCCGGATATCCTACGGACGCCGAGCGTGAAAAGTACAGCGATATTCTTCGTCAGGGGAATGTCGGGACAGACGAAGTGGTCGGTGAACTGGCCGGGCTTCCTGACGTGAGGACAGAAGATCCTGAAGTGCGTCAAGAGATCATCGATTGGCAGACCGACTGGATCGAGAAAGCAAAAACGGATAAGGGTAATACGATCGACTATTTCCGTGTGGATACGGTAAAACATGTGGAGGACGCCACATGGATGGCTTTCAAGAATGCCATCACTGAAAAAATGCCGAAGCACAAAATGATCGGGGAAGCGTGGGGCGCAAGTGCCGACAATGATTACGGCTATCTTGATACAGGGATGATGGATTCCCTCCTCGACTTCGGATTCAAGGATATCGCCCGTGAGTTTGTGAACGGCAACCTGAAAGCGGCCAATGATAAATTGACGGCCCGAAACGGAAAGATCGATAACACGGCCACACTGGGACAATTCCTTGGAAGCCATGATGAAGACGGCTTCCTGTATTCACTCGGCGGGGACAAAGGAAAGCTGAAGCTTGCTGCCTCCCTGCAGGCGACGTCGAAAGGGCAGCCGGTCATTTATTATGGTGAAGAGTTAGGTCAGAGTGGTGCGAATAATTATCCCCAGTATGATAACCGCTATGACCTGAACTGGGATGATGTAGAGAATAATGATGTGCTGGATCACTATACAAAGATCCTGAACTTCAGGGGAGCCCATTCGGATGTGTTTGCGAAGGGGGAAAGACATACAGTCGGCGGTTCGAATAGCGACAAGTTTCTACTATTTTCCCGTGACTATGAAGACGACTCCGTATACGTCGGGTTAAACGTGGCGGATGAAGCGAAAGAGATCACGCTGACGGTTGATTCTCCTGAAGCGGTCGTGACGAACGCGTACTCTGGAGAATCGTACAATACGAGTGGAGTGAATGAAGTCACTCTGACCCTTCCTTCCAAAACAGACGGAGGTACGGCACTCCTCACGGTTGAAGGCGGCAAGATCACAGGGGCATTGGCTGGAGGAAAGGACCCTGAAGCGGAACCTGTACCTGAAAACAACATCCGCATCCACTATAACCGGACGGATGCTAACTACGACAACTTCGGGGCTTGGCTGTGGAATGATGTCGCCTCTCCATCGTCAAACTGGCCGACAGGAGCGACGATGTTCGAGAAAACCGACAGCTACGGGGCATACATTGATGTGCCGCTTGCTGAAGGGGCAAAAAACATCGGATTTCTTGTCATGGATGTAACGAAAAGCGATGGGGGTAAAGACGGCGGAGACAAAGCCTTCTCCATCACAAATCCTGACGTGAATGAAATCTGGATCGAACAGGGATCGGATAAGGTGTATACGTATGAGCCGGTGGATCTGCCTGAGAATACGGTGCGCATCCACTATGACCGTGAAGACGGGAATTATGAAAACTTCGGCCTATGGACGTGGGGAGATGTGAAATCTCCTACAGAGAACTGGCCGACGGGCGCACTGGATTTTTCAAAAAAGGATCGATATGGTGCGTATGTAGACGTTGAGTTGAATGAAGATGCCAAGCAGATCGGCTTCCTTGTGCTAAATGAGGCAACCGGTGAGAAGGATGGCGGAGACAAAACCTTCAACCTCCTCGATAAGTATGATCAACTATGGGTGAAAGAGGGCGAGGATAACGTCTTCATTTCTCCACATGGTGATGTGGCGACGGGACTTGTGTCATCTGAAGTCATTTCGGATGACACGATCCGCCTGAATTTTACGATGACGGATGGTTTGACGGAAGACGCATTGCTTTCAGGGCTGGCCATTAAAGACAGTGATGGTTCCGATGTGAAAGTAAACAGCGCCAAGATCACGGGAGACAAAACGGTGGAAGTGAAAGCTGATTTCGATTTGAAAAAGCTCCCTCTTTCCATCACCTACTCGGGCAGGACCGTTTCGGCAGAAGCCGGCTGGCGACTGCTTGATAATAAGTATGCTTACGATGGGGATGACCTTGGTGCCACTTATAAAAAAGGTAATGCCACGTTAAAACTGTGGGCACCGAAAGCAAGCAGGGTGGTCGCAAATATTTATCATAAAAAAGACGCAAGGTCACTGATTGGAAAAGTGGAAATGACTTTAGGTGAAAAGGGCGTCTGGTCGACAGACGTGAAAGCGAAAGAATTAAAAGTGAAGGATCTGAAGGGTTACTACTATCAATACGAAGTGACCAATGGCGGTGTAACGAAAAAAGTCCTCGATCCGTACGCCAAATCCATGGCAGCCTTCACCGTCAACACAGAGGGTGAAGCGGGACCAGACGGCGATAATGTCGGAAAAGCGGCGATCGTCGACTTGAAGGGGACGGACCCTAAGAAATTCACTCATGCTTCCATCGATGGCTATGAAAAACAGGAGGATGCGGTCATCTACGAGATCCATGTCCGTGACTTCACGTCCGACCCGTCCATCGAGAAGGATTTGAAAAAGGAACGATGGGGTACGTATGACGCCTTCATCAAAAAGCTTGATTACATCAAATCAATGGGTGTGACCCACGTTCAATTGCTTCCGATTATGGCCTGGTACTACGGTGATGAAACGAAGATGGGTGAACGGGAGCTTGAGTATTCCGCGGGAGGCAACGAGTACAACTGGGGATATGATCCTCACAGCTACTTCTCTCCGGACGGTGCGTATTCAGAGGATCCCACCGATCCACAGCTGCGCATCAAGGAAACGAAGCGATTGATCGATGCGATTCATGATAAAGGCATGGGAGTCGTCCTCGACGTCGTCTACACCCATATGGCCAAAACAAGCACACTGAACGACATCGTGCCGAACTATTATGCGTTCCAGGATGAGCAGGGGAACTTCCTCGGAGGCTTCGGAAATAACCTCGCCACCAACCATGTGATGGCTGAGAAGCTGATGGTGGATTCCGTGAAATACTGGTTCGACGAATACAAAATCGACGGCATGCGTTTCGATATGATGGGGGACGCAAGCTATCCTGCGATCCAGAAAGCGTATGATGCCGCATCTGAAATCAACCCGGACGCCTTGTTTATCGGGGAAGGCTGGAGAACATTCGCCGGTCACCTGTCAGATCCTTCATTAAAAGGAATGGGAGCCGATCAGGACTGGATGGACAAAACCGACGACGTGGGAGTCTTCTCCGACGAAATCCGGAACGAACTGAAATCCGGTTTCGGTTCAGAAGGTGAGCCACGCTTCCTGACCGGTGGCGCCCGCGACATCAACACCATTTTCAACAATATCAAAGGACAGCCGGGCAACACGGCTGACGATGATCCGGGTGACATGGTCCAATACATCGCGGCACATGATAATCTGCCGTTGTACGACGTCATTGCCCAATCGATCAAAAAGGACCCGGCCATCCCGGAAAATAACCTGGAAATCCATAAACGGATCAGACTTGGAAACTCGATGATCCTGACATCCCAGGGAACGGCCTTCCTTCACGCTGGCCAGGAATACGGACGGACCAAGCAGTGGCTCGGTGAAGGCGTGCCGGAACAGAAATACCATGAGCTAGAGGACGAAAATGGAGACCCATTCGGCTACTTCATCCACGACTCCTACGATTCATCCGACGCCATCAACATGTTTGACTGGGAAAAAGCAACGAACGAGAAGAAATACGAAATCAACACAATCACACGGGAATACACAGAAGGTTTGATCAGGCTGAGAAGATCCACCAATGCGTTCCGACTCGGCGACAAAGAACTGGTCGATCAAAATGTTTCCCTGATGGATATCCCTGAAATCGCTGATACGGACCTACTGCTTGCGTATAAAAACGTATCGACGGATGGTACGGGTGAGTATTATGTATTTGTGAATGCGGATGATGAAGCAAGGACGCTGTCTATCGGAGACTATGACTTCTCCAAAGGAAAAGTGGTCGTGGATAACGATGAAGCGGGGACACATCCTGTTTCAAAGAAATCAGGCTTCACCATGAGCGACGACACATTGACCCTCGATCCGTTGACTACTGTCGTGATCAAGGTGGATGAGAAGGGGAAGAATGGGAAGAAGAAAAAGAAACATTCATAGAATCATGGAATCTCAACCTTATTCGTAGGGTTGGGATTTTTTTTTGAAATTTAAACAAACGTTTGATTAGTGGACCCATCCCTATCAATAAAAGGAAGGGAGGAGTTAAATAAACGTTTGTTTAATATTCTATATTAAGAACAAAAAATAAATGTTATAATGAATTATGTGATATGATTGTTTATAGCCAAGATAAATAACGAATAGGAGAATCGATTAGATGAAGTACCTGCTGCTTTATATCTTACTCCTTAACCTCGTAGACGCATTCCTCACGATGTATGGTTTGCACTTTCAATATATATCAGAATCCAATCCCCTCATGCATACCCTTTATCTCACGGACCCTTGGCTGTTTCTACTATTGAAGCTCGGTCTCTCGTTCGTTTTGCTGTTCCTTCTTTTTCAGCTTAAAACGGATAAACGGTCTTCAAGGGTTTTGCTCCTCGTGTCAGTGTTTGCGGCAGTATCCTACAGCTGTGTTTTTCTCATGCATGGGTACTGGCTGTTGGAGGTCGCAGGTGGATTTACTTGAGCATGGGCTATAAAGAGGCCGTTTCATACCCTTTTCCCCGTTTACTTCAATTTAATCTCCACCGGCTTGCTTTCCCCGGTATGAATCGTCTTGGGTGTCCGTTTTTGCGAATCGGCCTTTTTCACGGAGCTTGTCACACTTTGGATCATGTTATGGTCCTAGGGAGGAATGCCTTTCATTTTTCCTTTTTTCAAAATTATAAAGTGGAACAAATTACCTATTGAAGGGATTAATTTACATCTGTATAATTACATTTATGTTACAATAATGTATTTTTTATTACAAAAAGGAGTGTTCGGATGAAAAAAATACTATCGACCATTGTGTACTCGCTTGTGGCGGGTTGTTTGTTTACTGTCTCTGCGGCTAGTGCGGCTACTTCCTTTTCGGATGTGAAAGAATCGTCTTCCTTCTATGAAGAGATTATGTATCTATCAGAAAACAACATTATCAAAGGAACTGACAATGCATTTCATCCTCAGGAAGATGTAACAAGGGCAGCTGCAGCAACGATGATTGGTCGTGCTCTTGGATTGGATGGGGCGCAGAGGGAATCTAGCTTTTCCGATGTGAGCAGCCAGAGCTATGCAGTAGGTTACATTGAATCTGCTGCGGAAAAGGGGATTGTTAAAGGTTATCCAGGTAATACGTTTAAGCCTAATGAACCTGTAACAAGAGCGGAAATGGCCATTTTCATATCCAGAGCATTTGAATTAGAGGAAGAATTGGACTTTGACTATCTTGATATAAATCCAACGATGGCCTCCTATGAATCTATTTTAAAAGTATCGGAGGCAGGAATAGCACAGGGATTAAATAACGGGTTATTCTTCCCGGCACGCCATATTACACGAGCTGAGTTCAGTGCGTTCTTAGCCCGTGCGATGGAACCTGAGTTCAGGGTGGACGTGAAGTCATTCAAGGAGCCCCTCACCATTCAATATGACACCTTTGATTATAAAGAGGGTGATGTTTACGTTCCTGATTATAAGTTAGACGATGTAAATATTCATAATGGTGATCTTATCATTGTGGAACCAAACTCTCCTATAAAAATTGAAGCTCTGGATGAGTACGCCTCGATTAAAACAAGAGGGAGGGGCATTCAAAGTCAAACGACTCCTCTGGGAAATTCCTTAATTGTCACAGGGGATGAGGGAGTAGGACAAATCCTGATTTATCTTGGTGAAGATAGACTCTCCTATACAGTGGTGGTAAAACCGAAGCAGGATCTGGCGAAAAATCCATTTTCTCCGCTGTTTCTTGAAGCTGCGCAATACGGCCATATGCTAGGCTGTGAGTTTGGTATGAAGGGTGTAACGGCGAAACAAATGAATGAATACTATGGCAGTTCAATCGATGAGAGTGCAGATCATACTTATGCCAAGTTCGGTGCTTGTATGTATGATTTCAAAGTGCCCCTAAACGAAAAGGATCTTAAAGTAAATGGGATTTCAAAGGATATGAGAGGGAGTGAGTACACTCCTTCAGACATGGAAAGACTTCTTGGGGTTTCAGCACCTGCAAGGCTCCTCCATCCAGGTTACTATTATCAAAACATTGGTGTCGGCGACTATACTATTCAATTCCTTTATAATAAAGACACGAAAAAGTTGGAGTATTATAGAATTAGAGAATCCATATAAGTGGGCAATGGGGTTATTAACCATTTTAGTCCGATGCCTTTTTAGGTTCGGGAACTAAGGTGTTTAGTAGTCACCAAACAACCTAAATGTAATGAATACAGGAACAGAGGGACAGGTCAAAATGACCTGTCCTTTCTCAGTGCCACATAATCTTTTTAAGCACAATTAATCCGTGGTAAAACCAAAACTGTATGCACCTGCAATGGGCAGTTAAAGTAGACTGGTTTGTTTAGACACAAATAAAAGGGGCCGTTTCAGCCCCTTTCCCGTTTACTTCAATTTAATCTGCACCGGCTTGCTATCCTCAGTATGAATGGTCTTGGGTGTCCTTTTTTGCGAAGCGGCCCTTTTCACAGAGCTTGTCACACTCTGGATCATGTCCCCGACATCATGCGCGGACTCAACCAACGGATCAACGGCTTTCATCTTCCCTTTTACATCAACAGAAATCTGGTTGGCCGTATGGATCAGTTCTTCAGCCTCCTCTGTAATACCATTAACGGCCTTCCTCGTGTCAGACAGCGTCTTCTTCGTTTCGTCCAGTGTGTTCATGACTCGCCTTAATGTCAAAATCAAATAAGCCACAAGAATCGTAAATGCAACGGCTGCAATAGCAGCGCTCCACTCAAGCATTGAGACCAGCTCCCTTCCTTTACACTAAGTCTATGAAGAAGGAATTTCAGACATTCCTTACCAGAGTGAGGTATGATGGATAAATAACGAGAAAGAGGGAGCGAAAACAATGCTTTCATCCTTACGTGCAATCGCCGAGCTGAAATCAGGAAATACACTCATACTGCGGGAACATAAGTGGTTAAAGTACCTTTCTCTTACAAAAGAGAAAAATGTGAACCTTGAACAAGTCGACTCGCTTGAACAAATGGCCCAAAATCCGGTGCTGGAATACGTAGAAAGAACACTCCAAGTACTGGACGGGTTGAGTCTGCACCAAGAAGAGAAAGGGTTAGTGGAAGAAGTTCTCATGTGGAGCGAAACGGCCAAGTGCGGCCTTCCCCACCAACGGAAAGAGTGGCTTGATCACGGCTTTCACCTCTCCATTCATAATATTGGGTCAGCCCAAATTTACGCTTCGGAAATGGAAAAACGACCGGAAGCAAAACGTAATCGTGAGAGGGAGAAGCTGTTGTACGTGCTGATCCTGACACACGGTCTCGCCGGACAATACATACGGGGTGAGGTCAGATATTCATCCATGAAGCCTCTGATCGAAGTGGCGACACAAGAAATGTTTCCTCTTCTGTATGCACTGAATCACTGTATCGTAGCGGGAGTATCTCCTGAGATCTGGAGTTTTGTACAAAAGGAAATGGAAGAAGTAAACCACTGGATTTGTAATGGAGAAGTGTCCAAAGAGCAAACGTTTCAGGCAAGACTCCGAAGGCTGAGAAATCTTGCTTCTTTACGCGGGGAAAACGTTGACGCCGTATACGATGAGTGGCTAAGTTCCCATCCCGATGCAGAAAAGCTTCTGGAACGTTTTTTTCGGAAAACGGATATGTGGTATGTCGAGGCCTCCCTTACGGATTTTACGTTTGAAGAATGCATCAAGATCTTTCTACTCATTGAACGAAAGACACGGAGTTCCCTCCTGGAACAGCTTTCCTTCGAGCCCTTGATGAAGGAGCTTTATTACGACTATAAAGGCCGAAAGATCGTCAATGTTTATAAAAAAAGAATCATAGAATCGTATCTTGCCGAGTGCACAATCGAAGAAATCGTCAATGGGAAACACCCTTCAAACGAGCATGTCCATTTGATTGCAGAGCCACTTCATACACAGGAAGAAATGGCGGGGGTAGGGTTTTCTTTTTCACGGGCAGGGGAGAAGCTGATTGAATTCTGCCAGGAAGCTGAAAAATCACCCCTTTATGACCGGGCCATCGTCCTGTTATATGACCTGTTCGACTTCAGGAAGGATGCCTATGACAGGCTGAACAATGAACAAACCTACCTAAGTGATATGAATAGCTCACAGGATTTCAAGAAAAAGATTTCCGACTACGCTGTAGGAAAGAAGATGGTCGATATCGGTCCGGGTGGCGGAGTCATGCTGGACCTGTTGACCCGTCACCACCCCGGGGCAACCGTCATCGGAATTGACATTGCCGTCAATGTGGTGGAGGAGCTGAAGCGGAAAAAGCAGAGGGATAACGCCCCATGGGAAGTCATGCAGGGAGATGCTCTCAAGCTCGAAGACTACATCGGGAAGGAAGGGGCCGACACGATCGTATTCTCGTCGATCCTCCATGAAATGTTCTCCTACATCCCGTACGAAGGTGAAAAATTCAATCATGGGGTCATTGCCCAAACCTTAAAGAGTTCCCTTAAAGCTCTCAGACCAAAAGGAAGGATCATCATCCGGGACGGCATCATGACAGAGCCAGTGGAAGAGAAACGGATCATTCGCTTTAAAGACCCGCAAGGCCTTTCCTTCTTCAAGAGATACGTCGGGGACTTCAAGGGGAGGTCGATCACATATCGTTCAGCGGGAGAGGATGCCGTCCTTCTCAATGTAAACGATGCAATGGAATTCCTCTATACGTATACGTGGGGAGAAGAAGCATACCCCCATGAAGTACAGGAGCAATTCGGATATTTTACCCCATCTGCCTTTCGTGAATTTATCCAGGCGACGCTCGGAGACCAAGTTGAAATTCTGGTGTTTGAACATTACCTGCAAGAAGGATATGAAGAACATTTAGAAAAGAAAATCGAGCTTACCGATGAAACCGGAAAACCGGTGCGTCTTCCGGATAGTACGTGTTTTATTGTGATTGAGAAGAAATAATGAAATGCTATGAGATCTCACTCCTGGGAGGGTGAGAGCTTTTTAATTAAGGACATCAGCTTCAGTACTAGGATATATTATTAAACAAACGTTTGATGAATTGAAGAATCCCTATTAAAACAGAAGGGAGTGAGACTAAACAAACGTTTGTTTAAAACAAGTAAATATGAAAAAGATCTCTTCCTGCTTTTCACTTATTGGCGCAAAAGTATTCTTTTAAGAATATATCGTATATAACGATAGATAGTGTGATATTATCTGAATGGTAAATTTGAATCACTACAAATTGAGTGGTTTTTGATTTGAGAATGGTAGGTTAAAGGAAAAAATGAGTGAAAACTAAAGACGCGAAAGGGCTTGCCGCTTTCTGTAGCGGACTCCTGCCACTTATGATATTAAGGAGGAATACGATGTTTTTTACAGTGTTAAAATTCAAATGGCATTCCATGAGGATTTACTATCATAAAGCATTACTTGAAGGATGTCTGGATTCCCGCATAAAAAGTAAGTTACAGCAAAAAATATCCTATCATCAAATGAAATTGAATGATTTTCTCTAATATAATATTAGGAGGCGCACACTCATTTTAATTATAGGACTACTCTCCTTTCCTTCCATTAAAACTCTTTAGTTTCTCCATACCTTAGAATAGAAACTTCTACACCGATATTCTTCATCGATTCCCTTAATTCCTCATCCTGACCCATCATAAACTGTATCACAGGAAAGCCCTCTACATGTTCAGTCATATTTCCGGAAAGGAGGCCTCTTTAACTTTAAGGAAGGTATGGCAAGGGATTACTTTCTTAACATTTAAGAGATGAGTAAGTGCATATGCCGTTTCTTTTACATCCATGACGAATTGTCCGGAACATGAAAGGGTTGCAAGAGACGGTTGGTAGATGTCCTGTATGATCTTCATATCGGCCATCACGTTGGTGTCTTCTGAAAAATAAACAATCTGATCGTTTAAGATATGTAAGACATACTACCCTCAATCTCACCGAAAGAAGAGGAATGAAAGGCGTCCTGTTTTAAAAAGTTTACATAAAAGAAAGGGGAGCACTTTAGAGTAGAATCTAAAGTACGATTGAAGTTGATTTTTAAAATCACTATTGATATAAACTTAATTATTGTGGTATATTCTTTTTCGGCTTACAAAAATGTTATAATGAGTAAGTCGAAAAAACTTCTCAATAATTGTTATTTAGAAGTTGACTTCTGCGAAATTAATTGGTATAGTAATACTTGTCCTTAAAGGGCATTTAAATAAACGGCCCATTGGTCAAGCGGTTAAGACACCGCCCTTTCACGGCGGTAACACGGGTTCGAATCCCGTATGGGTCACCATTCTTTTGTGTAGTAAAACAACTTAATATGGAGGATTAGCTCAGCTGGGAGAGCATCTGCCTTACAAGCAGAGGGTCGGCGGTTCGATCCCGTCATCCTCCACCAAGTTTTTTTACGAGAGTAAAATAAACTTCATTGTTTTTGCGTCAGCAAAATATCTTTCCATGCATTGCTTTCAATAAGTAGCAAAACACGTGCCGGTGTAGCTCAACTGGTAGAGCAACTGACTTGTAATCAGTAGGTTGGGGGTTCAAGTCCTCTTGCCGGCACCATTCGGTTTTTTATGAGACG
>NZ_BCVQ01000003.1 GCF_001591825.1 Rossellomorea vietnamensis NBRC 101237
AAGCAAGAGAACCGTCCCCTTGCTTCTTCAACTTTTACCTTAAACTCTCCGCTAACTCCGTAAAGATTACCCCAAGCGCATAAGCACCTGCATCTGGATGACCGAGGCTTCGTTCTCCAACGGTACCTGCTCGTCCCATCCGGGCAACGATATCCTTGGTTTTCTCGGCACCCTCAACAGCGGCCGCTGCTCCTTTTTCAAACGCGGTCTTGAAGTCATCTCCGTCTCCGGCACTTTGCGACCAGGAGTCCGCACATGGAACGAGTGCATCCACTAGGGTTTTGTCGCCGACTTCAGCTCCTCTGCCGAAGGATCTTTCACCTGTATCCTGAATTCCTTTCACAGCCGCCTGCAGCATATCCGCGAATTCTTTCACGGTCAGTTCCGATCGGTCCCCTGCCGATTTCCCTGCTGCCCGGAATGCAGATCCCCAGATCGGACCGGATGCACCGCCGCAGTATTCCATGATGACCATGGAGCTCGCATCCAGGAAGCTGCCGATTGTGAGATTCTCTTGATCCAGGATATCTTTCCATTCCCTCTTCAATTGCTTGAAGCCTTTCGATACGCTCATCCCGAAATCCCCGTCTCCTGCATGTGAATCCAGTTCACAGAATGGTACTTCGTTCTTGATGATGATGTCACTCATTTTATCCACGAGGTAGATGATGTTTTCGAGTGTTGCTCTATCGTTCTGAATCACAACATGTTCTTCCGGCGTTTCCACTTCGAAGGAGACTGGTTTCGCCTCTTCTTCTTCCTCGAGATCGATGTACTCCACGCCAGGGACCGGCCCATCCACCCTGAACGCAGGCGCTGTACTTTCACTGGACAGCAATGTTTTCAACTCTTCATCCAGCTTCATCACGGTCAGGGAAACACCAGCCATATCGATGCTGGTCATGTAGTTGCCGACAAAGGCACGGTTAATGGATACCTTTTTCCCGGCCAAAATTCGGGTAACGCTATTATTAAAGAGATAGAGCTCCTGAAGCGGCGTTCCACCAAAACCATTCACCAGAATCGCTACTTCAGAAGAATTCCCCTCTTCCATCTTCAGATCCTTCAGAAGGTCGTTGACCATGCGCTCTGCCAGTTCGTCCGCAGACGCGGTTTTTTCCCGTCTTGTTCCCGGTTCCCCGTGAATTCCGACACCATATTCGATTTCGTCGTCGGCTAATTTGAACGTCGGAGAGCCACTGGCCGGGACGGTACAGGATGTCAGTGCAAAGCCAATACTCCGGACATTTTCGGCGGCCTTCTCCGCCACGGCTTTCACTTCCAGCAAGTCCCGTCCTTCTTCCGCAGCCGCTCCGGCGATTTTATGTACCAACACGGTTCCCGCGACACCACGCCGTCCCACTGTATAAAGGCTGTCTTCCACGGCAATATCATCATCCACTTTGACATATTCCACGGGGATGCCATCCTCTGAAGCCATGTGAGCGGCATTTTTAAAATTCATGATGTCCCCGCTGTAATTCTTAATGACGAGCAGGGCTCCCTTTTTACCCGCCGTCGCCTTAATCGCCTGATAAACCTGGATCTGCGAAGGCGATGCAAATACGTCACCGCACACGGCAGCGTCTAACATCCCTTTCCCCACAAGCCCTGCATGCGCAGGCTCATGTCCGCTTCCGCCGCCGCTGATCAACGTTACCTTATCTTCATTCAAATCCTTTTTCTTCATCACCTTATACTTCTTCATAAACTCAAGCTCCGGATGAGCCATGGCCATCCCATTGCACATCTCCACGACCAAATCTTCAGGTTCATTCATGACTTTCTTCATTCATAACTCCTCCTTCAGTTTTGTGGTTGCTCAAATTATCTCACTCACCACCTGAAAACGAAAGCAAGAAGCATGGGGACGGTTCTGTTGCTTCCTCTTGATGAAAAAAAGAAGGACGAGCATCGTTCCCGCTTGTTCAATCATGGTAAGATGTTATTGTCAGAAATTTTAAATATATTCAGGTGGGTACCAAAAAATTTGAGTGAACCTGGGAGAGATGATGATGATATTCCTATGTATGGGCTATTTCAATCCTGAAAAAATGGATGCACGTCCAAGTGCCGAGATTGAGGCGGTGATGGCTGAATGCCAGCCGCACACGGAGAAATTTTATGAAACGGGGAAGGTGTTGCTGGATGCAGGTCTAGAGTCAGAGATCAAAAACTTGCGCCGTGTGGACGGGAAGGTCATGGTGACAGATGGTCCGATTACTGAATCGAAAGAGATGATCGGCAGCGTCTTTATTTTTGAAGCAGAAGACATGGATGAAGCAATTAAACTTGCCTCTATTCATCCAACCACACAATTGAATATAGGAGAAGAATTTGGGTGGCGCATCGAGATTCGTCCTGTTCATTACTTTAAGAATGATAAGTAAGTAGAAATCAAGATGGGGGAATGACATGAATGACCTTACATTGATTGAGACATATAAACACTTTTTACAAGCATATTCTCCTGAGCAGCTAAGGTATATCCCCGAACCAGGGGTGTGGTCCATCGGTCAAATGTATGACCATCTCCTTGTTGTGGCTCATGAATATCTGGACAGTGTGGAAGCCTGTGCACTGGCTGGCGAAGAGCAAACGCAGGGGAAAACAGAGTTTGGAGACTATTTATTTAACCTTGGTGGATTCCCGCCTATTAAAATTCAATTACCGCCCGAACTTAATGCTGCCCCGGATAATACAAAAACGAATGAGGATATTAATTGTGATCTCGATCAACTAATGGAACGAATGAAAGAGTTGAAAGCGAAGGTACATGAAATCAACCCAAACTACAAACAGAAGCACGGAGGCTTCGGATGGCTGAATGCCCAGGAATGGTTTGACCTCGTTGGAATGCATTTCCGTCACCATCTGCGGCAGAAATATGAGTTAGATGATGTATGGGTGAAGCATGGGGACAAGAAGCATGGGGACGGTTCTGATGCTTCCATATAATATAAAAAAGAAGCAAGGGAACCGTCCCCGTGCTTCCTTCTATTTAAATCGTACTAGTATCAATCACAAATCGATACTTCACATCTGAACCCAATACCCGTTCATACGCTTCATCAATATAATCCGCCGAAATCACTTCAATCGAAGGCACGATTCCATGCTCCCCACAGAAATCGAGCATTTCCTGGGTCTCGCGGATGCCTCCGATCAGGGAACCGGCAAATGAACGGCGGTGGCCGATCAATGAGAACACATTCACTTCGAGTGGCTCTGCAGGCGCACCCACATTCACCATTGCCCCATCGAGTGTCAACAGGGAAAGATATGCGCTGATGTCAATCTTGGCACTCACTGTGTTTATAATCAGATCAAACGTACCGGCAAGTTTCTCGAACGTCTCAGGATCGCTCGTCGCATGATAAGCTTCTGCCCCAAATTCCAAGCCATCCTCTTTCTTATTTAACGTACGGGAAAGGACCGTTACTTCAGCTCCCATGGCATGTGCAATCTTGACTGCCATATGACCGAGTCCACCCATGCCGACAACCGCAACTTTTTTCCCTGGGCCCGCATTCCAATGATTCAAGGGAGAATACGTCGTAATTCCCGCACATAGAAGAGGTGCCGCAGCATCCAGCTCGATGTTATCAGGGATCTTCAGGACGAAATCTTCCTCTACAACGATATGGGTCGAATAACCGCCTTGAGTCAATTCGCCATATTTATCCACTCCTGCGTACGTAGGGATATTTCCTTCCAGGCAGTACTGCTCTTCCCCATCTCGGCAGTTCTTACATTCGCCGCAGGAACCAACCATACATCCTACTCCTACCCGGTCTCCGGCCTTGTACTTTGTTACCTCGGATCCCACTTCCGTTACGAACCCCGCAATCTCGTGTCCCGGAACAAGTGGATACTTCACTTCTCCCCATTCACCGTGTGCCGTATGGATATCGGAATGGCAGATCCCTGCATACTTGATTTCAATCAAAACATCATGCTTATCAAGATCCCGCCTCTCGATTTCAGCCTCTCTGAAAGATTTGTCAGGACCGTCTACAGCTCGTGCTTTAGCAATTACCATGAATAATAACCTCCTGTAATAGTAGCTTTCAAGAGACAGGTGAACAAACCTGATGAACTCTTGTTATACCCATGGTAATCCCTATAGTTAACTCTAGGTCAAGAGATAACCCTCCTTGAATCTGTTTTGACAGCGAGTGATGACCGTGCTACGATTTTTTCACAGATATAGAGTTAACTCGACGTCTAGATTTCCCAACAAAAGGAGCACGAACATGAAGACTTATTCTATTGGAGAAGTGGCAAAAGAACTGAATCTCTCTATCTATACTTTGCGATACTATGACAAGGAAGGCCTCATGCCTTTTGTCGAACGAAACGAAAACGGTACCCGACGATTTAAAGAATCCGATATCTCCGCCCTACACATCATCGAATGTCTGAAATCCACCGGCATGCCCATCAAGGAGATCAAGCACTTCATCGACTGGTGCGCAGAAGGCGACGCCACCCTGCAACACCGTTATGACATGTTCCTCGAAAGAAAAGCATCCGTAGAAGCAAAGATCAAAGAACTCCAGCAAACCATGGAAGTCATCGACCACAAATGCAGCTACTACAAGACCGCCTTGGAGGCAGGTACCGAAGATGTTCATAAGGGGAAAAAGATTGAAATTGTTAATCCATGAGGGAGCATGGGGACGGTTCTGTTGCTTCCCCCTGACGTAAAAAAGAAGCACGAGAACCGTCCCCATGCCTCCCGTGCTTTTTCATCCCACCAACACTTTCCCAACCATCAATCCCATAAACGATACTATCTCTCCCTCACCAAGCTCTTCCCGAATCCAATCAAACTCACTTTCTAACAGACTCGCAATCTTCCGCACCGCTTCCCCATGGTGTGACGGTGTCATCGCCTCATAAATCTCCACTACACGATCTTGACGCTCTTGTGGCAAATCCCGGTGAATCGTCTTCAACCCAAGCCCCGCCCGCTCCTTCGCGTACCGCGATAGCAGAATGATCGTCACGTTTCTCATCGAGTGCCGCAGCATTTCAACGGCCCACGTATGGTTCCCCCTCGCCGCTGCTTTCTGATACTGAAACAGAAACCAGGCGGCGTCGAGGACCTGATCCCTGAACTCCTCTTCTGAAACGGTGAGGTTTTGGCTAGATTCATATTTTCCCATCAGATGGTCAGGATCGTATAACACCGTAAAGAAATCCTTCTCCTGTATGGTCTTCTCTGTCACCGTGAACAGATCGATGTGCAGCCAGTCTTCATAAATGGCGATGATCTGCGGGGCGATGATGAAAATGTCATCGTGAAAGATGAGGTCCTTGTACGCTTTCAAATGATCGAGGCGGCGGTTCATAAATCCCTCTTCTTCCCCTTCCTCCACTAAACAGTACAGGTCGATATCGGAGTGTTCATCGTGTTCTTTCCGTCCCATGGATCCTTTTAGGAATACGCTCCGGACGCTTGGATCCTTTTTTAAGCTTTCAAGTACTTTTTCTACGGCTGCTTCTTGACGCATATATGGGCCCCCTTGGTTAAAAATGTATATTACGCCATTATACCAATTTTTCATCGCAATCGTACATTCTTCTTTTTTTAAAAATAGAACCTCCCCCTTACCAAAAATTCATGAGGGCGATACTTTAGAAGGTGCAAGGGGACGGTTCTCCTGCTTCCATTTGATATAAAAAAGAAGCAAGAGAACCGTCCCCCTGCTTCACTTCACATCATTAAAATAGTCTTCCTGAAGAAGCCCATAGACCGCACAGTCCTTATACTGATTCTTCGCATTGCGGATCATATGTTTAAAGGTTCCTTCTTTATGCATTCCCACTTTACTCATAATCTTTCCGGAGGCGGGGTTATCCGTATTATGGGCTGCTGATATCTTGTGAATGTTCATCGTTCTAAAGCCAAATCCGATCACCGCACTCAAGGCCTCGGTTCCATACCCCTTATTCCACCAATCATAACCGATGGTATACCCCACTTCACAATTCTCCGTCATCGGGTCAAAATGAAAAAGGTCAATCGCCCCAATCAAATCCCCACTTGATTTCAGTTCGATTCCCCAATAACAGAACTCTTCCGTTTCATACTGACCAACGATTTCCGTTACCCTCTTAATGGTTTCCTCTACAGACTTGTGTGCCCCCTTAATGAGATTATCCATTACGCGATCATCGGAAAGCCAATGGTCAAAGACAGTTTGAGCATCTGAACGTTCAATCTTCCTCAGTACTAAACGATCCGTTTCTAACGTTGGTGTACCAGAATAATGTATCATTTCCTCACCTGCTTAACCTATTCTTATCCATCCCTTACCCTATTCTTCACCTTAGTTGGAAACTCCTTCTTTCCCCATGGGTCCACAGGAACCGCACAAAAAAAGAAGCAGGAGAACCGTCCCCCTGCTTCTACCTCAACACTCCCAAATACTCCTGCCACGGCCCCACGTCTTCTGCATATCGTTTTGAAAAGACCCTCACGATTTGCGACAGATGGGTCAAATCATGGACCACCCAAGTCGAGATGAGCTCACGGGCGGTGACTGTACCGAAAGCGGGATGCACACCCGTTCGTTCAAGGGAATTTTCATGATGAGTTAATAACTCGTTTAACCTATTGATGTTTCGGGCTCGTAGGGAGGCAAATTCCTGTAGCTTCTCCGCAAGAGTCCCTGAAGCATTTCCATTCAAATGCGAATCTCGATCAAATACAGGAAACACTGCATGTTCACCTTCTTGAAGAATCATCGTTAATCTCGGGATCCAATTGTGTTTTTCCCCTTCAATGAGATGATCCACTACCTGGATCGCATTCCACGTCCCATCGCCTTCGTTACACTCAAGCCATCCTTTTGACAAACCGGTCAGGAAATGTTCAAGCGTGACCGGAGTGCGCTCCAGAATCTCGATTCCTTCATTCAATGTAAAGTTCATCCTCTTTCCCCCTTGCCTGTTTATACCTCTTCATATTCATCATACTTCAATCACTGCCTGGATAGATATCTCTTTTCATAGCGTTTCTTTTTTCCTTCGAATCAACTCTTCACAGAAGCCTCATTTTACCTTCCCGTGATACAATAAACAGGAAAGTATCATTCAAAATTCAGGAGGGAATACCATGTTCACATCCAAAAATGATTTCCTACAAGAATGGAAACAAGAAGCCGCAGTCACCCAAAAGGTAATGGACGCACTGACGGACGAGTCACTGAAACAGGAAGTAGCACCTGACCTGTACAGCATCGGAAGCGTTGCCTGGCACATCACGGGAGCTACATACTACTTCCCGGCTCAAGTCGGCATCACGTTCGAAGTGCCGGACCTTCGCAAAGAAGCACCGACGTCTGCTGCAGAAATCAGCGAAACCTATAAGCTCGTCAGCGACCGCCTCGTAGAAGCCGTTTCTGAGCAAGTGTCAGATGAGAAAATGAACGAAATGGTGAATCTCTTTGGGATGGAAATGCCGGTTCAAGCCGTATTCCGCCTGTTGATTCAGCATCAGGCTCATCACCGTGGTCAATTGACGGTTCTCATGCGTCAGGCTGATTTAAAAGTACCTGGCGTGTATGGTCCGAGCAAGGAAGAAATGGAAGCGATGAAGGGTTAATGAGTGAAGGACAGTCGGCGAGTGCCGGCTGTTTTTTTTACCGTGTGCACGGGGACGGTTCTTCTGCTCCCATTTTCTCCGAAGAAGAAGCACGAGAACCGTCCCCATGATTCCCCCCATGCTTCCCTTATGCCAATGCCTCATCCTCCTCCAACACCCTTTTCCGTAGGTTCTGGATGAAAGGCTCCGCATCCTCCATATAAATCAACGCCTTCTTGACCACTTTCCTCTGCCCGAAATACCCTCTCGCCTCAATCGGTTCCTTGAAGATGATTTCATACCTCAACTCATCGATCATCCCGAATACGCGGGTGAACACCCTTGGCAGCATGGCGACATGAAACACATTTTTCCCATGGATGATGCCCCCGCTTTTTGCATATTGGGTCCTGGCCGGCTGAATGGCCGACACATCCTCTATGTTAAATCGAAGGGACCTCCGCACGCCGATTTTCATCTGCACCTGGTTCCCTTTGAACGCAATCGGTGAGTTCCGGACAAGATTATAATCCCCGAGCATATAAAGAATGCTGTAGACATGCAGCACGACAAGGATATCCGCCCGAAGTGAATCCACGTCCTTTAAATAGTAATGAAACGCGAACGCTTCAATCACCTGTTCATGAAGAAGCGCGATGAACAGCCAGAAATAATTGGAGCCTTTGTGATAAGCATAGGTCCGTTCAGTTCTCCCCACTTTCCACTTGAATAGGGCATAATAGAAGACCATTGCCTCTTTCTTTAGAATCGTGATGAAGGGATTCTTCTCCATGTGCCCTCTTCTATATTTTATAAAAAGAATGATGGCACCGATGTCCGCCAGTACAATCAGGATAACGAGTGAGATGATCAGTTGAGTGTCCATGGTCTTCCTCCTTTCGGGGCGAATCCAATACCATATATATCCTTTTTCATCTTAAATGTAAGGTATCCCGTGTAGGATGTATAGGGTTATTTACCGTATTTTCTTAATAGACAAGGAATTGTGACAGAATGGTTAATAAATGGAAAATGGGGAGGGGTTTTTTGAAAGAGAGAAAAACGATGGTTTGTTGAAAACGCACGAAAGCCAGGTGGACAACGTATCGTGTGCACCTGGCTTTTGTTACGTATATAGATGATAACTCTATGATACTGCTCTTCATTAGTTAAAATCGAACAGACGAGACCTTAATAGATGAAACCTCTACTCCAAATTCCCCTTCATCCAAGCAGCAATCTGCTGCTCATCCGTGCTCGGCTTCTGCTCAAGCTCTCGGATCACCCGCTCCTGCCTCTCAGTTGAATGGTTTTGACTTAGTTTCGCTTTACCTTCCATCTGATTAATCTTGATCTTGAACCCCTGTACTCCCTTACCCATGCCGGCGAGCAGCGCAGGGTCAAGATCCTCCAAGCTGTAGGAACTGTCTGGGGCTTCAAAGGTTGATACCAATTCTTTTAGAGATTCTACGAGTTCATGATTGTCCTCGATAAGCTCTACTTCCCCGTACACATGGACCGATACATAATTCCACGTCGGGACGGTTTGATTCGTTTCGTACCAGGACGGGGAGATGTAACAATGAGGACCGTGGAAAATGGCCAGCACTGTTTGCTGTTCAATCTCTTTCCACTGGGGATTCGGACGGGCAAAGTGTCCGTATAAGTGGGTTTTCTCCTTGTTTAACAGGAGCGGTAAATGCGTTGCAACCGGCTTCCCATCGTGTTGGGAAAAAAGCGTCGCAAAGCTGTGTTCTTGGATGACACCAAACGTCACCGATTCATCGGTGATCTTAAAGTCTTTTGGAATATACATTGTGATCCACCTTTCAAAGGATTGATTTGGTCATGATCAGGTCTCTCTGTTCCTCATCCCCCATATAAAAAGAATGAGACCCCGTCTCGACAAACCCCATTTTTTTATAAAAGGCAATGGCGTTTTCATTCTTTTCCCATACCCCTAGCCAGATGGTTTTCAGGTGTCGTTCCGTAGCCATTTCAAATGCTTTATTCAGCAGATATTTGCCGAGCCCATGTTTTTGAAAACTGCGCTTGATGTAGATCCTCTCTATTTCCAGTGATTCATCACCCATCTCTTCTGATTGGGCATCACCCGTATTGACCTTTAAATATCCGGCGACGTCCTCATGAACGTATACCAAATAGAAGTGTGAAGAACGATGGGATAATTCGGTTTCTACTTGTTCCACGTTAAACGCCTTTTCCAAATAAGATTTCATATTTTTAGGTGAATTTTGATGCTTAAAGGTTTCATTGAATGTGTCATAACTGATTTCTTGAAGTGTATGTGCATCGTCAATGGTACATTTTTTCAATATGATCGTCATAAGCGGCTCCCCCCATCAATACTGTCTTTTGTTCCCCTTTTTCACATATTCCCAATCTTTTTCAATATTCTTTCTGGCTCTTTGAAGGAGATCCTCCAGAATTTCGGCTTCGCTTTCGGAAAAGCCCTCTAATGCCACGAGATTCGAATGATCATGTTCTCTTTTAATCAAAGGATAGACCGTCTTCCCTTTGTCTGTTGGGAACAGTTTTTTTATTTTTTTGTTCTCCTTGTCTTCTTTCTTTTCAACAAAGCCATTGATTTCAAGTTTTTTAATCGCACGGGCCGCTGTTGTCCGGTCCACCTTGATCATCTCGGCTACCTTTTCCTGGATGATGCCCGGGTTTTCACATATGCGCACAAGGTACAGATACTGCCCCTTTGTCAGGTCATATTCCTTAAATTCAATATTACTGATCGAATCCAGCGCCCGTGCAATCATGCCAATTTCACGAAGAATCCCTGTCATACTTACCCTCCCCAGTACGTTCTTTCAAGTAAATGCAATCATATAAGTATAAATTCAATATACTAGTTTTTATGTTGCATTTGCAACATAAAAACCACTGACATATAAGGCCATGCCATTGAGCAAGTCGACGCTGGATTCGTTTTCCTGAATGGAGGCGGCTTGTTATTCTGAGGTACTGACTGTCCGTGTACTTCTCAGCATTTCTCAACAACCCATCATCCACCTTTCAAAAAACAACCAAGGGACCTGTCCCCGCGGCTTCCCATGTGCTATAGTATCCTAGTATCAATTGAGAACGGAGTGAGCATATGAATTCAACAACGAAAGAAATCACATTGATCATCATTGGCTCCTTATTCTTCGCCCTCGGTGTCAATTTGTTTGCGATCCCGAATGAGCTTGGGGAAGGCGGCGTAACGGGGATTTCGATGATTCTTTACTATGTATTCGATTGGTCGCCGGGTATCACGAACTTCGCCATGAACGGGGTTCTGCTCGCCATTGGATATAAGGTTTTAAATAAACGGGTGACATGGTACACCATGCTTGCCATTTTCTTTACCTCCCTCTTCATTCAATTAACAGAAGGGATGGGGGACTCTGTCGACATCATGCTCGGCACCGTATTTGCCGGTGTATTCATCGGAATCGGACTTGGCCTTGTTCTGCGTTCAGGAGGGACGACGGGTGGATCCACGATTGTGGCCCGCATGCTGAACCAGCGATTCGGATGGGGTGTCAGTACGAGTATGTTCGTGTTTGATATTATTGTCGTTCTCAGTTCCATGTTCGTCATCGGAATTGAAAACACGATGTACACCGGGATTTCCATCTATATCAGCACGAAGATCCTCGATTACCTGATTGACGGATTCGATACACGGAAGGCGGTCACGATCATCTCCCAGGATACCGATGCCATCGCCGAGAAAGTCAGCGCCAAAATGGACCGTGGCGTCACCATCATCAACGCCCGGGGCCATTATTCCAAGTCATCCAAAGATATTCTCTATGTCGTCATTAATAAACAGGAACTCTTCCTCCTGAAAAAAATGATCCAGCAAATCGACGAAAAAGCATTCGTCGTCGTCCACGATGTGCGGGATGTATTCGGGGAAGGATTTACATTTCCGAAAACGTAAGCATGGGGACGGTTCTCGTGCTTCCTTTTTCACCAGAGGGACAGGTTCCTTGGCATATCTAGAGCCGGGGAACCTGTCCCTCTTTTAGCCTCTGTAAACATTCCACCACAATCTCCGGTTGATCTTTATGTACCTCATGGTCACTCCCCTCAGCAATCATAAGTTCTCCGTTTACTGATAACTGTGCAAGCTCCACTTGTAATTCACGCCACACCTTTTCATGAAGCATTGCCTCCTCTTCCGGTATGCCATATTCGATGTAAGGCTTGGCAGAAAGTGCTTCATCTCTTGCGATGACAATCAGGGGGATATCCGGAAATGGTTTACCAGACTTGATTTCGTCGCTGCTGGTGGACCAGTTGGTAAATTCATCGGCAATCGTCTGGTAGAGGACAGGATTTGTAAGAAACGCTTCCTCCTCATCTGACAATTCGCTATTCCTTTCTTTATACCATTCTTCCAATTCAGCTCTGCTCTTCCCTGCGTTCTCCTCGTTAGCTTCAATCAGTTGCTCCAAAGAAATCATAGAATACATGACCGGCAGATTGAGCTCATAGAGTCGTTGAAAGTGGTGGGAGGTCGCATCAATAAGGAGGACCCCGTCCAGTTTTTCAGGGTACATCCTCGCATATGCTTGAGCGCAAAGTCCGCCGAATGAATGGCCGGCTAATAGAAACCGATCGATCTCCAGGTATTCCATGAGGTCATTGAGTTCCCTTGCGATATTCGCTGCAGTCCGAGGCGCCGGTGATGTCCCGCTTTTTCCATAACCTGCACGGTGATACAAGACGATGGTAAAATCGTTCTTGATCACGTCCACAAATGGAAGCCAGCTATAGAAAGAATTGCCGATCCCTGTTTCAAGAACGAGGACCTGCTTTCCTTCTCCCATCAGGCGATATTCTAGATTGTTTTCACACATGGCGTTCCTCCTTAATTTAATGTCTCTTTCACTCTACTTTCATATAAAAAAGGCAGTCACCCAAGTTTCCCAATCATCTCCTCATACGTCCTCCCCGCAACCTCCACCTCATACCCCGCTTCAAACTGCCCCATCAGCAACCGCAATCCATTCTTCCGGTCTTCAACATTCCCGCCTTCATCCATTAACTGCGTGCCGTACGAAGCGATATCCGCCACCACCCGCTCATTCCGGTAATAGGCGAGAAGGACCGGATCCACCTCCACGTCTCCATAGCCCTTGTAGAAAAGATCAATATGCTCAGGGCTTTCATCTTTGAAGCACAACCCCAACCCTACTCCCGGGAACATTAAATCCCTCTCAACCGGGGCAATGACGGGATCGTCCCAATCGACGATGAATAGCTTTGAATCCCCATCGATCATTACATTCCCGGGATGGATATCCCCGTGGCATAAAACAAATGCACTTTTATCATGAACCTGCAGCCTCTGTCCAAGCTCCTCCGTCCGCTCGACTAGGGTCAGGATGTCCCCGCGCTTTCTTTTCCAAAAATCAATGAGTTTCTCTGCCACTTCGTCACGTGGAAGGTCTGAATCCATCTCCCGGTCGAGTTCCATGACTTTCTCACACCAAGGACCGGAGAAATCTTCTTGACGCAGCTGCTCTTGAAGGTCATGAGGGACCCCTGCAGAATGAATGGATTTCAGGATCTGACCAAAACGAATCGACTGTTGCTCGCTTAACGGTGATTCGAAACCCGTTCGCCCGTCTACGAACGGCGAGAAAATCCAGTGGTATCCTTCATGATGGACTGCCAGCTCATGACTAGATGTCGGCATGGGCGGTATGACCGCGTCGACCCCTTGAGTAGAGAGGAAATGAACGATCCTGATTCCAGTGTCATCAAAGTCACCTTGAATCATTTTCAGAAAAAAGATTTCGCCACTCCCCCCTGTTACACGATAGACTGCCGCTTTCGGATCATGTCCGATGGGCAGGAACGTCACTTCTTTCGCTGCTATATGAAAGTGTTCTTTTAATCCATCGATGATTTTCCCCTGGTTGAACTCAGGTTTTGTCAACATGCATCTGTTTCCCCTTTCACATACGCCAGAGGGACAGGTACCGAGTCTCAAAATGAGCCGCGGGACCTGCCCCTCTGGTTTTATACGGTCTTGATTGCCGCCACCGCTTCAATTTCCACCAACTGATCCGTGTAACCGAGAACTGTCACTCCTGATAATGTACTCGGAACATCATGATCCCCAAACTCTTTTCTTATCGACTCCCAAGCCGTCACTAAATCGGCCTGTTGATGAGAGGCTACAAGGACCCGGGTGTAGACGACGTCCTTCAGGGAGGCACCGCTCTCTTTCAGTACTTCCTTCATATTCTCCACACAGAGCTTGGCTTGGAGTTCATAATCCTGTGCATGAGGAACTACTCCATTTTTATTCAAAGGACAGGCTCCCGCTAAAAAAAGGAGGTCCATGTCTGAAGGTACTCTTGAAGCGTAGGCATAATCAACATGTGCCAATTGTGCTGATCGAATAAAGGATATTTTATTGGTCAGAGTGTTCCCTCCTCTCTGAGAAAAATTTCACCTATGGTTTCTTTTAATCTATCAAAATAAACCTAACACCTCACATACTTCCGCTTAAACCCGATCCGTCCCTTCTCCACCTGCTTCTGAATATCATCGGCTGACTTCAGGACACTGTTCTTCTTCCCTTCCCGCACCATCTCGACAGGACCAATTTTCTTTGCGGTCTCGAGGGCCTCTTCATGAAGGGGAACATACGACACTCCCACGGTCCCGACAAAGTTATTCATCGACGATTTCGTCCGTTCGGGTGCATCGTGGATCGTGTCTTTCACTTTCTGGAGCATCCCCCGAAGCTTCTCTTCGGAAAACTCTTCATCCTTCCGATTCCCAAGGAGCCAACAGTAGCAGCTCCAGCCCGCTGACATTTTCAATTCGTCCCCGCTTGCGATCCATTTATCGGCGACGTCCTGTGCGATAGGGGCTTCTGACAAGGTGACCGCCACTACGTAATCGGACAGCATATAGAAGTATGCCCCTTCGATCCAGCGATCAAAGTCCGCTTCAGTCATCGCTTCTGGGTCGGCAATGACACCGGCAAAGTACATGGCATCGTAATTTCCTGTAGCGTATAATTTCTCGGCGAGTGCCTGATCCTTCTTGATTTCCTTCGCCATCGGCTTCATGGCACCCGTCGCGACGCCAAACACCGGCTCACGGGCACCGTTCGATAGGTACATTTTCTTCATTCGTTCCTTGCCGAGGGCTTCCAGTTCCTTCATCACCGTTTCCAGATCCATTCCATCCACTTCCTTTATTTGTCCATCTTATATGTATTCTTCTTACATTGCCCTGTCCCTTTTATTTTTTCTATTTTTCACGAAAGCAATGAGAAGGAGGAGAATCGGAATGAAGACAAGCAGAGGCATGTGCAGCACATACATGGCGACCTTCAGCCCTTCATGGATATGTTCCTGGAAATTGCTCGCAATCGACATCGATATGAAGAGGACGATCAGACCGAGTGGATAGGCGAGTCGTGATGGCGATTGAATTTTGAACATGCTTGCGGTCCCGATAACAGCTGCATAAAAGAAGATGCTGATTTTCAAGAATATCCCGATCACCAAGCCCAGCATAAAGAAGACATCCAGGCGTTCCAGAAAGTCAGCCACCTGTATCGACTGGACCGTACTAAGAAGGGGGAATTGCGAACGGGCCGTCAGATCCACCCCAAGCACACTGATATTGATGATCATGGTCAGGATCAAATTGATTCCACTTAATCCAATGGCAGAAAACATTGTCAACTTCGCCTTCTTCGGATTATTCAAATACGGCAGGATCATTGTAAAGACAAAGGCTTCCGTAAACGGGAAATACAAGGTTTGGGTGAACGTCACTTTCAAGACCGGCATCAGCCCTTCTTCGAGTACCGGCTGAAGGTTGGTAAAATCGATCAAACCGGAAACGACGATCAGGATGAATCCTACGACCGAAAGGGTAAACATGAACATAAACAGTAGTTCTCCCGACCGCCCGATGACTTCGATCCCCTTCCGGACCGTATAAATAATGACCAGCATCAGGAGGGCATTGGCAATGAATAGAGGAGTTTCCGGATACGCAAAGGTCAACAGCATTTCACCAAAGTCCCTGAGAACCCTAGAAGCTTCATACATGAAATAGAACAGATAAACGAAGGCAAGGACCGTCCCTGCCACTTTCCCGAGAATCTTCTGCATGTATTCGGTCGGCAGGAGGTCTGGATAATACGTGTACAGTTTATGATAGACGAGCAGCAGGACGAAACTTGCAATCATCCCAAACATGATCGCAAGCCACGCATCTTGTTTCGCATCGATGGCAAGGGGGACGAGTAAAGAGCTGCCCATTTCAAATAACACCATTAAGACAAAGAGCTGAATGCTACTGATTTTCGCCTTTTCCACTGTACTTGGTCCCTCCTTTTCCTCACGCTTCTTCTAAACTTGAAAGAAACGATTTATTCCGCAGTCCGGCCCGGCGTATGTAGGCTTCCACCTTAATATCCACCTTTGCATCCGGAAAATAAACCTCGTTCCACATCTCTTTCAGCTTATTCCAATCATCCGGTCTCGAACGGCGGATGACGTCGTCAAAACCAAAGATGTCCGCTTGATTGGCTTGGGCCTGTTCGATCGCTTTTTTTATTTCTCCCTCAATCTCTTTCTCGATCTTTTTTTCCATCTGTGAAATCATCTTCCCATCGGTGATATCGATCGGCACATTCATCTCCCCTATGCTACCTTCGACCCGTGTGTGAATCGAGACATGTGGCCGTCCTTTTTTCATAGCACCTGACACGTTCGTTTTCTGCCGGTTCGTTTGATAGGCGATGACTTCTTTCTTTCCTTTCCAATCGATGTTGATGTCCGTTCCCTGGATCTCGTCCCTGATCCATACGGTCCCCCTTGCCGCTTTGCCGTATTGCCAATCGACTAACTTCCCGTCTTTGATAATCGCGATCCCACTGGCTTCAAGGGTGGATTCCGGCTCACTTTCCTGGATGTTTTCAGGCAGGCCCGCATGTTTCGGATCGCCAAGGAGACGAAACCCCGACACAACGGTCGCCCCTTTGGAGGAATGCAATCCTTTCATCACGTCCTGAATCGATGTCTTTACGTTATGTCCCCATTTCTTCTGGGAGAATTCCAATGTCTTCAGCACCTTATTCGCCGGTATTTTATCAACGGGGGTCAAGGTACGGAGCAGGTCTTCTGCCGAAGAATGATTCGCGATCACCATCGTCGTCGTGATCCGGAATTCATGATCCCGGTCGATGGCATCGATGAAGGTCGCCACACCCTCTTCCCTCGCAAGGTCCTCCCCGATCACGACCAGATTCGTATGGGCATAATACAGTCTCCGGGAGATCTTGCTGGATGCGCGCCTGCTTGCTTCTACTAAATTGTCACCCGTAGCCGAATAAAGCGTCACGGGCGGGCTTTGAGAACCACCGCCCCGCATGCCTCCAGCCACGTTAGCGGGATTGATGATCTGAAGCGTCATGACATACTTCCCGTCCTCCGCTTTATCGATACCCATCGCGGCCACGATGGCAAGGTCGGTCAACTCTTTCTTACTCCAACAGCCGGACAATAAGAAGGAAATGGACATGAGAATGAAGAGAATCTTTATTTTACGAGCCATTATTTCCCCCTCCTTTGCCGTCCCCATTGACCATCGTACGGGAAGCTGGCGACTTTGGACCTTGATTGGTCCCTTCCCTTACCGCATTTGCGCTTATGAGGCGCGGTCTCTGCCTGAGTGTCCACCAAGGCAGCCGTACAAAGGTATCTATATTATTCACCGGGATGAACGGAGCGAACGGGGCCATATAAGGCACCCCAAAGGAACGCAGACTGCATAAATGAACGACCATCAAAAGGAAAATCAGTATGATCCCGTAGAATCCAAAGGTCGCGGCACCGATCATGAATAAGAAGCGGATGAGACGGGCCGAAATCGCCATATCAAATGATGGCGTGGCAAAACTCGCAATCGCTGTGATCGATACGATAATGACCATCGCCGGTGACACAATGCTCGCTTGCACGGCTGCTTGTCCGATGACAAGGGCACCGACGATCGAGACGGCAGAACCGATCGCTTTCGGCAATCGGATCCCCGCTTCCCGCAGGATTTCAAACGTGATTTCCATCAGGAGGGCTTCCACGAATGCCGGAAACGGAACCGATTCCCGCTGGGCGGCAATCGCGACAATGAGGGTCGTCGGCACCATTTCCTGGTGAAAGGTCGTGACCGCCACAAAGGTCGCAGGGGCAATGAGGGAGATCGTGAACATCAAGATCCGCAGCAGCCGGATCGATGTCGCAATATCGAAACGGGCATAATAATCCTCTGCCGATTGAAAAAATTGAATGAAGAGGGCAGGGGCAATCAGCACAAAAGGGGTCCCATCCACAAAGATGGCGATCCGTCCCTCAAACAGATTCCCTGCCACTACATCCGGCCGTTCCGTGTTAAAAATCGTCGGAAACGGCGTCATCGTTTGATCTTCTATCAGTTGTTCGATATACCCCGATTCCAAAATGCTGTCGATGTCGATCTTCTTTAACCGCTGCCGGATTTCCTCGATCACTTCTTCATTGGCAATGCCATGTATGTACATCAGCGTCACATCGGTCTTCGTCACGCGACCGATTTTCATGGACTCGAGCCATAAGTCGGGGGTCTTGATGATGCGCCGTACCATCGCCGTATTGGTCCCGATCGACTCCGTAAACGCCCCCTTCGGCCCACGGACGACCATTTGAGTGGTGGATTCAGAAATGGAGCGCGTTTCGCCCCCTTTCGTGCACGCACTCAACGCCTTCGCAGTCCCGTCCACCAGGACAATCGTGTCACCTGCCATCAACGAACCGAATAGCTCCACCCACTGATCGGTCGATGACATATTCCCCACCGTCATCATGTCTTCCGAAATGAGACTGATCGCATCGTCTTCATTCAACTCTTCCTTATGATCATCCTTCATCATCGACTGCAGCAGAAACTCCTGAATCGATTGATTGTCAACGATCCCTTCCACATACACAATTGCCGTTTCAATAGAGGCGTCCTTTCCCATTTTTAAGCGGCGGATGATGACATCTGGACTGTTCCCCGTTTTCTGCCGGATCATATCGAGATTTGTGGATAATGAACGCTGTATATATTCTTCTGAAGTATCAGAAGCTTGGTTTTCTGGTTGTTGGTTCTTCTTTGGTTTACGACGACCTTTAAAGAACGAAGACATAGATTCCGGCACCCTTCTCTCATTTTTTATTACTGTAACCATAAGAGGGATATTTATGTAATTTTTAACAAAGGAATGAACCTCCATCCATGGGAGGAACCTAAGAATAGGAGCGTGATCAACATGAAAATCATGGGTATTACACTATTAATGATGGGATGTTTAATGGGCTTTTCGTTAGGCCTCGATATTCTTCAAGGGTTCGACGTGTCAGATGCCTTTCAAAATGCCGTCAGTCCATTCCGCGTCATGGAAGTGGCCGAATTGTTTGTCCTTTTCATCCTCCTCTTCCTCTTTTTTGGTGAAACGGCTTATGAGGTGATCAAGAAAAGGAAGAAAGGATCGACCAAACAATGAGCCCTTCCCAGCTCCTCCCCCCTCTTTCAAACCACCCCTTGTAAAAATTCACCATCCAGAGAAGCTTCACGCTTTCAATAACCATTCTAATCTTTTATAATGATAATTAAGAATTATTATAATTATCACACTATTTGTGTGGTAGTTTGCTTTGCCCCATATTTTAAAACAGGAAGGTGAATCGTAATGGAAAAAGAAAATCGCCCTGATCAAAAGGATCACTCCGCCGCATCCGGAGAGTGTCCGTTCACTCATCACAAGGATAGTGCCATCACGACGACGACAGCTCCTGGAGGAACGACGAACAAAGAATGGTGGCCGAACATGCTGAACCTGAGCATTCTTCGCCAGCATGACCGGAAGTCCAATCCTATGGGGGAAGACTTCAATTATAAAGAAGAATTCGCAAAGCTTGATTATGATGCATTAAAGCAGGATCTCCACAATCTCATGACAGACAGCCAGGATTGGTGGCCCGCAGACTACGGTCACTACGGTCCCTTCTTCATCCGTATGTCTTGGCACGCAGCAGGTACATACCGCGAAACAGACGGTCGCGGAGGCGGTTCATCAGGTTCACAGCGTTTTGCTCCACTGAACAGCTGGCCGGATAACGTCAACCTCGATAAAGCCCGTCGCCTCCTTTGGCCAATCAAGCAAAAGTACGGCAACATGATCTCTTGGGCGGACCTCCTCGTCCTGACAGGTAACGTCGCCCTTGAATCCATGGGCTTGAAGACTTTCGGATTCGGTGCCGGCCGCGAAGACATCTGGCATCCTGAGGAAGATGTGTATTGGGGAAATGAGAAGGAATGGCTTGCAGACAACCGTTACTCAGGTGACCGGGAGCTTGAAAATCCACTTGCTGCGGTACAGATGGGTCTCATCTACGTGAATCCTGAAGGACCGAACGGAGAACCGGATCCCCTGGGAAGTGCTCGCGACATCCGCGATACATTCGGACGCATGGGGATGAACGATTATGAAACCGTCGCCCTGATCGCAGGCGGTCACACATTCGGTAAGGCCCACGGAGCCGGTGACGCCGAGCTTGTCGGCGACGATCCGGAAGCCGCCGATATTGAAAACCAGGGCCTCGGCTGGATCAGCTCATACGGCAGCGGAAAAGGCCGCGACACGATTTCAAGCGGTGTCGACGGTGCCTGGACGACGAATCCGACGAAATGGGATAACGGCTACTTCGACCTTCTCTTCGGCTACGAGTGGGAGAAAACGAAGAGTGCAGCCGGCGCTTCCCAATGGACACCGGTCGGCATGACCGAAGAACATATGGCACCTGACGCGGAAGATCCATCCATCAAAGTGAAGACAATGATGACGACGGCGGATATGGCCCTCCGTATGGATCCGGATTACGAGAAGATTTCCCGTCATTTTTATGAAAATCCCGAAGAATTCGCTGACGCCTTCTCCCGTGCCTGGTTCAAGCTTCTTCACCGCGACATGGGACCGAAAGCACGATACTGGGGCCCAGAAGTACCGGACGAAGAATTGATCTGGCAGGATCCGGTTCCTTCAGTGGACTACGATCTTTCCGACAGTGAAGTCGCTTCGCTGAAAGAACAGATCCTCGACACCGGCTTAACCGTAAGCGAGCTTGTGAAAACCGCCTGGGCATCCGCCAGCACCTACCGTGGTTCCGACATGCGCGGCGGCGCGAACGGTGCCCGTATCCGTCTCGCTCCTCAGAAGGACTGGGAAGTAAACGAGCCGGCTCAGCTCGAAAAGGTCCTTGGTGTCTACCAAGATCTTCAAAGCAAGCTTGATAAAAAAGTCAGCCTTGCCGACCTGATTGTGCTTGGCGGGAACGCTGGCGTCGAAAAAGCGGCACGTGAAGCTGGCTTTGATGTGACCGTCCCATTCTCACCTGGACGCGGGGACGCAACGGCGGAACAGACCGACGCCGAAAACTTCGGAGTATTGGAGCCTGTATCAGACGGATTCCGAAACTACCAGAAGCAGGAATACGCCGTCAGCCCGGAAGAAATGCTTGTGGATAAATCACAGCTTCTTGGACTGACTGCCCCTGAAATGACTGTCCTGATCGGCGGCATGCGTGCATTAGGCGCCAATCATGGCGATTCAAAACACGGCGTCTTCACGGACCGCGTCGGTACCCTGAACAACGATTTCTTCGTGAATCTGCTGGACATGGGCATCGAATGGAAACCGGCCGGCTTCAATCAGTATGAAGGCCGCGACCGCAAGACCGGTGAAGTCGTGAGAACGGCTACGCGCTTTGACCTTGTGTTCGGTTCGAACTCCGTGCTCCGTGCCCTGGCAGAAGTGTACGCGCAGAATGATAACCAAGAAAAATTTGTCCGTGACTTTGTTGCCGCATGGGTGAAGGTGATGGATGCAGACCGGTTTGATTTAAGATAATGTGTGTAGTGGGCCTCTTCCTTGATGGGAGGGGCTTTTTTCATCCTGTCTCCACGTCCCCAATATTCCATTGACAAATCCCCTCCCCTCCATTATTATCAATATCGATAACAATAACAAAAGGATGTAATCGAATGACCCAAATAGATACCGACCTATTTCTCCACCCGGTCCGAATGCGGATCATCCAACACCTTTCAAAGGGGACCGCGACGGTACATGAGCTGAAAGAATGGATGGCAGATGTCCCGCAGGCCACCCTTTACCGGCATTTGAATCGACTGACGAAGAATAAGATTATTCATATCGTCGATGAACGGAAAATCCGGGGTGCGATCGAGAAAACCTATGCCATGCAGGAAGACAGCCCCTATATGACCGTAGAAGAATTGGAGCAGCTGTCAGGCGAAGAACATCTTAAACTGTTCATGACCTTTCTTTCCTCCGTGACCGGACAGGCCAGGAGCTATCTTCTGAACGACCCGGATCTTGCCCGGAATTACTTCGGATATAACCAGCTGGACCTTTACGTGACACCGGACGAGCTCAAAGAATTGACTGAAGGCATGAATGAGCTTCTGAGTAAATTCAAATCGAACAGACCGACGGATGAAAACGAAAAGATTTCCCTCATCCAAATGCTTATCCCAGAACCTAAAGGACGTGACCATACATGATCAGGACAAAATTTTACCGAAAAATATTTGAATTAAACGGCCATCCCATCATCGCCAAAGGATTACGCTCATTCGCCGAATCCAAGATGAGCAAACCGTTCATCGCTTCTTTTGCCAAAGTCTATAAGTTGAACATGGAGGAAGCCACGCGGGAACTCCGAGAGTACGGTACCCTTCATGACATCTTTACAAGGGAGCTGAAGCCCGATGCCCGACCGGTCTCAGGTTCTGAGGGTGCATTCGTCAGCCCGTGCGACGGCTATTTATCCGTTGTCGATGATTTGACTATGGAAAGCACATTTACGGTCAAGGGACAGGATTATACCGTGGAAGAACTGCTGGGGTCTCCGGCCAAGGCAGAAGCATATGCCGGAGGAAAGGTTCTTATCTTTTACCTGAGCCCCACCGATTATCACCGGGTTCACGTGCCGATCGATGCCACCGTTGAAGAAGTCTACACACTCGGTAGACACGCCGATCCCGTGAATGAGCTCGGACTGACCCACGGTGTCCGTCCCCTCACACGTAATTACCGCCTTGTTTCCCGCTTTGATGTGGATGGATCGCCTCTTGCCCACGTCATGGTCGGGGCGCTGAACGTGAACTCGATCGTCCGGACGAATACGGCTGACGTTGTCCATCGGGGGGATCCCTATGGATACTTCTCATTCGGCTCGACGGTCGTAGTTTGTGTGCCGAAAGGAAAGTTCAGCTTCACCCGGGAAAAAGGACCGGTGAAGATGGGGGAAGAAATCGGGAAGTGCCATTCTTAAAAAGGGTGCCTCACTTATGCGTGGGGAGTTCATGTTCAGCACCAGACTTGGTAGATAACCGGAATATCTCCGCTTATATAGGAATGAATCGTTAAGAATGCTGAAATAGACGGAAATATTCCGCCTATTCACTTAAAAAATACAAATATAAATGTTTTTTCGAGGTGTAAGCGGAATATTTCCGCTTATTCATCCCCAAAACAGCTTCCATCCTACATATAACCGGAATATCTCCGCTTATTTTACCGTAACTGCTTCTACTACAAAAATTAAAAAACGCCTGCTCCCCACCAAGGGACAGGCGTTTTTCCTATGTGACCGGGCATCAAGCCCCGATACTCTCACGTACTTCTTCCTCTTTTACTTCCGTCCGCTTCTCCAACTTATACACAAGCACCCCACCGATCAACAAAGCGATTCCGAGCATCTTTTCCCACGACAATGAAGACGGTTCAAACCCGAACCAGCCTCCCGTGTTAACGATGAACGCGATCGTGATCTGCGAAATAAGTGCGATCGAGATGGCATACGCCGGTCCAATCAAGGTGACTCCCCTCATCAGGAAAAACACAATTCCGACACCGAACACCCCGCTGAATAGAAACACAGGATTGACGCCGCTAAAATCAAACAAACTCTTATCTTCCATACTATAAAAAACCGGCAGCGAACAGACGAGACCGAGTCCAAGTACCAGGCTCGTGGTGGCCCATGGTCCCGTCTTTTCACTGACACGTGCGTTGAATACGTTTTGCAGGCTGATTAATATACCTGCGATGATGGCTAATCCGATTCCGAACATATGAGATCCTCCTTATTCATAGATGTTTCCTTTTGCAAGAGTGCTGAGTTTATCCAGATCCTTGATGGTGATGGAGCCGTTGACCCGTTCGATGAGGTCATCTGCCGCCATCTTCTTCAGCACCCGGTTCAAATGACGATAGCTCGTGCCGATCCATTCGGCGAGTTCCATAAGGTTCGACGTATGCATCTCCTGATGAAACATGGTCCCTTCCCCTGCTTCCGAAATCGACAGCAAGTAGCTTGCGAGGCGCACTTCGACGGGGTACAGCATGTGCATGCTCGTGATATGGGATTCCGTGTAGAACTTGTGGGCCACCGTATCAAACAGAAAGCGCATGATGGCGGGATTCTCCTTCTCAAGGGCAGCCAAATCTTCGAAACACACCGACAGGAACACCCCGTCCGTGACGGCTTCAACCGAATTGAGAACCGCCGTTCCCTTCGAATATTCCACATCCCCGATCAAGGCAAGGGGCCGCTTGAACCGGTTGATCAATAGCTTTCCTTCCGGTGTATGGGTGAAAATCTTGATCTTCCCTTCCATGAGGCAGTACAGTGCATCTAGTTCTTCACCTGTTGAAAAAAGGACATCTCCTTTTTCAAAGGAATAGATATGGATATGTTTTCTGAATTCAGCCGGAAATAAATCGTTCAGCTCAAATTGAGTAATATATTGGTCTGGACTTGCACCTTGAATTTCTTTCATCATCCGACTCCTTTTCTACAATTGAAACAGGATGACTCCTGCAAGCATCATCGTAAGTCCGACCACCTGCCGCGTTGTAACCGGGATTTTCTTTTCCCCGAACCATCCTTTAGACTCGATGAGAAAGGCCGTCCCGATCTGTGCCACAAGCAGGATCGCAATCGCCGCTGCCGGTCCGATCGTGTGGATCGCCGTCAGTTCCGAGAACACCACGATCACGCCGAACGTACCACCGATCAAGTACAGGAACGGCACCTGTCTGAAGCTCTTCCCTTTTCCATCCCTTGTTTTCATATATATGGTCATCGAAATCGCAAACGCCACGAGGTGGACCATCGACGTCGTATGCCACCCTCCGATCGCGTCACTCATCCGCGCATTGAAAATTCCCTGCATCGTAATGCAAAGACCCCCAAACAGGGCAAAAATAGCACCTTTCATCGTTCATCCTCCTATTCTTTGTTCTATTAAATAGGAGGTGGTGATTTTGTGAAAGGACATATGTCCTAAGGTTGTGCGGATGGGGGATTGGGTATGCGTTTTCATATGTGATTCCTTGAGCTTGGATCATTTATCAGCGTAAACGGATTTTATCTGCCAAATTTCAAATTCATTAGCGAAATCCCTATTTTATCAGCCAAAACAACCCCAAAATTCCCCACCCACAAAGAATGACATCCGCCCCTTCCGCACATACTATCCTATCGACACTACCAAAAGGGTGAGCGGAATGAATCAGAACCATTCAGGCAATTTAGCAGATAAAGTCTCGGAGCTCCTTGCATGTTTCGGGGAAAGTTCGGATGTCAAAACCCGTTTTTTAACGTTACCCGGCGACCATCTGTCTGTCTGCCTCCTTTACATAGAAAACATCGTGGATACGATGGCCATTCAGGAACATATCATTGAACCTTTGGTGCAAAAACCGATGCCCGAAGGAAAGGAATCATTTTTCCCTTTTATCATACAGGAGGTCCTTCAGATCTCTGATATAGAGGTCGTTCAAGACATGGACAAAGTCCCTGATAAGCTGGTGAATGGATCCACGGTCATTCTCTTCGATGGAGAGTCAGAGGTTCTTTCAGCTGATACTTCCAAATGGGTGGAGAGATCCCTCTCCAATCCGAAGGGACAGCGTACGGTCCAGGGCCCGGATATTGGCTTTACGGAGAGCCGCAGCGGGAATGTAGCTCTTATCCGGAAATACATCAAAAACCCGACGCTCCAGGTTCATACCGAAACCTATGGAAAGATCACCAATACGTCTGTCACACTTGTTTATCTTGAGAATATGGTCGATTCCGAAATATTATCAAGCATCCAACAAAAGCTGAACGACATGTCCTATGATTCTGTCATCGGTTCGAATTATATTACCGAGTATTTGACAAAAGAGTCAAAATCCCTTTTCCCGTTAATCTTGAACTCTGATAGACCGGATGTGGCGGCAGCGGAGATTTTGGAGGGGAGGGTGTGCATCGTGGTGGACGGTACCCCGTTCGTGCTGATTGCACCAGCTGTCCTCATTCAGTTCTTCCAGTCGCCTGATGATTATTACTTAAGCAGCGAAGCCACTAAATATGTGCGGCCATTGCGGTTTATTTTTTTCTGGTTGTCTCTTTACATACCCGGATTGTATGTGGCCTTCACGACCTTCCACAAAGGTCTCCTGCCGGTCAATTTATTGGTTGGTTTCACGGCACAGCAGCAAGCCGTACCTTTTCCCACCGTATTTGAGACCCTACTTGTATTAAGTTTGACAGACGCCATTTATGAAGGGTCAAGTCGTCTTCCACAGAATCTCGTCATCACCATCTCGCTGTTTGGTGCCATTGTTTTCGGTCAGGCATCAGTGGAAGCACAGCTTGTACAGCCTGTCACCCTGGTTATCATCAGTATATCGTTCACCTTTTCAAGCATCATCCCGATTGCTGCTTTAAACTATTCGGTCCGGATCATTAAGATCAGTTTGATCTTGATCGGAGCCCTGCTTGGATTATACGGGATCGCTCTATTCACATTACTTCTCTTGGTTCATCTCTGCTACCTGAGATCGTTCTCGGTCCCTTACCTGGCACCGATTTCACCCTTCTCACGTCAGGACATGGATAAGGATGTCTTCATCCGGAAACCGATGCCAGAAATCAACCATAACATTCCTGTTTTTCATAAAGAAGAACAGATGGAAGATCAGCCGAAAAAGGAGAATGACTCGTGAATCTATCCAAACTGCGTCTCATCACGATTTTATTCATTCTGTTGGGAACCATTGTTGTGGGATATATAAAGGCCAACCAATTAAATGAAGTAGAATTGGTCTCCGGCCTCGGGATTGACCAGATAGATGGTCAATATGCCGTTACCCTGCAAATCTTCAACCCTTCTGCCAATCAGAAGAATTCGGTGGACCCGACAGGCGGATTCACCTACACCCAGAACGGCAAAACCATACCGGAAGCCATCGAAAAAATCAAAAAAGAAAGCTTGAAGGAACCAATACTCGATACCCTGCAAGTGGTCATCCTGGGCGAAAAGCTTGCGAAAGAAGAGGGCATGAATGAAACATTGGATTTTCTGGTCCGCAATCCCCGTGTACCGGCGAGCATTAACACCATCATTGTCAAAAATGATAGTCCCGAATCCTTTTTAACCTTGTTCACCCCCCAGGAGAAACTGACAGCCCTCTATACCAATACGATGCTGAGGAATTCAAAAGCCGTCTGGGGAAGTCTCGTGAATACATCATCGGAGCGCATCATGAGTTATTTAACAGACCGTACATCGGATATCGTCGTACCGTATGTGGAAATTCATGGCGACCTCGCTAAAGGGATGACGAAGGAGAATATCGAAAAATTCTCCCCTGCTTCCCATATTTCCCTCGAAGGGTTTGCGACGTTTAAAGGGGAGAAGCTGAATTCCTACTTGACCAACGAGGAAAGCAATACATTAGCGCTTATGAGAGGGGTTAACCAGGTTGTGAACATTTCCGCTCCATGCGGGGATTCACATGATGAATTCACGATCGATACCATCTCCACCTCTGCCTCCCTGAAAGCAGACACCGAACCAGTTTCTTTTCACTTAAAGGTGAAGATCAAAGGAAACCTTGATCAACTCGGGTGTGGGAAAGATCTGACAAAGCTTTCTTCCCAAAAAACACTGGAACCACAATTAGAAAAGAAGATCAAATCCGATATGGACGCAGTCATCAAGAAGTCTAAGGAAGACGGTACAGACGTCCTTGGACTGAAGGATGCCCTATACCGGCAAGAGCCGAAGATGTGGAAAAAGAAGCGGAACGAGAAAGATTTTCTATCAACAGTGAATGTGGACACCAGCGTCAAAGTGGAATTCATTCGTTTCGGCCATATCAAACAATAAACCAGAAGGAGGATGGAAGACATGAATAAGGTATCCATGTCCGCGCTTGAGTTATGTTCCATGATGCTTCTCTTCCTTACAGGGAGCACGATCGTAGTCGGTTTGAACTTTACTGCCCTGGAAGACAGCATCCTGGCGATTGCCATGGAAGTAGGATTTGGGATCATTTTATTCTACTTCTATCTTCTTATCGCGAAGAAGAGCTCCTGGAAGGAATTCGTCCCCCTTTTGGAGATGGGGTTCGGTTCCGTCTTAGCCAGGATCCTGGCCGTCTTATTCAGTTTTTACTTCTTATACATAGCGGCAAGGGTCATGAATGACTTTGCCTTTTTCACGACCCAGATCCTTTATCCGGATGCCCCAAACTGGATTGCCTCCGTCCCGTTCTTACTCGTTGTCGGCTATAGCGCGATGCTCGGAATTGAAGCGATCTCCAGAAGCGCTGTCATCATGACCTTCTTTTTTCTATTGATCCTGGTCGTATTATGGCTCCTCGGTTTCTTTTCGGAAGAATTCCAGGCAAGGTACCTCCTGCCACTCTTCTCACATGGATGGAAACAACTAGGAAAGATGATCTTTCCTACAGGTCTGACTTTCCCTTACGGAGAACTCGTTGTATTCCTTGTGTTTCTACCATACGTTGCTCATAAAGAGAAAGTACAGAAAGTCGTGTGGATTCCCATCGTCATTGCAGGCATGATCATCATGATCACCATGGAACTGATCATAGGGATCCTTCATGCCCCTTTCGCCAACACCTACTATTTCCCTTTTGTGAAAGCGATGGAATTGATCTCCTATTTAGGAATCATCCAGAATATGGAAATCTTCACGTATCTTCTTTTGATCGGTGGAGGATTCATTAAAGTATCGGTATTCATCTACGCTGCACGGGTCGTCCTCACCCAACTGTTCAAGAGGAAGCAAAAGAATTGGCATGTCTTCATTTTAATGGGAGTCGTGTACCTCCTCTCCCTACACCGTAGCGGCAACATCGCAGAGCATTTATATGTGGGACTGAAGCTCGTCCCCTACTATCTCCATATTCCGCTTCAATTCGTCATCCCCTTGTTATTGGGCATCGTGGTGTTTTGGAAGACGAGAAAACGAGCTTCATAAAAGAGACAGCTAAGGGGACAGGTACCGTGGTCTTAATTGAACCAAGGTACCTGTCCCCTAATTTTTTTCGTTTTATTGGCGAAATCCCGAGATCTCCAATTTCATTGTTTGCACACGCATCCGGAACAAGCCTACTTTCTCTCCGGAGCCCCAGGAGGATTGTAAAACGGCGGGACTCTGAGCCATCCCCTTGAGATCATCAAGTTTTTCAACGGAGCAGCGAATTTCATCAAGTTGATTTGAATAGAAAAGAACATCAGCCCGACATCGGTACGGACGGTCTTTGACATGGCCTGGGCGCAATAGGTGATGGATGCTGCCACCTTGGCTGAGATGAGGTTCGCAATCTCGTCATCGGACAGCCTGACCCCTTCCGGCACGGCGCTTTGTTCTGATAACGGCTTTCGCGGGTTGACCAGGGGCAATGGGACCCCTTCCTTTAGTAGGAGTTTCTCAATTTTTTTCGTATCCAGCTTGCTTCCTTCCAATGCGCTCTCTAGCACATGTTTCAAATCCTTGTCCGTCGTGGTGTTCAGTCCCACCTGATAAAGGGCATGGGCTTCGTGAAATGCCGTGAACGCGGTCCAAAGATCCATCACCTCTCCGACATGGAGCGGAGGCTTGGGTGCTTCATCTGTGAAGTTCTTCATAATGGCTGAGATCGCTTCAAATACGTGGGTCATTCTTCTACCTCCTGATTACTTGTCGCTACTATTATTCCTTATTTTGCATCTGGCATGCAGAAAAAGGGAAAGGCACTCTGGACCCGATTGGTCCAGAGTGCCTTTCCCTTTGCATTTTGTATAGGGAATGATGTATTTATCAGCGGAATATTGGATATATCAGCGAAATCCTGATTTTAACAGCGAAATTTTTAATATATCAGCGAAATACCAATTTTATCAGCAATCTTCCTCTACTCTCCAACACCCAATCCCCACTTCAAATATCCCATCAATAACTCCGTCTGTTCCTTCAACTGAATCGTCTCGGAATCAAGGATGGCATGATCCACCGCCATCCCATCGATATGTGAGATGATGCTCTTGGCAATCACTTCAGGATCAAATCGGGGAGAGAATTCCCCTGCCTTGACGCCTTCTTCGATGATGTTGACGGTCATTTGGTAGGCCTGTAGGAACCGTTTCCTCGCGTGTTCCTTCCTGCTTTCGTCATTACGTCCCGTGATGAAATATTCAAGCTTGGAAGGGGCCAGGGCGTCCATGTCATTGGTTGCCTCCTTGCTTTCCCCGAGGAAGCTCATGAGCAGGACATCCCAGTAGGATCCCTGTTGTTTCAGCATGGCCTGGATACTTCCCTCAATGACCTCCTCCTGCTCTCCGGCGATCAAGGCTTCGAAGAGATCCTCTTTATTTTCAAAGTACTGATACAAGCCTCCCCTGCTTACACCGGCCCGTTCCATGACGTGCTTCATAGTGGTGTTTTCATAACCGTGCTCGCAGAAGACTTCCCTGGCGGCTTTCAATAAGTTAGAGCGGCGTTGCTCCTTGTGCTCCTGACTGACTTTCGGTGACATCTGGCTCCTCCTCTACTTTATGTTTTACTGCAATGGATACGAAGAATAATACGATCAATAATGAACCGGTGATGATGAAAGACGGGATGATCCCGATCACGGTGGCAAGGGCTCCCCCTGCGAGCGGTCCGATGATCGTGGCTGTCGTCGTGGTGCTGTTGACGACCCCGAATACCCTTCCCGTCATATGAACCGGCGTCTTCTCCTGGGTCGCTGCCTGGAACGGGATGAAGACGAGGCCGGCAGATGCCCCTGCCATCAAGCCCAAAGCAGGAACCCACAGCATCGACAGGCTGAGGTCATAATGCGTCAGGACTCCCATCAGACCAAACCCCAACCCGATTCCGAATACCCCGATACACATATAGACGAATGCGTTATAATCGGTCTTTTTCGACAGATAAATCCCTGTGATCAGCATTCCGACACCCGCACTTGCCACCAGATACCCCAGGAGATTCGGTGAAACATCTGTCAACTGTCGGAGCAGGACAATGAATTGAGAGTCCGATAATTGAAGGATCAGTAAGCTGACCCCAAGTAAAAACAATCCATATAATAAGAAACGGCTTTTCTTAATGAACGAGAATCCGACTTTGATTTCCTCTTTGAAGGAAGGTCCGTCCCTCTTCTCCTCTTCCACTTTCACTTCTTTCACCGCTTTCGGCAAAAGAAAGATGAAGATCGCTGACAGGAAAAAGGTGGCGGAGTCCAGATAGAAGACGTTGTACGTTCCGATCAGGGACACGAGGATCCCGCTTACGAGCGGCCCGATGACCTTCGTGCCTGAGTCGATGGTGGATGAAAGCGACATGGCCCCCTTGATGTTCTCATCTGCCACAAGCTCCTTCAGCTTCCCATTCTTTGCCGGAATGAACACGGAGGAGAAGATCCCCGTCAGGAACAAACAGCCGTACACCATCCACACATTCGTCGCAAGCGTCAGGAGCAGAATCAGCACACCCCTCACCACATCGGAAAACACCATCAGCGTCTTCCTCTCCATCCGGTCCGCGATCGTTCCCGTGATCGGTCCGAATAAAGCCATCGGCAGCGCCAGGCTCAAGATGATTAACGACATCTGCATCGGTGTTGCTTCCCATTTTAACCCAACCAGCGTAATGATCGCCACAATACTCAACCAATCCCCAAGTCCCGAAATCGCCTGCGCCGTCATCAACGTGATGAACCCCTTATTTTTCCGCAAAGAAGATCCCATTTCCCATCGCCCCTTTATTAAAAATGACATTATTGTCGTTTTATTAATCTTAGTATATCGACACGAGTGTCTTTTTGCAACCAGCTTTTTAAATTTATTTAAAAATAGGTATACTTGCCTTATAAGAAAAGGGGGTCCGTATATGCATCGGTCTACATCAAATAGCCTCAATCCATCAGCAGTGATACATAATAATACCCTGCATCCTGAAGCGCAGCCTTCATATCTATATAATTCGTCAATGCAAAATAAAGCCCAATACCTCCCAAACAGGCAATAATGATCCCAGCTGACCTAGGAACATGCTTTGTTTTTTTATAAAAAATCATGGTCGTGATGCAGACAATGACAACATATACAGCCGATATGATCATGGTAAATCGGTGACCTGCAGCTTCGTTTACCGCTTTCCGAAAACTTTCCAGTGTTTCTTCGTTTTCACTATTTTCCTGAAACGTCTTCTTACGTTTCTCATGCCCGATTTCCCAATATAGCGTACGACTTTCCATGCTCATTTGATAATGAAAACCGCCCGCACTTCCTTCCTGTATCATCTCGGATGTTTCGGCATTGATCTGTAGTGGAAAAAGTATGAGCAAGAATAGTACTATCATTGCTTTTTTGAACATAAAATCCCTCTCTTCTAAAACAGAATCTTTTCCCTTGACAAAAAAACGCATTTATATAATAATAAATATCGAATTAGAATTATTACAATCTGTTAATGATTCTCAATCACATACCACTACTAGGAGGAATTTACACTATGTCATTAATCGGTTCACAAGTCGTACCATTTAAAGCAGAAGCATTCAAAGATGGTGAGTTCATCACTGTTACAGACGAAAGCCTGAAAGGTCAATGGAGCATTTTCTGCTTCTACCCTGCGGACTTCACATTTGTATGCCCGACAGAGCTTGAAGACCTTCAAAATAACTATGAAACTCTTAAAGAGCTTGGCGTAGAAGTGTACTCAGTTTCTACAGACACTCACTTTACACATAAAGGCTGGCACGACAGCTCAGAAAAAATCGGTAAAATCAAATACGCAATGATCGGTGATCCGTCACAACGCATCACTCGCGGATTCGATGTATTAAATGAAGAAGATGGTCTTGCTGACCGCGGAACATTCATCATCGACCCGGATGGCGTGATCCAAGCAGTTGAAATCAACGCTGGCGGAATCGGCCGTGACGCAGACATCTTAGTAAGCAAAATCAAGGCTGCACAATATGTGCGCAACAACCCAGGCGAAGTTTGCCCGGCTAAATGGCAGGAAGGTTCTGAAACACTTAAGCCAAGCCTTGACCTAGTTGGTAAATTATAAGGAGTGCTAAACATGCTCGAAGCAGATATTAAAGCACAATTAGAACAATACCTGCAAATGATGGAAGGCGACATCGTCCTGAAAGTCAGTGCAGGTGACGATGACACGTCGAAGGAGATGCTTGCTCTTGTAGAGGAGCTCTCTTCCATGTCATCCCGCATCTCAGTGGAAAAAGCAGAACTGACAAGAACACCTAGCTTCAGCGTGAATCGTCCTGGTGAGGAGACCGGTATTACTTTTGCCGGGATCCCTCTTGGACATGAATTCACTTCCCTGGTTCTTGCCCTCCTTCAAGTGAGCGGCAGAGCGCCAAAAGTGGATCAAAGCGTCATTGACCAGATCAAGAGCGTCAAAGGTGAACACCACTTCGAGACGTATGTCAGCCTTAGCTGTCACAACTGTCCTGATGTGGTACAGGCACTGAACATCATGAGTGTCCTGAATCCGAACATCACGCACACGATGATCGATGGAGCTGCATTTAAGGAAGAAGTGGAACGCAAGAACGTCATGGCTGTTCCTGCTGTCTACCTGAATGCGGAATTCTTCAACGGCGGACGTACGACGTTGGAAGAAATCCTTTCTAAAATCGTGGAAGGTCCCGGTGCGGATGAGCTATCGAATAAAGATCCGTATGACGTTCTTGTCGTCGGTGGCGGACCTGCGGGATCCAGTGCGGCGATTTATGCGGCACGTAAAGGAATCCGTACAGGAATCGTTGCTGAACGCTTCGGCGGTCAGGTCCTTGACACGATGAGCATCGAGAACTTCATCAGCGTGAAGCAGACGGAAGGTCCAAAACTTGTGGCAAGTCTTGAAGAGCACGTGAAGGATTATGGCATCGATGTCATGAACCTTCAGCGCGCAAAACGCCTCGAGAAGAAAGATCTTGTGGAGCTTGAGCTTGAAAACGGCGCAGTCCTGAAGAGTAAGAGTCTGATCATCTCGACAGGTGCACGCTGGCGCAACATCAATGTCCCGGGTGAAGAGAAGTTCAAGAACAAAGGAGTGGCATACTGCCCTCACTGTGACGGACCTCTATTTGAAGGGAAAGATGTCGCTGTCATCGGCGGAGGAAACTCCGGTATCGAAGCAGCCATCGACCTTGCAGGAATCGTCAAGCACGTCACGGTCCTTGAGTTCAACTCAGAACTGAAAGCTGACGACGTGTTACAGAAACGCCTGTTCAGCCTGCCGAACGTGACCGTGATCACGAACGCACAAACGCAGGAGATCACGGGTACAGATAAGGTGAACGGTATCACTTACAAGGACCGTGAAACTCTTGAAGAGAAGCACGTCGAACTGCAAGGTGTATTTGTCCAAATCGGTCTTGTTCCAAACACAGACTGGCTCGGCGACCTTGTAGAACGTACAAAATTCGGTGAAATCATCGTGGACAAACACGGTGCCACCAACGTCCCTGGCGTATTCGCTGCAGGAGACTGCACAGACAGCGCCTACAACCAAATCATCATCTCCATGGGATCAGGAGCAACCGCTGCACTTGGCGCATTTGACTATATGATTCGGAACTAGAGAGATTGAGAGGTTCGCCCCTTTTTGAGGGACGGACCTCTTTTTGTCTTGAGGGGAGATTCTTTTGGACGGGTTTGGAGGTCCGTCCCTCTCCTAGGACCCTCCCCCGAAGTCCATGACGATGCCGGCTTTGTCGTCGCTTTTCTTGAATCTTGGATAGGTGATGCATTCGGGGTCTGATTCTTCGAGGTCGATCAGGTCGGCAGCATATTTCTCGATTCCTTTTTCAAGGATACTGCACGCTGTGTATTCCCAATACGGCTCTCCTTCTGGAATCGATTCAGCCGGGGGGAATAATCCATCGGTCAAGAGGATCAAATGGGTCAGTCCGACCTTATTGATCTTCCCGTATTCAAAGTACTTGACCGCTTCCGGCTCCCCGTTCAGGACTCCATATCCCCCTTCCCCATTGCTCAGCTGCCTGTTTGCAATCAGCTGTTCTTTCACGTGGGGCATGATTTCATCCTTCGTCCTGAATCCTCTCCGGATGCACTCCCTCCACATTTCAATCGCCGTTTCTTCCAGATGTTCTACCTGCAGCCTCGTCAAGGGACGGACCTCCCCACTTTCATAGACGGCGAGGATCATGCAATCCCCGGTCTGGATGAACTCAATCCCGCTAACCCCAACGCGGACAGCTGCAAGGGCCGTCCCCCACAGCTGTTCCTTCCGATTGCCGTCAACTTGATAGTCTGTCATTTTCATATGTAAACGTTCATTGATTCTGGTCAGTGCTTCATAGAGTGACTGATCCTCCGACTCCATGGATTCAAGCCCATCCTTCACCGTATGGGAGGCGATATAGCCTCCTGTCAGATGTTCTTTTGAGGTGAAAGGGACCAGGGACGATACCCCGTCCGCGACACCGAATAGGGACTGTCCCTCATTGAAGATCAATGCATCTTCGTTTAGAGGTCCGTCCCCCTTGATGGTGATGTGGTGCAGTTTCATGTGAACACTTCCTTACTAGAAATATACTTTGTTGTGAAAAGGGCTCTCAGGAGTCACTTATCAGCGAAATTTTCAATATATCAGTGGAAAATTGATTTTATCAGCGGAATTCCGAATATATCAGCGATTCCTAGATTCGACTTACTTCGGGACCACATCCCGAAACAAAAAGCGATCCCGACCCGTCACCACGTCCGGGGTCACTCTCTCCTCCCCGAGCTCGTACCGGATTGGAAATTCAAAGTTCGGACCGTCAAACACAAATGTATGGAACTCACCATTCTCTCCGCACACATCACAGTTCTCAGGATAGTCTTTTAGGAAATCCGCATCATATACTCTTCCCGCAAACGACCGATCCAGCTGTTCCATATCGATACAGGTGAGCACGGTTTTGAAGCCGCGCTCAATAAATTCACGGCCCAGTTCTCCTACATCCTGACCCCACAACGGAAAAATCGGCGTAATGCCCGTCCCTTCAAGCATCTTCTCCCGATATGCCCGTACATCAGCAAGATGAATATCCCCGAAGACCATATTGGTGACCCCGTCCTCCAGCATCCCGGAAACGGCTTTCCCCATCCGATCCTGATACACTTCATTCGGACAGTCCTGCGGGATCCATACCTCTCTCAGTGGAATTCCAAGAGACTTCGATTGCCGCTTCAACATCTCGTATCGCACACCATGGATCGACACCCGGTCGAACCCTTCCGTCAGCGTTACGAGGAGCGAGTCCACCTCGTATTCGGGATTTTGCTGTATGTTATATAATGCCAGAGTGGAATCCTTTCCACCGCTGTATGCTATGACTGTTTTCATGTCGGCCCCCTGTTTTCCAATGAGTTTTCTCACTATTCATTATTCCAAACCTGGACGGGGAACTCAAATTTCTTGGCATGAAAAAAAGAGGCTATGAAGCCCCTTTTAGTTGATGATTATATTCTTAACACAAATCTCCCCTACTCCTCTTTAAACTTATCCTTCACCAAGCCAGAACCAAATCCCCCACCCAGCATAAGGATCAGTGGACCGAAATTCCACAAAAATGAACCGCCATATAAAGCTGTGTCCATCGAAGTGAAATGATTCACTCCCAGGACGATCAATTTAGTGACAAGTAATATAAGACCTATTAAAAACAATACGTCGAACATAAATTTCAGCCTAGGATAAGCGAGTTGTTTACTGTCTTGAATGACCTTCTCAGTCAACTCTTCATCACTCCTCAATAATTCATCAATTGTCACTCCGAACAAATCGCTTAATCGAATAATGATTTCGATGCTCGGATAATTCTGACCGTTCTCCCATTTCGAAACCGATTGTCTGCTGACAAACAGCTGCTCGGCCAATTCACCCTGGGACCACCCTTTATTGGTTCTCTCCTTTTTTAACTTCTCCCCAAAAACCATTCCATCAGTCACCTTTCGTTGTTGATAGTTTCATTGTTGCCCATCATCTTCTAAACGTAAAGAACGGAATCGTTGCACACACCCGCAACCCCACGTTGACATGGGGAAACCCCTGTTATATCAATGATTTTGATATCAATTTTCCACAGGGGAAAAGTGGTCCAGACCTCCTTCATTGATGCCGGAAATCAAATTCTTCACCAGGAACGTTCAGCGTTACTCCATTGATTACGACCGTATCCTCATCCGTCCACGAAATCTTGGCCGTCTCTTCCCGATAGTTCCAATAGATATTCTTCGTCTTGTTCTCTTTTTCGTTATCAACCAATTCACCTCTTACCCCATAAGAAGTCGTCGCTCCCCCATTGGTGACATATGCCCGCAACGTGTATTTCCCGTCAGGAGACGCTTCTTCTGTCAGAAACTCCCCATCCGGCAGCCTGTTCATATCATAAAATGCCCAATAGACTGCATAGATCCCAAATCCAATCACACAAACAGCAAAGAGACCCAATACAGAAAAGACCACTTTCTTTTCCGTTTCAACCCCACGATTTGAATTCATCTTATGTACTCCTTTTATAAATCCTACTATTATTTTCCCCACCTTACACTGAGGGACGGACCTCCAGTTCCCAAACACCCCAACTCTTAAAGATCATTTTTGAGGTCCGTCCCTCCAACAGAAACCCCCGTCTCAATATAACTCCTCACCAGCTTCCAACCTTCTTCTCGTTTCTTAAAGGTGTCGAAGAACATATTTCCGGTTTCCATCGGTTTTCCGTCCAGTACGATGGTGGCGTAGAGAATGACCATCCTTTCATCCTCTTTCATTGGAATGACCGACATTTCGCGGATGTCCCATTCTGCTTGTTCGCCTTTCACGTAGGCAAATCCCTGCTTCCAGCCTTCTATCGACTCCTTATATTCGAATGCCTCGATGTCTCCATCCCTTACTTCCCTCGCTTGATAGTCAGCGGAAATGAAAGTCTCCAATTCTGTGAGTGATGAATTCCTCCATGCTTGTAAAAACGCGTCAAGATCTGCTCTAAAAGTTTGATTGTCCATTGTAACCTCCTACACTTTATATCTACCAATTATTTCAAAACGCAGTCGCAATCTCAATCCCTATAAAAAAGAAGCCCGACTCACTCGTCACGCTCCCCATGCTCTTCATAATATTTTTCGATTTCCCTTCCCTGTGCTGAGTATCGTTCATTTCCGTTTAGATGGAAGTCTTCCCCGCATGCAGAATTCGTCACTTGGAATGCATCGTACGTCATATTACCCCCGTCGGATTGAGTCACCCTGCCGCCTCCGCTAAGATAAATGCACTCATCCTCTATCAGAACCCGGTTCCCTTCTTCATCCACATAGAAATATTGATTTTCACTCACATGATGTACTTGATCTTTTGTCGAAGTCCGATAGACTCCGAATCGTTCAATATCCGTCCTCATAAGGGTAGGCAAACTTTCAATCCCGACTGGAACCATGGAAAACCCATCCTCTTTTTCAAGTGGTGGCTGATCCACAACACCATAGAAAACAACAATTGTCCCCTCATGTCCTTCTGGGATGAGGTACTGAGACTTGATCCCTTCTTCCTTCTCCTTACCAGGTATCCAATTTACAACCACAATCATGGCAGATAAAACAAAAACAACGCTTCCTAATTTCAGGTAAAACTTCTTGTTATCCGAATCTACATTAGACCTATGCTTCTTTTTCAACCGTTCATCAATGAAAAAAAAGATAACGGCACAAATGACCGCAAACCAGGCAAACCCGTCGATCACAAAGTATGTAAGACCACCAAATAAAGCATGGATAAATCCTGCGGTCATCAATCGCCCTTTCCACATCTTTTTCGTCAGCCAATCTGACAGCAGGGACACAGGAATTCCATACGCAACGTTTCCGGCCAAAGCATAGATCAGAACAATCGGAAAAATCCAGAGCCCTCCGTCCATTATGCTTAGCATCAGCATGAATGTAGAAAGGATCAGACTCGTGTAAAGAGCGGTTTTTAGTTTATTCATTCTTCCAACCTCCTAAATGAGATTGTGATATACTTCACAATAATATCATACCATAAATTGTATGAGTTGGAAGACCCCTTCTAATGTGCTCTAAAAGTTTAACCTTATTTTTATAGGGAAACACACTACTACAACCAACTAAAGGAGGAATTCATTATCGCACACGATCCTAAACAAGCAGCGGCAAATATGAATGAAGACAAAAAGGAAGACATTCTGCAGCATTTCGATTCGTTCAAGGACTATTTGGGAAATCAGGTTCAGAAGGGTGAAAAGCTGGGTCTCGGAGAGGAAGCTCTTTCGAAGGGGGCTAAACGCGTGGCCGACTATTTAGCGGAGCATGAGGAACCGCGTAATCGGGAACAGAAGGTATTGAATGAGATGTGGCATGTAGCCAATAAGGAAGAGCGTGAGCATATGGCTCATGTGTTAGTAAAACTTGCGGATCAAACCAATTAATGAACACAGTTCCGAGCCCCCAATAGTATGATCTTTGGGGGCTTTTTCTATGATTCATTCTGTTCTTGTAGCGTCATGCCGATTTGCGCCAGGGCTTCTTTCACAGTAGCCACCGTTGGGATCGCGGATAAATCGATTCCCACCTCGATCGCTTCAACGGCTAATTCCGGCCTTATTCCTGTGATGATGGAACGCACACCGAGCAGGGATAATACGTTCGTAATCTTGAAGAGATAATCGATGACCATGCGATCAAGGGTATACACACCGGAGAAATCGATGATTAAGCGATTGACGTTTCGATCCTTTACTTTGCACGGAATTAAATCAAGTAAGGTCATGGCTTTGTCTTGATCTATTTTCCCTCTCAATGGTAGAACGGCCACATCATCGATCAACGGTACGATGGTCGCTGATAACTCGTTGATCTCATCATTCATATCATGTTGATTCTTTTCCGTTTCTTTCCGCTTTGTGATGTCCCAGACGTAGGTTTGAATCGCCCTTGTATCCCCGATTTTGACAGGGTGGCAATACAACTCGACCTCCACTCTCGTCCCGTCTATCCGGAAGACGGTCTCTTCAATGACATCCGCCGGCTTTCCATACGCAGATTGAATTCTCCGACTGATGGCATCCTTCGAGCTTTCCTGAAAAATATCGAGGGGACTCGCACCGATCATGCTCTCTTTGTTGCTTCTAAAGAACTCTTCCGCTGCTTGGTTTATGTACAGGACCTTATAGTCCGTGTGAATGATTAGTGGATCCCTTGAATATTCCATCACTTCTAAATAATCTACTTCTGCCACCGAAACGGTCACACGATCACTCCCTTTCCTCCTACGATACAGATTGTTTTACTAGATAGCAAGAATGATGGTATTCCCTGCCAATTCATCCCATTAAAAAAAGCCAACACCATACGTTAGCCTTTCTACCCATTCTATTCACAACTCAATCATCGTTTGGATCCTTTTTTCTAAAAATATACTCTACCATTCCTCTGATCAAATAGGAAAGAACAAAATAAATCACAAATGACCACCACATTTTCCAGTGATAGGTCTTGTAAATATGGAGCCATTCAAACAGGCTCTCTCCAACAAATGAAGCTCCACCGGCAAGGACAAGGGTGGCATAAAAGAACGGCTTCCCTTTAGGAAAATATTTATATAACAGCATGAAAGTGACCGGTATCAAGGCATAGTCGAATAAGTATGCTTTCGGAAGAATCGGAATCAGCTGTCCAGGGTATCCCCACATCCCGAGGTCAAATCCATATCCGTCTAAATTGGCGGCAACGATGATCCATACAAGTCCCAGGAATAGCAGTTTCGGCTTATTCGTTTCGTTTCTCGTTAAATAAACAAACACCACCCAGGTCAGAATGAAAAGTGCGAGGATGGACCACCAGCGGGGACTTAGAAAACAATACTCCAGCCAATAGTTGATATTCTCCCTGGTCACTTCCAGAGACTTTTCTCTTATTTGATCATATCGTTCTTGCATACACTATCCCCTTTTAAAAAACGCCCTCATAGATAATCTAAGAGGGCTCTGAATGCAGGTTATATTTCAATCATAGTATTGGCCAAGCAAGAGATATTATTCTCCGTCATGGTACAAATCCCCTAATCCCCACTATTTTCTAAATTTTTCGTTTAAACGTTAGAATTTAGAGGTAGGGTATGTATGGAAAGGTTTACCGCCCTATGTCCAGGGACGGTACAGGAGAAATAAAGAAAGGGGGATTCCATGAAACGTCTTCGTTTCGCTATTTTGCCGGCCGTAGTTTTCCTCACAGGCTGCAGCTCTTTTAAAGTCCTCGATCCGAAAGGAACCGTGGCCGAACTTCAATTGAACTTATTCCAAATTTCCATTGCCATCATGCTGCTGGTCTTTTTTGTCGTGTTTTCCATGTTCGTCTACTTCACATGGAAGTATCGAGAAACGCCGGAGCGCCGACATGTCACTCCTTCTTACGTCAAAGGGAATAAGAAGCTTGAGGTGGCGTGGACCGTCATTCCCATTCTCTTATTGGTGATTCTTGCCGTCCCTACCGTTAAGGGAACCTTTTCCCTCGCCGAATCATCTGAAAACAGTGATAACCCACTGAAGATCGAGGTCACGGGACACCAATATTGGTGGGAAGTACACTATCCCGATCAGGGCATCACCCTGACCAATGAAGCTTACATACCAGTGGATCGGCCTGTCGTATTCCAGTTGAAATCCGACGATGTCATTCATTCCTTCTGGATGCCTAGGCTTGGCGGAAAAAAAGATCTCATACCAGGAAAGACGAATACGCTGACGTTGAATGCCTCTAAGGAAGGCGTCTACAAAGGCCAATGTGCCGAGTTATGCGGGGCTTCCCATTCCTATATGAGATTCCAGGTCCAAGCAGTCGGAGAAAGGGAGTTCGCTCAATGGATCGACCAGGAACAGAAGAAAAAGGCACCAGATGCGGTGTCCACTGCATCTGAAAAAGGAGAGAAACTGTTTATCTCCAAGTGCTTGACCTGTCATGCCGTATCGCCTTCAGAAAGAAGCAAAGGACCGAATCTTTCCGGAATGGCCGGTAAAGAGCGGATTGGGAATGTTCTACCCAACACAGAAGAAAATAGGAAGAAATGGATCAGGGACCCGTCCTCATTCAAACCGGACGTCAACATGCCTCCATTTCCTGATCTGACAGAAGAAGACCTTGACGCCTTAAGCACGTATCTTTCCCAATTAGAATAGGAGGTGGAGAATATGGATATCAAGTACACCCTTTTCGGACGGGAATTCGTATTCCCCTCTGATATCGTTGCGGCAGACATCTCGATCATCCTCATGGCCGCGGCTGCCCTTTTCTTGTTGACCCGTTATAAAAAGTGGAAGTGGGCCTGGGAGTGGGCAACCTCCACTCACCATCATAAAGTCGGCATCTTATATCTTGCGGCAGGAGGAGCCTTCTTCCTTCGCGGTGGTCTTGATGCCCTGATCATACGGCTTCAGCTCGCACTTCCGGAGAACCAATTCTGGGTCTTCCAGGGTGAAAAATATAACCAAATGATGACCACACACGGTACGACGATGATCTTCTTCGTCGCCATGCCGTTATTGATCGGGCTGATGAATGTCGCCGTCCCCCTTCAAATCGGAGCCAGGGACTTGGCGTTTCCCCACCTCAACTTGTTGAGCTTTTGGCTGTTCCTTGTCGGTGGGGCTTTGGTGAATATCAGCTTCGTTCTGGGGGGATCGCCTTCTGCAGGCTGGACGGGCTTTGCCCCCTTAAGCCTTGATGTATATACACCGGGTCCCGGTCTCGATTATTATGCCCTCGGGATCCAGATCGCCGGTGCGGGGACGATCATGTCCGCCATTAACTTCCTGGTGACGATCATCCGCAAACGGGCCCCCGGGCTCACTTTTATGAGAATGCCATTATTTACGTGGTCTTCCTTTGTGACATCGATCCTGATTTTATTCGCCTTTCCCGCTCTGACCGTCGCCTTGTTACTCCTGACGATGGACCGGGTGTATGGGACGGCTTTTCTCACGGGGACAGAAGGAAACCCCATCATATGGCAACACTTATTCTGGATCTTCGGTCACCCGGAAGTATACATTTTGATTTTGCCGGCGTTCGGCATCTTTTCCGATGTGATCACCACCTTCTCAAGACGCAATCTGTTTGCCTATCCGGCCATGGTGTTCGCCCTCGTCCTGATCGGGTTCCTCGGATTCATGGTGTGGATCCATCACATGTTCACCGTCGGGCTCGGGCCGATCTCAAACGCCATATTCGCCCTGTCCACCATGTCGATTGCAGTTCCGACGGGCATTAAAGTATTCAACTGGCTCTTCACACTGCGGGGAGGGGTCATACGATTTAAGACCGCCATGTTATTTTCACTGGCGTTCATCCCTACCTTCCTCATCGGCGGTGCGACGGGTGTCATGCTTTCATCGGCCCCTGCCGATTATCAGTACCACGACAGTTACTTTGTTGTCGGACACTTTCACTATGTGATCGTCGGTGGGACGGTCCTCGGGATCTTTGCAGGAGTGTATTACTGGTGGCCGAAAATGTTCGGCTTCCTACTTAATGAAGCACTCGGAAAATGGCATTTCTGGCTGTTCACCATCGGCTTTCATGTCACCTTTTTCCCGATGCATCTCATGGGATTGAACGGGATGCCCCGCCGCGTGTTTACGTATTTAAAGAGCGACGGATTAGGGACACTGAATCTTATCAGCACAATCGGAGCTTTCCTCATGGCTCTCGCCGTGATGATCTTTCTTTGGAATATTTTCTGGAGTTACCGGAATGAAAAGCGGGATCTCACCGGTGATCCTTGGGAAGGACGGACACTTGAATGGTCGATTCCATCACCCCCGCCCCTGGGCAATTTCATCAAGCGCCCACTCGTCACCACGATCGATCAGCTCTGGTATGAAAAGCAGGAAGGGGATGGAACCATTCGTACGGCAGAGGAAGAAGACGTCATTTTCGTATCGAATCATACGGCACAGCCGATGATGCTCGCAGGAGCCTTGTTTGTCTCATCCTTTGGATTCATCTTTGGTTTCCCACCCCTGCAATGGTTCGGTTTTATCAGTGTAATCGGTATGTTGACGCTCCGATCCTTCACGGCGGGACGCACATGGACGCCTTATACGCCTGATGAACTGCGGGCAGAAAGGAGGAAAAGGTCACAATGAATCAACACGCATTTGAAATCGAACAAGAGCAGGACAAGAAGCTTGCCATGTGGTTCTTTATTGCGGCGGAGGTCGTCATCTTCGCCTCCCTGTTCGGGGTGTATTTAACCCTTAGATCCCATCTATCCGATGGTCCTTCCAGTGAAGAAATGCTGGAATTGAAGAGTGTCGTAATCTCGACGGTCCTCCTACTATCAAGCAGCTTCACCATCTATGCCTGTGTCAGCTCGAGTGAAAAGGGAAAAACGAGGCAGACGCTGCTCTTATTACTACTGACCCTTCTCCTCGGAGGCGTCTTTTTGATCATGGAAGCAAGAGAATTCATCCACTACTATGAAAAAGGGTTTGAACTGGACACCAGTCCTTTCCTATCCTCTTTTTATCTATTGGTCGGGACACATGGCATGCACGTCCTGGCAGGAGTCATCTGGATGGGAATCCTGCTCATTCACGTTGGAGTGAAAGGGGTTTGCCGGGAAACATCCTCTAGGCTTTCGGTGTTCTCCCTATATTGGCACTTCGTGGATCTCGTATGGGTCTTGATCTTCACCCTCGTCTATCTGTTTGGAAAGGTGGGATAAACGTGAAAAAAGCTGCGTTCTTCTTCCTTTATATCATCGTGATCGGTTCCGCGATCGGCGGATATGTACTCGTAGAATACAGCAGGGAGCAACTTGACCGTTCAACACTTCTCCTCCTGCTCTTATTCCTTGCCCTTTTATCCATCAGCCTGCAGTTGACGGTATTGATGAAAACGAAAGCACCCCTGACAAAGTGGAAGTGGCTTTCTCTATCGAGCGGCCTGCTTGTCGGCGGGCTGACTTTTCTTTATTTATTTCTTTTAAAATAGAAAGTGAGGGGGCAGGTTTGCTCCCTTTTTCATTTCAACTAACGTTCATACACACCCGCTGGTTTAAACATGTATGTAAAACATGACTTTTCTCCCTTCACCCCCTCTTTCAATCATGTTAAAATAATCCAAAATCAGACAAAAATTCTTCCCTTTATTGAAAGGAGATGTAGATAATGTCAGAAAATAATGAGCTGTACACCATCTTACGGACACTGGAGACCTATTCCCAATGTGACATCACCCATTCATTTTCTGAACATGATACTGACCTCTTGAAGGTTTCTTATTCCCATGAATCCAAAGCCTTTGTCATCTCACAACATGACTCAGTGGAAACCTATCCGGACCTATCGTCCGCTTTAGCCAGGTTAGAATCATTATTAGATGATTTAAAATGCTCCGCTCGGTAAACATATGAAATTCCAAAAAAAAAGACCCGTCGCCGCTATCGATCGACAGGTCTTCTTTCGTTTCCGGACATTATCCGGTGCTAGTTATTGCTGTTTGAATTGTTTGAGCGGCTGGAGTTGCTTGAATTACTTGAATTACTTGAGTTACTAGAGTTGCTTGAGTTACTGGACTGACTTCCACCCTTAGCTCCGATTTCCTGATAAAACTTCTTATCGTGATTCTCGGACGTCGCTTCTCCGCCTTTTTCACCAATCTCCTGGTAGAATTCCTTGTCGTGATTCTTCGCTGTCTGTTCCCCGCCTTTACGGCCGGCTTCTTCGTAGCTCATTTTGTTGTTATTGTTATTGTTATTGCTATTGCTGCTGTTATTGTTATTGTTGGTTGACATTATAAAATCCTCCTTAAAGTTAGTACAAGTTTATATTTCATGAAATCATCAAGGACTCAGATTCTAGTTATTGTTTCTGTTTGAATTATTCGAGCTGTTTGAGCTGTTTGAATTATTCGAGCTGTTTGAGCTGTTTGAATTACCCGAGTTGCTGTTGCTTAAGTTGCTGGACTGACTTCCGCCTTTTGCTCCGATTTCCTGATAAAACTTCTTATCATGATTATCTGAAGTGGCTTCTCCACCTTTTTCACCAATTTCCTGGTAGAATTCCTTGTCATGGTTCTTCGCTGTCTGCTCCCCGCCTTTACGACCGGCTTCTTCGTAGCTCATTTTACCGTTGTTATTGCTGTTGTTGTTACTGTTTGACATAAATAAAATCCTCCTTATGTTTGGTTAAATGGTGTTGTACGATTGTACATTGGTTATATACCTCGTGATTCGAAAGATAAACAGTTTTGGGGGTTTTTAACATTTCTGTAATTTAATTTATACTTTTTGGGGATAGGGCCTTTTAATAGAAGTGCTTTCTCGCTAGGTGTATGATGAAGATACAAGAATTGTACGAAGGAGTCCTGCAATATGGAATACATCAAGCGGGGAACATCAGCTTTCAAGCATGCCAATCTGGCTTTGTTTGCGGGAGGCTTCAGCACCTTCGCGATCCTGTGGGGAACGCAGCCACTGCTTCCGGAAATCGCCCGTGAGTTCAATGTCTCCCCGGCCACATCGAGTCTCAGCCAATCGTCCACCACCATTGCTCTGGCGATCAGTCTGCTGATTGCAGGATCGTTATCGGATGTATACGGCCGGAAATCCGTGATGACGTTCTCATTACTGGCTTCTTCCATCCTTGCCATCTGTACGGGTTTTGCCACCGGATTTCATATGCTTGTGTTCGGACGGATCCTCCAAGGCATCACGCTCGCCGGGCTTCCCGCCGTCGCCATGGCGTATTTGGGTGAAGAAATCGAGGCGAAGAGCCTGGGGATGGCCATGGGATTATATATCAGCGGGAACTCCATCGGGGGCATGTCCGGCCGGATCATCAGCGGCGTCCTGACCGATTATTTCAGCTGGCATATTGCACTGATGGGAATAGGCTTCATCAGTCTATTATCAAGTATCATCTTCATGACCCTGCTTCCAAAGTCTGTACATTTTGAGCCACAGAGCTTTAAGCTCACGTCCCTGTCAGGCTCCCTTTTCAGTCAGTTCAAGGTCCCGGGACTCACATACTTGTTCACCATCGGCTTTCTCTTGATGGGCGGCTTCGTTTCCCTCTACAATTACATCGGATTCGAGCTGATCGCACCACCCTACTCACTCAGCCAGACCGTCGTCGGCTTCATCTTCATCGTCTACATCGTCGGCACCTTCAGCTCCACGTGGATGGGAATGCTCGCCGATCAATATGGAAAAAATAAAATCCTTCCCTTGTCGCTTATCATCATGTTAGCAGGCGTCCTGACAACCCTGCACCCGAATCTATGGGTGAAAATCATCGGAATCGCCGTCTTTACATACGGATTCTTCGCAGGACACTCCATCGCCAGCAGCTGGGTCGGACGATTAGCACTCCATGATAAAGCACAGGCGTCGGCACTCTACCTTTCTGCTTATTATGTTGGATCAAGTGTGGGAGGTACAGTTAGTGGAAGCTTCTATCACCAGTGGAACTGGCCGGGTGTGGTGTGGATGATCGTCACCCTTTCGGTTATATCGATTGGGATATCGATGCGATTGGGAAAAAGGGAAGTTGAGCGATCCACATAAAAAAGAGGACTCTTCGTGAAGTCCTCTTCCACCCGTCCTCAAACTAGCCAATAAGAGATAAACGGTTTTGATTAGGTTCGAGCTCGGAAAAAGATCATCCATCCCTACTCAATGTCCACCGTTTCTCTATACGTCATCCCTAAAGATTGATACTCTATTTGCACCTGCATGACTTTCTCATCATGAAACACGTTCACGGCATAGATCCTGTCTTCCTTTGTGGCTGTTCCGTCGTCCAAGCGATCCATTTGTTTTGCATTTGTGGGACCCTCCTTAACCCCATCCACAAGCGCTTCTTCATCCCTCTATCTCCTTAGGCTGCTCCTCATTCCCTGCCATGTTCTTTCGAAACTCCAACAGAATCAACACGATTCCCATTCCCCCTGCAATCACCGCCAACACCAATGGTAAGGTCCCAACCTCAATCAATGCAGTTCCGAATACACCGTACCGAAAGTCCCATCCGAGTCCGCCATCTCCCATCAGCAAGCCTGAATAAACCGCAGCCGCTATAAGTGTCGACCCATAAAGAATCGCACTGACCATCAAACAGGTTATCCCAATCCACAATCGTTTCATCACATACACCCTATCTTCCAAAGAACCTCGGCAGTTGAACCCCGAGATCGAATAACGCGCTCGTCACCATGAGGATGAGCACCGGGATAACGCAGAGGATGAGAATCCATGTCCAGGTTTGGTTGGAAGATCCCTCTCTCTTATACTTTCTGTACACTTCTTGTACTCGCCTTTGCTTTTCATTCGTGGGTTCGGTCATATCCTTTACCTCCCCGTTTTTATACAATTGTTTCCATTCTTCTAAACTATTCGCCGAGACCCAGTCGTAATCCTGTTTTTCCAAAGTTCGAGGAAAATAAAGAAGCAACCAGTAAAGCCTGATTGCTTCTTTCACGTATTAAAACCCCGCCCCCCTCAGGCCCACAATAAACAACCCGACCACAAGGATAAACCCAACCGGCAGCAACACCAGAATCACAGCCGATGCCTTCCTCCAAAAACCCGGATCACTGTACCAGGATGCCCAGGCAGCCCCGACATATCCGATGGCGATGATCCACCCCCATAGGTGACCGACCTGTTTCCCGACAAGGGACTGTAAAACCAAAAACGTGCCGATTAGAATCCCTATTGACAGAAGACCAAAGTATTTTCTCATGTCCGTCTCCATTCATACTGAATATCAGGCAGATTCTCCTCATTTTCGTGACCTCTTCCGATCACCACAAATCCGTTCTTTTCGTAAAACCTCCGGGCATTCTCATTCACTTCAAAGGTATACAGGGTCAAGCACCCGCTTGACTTCGCCTTTGCTTTATCCAGAAACAATTGACCGATCCCGAGTCCTTGATAATCAACGTGAATGTAAAGCTGACTGATTTCCGTTTTATTATATGCTGCCATTCCGGCTACTTTTCCATTTATGAGTGCCAGATCAACTTGGTACTGGCGAGTCAGGATGTTGGTTAAAAAATAGAGGTGACTTTCCACAGTATGTTTTTCCTTTTGCCCAATGGCCCGCTCCTTACTTTCCCGCCACATGGCCACGGTTTCCTTGGCATACTTCGGGTCAAAGGGAATGATCTCTGATCTCATCCATGTTCCTCCTCAAGAATCTTTCCTGTACTGAAAGGCAAGCGTTGACAGAATGAACGACAAGACAATCAGTAGTGGCGTTACAATCAAAATGCCAAATAAATCGGTCCTGTAATTCCACGGCACGAAAGCCTCCCATAAAATAGCCGTCCCTTTCCATAACAAGACAAAGATGAACAACGTGAAGACCAGATAAATGAGCCTTCCCACCAATCGTTTCATCATGGAGCACCCCAACATTATTTTTTCTCTTTCAAAATCGTAAAAATCAAAAAGGAAATCAAAATCAAAAAGACGATCCCCACGCCATTCAGAATGTCGTAGATGTCATTTACAAGATAGATCATGCAATTCGATTCCCCCAAGTATCTTTTTCCTAATTATTTCAAATAATAGAACTTTTCACAAGATGTAAAAGAGAGCTTACCCCCTCATTGGGTAAGCTCTCTCCATTATTCTTCCGGAATGATGTGCAGCTTCTCCAGCACCTCTACCGTCAGATTCTTCGCATCTGTCCCGCTTCCGTCCAAATTGACGGCGAATACCCACTCTCCCTTATCGGTTTCCACATACCCCGTGTACCAGCCGAGTCCGAAATCCGACAGCCGGGTCCCGGTTTTGCCGTGGATGATATAGTCGTCCTGCTCTTCATTGATCATGATCCGCTTTACGGTTCTCATCTGCTGTTTGTCATAAGGCAGGCTTTCTTCCACCAGACCTTCGAAAAAATCCGTCTGCTCCCGGGCTGATATTTTCAGACTGCTGTCGAGCCAAAAAGAGTCGATGCCACCAGATAGATCTTCGTTCCCATAATCCATCTTTTCAAGGTTTTCCTGCATCCTCTCTTCCCCGATATCACGGGCCATAGACTGATAGTACCAGATGACGGAGTATCTCATGCCGGAAGCGAGGGTATGATCCCGATTCCAGTCCGGGAACTCCCTCACTGTTCCGTCCCAGCGTTTCACTTCATATTCATCCCTGACGGCACCCGTCGATAATCCAATCAAGGCGTGTGGTACTTTGTACGTTGACTCCGGAGTATATCTCCGCTCGCTTCTCTCCTTGTTGTAAACGAATTCCTTGTCTGTCTTCAGGTTGCGGATGACGATGGTCGCGTCTTTTCCATTCAACATGTCATCGATTTCCGGTTGAACATTGGTCTTGGCGTCGGCATACGTTCCTCCCATGACGACCAGGGCCATACTCATGATTAGGACAGCGATTCGCTTCATTGCATTCCACTCCTTAAGGTTTACTAGAATGACAGGCCTATCGTTCTTGATTTTTAGTATACTGACAGAAACGGCAGGGTCCAACGCCGTTTTTCATAGACTGTACCCATACAGATGGGAGGAAATAGAAGTGCCCCATACCAAGTTCGAAGAAATCATCCATTACATTGAAATGCTTGCCGAGTCCGGCCGCCTCAAGCCCGGGACCCGCCTGCCGTCGATCAGATCCCTTGCAGGAGAGTTCTCATGCAGCTTGAATACTGTCATCAAAGCCTACAAAGAACTAGAGTTCAGCCATAAAATTTATGCCGTGAGTAAAAGCGGCTATTACCTGGTTGAAGATTATCCTTATAAAAAACAGACCGGTTCAGCAGTACCCGTCTATGACTTCCTATCTGCCGGTCCCGACAAACATGCCATGCCCTATCTCGACTACAAGCACTGCATGAACCAGGCCATCGACCGGTACAAAGAAGACATGTTCACCTATTCCGAGCTGCTTGGACTTCTCTCCCTGCGCGAAGAACTCGCCCGCCATCTCCGGGACCTTCAGGTGTTTACCGATTCTTCACGCATTGCTGTCACGACGGGATCCCAACAGGCCCTCCATCTCTTGATCCGCCTTCCGTTCCCCAACGGCAAGCGGACCATCCTGACCGAGCAGCCCGCCCATCCGAGTTTCATAGAGTCTGTGAAAGACCAGCCCAGTATGGGGATTGACATCGGGAGGGACGGACCTGACCTGGAACAGCTCGAGACCATTTTTCAAAATGAAGAGATTAAATTTTTCTACCTTGTCTCGAGATTCCATAATCCCACCGGGCATAGTTACACGAACGAAGAACGGAGAAAAATCGTTGCGCTCGCTGAACGGTATGATGTGTATATCGTGGAAGACGATTATATGGGGGATCTCGATCCTGATCTGAAGCAGGATCCTATGTTTGCCTTTCAACCCAATGGAAGGGTCATTTATACGAAGAGCTTCTCTAAAACCCTCTTGCCGGGTCTGCGTCTCGGTCTCGCCGTCCTTCCCACTGAGTTGATCGAAGGATTCAAACGTGCCAAGTTTGCCGCAGACGTCCATACACCGGTCATCACCCAAGGGGCTCTGGAGATCTATTTAAAAAACGGGATGTTCGCTGCCCACATTGAAAAGATCCGGAACCTATACCGGAAAAAGGGAGAGGTGCTTTGCAGGGCGTATCATGCTTTCATGCCGGAGGATACGTCCTATACATGCCCTGCATCTGGCTTTTACTCTACGGTCAGGCTACCTTCTTCATTGAAAGCGAGTGATTTCATCCAACGGTTAAAGGATAAAAACGTGCTGATGCAAAGCACGGAATCCATGTACCTTGAGGAATTCATGAGATATGATGAGCTCAGGCTCAGTGTGTCCCATGTAAAGGATCAAATGATTAGAGAAGGCGTTGCACTCATGGCAGAAACCATTCAGGAAATGATAATTGAGCGAAAAAAAGGAGTGATGTGGAGATAGTCCGTTAATCCCGCGAATTCAAGATTAAAAAAGCCGGAAGACTCCCCTCTTCCGGCTTCACTCTCCATTATTTTATAATCGTGGATCCCTGCAGCAGTTCCGGCTTCGCGCCAAGGATCAATAAAAATAATTTCGAGTCACTGATTTGTCTATGCTTTTTCATGATGTCCTTCAGCTGAACGATATTCGGGTGTGCCTTCAGTTTCTGTACCTCATCCTGATAGAGTGAGAGGATGGAGTCACGGACAAACTGTGGTTCATAATCCGGCAGCTCCTTGTCCCGAAGCAAGGACCCCATATAGCCATACTTCAACTGCAGTTGTCGCGTCAGGCTGGTGACGTGGACGAGCTGCTCATTCAGTTCAGGGTAATCCTGTTTCAGTGCTTCTACATCTTTTTTTGCTTCGTGCAGTTCGTTCATTCCCGCTACCATCATGCTCATGATGCCTCCCCTCCCATGTTCCAAGGTTTTTCGAGTCCGATGATGTCATTCAGGATCTTGCTCTGCTTGCGGCGGACCCTTCTTCTTTCCGCACGCTCTTTTCCTGATTCGAATAAGAATCTCTCTTCTTCTGTTTCTGGTACGATTTCCGGTACCTTGACGGGATTTTTATTTTCATCAAGTGCGACAAAGGTTAGGAAAGCCGTCGCTGCCATTCGTCTTTCGCCTGTAATCATATCTTCGGCAATCACTTTGCAGAAGATTTCCATCGATTTATTCCCCACATAGGAGACGAAAGATTCAACGCAAACGGAGTCACTTTGGTGGATCGGATACAGGAAGTCGATGGAATCAGTTGACGCCGTGACACATTCCTTCACCCGGGCGTGACGTCTGGCGGATAGCGTCGCATTATTATCAAGCTTCTTCATCAAAACCCCACCGAACAGGGTATTGTAGTTGTTTAAATCATTGATCATAACCTGGTCCGTGCTGACGACCAGACTCTCTTTCGGATGCTTCTTGTTTGGCATGAAGAACAAGTCCCTTCTGTTTGTGTATTGGTATTTCAAACGTTTGATACCCAAAGTGTACGCCCCGAAACAGGATAAGTGAAATGAATGTTCCTCATCATCACCATAGACACTGTCTATGCAACGGCTTACAATTGGATGGTATCAATACCCATTTTTCTTAAATCGGGGAAAAAAAAAGAGCATTCCTCATTCGGAAATGCTCCCCATCAATCGTTCCTGGGTAAAGGTGAGCCACTCTTTCGTGGCATACGATAAGTATTGATTTTTCCTCCAAATGATGGCGAGGTCCCACTCGATGACGGGCTTCACGACCCTGATGGAAACCAAGTCCTCCTTCAACTGTTCATACACGCTGTAAGGCAGGATCGAAATCCCAAGCTTAGCCTCAATCATTTTCCCGATGAAATCCCATTGAGAGCTTTCTGATACCACTTTCGGAAGAAAGCCGGCTTCTTTACACGCCTCACGGATCCGGTCATTTAACGCGAAGTCCTTGTTAAAAAGAATGAGCTGCTCATCCTCGAGCTCCATTAATTTCACTTGCTTCCTGTCCGCTAATCGGTGTGTCTTCGGAACCACGATCCTCAATTCTTCTTTCATAAAGGAAAAATGATGAAAATCCTCTTCTGCTGCGGGAAGCACTCCGACCCCGACATCCAGCTGATCGGCAAGGATATCCTCTTCAATCCTCTTCGTCCCGTTCTCAATCAGCTGAAACGTGATGCCCGGATAGAGCGCATGGAACTCACCCAGGACCTTGATGAATTGACCCGCATCCATGATCGGCGGCAAACCAATGCGGATATGCCCCCGCTGCAAACCGATCAGATCATCAAGCTCATGCTGAACATTCTCGAACGCCTTATCGATCGTCTGGGCCTGCGTCAAAATCGCCCGTCCCGCATCCGTCAGTACAAGCTGCTTCCGGGAACGGTCGAACAGCTCCACTCCGAGCTCGTCCTCAAGGTTCCGGATCATCTTACTGATCGTCGGCTGGGTCACAAACAAATGATCCGCCGCACGGGTGAAACTTTTGAATCTCGTTACCTCTATAAAATATTTTAAGTGTCTGATATCCACTTGAGCACCTTCTTTTACAATGTCTATTCCCTTATAATAATAACAAACTCATTTTAAATGTTAAGGACGGGGAATGGATTGAGAACCAAACCAAAGTATCAAACGTGGATTCGAATGAATAAACTTCTTATTTTCCTGGGGATATCCCTTCTTTTTCTGATGATCGCATTCTTCCCCATCCACATTTTTCTGCGCGTCCTATCAGGAATGCTGGCGGTACCGTTTCTTTATATCGTCTTTATCCTCTCTTACTCTATTTATCAATTCTCAGGATTCGGCGGAAATTACCAGTCGAAGATTCATGATGTCATTGTCTCAAGAGTAGAAAATGATGGTGGAAAAATTCTTGATATCGGTACAGGCAGCGGCTCTCTGATCATCAAGCTCGCAAAAGTGTTCCCAGGCTCCTCGTTGACCGGCATCGACTACTGGGGAGAGAACTGGGAATATTCAAAAACTCAATGCGAAGAAAACGCTGAAATCGAAGGGGTTGCAGATCGAATTCAGTTTTTGAAAGCAAGTGCCTCAAAGCTACCGTTCCGGGACGCGGAATTCGATGTCGTTGTCAGCTGCCTCACGTTTCATGAAGTGAAAGATTGCCATAATAAAACGGACGTTATGAGAGAAGCTTTGAGAGTGTTAAAGCCCGGTGGTACCTTTGTCTTTATGGACCTTTTCCTGGATGAGGCTGCGTTTGGTGAGCGGGCAGTGTTGGTAGCGGACCTGACTGATACAGTTGAACTGAAACAGGAGAAACTAACCGAAGTTTTGGACTTACCCAAACTTCTGCTGAACAAAAAAGTACTGGGGAATGCAATGGTGTTCCATGGAAAGAAGACGAAATAAATAAGCTTCGAGGCATTTTATAAACTGTTCTGTCTTGAGATGATATAGGGTGTAAAAAGGAGAACTCGCCTTAGTACTTTTGTGAGTTTCTCCCATACTTGTGATACGTTTCATCTTAATCTAATAAATAGAAAAATGGGCCAAAATAAATTAAGCGGAGTTTTTCCGGTTACTTTCAGAATGGAACTTATTTTTGGGGTAAATAAGCGGAGCTTTTCCGCTTACGCACAGAAAAATCACCTATTTTTTTTCTTTTAAGATTAATAGTCGGAATCTTTCCGTCTATTTCAGCACTTTTCATCTAGTAATGACTAATTAGGCGGAGTTTTTCCGTCTATTTATCGGCCCTGCCTGATCTCACGTACACTTAGAGATCGGTAGTCTTGCATACCTTCGCTCCGTCTATGTATAACCTCCATCTCCCCTCACCTCTCCTCTTTAAACCCCAAACCCTTCTCCCCAAGCGCCTTCCGAAGCTTCGGTATCGAAGACGGTCCCATCCCATGAAAAGCAAGAACCTCCTTCTCACTGAATCCAGCCAGTTCTTCAAGCGTCGTGATCCCGTTATTCTCCAACGCTCTTCTCGCCGGTCCTGAGAGTATCGATAGAAATCCGGTGTCAGGTTTCCGTTCTTTTTCACAAACTGGACAGGTCGGGCAATCACTCTTTTTTACATAGGTATGTCCGTTGGCACATACCTTCACGTTTTCATTGGAAGTCATGCTGCCACTCCTTTCTTCTCTCGCATTAGTGTCAACGCATTTATTAGAATCGTGACGATGATCAGCACGGCAGAAGCGAACGCCATGGCTCCCGATGTATCCATGATTGCCGACCAGTCCCCGATTTTGACCAGATGATGGTGATAGAAAATCTGGAAGGAAAGAGACAGGGCGCACGCTCCCATGCTCATGACGGCAAGGGTCAGTTGATCTTTTCTATATGTGACGAACGGTAGTGTCCACGCCAGAAGCCCAAGCACCAGGCTGCCGACATTCAGCCAAACAATCATACCATTTCCCCCTCTTTTACCTTGTTCCTTGTTCTCCACATCCAAGAAGTTAATAGGAGAACCACTCCAACACACGTTGCGATCAGATGATACACAAGAAGATCTCCCGTTTTTATATAAACAATCGCAAGCGTCCCCCCAAAGATGATCATGATGGAAAACGACAAGCGTATAAGATAGGCATGCATTTTCATACCATCCCTCCTCCCTTTTATTATTCCAAAATATGTTATCCTATTCAATCCTTTCCTCATGTTAAAATAGAAAATATAACCAAAGGAGTCTGGTAATGTGAAATACTTCATGATCGGGACGGCTTGTCTGATGGTCATCGGAATCATCGCAGGCACGTACTTTTTTGAAAAAGAGCCTAATGTAAGTCAACCGTTGACGCCGGAAATACGTGATCCCGGTCCCCCACCACTTCAATCGGTGGACGAAACGGCACCTGTAGGATATTCGCTTCAACAGGATCAGCTGCAGATCACCTACAGCAATGGAGAAAAGTGGATTCAAGTTCCTGTGGATAAGGAAAATTTATTCCAAGGGGAGTATTCCGGGAGTGAGGACGAGCTGATTCCGGATAGCTATATCCTGACAGAAGATCTTGCTGCCTTCTTATATGCACGTGATTATTCCGTCGATAAAAGCATCCACTTGCTCTATTCAAAGGACAAAGGGGAGACATGGGAAGATGCCAAAGTCACACCGGCTTCTCCGCCCATCCGTTTCAGGAAGGTCGGCTTTCTCAATGAATCCTTCTGCTATGTGATCCTCTCTGCCGATCGGACCATGTCACAGGAAATGATCACGGTCTACTTATCGAAAGACGGCGGAAAGACGTGGAAAGAGATGCCCCGACCTGACATCACCCGGCTCATCTATGACGGGGGCTTTGTCGACGAAAACACCGGCTTCCTCTCCTTCGGCATCCTGAACCCGGAAGAACCGGACCTGCATGTCACACAGGACGGAGGAAAATCGTGGAGCAAGGCAACGATGGAGGTCCCGGATCAGTATAAAAGGATCTTTGTGATAGCGGAGGTACCCTTCAAGGAAGAAAATCACCTGGCCGTCTATGTCAATCAAGGTCCGAACGGTGATTATGAAGGCGGAAAAGTAAAAGGGAAATTCATCTCAGAAGATCAGGGACGGACCTGGTCATTCCAGGAGGAGGTACAGCCTGATGAATAAGAAAATAGCAGGACGGATACTTTTTATCTTATCCATCGCTCTGTTCATTTTCCAGATGGGGTACCTCTTCCTCCATGCATCATATGAATTGGAATACATCGACCATCGCCTGTTCTATGCCTTCAATATCCTGATCGTAGCGGGCATGGTCGTTTCTATCTTCCTCCTCTTTCCCATTCCAAAAGTGTGGAAGATCGTCTCATACGTGACAGCAGGTATTCTTATCCTCCTTCAAGGGGGACTCATCATGAACCAAAGTCAGCAAACAAAGCAGATTGTAAGCTTTTCACCAGACATGAAAAATCAGTTCGTTTTAAAAGAAGACAGAAAAACGGGGGAAGCCGTCTATTACAGAACCTATTACCGTATCTTCGCCCGACCGAAAGAAGTCCTACCCTACGAAACACAAGGGGAATTCAAGCTGAAGTGTTGAAAATGACATTGCGGCATTGACCTATCGGGCCTCGGACAACAGCATCCACCAGTACATCGGTACATACGGCGCAAGGGATTCAGCTATTTCGTATACTTATGTAGGACCCACGATTCAGGGACAATGGAAAGGAAACGATGTCAGTATTGACAGCACACCGAAGGGCATTTCCATTGACTACAACGGAAAATCCAGCCAGTATAGCTGGGACAATGTTGTCCAATTCGGCACGATTGCCATCGTCCTTATGAATGATGGAGAAGCGGAATGGACCATCGGGTTAAATGAAAACTTTCAAAGTCACTCCAATGATCCGAAGCCTCCCTCAGGGGAGATTACATTGTACCGGGCGAGTATGGATTATGTGAAACCTGTGAGGCTTTCGTTTGTAGAATAATAATAAAAGGCGGGATCCTCATTAGGATCTCGCCTTTGTTGGTTAATGACTCCTCTTTTTTCTAAAAGAAAGCACCAATGCCACTACAAATAGAATCGCAGAAACCAGTAAAGTCATGACTGAACCGACGGGTGTCAAAAACCCAATAATGAGTAGAGTAATAGCCACTATTACCAAACCAATAATCATCCCTATCCCCCTACCGTGAACCCGAATACCATTCCCCAAACTTCTTCATACCCGAATCCTCTTTTACCCGGTTGTATTCAATGAAATCACCTTCATCAAACTCAGCCATCGTTTTTTGAAAATGGCGCGGAATAAAGATATACCAAAGATCGGACCAGCTATTCACATTCTCGGATCCTCGTATTTTTTCCGAGATGACGCCGGGAGATCTGCTCTCAAAGAATCTCATTTCCTCCCCGTCATAGTAAGCCAGACAGGACCTGAATTCACAGGCTCTATTCTCCTCCCCATGCATCAGCTTTAAAATCCCTTCGATGCCGATCGTGTCCAGCATATGATTCACATATGCCCTCGGGAAACCATTCAATGCCGAGATGAAAAAGCCGGAATCCAGGGCAATGCATGGTTGTTTTACGATAGAGTATGCCTGCAACACCTTTTGTTTTGCTATTTCCTTGATATCATCACTTCTCGGTTCACTTAATTCCGCCTCGATCGGTAACACCTTTATGTTCGTTAACTCCTTTTGAGCAGATGCAATTTTCCCTTTGTTGGTAGTGACGAAGATGATTTCTTTTATGGTTTTCTCTTTCGTTGTTATCACATTTCTTCCTCCCGATCCTCAATGCTTTCATCCAGATGTGAGTCACTGACTTTTTTCAATTGAAGCTGATGATACCCTAAGACAATAGCCAACACGCCCACCACAAATAAGATGCTTCCTCCCACCAAATAGGTATTGATATACCCTTTTAAAATAACATTGTAATATTCTGGACCGCCAATACCATTATTGAAAAACTGTGCCTCCGCAGTGGCACTTCCAAAATAAACATTAAAGAAAAACATAATAAAACCCACCATCGTTGACAAAATCCCCAGGATGATGACAAGTGTCAAGTTATCCTTTGACATGGGCGTTTCCCCTTTCGTAAACCGCTAATGGTCAATCTGCACCTGCACCTCCACCACCGCCGCCGTCAAATCCTCCTCCGGAAAATCCGCCATCAGAGGAACCGGAAGACATGCTCGGAGGGGGACCGCTCCACTTCCATGAATTCGTCAAAAACTCATGAGGGTCCTGTCCCGATAGGATGAGGGCAGTCAGGGGTGCGGCTGAAAACAACGTACTGTCTTCCATGCTTGCCATCCTTTTCAGTTTCCTCTTTCGTTCAAACAGGAGTGTCCGGATCATCCACACATCCATTTCCTCGCTCGTCCCCTTAGGGTACCCTTCCCTCTTCACCTGTTTCCGGAATCGGCGAATCCCCGCTTTCACATTAAGTGCCGCTCCCGACAGTGTATGGCGGGGGACGAAAAATAATAGCAACAAGGTTAGAAAAAGGCATAAAAGCAGGAGAGCAATGGCGGTTTCGTCTTTGATTTGAGCAGCCGCAAAAAATGAAATAACACCAAAAACAAGTACCGGCCACTTCTTTTCTTTTTTCCACCATCGGAATAGAAGGGACCCACAACCAATGATTCCATACAACCACATGGCAAACGTCGACTGCATGTCAAAATGATAGGCCCATAAAGTTCCGACTACAACGGAAAGAGGGGCGAGTTTCGTAATGAAGTGGAACCAGCAGTCATGGAGGAGTCCCGCTTCCTTGGCTTCCTTCAACACTTCGGTAAACCATTCTCTTTCCTGTTCCTTTAGCGTCTTGACCTTCGTATGATACTTTTTCACATGGCGGCTGAGGTCTTTCTCACTCTTTGTCGCCCCGGTAAGATCAGTCATGGCAAAGGATGCTGAACCGTTCTTCCCTTTTCTTTTAAAAATCCAGGACACCAGCTTTTCTTCGATCGTCGATAAGTGACCTTCAGAGGTCAAGGTAAAGAACAAGGTTTCATCCGGTGATCGGGCATCGCTGAGAAAACGGGTCGTCGTTTTCTGTCTGCGAACCGTCGCCTTCCCTCTTTCCACCAGGGAGTACAACCCTGCCATCAAGGCTCCGTGGGTGAACTTCCCCCGCCTATGGACCATATATAAAAGAAGAGGATCTGCTTCCAACACATCTCTCGTTCTGCCACTGCCTCTTATTCTGCCTAACAAGAAGCCAAGCATCATGATGAATAAAGCTCCACCAAGAATGACTGCGAGCCCACCCAACACATCATTGTATGTTTTCATTTGAGTTTCCCTTTGTGCGACAAGGGCCACCCGGTCTTCTTCTTCCTGAATGGCCGCTTCCAACGATTGTGGAGCAGCGGTCTTTTCCTGCTTACTCATGATTGAAGACGGGAAGAGCACACGGGTTTCCGTTAAGGAATACATATCGGAAACAGGTGTTGTAAAGCGCACCACCTCTGGCCCCTCTTCTTCCACCTTCCCCTTTGGACCGTGAAAGAAAGCATGATACTCCGCAGGATCGAGTTTTTCAGGAAAAACGAAATCAATCGTCACATTATGTAAATCAATATCATGATTAGTATCTGTTCCGAAAAAAGGAATCGTTACATCACTGTATGAATCATACGATTTCACGGCATCCTTCAGTTCATACGCAAATAAAAAGGTCTTTGTAGCGTCCTCTACGGGGAATGATGAACGATACGTACCATCCTCCCGCTTCACATCAAGCTGACGCAGATCCCCATCCTCGATGAAGCCAAGCTTCGCCTCATCATTAATCACTTCAGAGGCTTTAAACCACTGCACTCCCTCATGATTATCCTCATGGACGGCCCTTCTGATACTCTTGTACTTCCCATCAAACGTGTACGTGAACAATTCATTGACCAGCAAATTCCCATTCGGCTGGATCCACGCACGGATCTGTACTTCATCGATGCTATAGGACTTTGCATAAGCCGTCTGTCCAAAGGAGAAAAGCAGGATAAGTAGGATGGCTAATTTCTTGAACATATGCTTTACTCCTCCTTATTAAAAATTCAGGACTTATGATAAAAAGAACCTTTTCACTTCATACCAATTTTCCACGCGTACATATCCCGACTCATACCGGTTATGAGGAGCTGAAAATAATATCCCCTCTCCCGTAAAGTCTTTAAAATGCCTTGGGCTGTCGTCTATTAAATAGTCTGCATGAATGATGCTTTTGTTCCCGCAGAATACAAATTGCAAGTCTGATAGAAACGGGAAATGTTCTTTTAGCCATTCGTATTTTGCCGTAAAAGAAGCAGGATGCTCCATTGCCGCAGTCGTGATGTAAATTTCATAGGATTCACTCAGTTCTTTAATCACGTCCTGACTCCCTTCCATCACTTCCAAATCCCTGAAGAAAGCGGGATCATCTATATACGAAAGGATGTCATCGGCATCATCGGGTCGTATTTTCCATAGTCTTGTCCCCTGTAAGTCATCTGGAGTCAAACTCTCATTATATTTCTCATTAAATAGATTCAGGTGCTTTTTATGTAAATCAGCGATTACTTCATCCATATCAATGGCTATCCTTTTCATACGTTCCCTCCCCTCTGGAGAAGATATTCTTCTCGCAGAAGTCCATACACCGCACAGTCCTTATACTGATCCTTTGCATTGCGGATCATATGCCGGATGACGCCTTCCTGCTTCATTCCGGCTTTACCCATAATCCTGCCTGAAGCGGGGTTATCCGTATTATGGGCTGCAGATAGTTTGTGTACATTCATGTGTATAAAGGCAAATTCCACAACGGCTTTCAACGCCTCGGTCCCGTACCCCTTATTCCACCAGTCATATCCAATGGAATAACTGACCTCACAGTTGCCTGTAGAAGAATCAAAATCATATAAATCAATCTCTCCGATCAGGTCATTGCCATCCTTGAGTTCGATTCCCCAGTGACAAAACTCTTTTGAAACGTACCATCCACAGTCTTCTCCATTCGCTTATGTGTTTCAGCAATGGTCTTGTGTGCAGGACTGACACGATGATCGGAAATCCGTTCATCAGATAGCCATTGATCAAAGGCTCTTTGCGTATCGTCCATGCACAACTTTCTAAGATTCAGTCGATCTGTTCTTAAAACAGGGGTACCCTTAAAGTAAATCATGCCGTCACTCCGGTCTAAAAATAAGTCACCATCATCACCACAAAACTAATAACCGTAAACAAAAGGACACCATAAAACACCGATCCTACATTGGATTTCAGCTCATTATCCTTCTGAATCTTCCACCCTGCCTGACTTGCTCCGAGTGTAGCGTTTTTGGATAACGCACCGCCACTGCTATTAAAAAAGAAAAGCCCCACTGTTAATCCAAGACCGATGAAAAAGCTCCATTCCCCGAAAGAAAATGAGAACAGAAGACTCCCGACCCAAATCGCAACGGCAAGGATCACGGCCGTCACTAAAGATGTTCTTGTGAAGAATTTTTTCATTTTGATTCCCCCTCGTATTATTCATACTTACGATTGGGATTGTAAAAAGTTTCAATTTTCAGTTATAACAATGATTTTGAGTATTGATTAGATTCTAAAACTCCACAAAAAACGGATGCTGCTCCTCATCCAAACAGCATTCGATCCGCTCTCTAAAATTCGAATGCGTCACCATTTTGAGCGCCTCGTCAATCGGAAAAAATGCTACCTCCAGACTTTCAGAAGAAGTAGTCGGTACTCCTCCAACAGGCTTTGCAAGAAATAAGGTATTGCAGATGGACCGTTTCACATTCTGAAATACCCCGCAAAAAGCCAACACCTCTATATCAATGCCCGTCTCCTCTTTCGTCTCCCTGATCGCCGCATCCTTTAACGACTCTCCTTCTTCCACCTGACCGCCAGGCATTTCCCAACCACGCCTTGGTCCCTTTATTAATAGAATTTCCCGGTTTTCATTCAGAACGATTGTAGCCGCTGAAACGATATGTTTCGGCGGTATGTATGTTTGTTGTGTCATCACACTTCCCCCTTATATTAATAGGAGCCTACCTTCTGCGATAAGCCCCCGATACTTAATACCCCTTATTTTATATAGCCTGATCTCTTTCAGCAGTCGTGAAAAATGCCCCTTTCACATAAATCGTATAGATTAAGACAATCACCGAAAAAACAACATTCCCTATAAAAGGTTGCTGAGGCTGGATCGTTGCGATAACCGAACTGACCACACCAAACAGCACTGAGTACGAGACGATCAACCAGAATCCCCATCTTTTCAACTTCATGTACCCATACACCATCAACAGAGAAAACAGTGCCAAGACTATTCTCATCATCCGTTCAGGCAGGATCGATACGCCAAAGCGTTCCGAAATGTTGATGACGTCAGCATCGGCCTGATAAAAAATGGCGGTGAATAGTAACACCAATGCTCCAAACACATAGAAATATCCAATTAGGGATACACCCATAGGTCTCTTCAACTCTTCCACCACCCCATCGCTTAATCGTATATCTCACTAATACCAATTATGTCAAAATAAACCATTAGACTCAATTATTTTTCATTATTAAAGAATTCTTCTCCATACAATACCCCTCATCCGAATTCCTCACTACTACATCAAAATGCTCACTCTTCGGATGCATAAAGACTTCATATTGAACCCTCCGCTCGTCATGGGTTTTCCGTAGATATTCTACTTCCATCCCTCTTTCGTTCACATCGCGGATGCCCCTTCTCATGAGCTCTGTCTCCCCATCTGTATAGAAATAGATTTTCAGATCGTATAAATCTGGTTTGCTGAAGGCGACGGACATCCCTTCTACAATCGTCAGGTTGTTTCGGGAAGAGATGGGCCGGCTTGGATCATAGGGTACGTCCAACGTGTAAAAATCCATTCCCTCTCTCACCATCCTGATGTCCCGGTCAAGGGAGAATATATGATGGGCGTCCGGATGACATGCGGTCATTTTGGACTGATGCTTTTCGTTCTTATATTTATACTCTATGAAGGAATGCTTCCTGACAGCCGAACTCACGATATACGGATCGGTGTTGATATAATTGACTTCTCCTAGCAGCGTCTGCAGTTTCTTCGCAAATGTCGTTTTACCCGAAGCACCGTGCCCTGAGATGCCGATGACCATTTTCCCTTCCTGCTTCGTCAATCGATCGGCTATGGTATGTACGATTTTATCCATGGATTTACTCCTTCTTTCAACTATTATTCTTCTCCGCTGACATCGATTTCCAAACCGTCTTCATCCACACCGTCTGGATGCTTCATTTCATACAACTGCCCACGTTTTCTGAATTGCTTGATCATCATGGCCAGTAAGACCCCGACCAAGGATAGATAGAAGAGGAAATCGATAGGAAAAAACAAAGCCACAGTTAATACCAAAATCGATGGAAGCGCTATGAGCAGTTGAAGCTTTTTCATTGTGATCTTGCCAATCTTACAAATTCCTCACTATCCTTCACGCACAGCTCCATCCCTTTTTCCCAAAATGATTCCTTCGTAATGTCTTCCCCCAGATGCTTCATGACGAGTTCTTCTGCCGACATGCTGCCTGAATCCCGAAGGAGAGCCAAGTAATCGTCCTCGAATCCTTCTCCTGTTTCCTTCGCCCTGGCGAAAAGTTGGAGTGCCAGTAAATACCCAAAGGTGTACGGAAAGTTATAGAAAGGAGACTCTGTTTTATAAAAATGGGGCGTCCATATCCATGAATGAACCGGGACCTCATCAAGGGCTCCCGCATACCCCTCTTCCATAGCCGACCCCATCAGCTCGTTCAGGCGTGCGGCCGGTATGAACCCTTTTCTCCGCTCTTCGTGCACCCTCTTCTCAAAAAAGAATCTCGCATGCAGGTTCATGAAGTTCATGACGCTCCGCTTCAATTTCTCATCCAGCAGGAACAGCTTCTCTTTTTCGGTCTCCGCTTGCTCCATGGCGGTCTCTAAGATGATCATCTCTGCAAAGGTCGACGCCGTTTCCGCCAAATTCATGGGATACGACCTGTTCATCCCGTTCACTTGTTTCATTGCATGGTTATGAAAGGCATGCCCTAATTCATGTACCAGGGTCAGCACACCTTTAAATGTGCCGGGAAACGTCATGAACACCCTCGACTCCCCCGTCAAGGGAAACCCAGCACAAATCGGAACTGCCGACTTACCGGGTCGGTTTTCCGCTTCCACCCATCCTTCATGGAATGCCGTCTGTGCAAACCTTCCCATCTCGGTCCCAAACGCGTGAAACCGTTCCTCTATTAACGCTGCTGCTTCCCCGTACTCCATACCTTGATGTTCATGGTTCATCGGAGACCAGAAGTGATAGGATTTCATTTTGGCATCGCCATCCATACCTGCCTTCACATTCAGGTATTCCGAAAACGGCTCTTTATACTTCTCCATCACCGAAAGCATCGCATCCAGCGTTTCCGGCTTCATCCGGTTTTGCGCAAGAGGAATCTGAAGAACATCCTCGACGCCCATGCTCTTATACATATTCAATCTGAAGCCTGTCAGATGATTCAGGATCTGGGCGAACTGTCCCTCGTGTTCGGTCCATTTTGCCACCAGCGCTTCATGGGCTTCCCTTCTGACGGACTCATCTGCATGCGTGCGGAGATTGATGGCCTGTCCAACCGAAAGCTCCTCTCCCCTCACCTGCACCCTGATGCTGCTCATGAATGATTGATAGAATTGTCCCCATGCATGGTATCCGTCTACCATGAGATTCGAGACTTCCCGTGAAGGCTCCCGTTCCGCTTCTTCTCGCCACTCCCCCAGGATGAAGCGATAGTCTTTGAGATTCTCTGAAGCAAGCAGACTTCCCCATTCCATTTCCTCTATGGAAGCTAACATTCTCTTCAAGTCACTCGTCATAGAATCATATTTTGATTGAAGGGCAGTCGTTTCCCCTCTATAAAATTGGGCGCCCTGGTCGTTCGAATCTACCGAAAGCAGGCAGATCGCAAATGACCTTATTTGTGATATCCTAACCCTTATTTCCGTGAGGCGTTTAAGAACATTCTCCAGTTGTTCCGGGACTGGCGTCACTTTCTGCATGAGTTCTTCCAGCTCGGAAACCCTGGCTTTCGTCTGATTCATATGATTTTCCAATTCAGGTGATGCGCTTCCCCCATTGAAGATGCTGTCGAGATTCCAAACCGTCTTATATTCCGTATGATTCATATTCCATTCTCCCCCCTAATCCCAGAGATTCGCCCTCGCAATCCCGCCTGTTCGTAAGTAATCCAATAACTGACCGGCGTGAACGGATTCGTGATAAGCGATTCTCATCAGCATATCGCCCATTTCCCTCACATATCCTACATCGGAACGATCAATCTTAACAGCAGATAAAGATTCTTCGTTTAAACCCGATACATACTCCAAAAAACTCTTTCTGAACGGATCGGCAAGCTCCAACTCATTTTCCACTGAAATGTAGGGCTTACCTGAAAAGGGTGATTCGTATTCACTTAAACTCCCTCCATTGATTAATGCCAAATGATAATAATGTTCACTTTCTAAAACATGACGAACCATCTCGATACAAGACATGGCCCCTTCATCCGGTTTCCAATGTAAAAAGTCCTTCGGAATGCCAGACCAAAGCTTTACGCTTCTCCGTCTCACTTCTTCCAAATTGAGTATGATTAATTGAATTGCATTCATCTAATAACCCCCTATTCAAACGTATGTTCTTATTTTATCTTATCCCCCACTATCTTCCAATCATTATTTGTCCCAATTTTCTAAATCAATTATAATTTCTTTATACTGCTAAATCGGAGGAATCATCATGCCAATCACTTTATCCGTATACAACGAAACCCATGAACATCAACTTAAGGACTTCCATCTCCCGGAAGATCAGCTCCAATTCACGAGCCTGCCCCTAGATAAAATCCAAAATCCCACCATCTCGCCAGACACCCGCCACATAGTGATCCTGAGTGATGACACCCCTGTCGGTTATTTTGCATTGGAGAACGGGGAGAAGCTTCGTAAATATTCGTCCAATCCAAAAGCAAGACTCTTAACCTCTTTTTCTATTGATGCAAGACACCAGGGACAAGGCATTGCCAAAGAGGGGCTCAACCAGCTGCCAGGTTTCATCAGGGAGAATCTTCCCGAGACGGACGAAGTGGTCCTCGGCGTGAACAAACGGAACCAGGCAGCCATCAGTCTCTACCTGAGGACTGGCTTCACCGACCATGACGAAGAATATGTGGGACCCAAAGGACCTCAGCATGTTCTCCATTTGAACATATAAAAAACAGGAATGCCCGCTATCTTGGGCATTCCCGTTTCTTTATCCTGTACAAATCATTATCCGATTTCCATCGGGATCCTGAATGACGAAAAAGGAAAAATCATCGAACCTTGTAATGTCAGAGACGATTTCATAGTTCAGCTGTTCTACGTACGAATAAGCTTCTTCAATATTTTCAGTGTGGAAATTAAAGAGAGGATGCTTACTACGACCAGCCTCTTTCATGACACCATCTGGTCCTGCATCCAGAGTAAGACCGGTAAAATGATTGATGGTCAGGTTATAGACGGGATCCTCCACCTGATCGACGTCATACTCTTGGCCCAGTAACTTCGAGTACCATCGGACGGAATCCTTCAGATTGCTGACATGGACGAACACCGTATTGATTTGATTTAATATCGGACTTTTCATTGATTCCCCGCTCCCTTTTCCTTGGATTGTCTTCATACATAACAACGCAGGAAACGGTCAAAACCTTACAGGTAAATTTAAAAAATATGATAAAAACAAGTGGCGTTCAATTTCACCTGCAGTTCTTCAGCCGCGTGCTTCATCAAGTCCCACGAAAAACAATAGAAAGCCCAGTGGGTGATCTCCGTTCCAACCGTCTCGATTAAATGGAGATTATTGAGGTAGAGGTCTCCGTCAGGCTTTTTCTCCATCTCGACGACGACCGGCTTGCCCCAAAGCATTTTATATTCCACCACAATTTGATGTTGGGTATCGACGACTTCTTTCCAGTCATTGAGGGAGTTCCCCTTCGCTTCATCTCTGCCGACTTCAATCCCGGCATGGACGATATTGACTGTGACATTTTCACTCAACACTGAAGCAATCAACTCGGGATCCTTATTTCTGAAACCAGTCAATAATGTGTGAAGCGTCGCATTGGGGACAAGATCAAGGACGGGTGTCGATTTTATTTGCCCTCCCTTTGCTTTTCGAAGGACCGATCTTGCCCTCGTCAGATTGGTATACACAGCCCCTTCCGTCGTCGATATCATGCCTGCAATCTCACTCGCCTTGAACCGGAAAGCCTCTGCGAGCAGGAGTGAGACATATTGATGGGGAGTCAGATGCTGGATAAGAAACTCGAGATGATCCATGAGTTCAAGATCAATGGCTGACGTGTGGTCAGGCTGAAGTTCCTCTTCCAAAACCTCTACAATATATGGATTTTTTCTATAACGATCAATCCACAGATTGCTCGCAATCTTAAATAAGTATGATTTCATCTTTACAGGCTGATGCATTTTGGCAAGCATGGCCAGGGACTTAAACAATGTATCCTGCACCAGGTCCTCTGCATCCCACTGGGATCTCGTCAATCGATGGCAGTAGTGCCAGAGATCCGTTCGATAGGGCTCGATTTCCTTTTTAAACCGCTGTTCGATCCCTCTCATGTCATCGCTCAATTGTGTGGTCATCATTTCTCCTTCTTTCGTTGTTTACCATATTATTTTCATGTTAATACAGAGTGAACATTTACGATAGGAAAATTCTGAATACTTTTAGGAGAGAATTCACCTCAATGTCTTGAAATAGTTAAAGATGAGATCAAAGGAGATGAGATAATGAACGTCCAGGATGTGCTCGAACAATACAAAAATGCGATTCACGAAAGAGATATCGAAAACTTCCTCTCCATCTATGATCCCGCTGTCCATATCTATGACTGCTGGGGGAAATGGGAGTGTATCGGCCTTGCTTCATGGCAGGAGAATGTGACGGAATGGTTCATCGGATTAAAGGCTGAAGAAGAAATACTGAAAGTCGACTTTCAAGATGTGGTGATTGAGGAAAATGCCAATCTCGCTTTTGCCCATTGTGCCGTGACTTATGCTGCCTACAAAGAAACATCGGGGGAGAAACTTCGCCAGATGACGAACCGCTTTACATTCTGCTTGGAAAAAGTAAAGGATACGTGGCTGATCACTCACGAACATTCTTCATTGCCGATCAGTATGGAGGATGGGAAAGGGATGTTCGGGCTCAGGTAGGAATAATCAGACAGACTCGGAGGACACCATGTACATTCAACAAATTGACCGTTCAAAGCTTCCCCAATACGCAACCGTTTCAATTGCATACGAAGTGACAACCGAGCTACACGTTTGTCCCATTCACAACGGGCTGGGAGGGCTTCGGTTGGTCGAAAAGCCGTGCTCCCCCTATTTGAAGGACTATGACCTCTTACCGGATTGTCATCCACTCTCTTGGACAAAGCAGTTTGACTTAGATGAATGGGGATTGTTCCTCGCTATTGAAGACGGCATGTACGTAGGGGCCGCTGCCGTGGCTCCAGAAACAGAAGGCGCCGCGACCTTATGGGACTTGCGCGTGCAGCCCGATGCCAGGGGCAAAGGCGTTGGTGGCAGGCTTCTTGAAGCGGTCATCCTTTGGTCAAAACAACGAGACTACCATACACTGATGGTGGAAACTCAAAACGTGAATGCCCCGGCTTGTACCTTTTACTCCGGCAAGGGATTTAATTTAGAGACGATCGATCCACATGGATACCGGGATTCGTTGGTAGAGGATGAAGTGAAATTAATATGGTCTATGGATTTAAGTCCATAGGGAACGGCTAAGGGAAGTTCTCTACAAATGGCATCCGGTCTTTTCAGTTCCATGAGTGTCCGCTACCTTTCAGCGGTCAAATCATCATAATTCAATTCCACACTTTCTTAAAATGAATGCCGACGAAAAATAAACAACCGGCAGCGCCACTAACCAGTACAATATATTTTTCGGCATGATCATATTAAAATAGTAAAAAAACAACGTGATCCAAGTAAGCATCAATACTATCCCAAGTGCTTTTTTCATCGTTTATGTAAAAACCCCTTTGTTTTCCATTTAGTTGGAATAAGTTTCATGATTCGCTCCACTCTCCTACTTTTCCTCTGAAGCATCCGAATACTGTTCATTAAATTCCCGTATCGATAACTTTCTTATAATCAATAATAGAATCATAGAAATAATGAAACACAATGGCGCCACTATGTCACTGAACTGAAATCGACCATCGCCCCAGGTGTCAAATCCCATAATAAATCCGTTTGCTAAAAAAAAGGTGAAAAATAGATATAACACGATGACTTTCCACGAGTATTTAAAGATACTTTGCATCCACCAGATAATAAAACCTCCATGCAATTGTCTGCTTAAAGATTGAACGTTACGTCAAGTCCCGTCGGCTTCTTTTTAAAAGGAGTCCCATATTCTTTGAATGTCAAGGTCATGCCGGATAGGTCTTCAGGTAACCTGGGAGTGACAATAAAGTCAAAACTGGTATGTTCCTGCGATCCGCCTCCACCCGTTACCCGGCAATCATAGCGGTCCCCTATCTCCAGGTGCCAGAAGCTGTTTCGATGAAACCTCTCTCGTTCATAGCTTTCATCATACTCCTTATCGATGTTCAAGTGGACCACACTGGCATTGGCATATTGCTTAATAAACGGAACGGTATATAAACATTCTTCTGTTTCAACCGCTTGTAAAATGCGTATATATTTTTGAAAGTCTTCGGGTTCAATGTGTGGCTTGAAAGCCTCTTCATTTTCCAGCACCCCAAAGATCGACCTTAAAAGGTCCTCATACACATCATACTTTTCTGCCCATTTTGCAATATCTTCGAGTTTTGGATAACCCGGATTGTTACGAGATAATTGTTTTCTTTGTTGTAACAATGAGCATAGTTCCTCATCGATTGGTAAAAGTCTTTCATCATAATATTCTGTTGGTCGTTCGAACGGCATGCGTCTCATTTGATCAACCTCCATCTGTTAAAATAATGGCTCGTCATTATCGGTTACAGTCACGAACCATGGCATCACTAGTAAATACCCAATGACCCACACCATGAAGAGAGCCATGTAGTCAAGGATGAATGCAAGCACAAATAACACGGGTATGAGCACGGTCATGCCCATCAAAATCTTCTTGGAACGTGAAGTGAAATACAGCTTCTGACCGCAGTGAGAGCACTCCATATCAAGTCTTTTCACGATCATTAATCTCTTGAAAATATAAAACCAAGACAAGTTTGTTTTACAATGGATACAGCGTGCCATCAGCCACTCCCCCTCATGGTTATCTACGCCCCTATATAAACCTGATCAATCATACACCGCTTCCTTCCCACCATCCCTCAAAAATTCAAACATCATCTTAATCTGCGATTCTGTATTTCTTCCAACAGACAGCTCCGGCAAATTGTCTTCTTCAAAAAATCCGATCCCTTTGGTCTCGACGCCGTTTCTTGCTTCTCCGCCGGTCATACTGCATTGGATGAATATTTTGTAGTAATGGTGTGACTGCGGGGGATGGGGATGTTTGTTCAAGTCGAGCAGTGCGAGTAATTTTACAGGGGTGACATCATATCCTGATTCTTCCCTTATTTCTTTTACGACGTTCTCACTGGGGGACAGGCCGATGTCACAGAATCCACCCGGCAATGCCCATTTGTCATCGATTTTTTCTTTGACCATCAGGATTTTATCGTCTTTGAAGACGACACCCCGCACGTCCACTTTCGGTGTCTGATAGCCCGATTCGTTCGCAAACAAATCCTTTATCTTCGTCATCTCCAAGCCGGTATGTTCCTGCATGATTTCCGTGCTGATCGCCCTTAATTCTTCATACCTTTCCTTATCATAAACGTTCTTGGAAAAGGCCAGACCCGATTGAGATAAAGCCTGTATCCGCTTCGCCCATTCCAGCCATTTATCGCTCATCGCTTTGCGCTCCTTTCGTGTTCCGAATTAACTGATATCCAAATAATGCGTAGCATTCGGATACCGATCGCCTTTCGTAAAACCGAACGATGTATAGAAATGATCCGCTTTCTCGGTATCTGTATGGAGGACCAAGACATTGAAAGAGCGTCTGGCATCAAAGATGATTTGCTTTAATAGAAGAGTTCCTATCCCTTCATTTCTGTGCTCCTTTTTCACGTAAAACCTTCTTACTCTACCTGTTTCAGCCGAAGATGGATCGACATTCAGCCCACCTACCGCTACGAAATCATTCTCCTCATCATAAATACCGTATAAAGCTTCACCTTGTTTATTGAAACGATTGGTTCCTTCTCGGTAATCGTTCAGAAGTCTTTCAACAAAGCGGAAACCTTCTTCTTTACTTTCTTGTACTAACGTATTCACCTCATGCTCAAGTAGATTTTTAATTTTCGTCACCCTGTATTTTTCCATAGTCTCTCCAAAAGATATTATTTCTCCTATTAAAAACTGGAGATGATTAGCTGTTATGATTCCTTAGCTGCCTATGACGTCCATACATACAGCTTTTAATTTCATTTCGACAAGCCATTCAACCACCGTATCAAATCCCCAATCATGTCCGATGTAATCTGATGATTTACACCCTCATAAACACGGAAATCTACATGTCTTCTATTCTCTTTCAGATAACGATCATAATCCATTTGTCCCTCAATCGGCATAATGGCATCACTGTCCCCGTGCATGAGAAGAACCGGAGAAAGACCTGGTTCGCTATCAACAGGATCATAATCCATTAAACGCTTTTTCAACTGATCAGGTATGTCACCACGACCGTCTCTTTCTCTAAAAAGCCGCTCTGTCAAAACAAATGAGCCCGACCCATTCATGTTAACCAATCCTTCAACCATTGGTTCACGGGCGAAAATCCCATTAGCAATGCAGCCACCCATTGAGCTGCCTATAAGGATGACATTCTCTTTATCTATTCCTAACGTATTCACAAAATCATGGAATTCATCAATCGTCGTCATGATCGTTTCCCAGAAATAATCCTGTACGGTTTTTGATTCAAAATGGTCTGCAAGCTTCTGTCGTGTATCGTGATAGATGATTTCTGGAACGACTACGTTAAATCCTTCGCCGGCAAGTTCTTCCGCCAGGTCTCTGTACCCGAGAGCACTGCCTCCCCAACCGTGATAGATGATGCTGACTTTAGCCGATTCGTTTTGCTTATTTGGTTGAATAGAATAATAGTTGTATGGGTTGATCGTGTGTTTTCGCATACAATTACCCCTTCCTCCCCATCTTCACCGACAACCTCGACTCCTCTTTAAACACTCCCGATGCACTCATATCAAGCATCGCCTCTCTCACTTCCCGTTCAAATAGCGGTACATCCGATCCAAGGAAACGCTTCGAGCCATAGGAAGTCGAGTAAAGGTTCCCGAGGAGCGACTCGATCGTCCAGGTGATTTCGTATGTAGGCAGAATATGTTTTTCAAGATTGAACTTGGATTGAGAAATGATATCTTCGTGAGGGGTGACGGGATGGGTGTAGGTGGAGTTCCCTGCTTTCCGCTCGTTTCCATACCATTTATGGACCAGTTCATTAAACCTTTCTTGCCATGGTTTCAATGACTTATCGGGCTCGTAGTTGTCTATGATCGCTACCCCGCCGCCTGGTGTCACGATGTCAAATAATTCATCCAGCACCTTTGCCCGGTCCATCCAGTGAAAGGCTTTGGCGATCGTCACAAGTTGGTATGTATGGGAATGGTTGTATTCTTCCAACGTACCATTGAACCACTGAATCTCTCCTACCCTCAGTTCTCCGTGCAGCCGTTTTGCTTCTTCAATCATTTCCGGTTCCATGTCGATCCCGACAATTCTTTTGCACCAATCTGAAAACCGAATGGTCAGATGTCCCGTCCCGCAACCCAAGTCCAGGAGGTTCTGTTCTCCGTTTAACGAGAACTCTTTTACTAGGAATCTGATTAAAGCAGATGGATAGATTGGTCTGTATTTTGAATAATAGGGTGCTGACCCCTTAAATAATTCTGTGCCGTACTTGTTCATTTTTTTCTCCCCACTAGAGTTGAGACATATTATCTTTTATACCAATTATTTCAAATAACAGGTATTATCACAATGATTTTTTCAAGGAATGGCGCTAGAGTGACCTTTGAGAAATCAGTCCATATTAAAAGCCAATCCACCAGTGTACCGATGGATTGGCTTTATCGTTAGAAATTTCATTATGGCATAACGAGGATGCCGTCTGACACAGGGCGTTCACCAGTGACGTCTGACGGTTTGTTTACAAGTCGATCATGAACCACCATTGCTGAGGAGCCACCGCCATCAAGATTCATTCCTTTAACCGCTCCAAGAGATCGCAGGATTTGAGCACTTTCATGGAAACTGACCCCAATGCTCTTTTCAGGGTTACGGCCTTCTACAGTAACCAATAGTATATTTCCGTTTTCTTTAATGCCGGCAAAGGATCTTGGGTGACGATATTGTGCAAAATGATAGAAGAAGTCATGACTCCATGCAAATCCTTCCTCTTTTGCCTTAATATCGATCTTGCCATCATCAAGCAGCTGAGGTGCCCCACCGATGATATCCAAATCAGAGGAAGTCTTAACCTGCTTTCCATCTGCTGATACGTTCCTTGTGATTGATAACGTCTCTCCTTCTGAGACCTTCTGCTTCAACCAATCTGCCTGAGCTCCTGTCGCTGAAAGCACACTGCCGTTCTCAGGAATACTGTGACCTCGCTCGTAGTACATGTCAACAATTTTACCTTTTTCATCCAGTATGACTTCGAAGCCATTCCCTATTGGCGTTTCACCACCAAAAGATGCGTTGTATTCAATGATCTCTTCTGAATCCGTACATGTCACATCATGCTTCGGCTGATTGGTTTCCTTGTCCTCGACCCCTCCGCAACTGCGGATCAATCCCGGCTTACGGTTGATCCCATCAATCACTGAGCTTTCGCCACTTTCCGTTTCGACTTTCAATGAAGTGGAGATATTGGCTATCTCTGCTTCGTTACCAGAAAGAAGGAGACTTGTACGACTTCCAATCGCTTCGCTTACTAACTGGCCGTTTACGACTGAAATACCTGCCGGATCACCAGGGATTCCATCCTTTGAACCTACTACAAAGTATCTCCCATTCATTCCAGCTAACGCTTCAGTACGACCCGCCATGGACGATACGGTTTCGCGACCTGTGATTGTACCCTTTGCCAAAGAATTCGTCAGCTCACCCTGAAATTCATCAGGATCGATCTCAAGTACATCAATTTTCCATGGCCCCGTTGAATTCATTGTTCCATCATATTCTGAATAAGTAGCTTTAGCCTTCTCAAATCCTTGAGCTTTCAGTTGATCAGCCACATCATTCGCTGCTTTCTCTTCTTGGAATTCACCGGTACGAACCACATATCCGATGGTTTTCTCTTTGACATCTGTGTTTTGCGAGTATTTATTCTCTACTTTATGAAGCTTCACTTTGTATCCTTTTTTCTTCAAATCTTGAATAAGGATCCGGGCTTGCTCTTTTGTATCAAAAAAGGCTACATCCACCGTATAGTACGATTTATCTGAATAATACCCTCTTGTAATATCTGTATACGTCACTCCCTTGGCTAATGGTTGTGTGACTCGTGTTTCAGGTAAATGGTTCTTACCGATTGAAAGTTCCTGAGTATTGGCAGCCTCGGCATCTTGATCCTGCCATCCTACCGTCAGGATAGTAGAAAGAGATAGCGCAGATACAATAACCGTTTTCATGAGAGAGCGATGCATGATGTAAAACCTCCAGACAATTTTTTAATGCACCCTCATAGTAACTGTGAATTAATAATGGAAGGTTACAACAGTATAAAGGTTTGGTGAATTTGCAAAGCATCATTATCCCTCCCTTCTATTACTATGTATATTCATGTTTAGTAGAGTTGGAAGGGATAGTTCCTCATATGCAAAAAAGAAAGCAACCTCCTATGACAGAGATTGCTTTCAAAAACTCAACGATACTTTTCCGTTTCTTCCAAGTACATCTCAACCGCTTCCTTCAACGGGCGTACAGCCGCCTCCCAGAAGTCCGTCCCTAATTCTTCCTGGAGGAACTCGATGCTCAGTTCGTCCATGGAATGGTTCCCGGATCGAGTAAGGAGTTGGTCGTACCGTTCAGGGAATGTTTCTTTGTCCTGCTGATAGAGTGAATAGACTCCGTTGCTGAATAAATAGCCGATCGTGTACGGCAGATTGTAAAAGGCTTTCTCCGTACTGAAGAAGTGGGGGATGGTCATCCAGTTATGGGTAAACACTTCATCCACGGAGTCATGGAACCAGTTCCTTTCTGTTTCTTCCATCAGCTGAACAATGTCTCCTGCTGATAGCTTCCCGTTCAATCGTTTTTTGTAAAAGGCAGCTTCGAACTCGAACTTGGCCGGGATGAAGGTGGTGTATTTCAGTCCGTTGGTGATTTTCATCTCTAATAGAGATAGCCGGTCCTCTTCTGTTTCCGCCATATCAATCGCCGCATCCAGGACGAGATTTTCCGCGAACGTCGACGCAGTTTCGGCTAGCCCCGTCCCCACCTTATGGGAGAAACCAGGCTGTTCATGAAGCAGGGAATTGTGATAGGCATGCCCAAGTTCATGAGCGATGGTGACGACATCGTTGTAGTTGCCCGTAAAAGAAAGCATGACACGGCTTTCCTTCGCATTCGGGAATGAGGCGCAGAATGCACCGTGCTGTTTGGAATCTCCAGGTTCGGCGTCAATCCAGCCTTCTTCAAAAGCCGTTTGGGCAAATTGACCGAGCTTCTCACTGAAGCGACGGAACTGTTCGATCACGATGTCTGCCGCTTCCTCATACGTCAAGGTCGTCTTGGACGTGAAGGTCGGGGCATAGATGTCATACCAGCTCAGTTTTTCCATTTGAATGAGTTTGGCTTTTCGTTCAAAAAAACGGTGAAGCAGGGATTTATGCTGATGGAGCGTCTCCATCATGGTGTTCACGGACCTTTCACTGATCCGGTTTTGTTCGAACATTTCCTTCAGGGGATTCGTCCATCCTCTCAGCCGGTACAGTTCATTTCGGAAACCGGCAAAGTGGTTGAAGATCGAGGCAAACCGGTCTTCGTTCTCACGGCAAACCTTAGAAATGGCTTCACCCATTTCCATCCTCGTCTCCCGGTCATTCGAGAGCATCCCGCGAATATAGGCTATATCAAAAGAAATGTATTCCGTCTTCCCATTATCCGTTACGGGTACTTTCAGTCGGGCGTATTCCTGATCATAATGATCTTCCCACCCGGCAAATCCGTCAACGGAAAGGGCATGAATCAACTTCTCCATCTCGGGATCAAGCTGGTCCTTCACCTTTCTTCTCTGTTGCTTCAAAAACCGCTCACTGCCTGCCACTTCCCTGCGTCCGATGAAGGCTTCCCAGTCCTCGTCCGCCATATGGGCAAGACACTGGCTATATCCGAGGAGCAAAGTGTCCATTTTTGCCTGCAGCTGGGTGCTCCGGGCGCTTAATTCCTGCGCTTCCTCATCCATGACATCCACCGATAGCAGGCAGATGATATATTCATCCATGTGAAACGCTTCCGTATAAAGGTCCTGCACACCTTTCGTGACGTCAACCGCTTCATCGGCATTCATCCCATGCTTCAATACGGATTGCGTTTCCTCGATATGTAGAAGAATATCCTGAATTTGATCTTTCACCGGCCCGCTTCCGGGTCGTACACTTCCCAGATTCCATTGTTTGTCCCGTACTTGGTTCACACTGATCCCCTCCTATTACTCTATTATGATGGTATAGAAAAATGGAAAATTTTACATCAGACTGAAGTCTGAGTTCGTCTCAATCATAGGCCGTGATTTTCTCAAAGTCGCTTCCTGCTATGATTTCGGCTTCATGCATGCTGGTCCATCGTTCGATCGAAATTTCAGGATGATTCTTCCTGTAGCTTTGGACGATTTCATATCCGATTTTGTAGTTGGCCCATTGGGGAATGCCTTTAGAAGAGTCTCCTGCTCTTAGTTTCTCGTAGTACTTCATATCATCGGAGTATCTAAGTTCCGTAATCTCAGCTACTACTTTTTCTTTTTCCTCCGGTGTCATCGATTCTTGCCAAGGGACCTGGACCTTTGGATAAATGGTATGGGCAAAGGCATCTGCCTTTCCTTCCACCACAACCCCGCCGAGGATGGTCCTGATCGTTCCCCGATTACTTTCTTCCGCCAAGAGATGATGGTATTCATGAGCGACAGTGTACTTCAACTTGTCTTCTTGCATGGATGGTGAAAGTTGCAACACAATGACATCCTCTGACAGGACAAACCCCGATACGCCTCCCATTTGCTCCACTGTAAACGTATCCTCTGGGTTCGCTGGCATGATAATATATTTCTTATCCTTACCAGGGAGTTCTTTAGCGGATTTAAGCAATGCTTCTTTTATAATCCTGCTCGTCGTATCTTTTTCTTTTTCCAACTCCTTTATGGATTCTGCAAGCTTGTCCACTTCTGAGGACGGATCAAACGTATATCGCAAGCTGATTTCCTCCATATTGGACTTCTTTTTAAATGGCTCAAACACCTTTTCAATGAACACGGTCTCATTGCTTTTCCCCGTCTTTTTCCGTACGGTGTCTACGTACTCCTGCACTTCATCATACATATAAATGATTTCGAAATTCTGTTCCTCGTGGGAGAAGGTGATAGGCGTTTCCTGTTCCTTCTTATCCACTGGCTCTTTATTGGAGCAGCCTACAAACATGAAGCATAATGCCGGTATGAGTAACGCCTTGCCAACCGTCTTCATGTGGTCCATCCCCTCCATTCATTTCCATTTGTACCTAACTATACGTTTCTCAACTGGAAATGGTTTCAAATAGATATGAACAAAAAAAGAACCACCCGATTCTAACCAGGAAGTTCTCACGATCCTCACCCGCCGGTATATACACTTGCACACGTTCCTGCCGCCGGTTCATAGTAACAATGGTTTTTGAATTGTCCCGCAAACGGCTGATCGTACCACGTTGGAGGACAAGGAGCATAAGGATTGAAATACCAAAGGGCATATTTCGCCGGATGCATGGCCCAATAATCCAGATTCTTTTTGGCCAATTTCTTTTCAACCGATCTTGCTCTGTTATAAAAAAGATTTCCTTTTTGGACCGCTTCAAAGGAGTAATTCCCACCCTGCACCTGGAAAATGACCTGGCGGATGCTCCTAACCTTCTTGAAGTCCAAACAATCCGCCTTCGCACGGTTCACGATGACATTGCCCACGTACAGCATCCCCTGTTTCCCTTCGCCTTCCGCTTCCGCTCTCATCATCCTCGCCATCAAGGCCACATCGGCATCGGTGTATTTGACTCTTGGCATTTTACTCACCTCAGAATAGTTTATGAGGAATACCGGGTTTCATGTCAGGAATTATTCGAGAAGGTGCAGTCGGATAAGCTTTCAACGCCATCTTTTTTAAAATTGTTCAAGTTCCTTTAAAAGAAACCCAATCCGCTCTTGAATCTGCGCCTTCGTCCCGTACCGGATCACTTGCTCACGGCTCAAAGACTCCTGTTTCAGAAGCTGATCATGTTCATGGGTCATGGTGACGAGCTTCAAGTACACTTCCACATTCAGGTCATTCCATTTCTGCTTCGAACCGTTCACATACCCCTCCACGAAACCTTCTGCACTGGCCTTCAATTGTGGAATCAGGAGATGGTATTGGTTCTTACCATGCCGCTTTGTGTTGTGCAGGGCATGAAACAGTGTCCGGTAGTTGAAGACGTAATTGGCAGCGAGGGAAGTTCCTGTATAGATAATCGGGAACGGGTCGATCATTTTGACGCCGCTACTAGTAAAAATCATATTCTCAGGCGATGTATCCTGATTCGTCAGGACGAGTTTTTCCCGTTCGACGGAGCGGGCGGCAAACAGCTCATCCCCTGTGCTTTTCACTTTTTCCTTATCAAAAGAATAAGAGCTTACAAGAAGCGACTCCCATTCTTCCCGGTATTCTCCCGTTTCTTCCTGGATAAAGGCACTCAGGTCTCCCTCGTATTGCCCTTTGATCTCTCCATGTTCCCCAACGGTTATGTATCCGATGCCTGGAATCGGTGAAGCCAGCTCTTCAAGGGCCAGGAAGAACTCACCCAGTTCCCTTCCATACCGTTTCGATTGGTCCGGGGTCTGTCCGGCAAGCCCGACTGATTTTCCGACATACGTTTCAATCGTATAAGTTAATTCCTCAGAGATGCAGTATTCATAATGTGCAGGACACATCCCTTTCCCCGTCCTGTTGGCATGCTCATAAAAGGCCTTGGTCCCGGCATAATCCGCCGTCAGCTCGTCCTTGTTGAAGACGACCTCTTTCTCATAGGCGATCCTTTTCGGGATGCGGAGGACGAGCTGTTCTGCCTCGATCAAGTAGGCGTAGTGCCAGGCACCTTCTCCTAATCTGGTGATTTCGGAATCACTTGAGATTTGATTTATTCCTTCGTTTTTAAGAGCTTTATTGATGAGCTCCTGTTCTGTAAGTGCTGTGGTTGTGAGGAAATGCATTTTATGTGGTCTCCTTTTTCTACTTTTCTATTGTGCTGATGATAGTACCGTCTCCCTACCGGCTGTTGACATACTACTCTATTTCACTTATTATCTTTCCTTCTTTGTCATAATACTTATAGTTCCGAAAGGTATATTCTTTTTCCTCATTGAGTGGGAGTTCAGCCCAAGTAACAGTCTCTCGATTCGGTATAAAATCCCGCTGGACTTTTTGACCATTGATTTCCACTTCCATCCGGGCTATTTCATTACGGTCATTCGTCACATATAGAAGGGTCCGGTCAAAAAGACTGAAGGATGCAAATGTCTGATCTTCAGCAAACTCTAAGTGATTCCACCGATAATTCCCTTTCTTATCTTTTTCAAGCTCTATATATCCTGGACTATTATCAGCCAAAAAAGAAGCCACTCTCCGATCATCAAAATCTTTCATTTCTAAGATTTTGATAGATCGATTTTCATATCCTTCAACAGAATGGATGACCTTTACGATAGAATCTTTGTTATTTCCATATACTTGTTTATCCTCAAAAAGGTAAAACAACAGTCCCCCGAGTAACAGGAGTCCGGTCAGAAAGAATACTATTTTCCTTTTCAAATGGTTTCCCCCTTGTCGTTATACCAGATGATTCAGCCTATACTCCTCCGCCGAACCCGTTACCATTCGATTTGACCCGCTCCAATTCCTGCAGCTGTTCTTCCTTGCTTCCCCTCAAAGTCCTTCTGCCAAGCGCACTGGCAAGACCAAAGAATAAAATGATGCCGATGAATAGACCCAATTAGAACAACTCCTTCGTTAGCATGTACTTCCTCTATTTATATGCTATGCCCTAACCTTTGATACACATCAACCAATGTGTCAATCTGCATCATTCTTTGACTAAGGCACTCTTTTCCCACGCTTCCTCTATTGCCCAATAATGATGCTCATGTACCAGGAGCCTTTTCGCATCCTTACGATCCATCCACACTGGAACATGGTCCTCTTCCATCGGTTCCAGCATCTTTTCCTTCAGCTCTACCAGATAAAAGTGTCCTTCACTAAGAAGTGGATCTCCCTTTTTAGAAAAAAAGTAGCACATGGCATGTCCGATATAAGAACCAATCGATACACAGTAACCTGTTTCCTCCATCATTTCTCTTTTCAGGCAGTCTACATGAATTTCATTCTCTTCGATGCCTCCACCAGGAAGAAAGTGATGCCCCATCTCGTTTCGAACCGTCAGGATTTTGCCTTTTTTATGATGAAAGATGACGGCATAGACACCTGTTCTTCGTTGATAGTTGAGACCTTGAATCTTTTCTCCGAACACCGCTATCAACGGTCCACCCTCATTTTCCACACTCTCAAATAAGGTTTCATCATTAAAATCAAATTGACCAGTGCCAGTGCGAGTGCGATATAACTACTGACATTCGCCAGTTCAGCATATTCCTCCGTATAATATGTGGCTGAACTGTGATAACTGAAGTTCATGTAAAACTGAAAAGCCGCTACTGTAGCAAATAGTGCAAATGCGGTGAGGTGAAACGCATTTGCTTTTGCCGTGAATGTTCCTACTAGAATGAGCACTCCCGCAGCAACAAATGTTTTCTGCGTAAACATGGCTTCCTCCGGAGTAAAGCTTACCGGAATATCGGAGGTGATCAGAAAACGAAACAAGGACGCACATACCCATAAGGCCAATCCAAGTGCGAATAATGAAAAACCGATGATGTTTCTACTCAAGCTTGATTCCCTCCTTTTGATGATCTTCCGTACTCAAACTCATGAAATTCAACACCAACACATAAAAAGGAAAAGTGACCAACGCCCCGATCATCACTAAACCCGCTGCAGGATTAGGAGCATCTCCCCCATATGTCGTCGGAAAGAATGTGGCGATAATATACGTAAATAGCAGAAAATACGGAAACCAAAGAACCACCGTCCAATAGCTCGCCCTCCGCCCTTCCATCCACTTCCCTGTTAGAAAGTAGAGAAAGACAGTTCCCATTAGAAAAATTGCGACGATCATGAATCCAATCGCATTCATCACCGTTTCCATTTCCCAGCCCGTCAGCCTCGTCAACCGATGACCATTCACCATCAGCTCGACCGGAACTAGAATCATCATGGCATAAAGCAAACTGACCACATTTATTTTGATAAAATAGTTCAATTCGAATCACCTGTATCCTTATACCAATTATTCCAAATTAAAACAATATTCTCAACCCAAAAAAAGAATGACCCGGTTATGGATCATTCCTTTTTTTCTTAAAACTGGCCTTTTTGAATCTGGTACTGGTCAAGCAGCTGCATATGTTGCTCACGAACATTCCCTTTGTAGTAACTTGAGTTGTTAATACTGTTGTTCCATTCGACTTCCTTGTTATTCTCATCAAGTGGTATCCAGCCGAACCGGGAATGTATTCCCATATTGTTGTTATCCCCGAAAAGTGTGTCAGGAACATCACTACCATCTGATAAAGTCAATGCGTCTCCCCATTCTCCGGGAACCTTCATTGCCCCGTAGGAGTTGCCTGCCAAAGAGGCTTCAGTCTTCATCAAGATACCGGGAACATAATGCTGTTGTTCTCCGCTACTCGAGTAACCCCTTTCCCTCGTGAAGAAATACTGCAATGTTTGAATATCACTGCCGGGATTGATGTTCCAGACGATATGGAAGCTTGACGGATCACTCCCATCGAGCATCCATACCTTTGGCTCCCCGTCGGTCCGGATGCTAATTACCTTCCAGGCGGTCAGATGTCTCTCCCAATAGCTAACACCATATTGCTCTTTATCTGAAATGAAAGGTGCCACTCCGTGACCATCATCGAGCTTCAGAAAATCCTGTATGTCAACGGCTTGTGCATTCTGAAGGGAGGAATTAATCTGTGACAGTATTTCTTCATTTTTCGGACGTGAATCTGTTTTCACTACATGCAGCCAATAGAAGGCAAATAACCCTACGAAAAGGAGTCCCCCAGCCAGGATGCTTCTCTTCTTCATCGTTTGGCCTCCTTCAGCACCGTTTCAGGGAAGTGGTAATAATACTGGGTCTTTCGAGTTGAGACGAGGATTCCTTTCCCGTCCTGTTCCACATAGATATCCGGCTCGAGACCGCTTCCCCATTTCGGACTAGTGCCGACCAACTGAAGCGGAAAGCGTTCGTGATTCGAATAACGGCCGCCTGCTTCATCAAACCATTGCCAACTTTCAAATTCGACCTGCTCCACATCAGAAAGCTGCTTCTTCAGTTCCTCCTGATCCAAGGTCCGTCCCTCACCAGATGGATGGATGACATTGAGGGAAGCTTCTTTGGTCCCTGAAATGTAGGTAGAGAGATGGTTTTCTGGATAGAGAAGGGATTGGACCGGGATGGTGAGCAGGGTTCCTGCCAGGAAGATGAAGTTGGCCAGGAACCCGATCCAGGCAAACCGGCGATAGGTATCCCAGCGATCCTCTTTTCGATTAAGAACAGCGTATAGGATCCATACACCGAGCGGCAGGATTGGAATTTTTACAAAGGTATGAAACCATTCCATGTTGATGGTAAAGGAAAACAACCCAACAAAAATGGCAAATATGACTTTCCACACCTTTGGCTTTGCCGAAAGTTTTTTATATGATCTAAATGCAAGATAGCCAATGATTGCCCATTCCACAATGGACATCAAGGTGGACACGATGCTAAATGAATAATCGATATGGACGATGATCTCCCCCTCCTCTATTTCTATAAGAATCATACGCCAACCCATTTTACCATCTATACCCATATAATGGTCTACCCGATTTTACATAAAAAAAGAATGACCATCCAACGATGATCATTCCTTCCTTTTATTTATACGTTTTTAACGGCTTCTCCTATTCCAGTGCTTCCTGAAATAAGATCGAATCCTTTATTAAACGTGCTCTCCTCCGTTAACGATGCCACGATGGTTCTCGCCACATCTTCACGCGGAATGGATCCTCTTTCAAGATTCTCAGCCGCCGATACTTTACCTGTACCTTCTTCGTTCAGCAATCCACCCGGACGGATGATCGTATAGGTAAGTCCACTATCCTCAAGCGCCCGGTCCGCGAAGTGCTTCGCCACGTAATAAGGTTTCAGGGAGTCGTTCCAGTTTTCACGATGATGAGCCTGCAGGGCACTCACAATGATGAAGCGTTCGATGCCTGCCTCTTTTGCGGCCTCCATCGTTTTCACCGCTCCGTCAAGATCGATGAGGAGGGTCTTGTCAGAACCCGTGCTGCCACCTGATCCTGCAGAGAATACGGCGGCATCGGCTCCCTTCAATCCATTTGAGATTTGCTCAACCGTGCCTTCCAAATCAACCAGTGCAGCCTCCACGCCTTCTTGTTCAAACGACTGTACCTGTTCTTCTTTCCTCACAATGGCTCTCGGAGTATGTCCGTCTTCCTTCAAGAATCCGACCACTTGCTTCCCGATCTGTCCATTTGCTCCAACAACTGCTACGTTCATAACCTCATCTCCTTATTCCGATAATTTTGGTTTGAATTTATCATCACATGCTTGGCAGGGTGATGACAAATCATCTGTTTGGTCTGTGCTCATATAATGTATCCGAAATGAGGGGGTTCAAAACAAAGATGAGCACATACAGTTCGTAAATGAAGATCGATTTTGAAAGAAGCAGGAAATTGGAAGTGTTATAGACTTTTGAAGAGTTGATCTATGTTTAAAAGGGATGTCGGTGGAGAGGAATTGCGTCGTTTTCGCGATAATTGCGTCATTATTTTGTTTTATGCGTCACTTACCAAAATTACCCATAAAAAACCATCGAGGTCCGTCCCTCAATGGTCTCCATCCTTAAATAATCTTATACAATTCCTCCACACTCGTCACGACGTAATCCGCGTGGGGATTTTCTACCATCTCATCTGCAAAGTAGCAGGAACTGATTCCGGCATTTTTCCCCGATTCGAGATCCAGATCCCGGTCGCCGATCATGATTGCTTCTGATGGCTCGATATCATGGGTGCGGATCAGATGCTGAATGGCATTCGGACTCGGCTTCCTTTCAAATCCGTGCTCGGAGGTGATGAAATCAGAGAAATAACCCGTCAACCCGTAGCTCTCCAGCATCGTGATGGAAGATTCACCTCTGTGGGTGTACAGGTAATTCCTGCGCCCCGACTCATGAATATACTTACAGATTTCAGCGATTCCTTCAAAGGGCTTGGACAAATCGAACTCGACTTCTTTTCTGCGGGTATCGTAGGCTGCAATAAACTCGTCCCCGATCCCATATTTTTCACCATAGTGTTTAAAAGCATGAGTCATCGATACTTTCATTTGTTTGATAATGTCCTCTAACGGTTCATCAATCCCCTGGCTGTCCAGCGTGTCTTTGAAGGCTCCCGCCATCACGGGATATGTATCAAAAAGAGTGCCGTCAAAGTCCCAAATGATATGCTTGTACATGTCCATTCCCCTTTCTTATGTAAACTATATTCATCGTACCACACTGAAAAATGAACAGATACAAAACAGGAAAATTATGCTAAACTATTTTCAACGATTGCCCCAGGAGGACTATATGACCCATTCACCGCATTCCCTTTTCCTGATAAGCTCTGCCTCCCTGTTTTTCTCAGGCATCATCCTTCTTTCGTATCGAGCATACGGATGGGGACTGCTATTGATGCTTGGGCTTCTCATCCTCTATTCATCTGCAAAAAATAACCGGTCCGTCGCTTCCTTATTCCTATTCTTCCTTATCGGGTTCCTGACCTTTCAATGGGCAACAGGCTGGATCAATGGTTGGGATATATCAAAAGAAATCAACATCCTTTTAAACAGAAGTTTTCTTATATTCATCCTGGTGGCATTAGCCGTCTCACAATGGATGGCAAAGGAAAAGGTCCTTTGCTACATGAGATTACCGGATTGGAGTAAGCGCATCTCCATGCCTTCACACACAATTTCATTGCCACTTTTTTTATTGATCGGACTTGCGGGATCAAGCACCATCTTCATTCCCCTCATCTGGTCGGAGGGAATCAGTGAGGTGAAATCATTATTCCTATTCGCAATAGGATTCACCATCCTGAACGCTACGCTGGAAGAACTCATCTGGAGAGGCGTCATGCTGTCGTCATTGCTCCGGGATACCTCTGTCATTTACGCCGTCACGGTGACAAGTATTGGATTCGGACTCCTGCATCTCTCCATCGGGATCCCGCTCCTCCTCAGTCTTCTATTCTCTTTCGGAGGACTTTTTTACAGCATCGTAGTTTTGAAGACAGATAGCATCTATCCTTCAATTTCCTTTCATATGGTGATGAATATGGGGATGGTGTTGAATGGGTGGATAAACTAAATTAAAAACGTGATAAACGAAAGGGTTTTCAAAATGAGATATGTAAAACCGTTCATCTGTTTGTTCCTCACCATAGTCCTGACAGGTTGCATCGCAGAAGACTATGACTTCACTCCCCCCACTGTCACCCTTATGGAAACAGACAGCGTAGACTCCGTTGAATTAACCGAAACCAATATTGATTGGCATGGAGAAAACGGGAAAGCAATGGAAAAAGAAACGAAAGAAGTAGTAGACTTCGCACGTGAACAGAAGGAACTGACATTTCCATCCGGTCAGCAGGTAGACGTGCTTTTTGACAGCGAAGACTTTGCCGTTGAGGAATTACGTGCATTCTTATGGCTGGGTAATGAAAAGTGGCAGCTGGATTTGGATGAAGGCCGTTCCATCACATTTCCTAGAGGAAAAGGGTCCTACGTGTTGGAGGTCGACCTTCAAACAGATAGAGGCAATGCACAGTATGTTGGGAATATTGTCATTCAATAATAAGGAGGTGAACAGCATGGAACTCTTTATAATTTTCATAAGTGTCATCCTCCTCATCGTGTTTCTATTTATCTTCTACATCTTAGTGGAACGGGCCGTTCGGGAAGGGATTAATAACTCCGTAATCGGAAGATATCTCGAAGAAAAGCACGGAATCAAAGAACCACAGGGGGATGAAGATTTGTACGACGATACGTTCAAGGGGGAATGATGGTTGTTTGGGATGATGTTAGTGAAAAAGGATGTAACATCACTTCCTCTTCTCTCGACTAATTCACTGAGGTGAATTCAATGAAAATGCATGGCTTATGGATTCTACTATTTTCCACCCTGCTTCTAGGCTGTGAAGACCAAGACCTGGCTTATGACAAAATGTCCGACAATAAAATACTGAATGGCAAGGTTCTTGAAAAACGCAGCAAGGGAATGACTCTCACTTTAACTGGAGAATCAAGGGATAGATACTCTGAAAGGATTCGTGTATCTGTTCGGGATGAAAATATGATCAAGCTGATAGAGGAAGGACAGGAATTATCTGTGTGGTATGACTTTGTTCGGGAGTCCGATCCGCCTCAGACCAGGGCATTGAAAGTAGAAATCATAGATTAGAACAAAAAGAATTAAAGTTCATCACTTGTTTTGAGGCTTTATGCAAAAGTTTCCTCTTACAGGCAATAAAAACATTCCCTAGTTGGTTACAGATAAATTTCTTCATCAAATTCGTCATTTGTTGTTTGTGTGGTATAGATGTTGATTGGGGCATTCGTCATGTCACCGTCTAAGGAAATCAAACCCTTCACTTCTGCAGATAGGGCAGTAGCCAGGATGATTGAATCTGAACTCAACAATGGGGTTTCATGACTTAGATTCATTGCTTTTTCTAAAATTTCTTTATTGGTAGGGATGATTGATATGATGGATAATTCCACTAACCCTTTCAGCATTTCGTTAGCTTTCTCATTTGCATGGGCTAATTTTGGAAGAGTAGCAGACTGTTTGGGCAAGTTTCCAAAATTGGATTTAATTTTACTCTTAATCTTTCTTCTTTCTTGGGGATCTAATGATAGAAAATTAGGATAATTAATCACAATCTCATTTTCTATATAAATCATTCTACCTAAAGCATGCATGGCTTCTGTTAATACTGTTTCGCAAATGAACAATTTAGTATTATTTTTCAATAAGAAACTGAGAAAGTGATAACACGCTTCATGCCGTCCATCCCCCTGGTCAATCGTAGCAATAATAAAGTTCGTGTCCACAAAAAAAGCATCATTAACATTAAGGTTAATGACACTTCTTCCGAAATCTTCACTAACAATAGGCATTTTAATTTTTTCCCCTTATCTCCCTGCATATTTGTTGAGAATCAATCTGGGCTTTGTTCTTGAATTTTTTGGCAAACTTCTCTAAGTTTTTCCTATCTGACTCAGATATTTCTTTTTTATCTACTGTTAAAGACATGTCCAAATCATCCTCCTTTTTCCCACGCATACAACTTCCTCCTCAAAGGATTTATTACAAACATTGTACGCAACAAAGGGGGAAAAGATACTAGTGACCGTTCTTTACAACTAAACATTATTGTAAGACTATTTTACTCTTTTCCCGAAAAGCAAACAACCTAAACTTTCCCATTTCACAACTTACCATCCACCTCAGACGTATCCACATCATCACCGAACCAGTCAGCGAGCTTCGCCTTGGCCTTCGCTTTCACTTCATCATCGATATACATCGATACCTGCAATAGCGCGAGACCGAGTGCACCAAGGTCATCGGTAAACCCTACCCCCACTGCCATGTCCGGAATGAAATCCGTTGGAAGGATGAAATATCCGAGCGCCCCGATGATGATCATCTTCGACTTCTTCGGAACATCCGGTTTTTGCAGGACAAAATAAAGGAGCAGCGCCGTATATACGACGGAATGTCCGGCCTTCACACCATATCTTTTTAACTTATCCCAAAATTTCTCTTCAGAAAAATGTTTCTCCGTGTTGTCCATTTCATTTCCACCTCCGTATTGAGACGAGTCCCATCTCTTGTTCCTTACATTGTAGAAGGTTTGGTAGGAATAGACAAACATTTTGATAGGGATCTTTGTCCTGTAATCAAATCAGAATCACGATAAAAGTGCATCCGCAATCAATTTATCAAACTTGCGGACGTCGATCCCTTTCTTCAACTTCACTTTTATATGACCGGCTCTCGTCCAAAGCTCTACTTCCGCATTCACGTCAAGGAAACTGCCTGCATTCTCCGTTGACCACATATTGATGGAAGAATACGGGAGAGAATAAATCTCCACCTTTTTCCCGGTCAGCCCTTGCGCATCTCTTACAATTAATCTCTTATTAGTGAAAATGGCACTATCCCGGAGTGTCTTATACGCAGCCACTGCCTCTTCCCCACTGATTAAAAGATCGTTCACATCATCTGGAATCGGGCATTCCGACAACAGCGTCCATTCCAATATTCCTGTCGTTACAGCCATTTCTATAACCTCCTGAAATTATCATTCACTATAACCAATTCTGTATCAGGAGGAGAAACCCTGCTTTTCTCCTGGGATTGATGCTCCGCATTCACACCGGACCTTTTTAACATATCAGTTATATACATTTCACCTAGACAAAATGTATCCCTAATCTAGAAGGTTTGATGGTGATAGACATCTACAAAGAAACGTAGATTCTAAACCTTGCTCTAAGTACGTTATAATTCAAGTAGCTAAACTGATAAAGGAAGTGATCACATGATAAATGCCATCATCTTATTCATTCTTGCCGGAATCGCCGAAATCGGAGGAGGCTACCTTATCTGGCTTTGGCTTCGGGAAGGAAAACCCGCCTATTGGGGAGTCGCCGGCGGGATCGCCCTGGCACTCTACGGCGTCATCGCCACCTTCCAGTCCTTCCCTTCATTCGGCCGTGTCTACGCTGCTTACGGCGGGGTGTTCATTGTCCTGTCCGTCCTTTGGGGATGGGGAATCGATAAGAAGACACCTGATCTGTATGATTGGGTCGGTGCCGGGATATGTATCGTTGGGGTTGGTGTGATGCTGCTTGGGCCGAGGCAGTAGACAAATAGGAACACTTGTTCTAAAATGGATGTAAATGGAATTTCAGGAGCTGGTAGCATTGAGACCCACCTTAAACAGGAGCACACCAATTGAAGTGTTTAGAGAGTACTATTGGTTAAAGGAAGAACTGCAATCATTCTGTCGCGCTAACGGAATCAGCACTTCCGGTTCAAAGATGGAGCTATCAGATCGAATTTGCACTTTCCTGGAAACAGGCGAAATCAAAAAGCCCGTCAGAAAATCAAAAGGGATTCGAAACACAAACCATAATGAAGTGTTAAGTCTAGATACCGTCATCACGGACCATCACCGTTGCAGTCAAAACGTCAGAACCTTCTTTAAGTCTGTCATACCCGGTTTTCATTTCTCTACTTATATCCAAAACTATTTTAAAAATAACGCAGGAAAGACGTATCGTGATGCAATCGAAGCTTGGCATGAAGAAGACAAACGGAAGAAAGACCCGTCATACGAGAAGGAAATCGCACCTCAATTCGAATACAATCAATTCACACGAGACTTCTTTGCCGATCCGGCCAATAAAGGAAAAAAGAGGGCAGATGCCATTGAAGCCTGGAATGAAATCAAGAAGCTTCCGGGGAGTAATAAATACGTTGGTGGTTCCTGATGCAAAGAAGGTCCGTCCCTAATGTTTTATCCCACAGATAAAAAATGCCCCCGGACCTTCTTACAGAGAACTCCGGAGGCTTTGCTATTTTAAAGCTGCGTCAACGTATTTGTCACCGTCATAATCGTAATGATGAACGCATTTATGAACCCTGCAAGATAAGGATTTCCCGTCACCTTGTAAATCTTACGGGAAACAACGGCTGCCACCATCAGGATCACGATGATCGGGAACAGCCAGATTCCGATGATGTGGGACAGATCATTGTAATATACTTCCCCTTTCACAAAGAAGGAAATATACTGGATGGCTACCAGAATGATGATGGCAAGTGAATTGAACAGGGTCAATACGGCCGTGTTCATCCATTCCTTCTGCCCGAGTTTGATAAAGTTAAAGCTATTGATGGCAATGGAGTTCGCTACATAGAATACAAGGAAGAAAGGTAGATATTTCAATGCGATCAACAGTTTATCAGGGGTGAATGCTTTTACTGTCAGCACCCATAAACGAAAATCTGTTTTGAAGAAATAATCCGCTATGAACACAAGGCTGTAGGACAATACCGTGACACAAAGGGCAAGCCCGATCGTTTTTACCAGGGTCCGGAAGCTGATGACCACCCCAGACACCCTCAGGTCCATTCCGTTCTTCTTGGAATAGAAGAAATAGCATGCCCCCACAACCATTAACGTAAAGAGCCCAGTGACCAAACACCACATCCCGATATAAAAAGGAGGGTACTGCGGAAAGAACGGTGTAATGTGTTCCACGGTCCAGGTGGATAACTTCAAATAACTGAAATAAGATACGAGCGCACCCGCAATGAGGCCACCCCAGAACCAAAGCTTTCCTCTTCCATCACGGAACGTCATAGGCTCCGCTTCCTTTACAGCTCGTAGTGAAGCAAATGTTTCAGTGAAAAGAAGCCACTTGGTGATGCTCACGATGAAAATCACAAACCCGACCAAGCCTACGGCATTAAAGAACACTTTGTACTGCCAAACCTGGTTATTAGCTGCGATCGGATGAGGTGCCCCAAGAGAATCTTCAAAAAACTCGAGAGTACTCGTCACGACATCCTTAGAAATATGGTTCCACGGATGGATCTGCGCAGGATTATAAATGACCCTTGCTGCTTCTTGACCGTCTACCTCCTGCTTATAGATCTCGTAGCTCTTCCGCTTCTCCCCTCCGGTTGGATCGATTCCGAAATTCAGGAATGATTGTGCAGGTTCCGTATCAATAAAATCCCTCGGAACAGTGGCAGTACCGTCTTCTTTCAAACTTCTGAAGAAAAATTCATCATACTGTGCGGCCACGATTCCAACATCCCTTGATCCATATACATTCACATACTCACGATCCTTCGGCTGCATCGACCAATACAATGGCTCTGCCGGATCACTCGTATACATGGCATCATTGGCAATTAACAGCACAGACGAAATTAAAGGTTCATCCTTCTTATTATCTTCATTGATGGACCAGTTGGCAGCACGTGCTCCATTGGAATGACCCGTCACTCCAATCTTCTCTTTATCTACATAAGGAAGATCCGCCATTAGCTCCACGGCATCATACATGCCCGTCCCCCGGTTCATCCATTCCTCCGGTTTCACGGCATCCGAATTTCCATGTCCGTACATATCAATTGAAATGACGACGTACCCGCGTCTTGCAAGCTCCACATAATTCAGATCCTGCATCTCCCTCGTATTGTACCAGCCGTGACTTGTCACAATCCCCGGTGCCGGATTGTCCTTCGACACATCATCCGGAACATACAAGAGCGCACTCATCATATGACCTGAGGGAGTTTCCCACCGCAGATCTTTTACGGTCACCTTCCCACCTGACGTTTGTACAAACGAGGCACCTATCGCACTGATTAAACACAAGACCAAAGCAATGACAACCCAACGGAACGACTTCCTTTTGCTCATCTCTAAACCCCCTGTAGCTCGTTCTTATAGGTTTGTGGTGTGGATAACCCTACAATATAAGGATATTGGGGTTGTCAGAAAAAAAGACCTGGGGGCACTAGATTGATTGGCTATATACGAGAAGGTCCGTCCCTCACTCTTGAGGGACGGACCTTCTTCCTTACTCATTCATCCGATTCCAGGAACCGGTCTGTGACTTCATCATGTTTATTTAAGAAGTTGTCTCTGTTTGTATCATACAACTCAAGAAATTGATCTCTTGCCTCATCCGATATTGTAAGAAAATAATCTCTGTAAAGATCCATCATGTCAAGGAATACAGAATCATCAATGATTCCCTGATTATTGAGGTAGTTCGTTGCATGTTCAAGGTTATTGATTTCTCGATTACTATTCATTTGTTGCTCGTCATACCAGTTATCCAATTGAGTTTTGACAGTATCGAACAGTTCATTCAACGCCTTCACCGAATCCTCATGCCACTGTGACCAAACCTTCGCCATATCTGCTGTCTGTTTGAATTCCGTCACCAGATCATCATGACTTCTCGCATTGATGTAATTTCCCCCTGAAGCATCGGCCATTTCTTTCAACTGTGCTAATCCCTCATTGTCTACCTGATACCCGATAATATTCAGGACCGGGCTGATATTGGAATCTGCCAGGGATTTGGCTGCTTTCACAGGGTCACCGTTACAGGTCTCCACTCCATCACTGACTACGTAAATAATATTAGTATTTTGCTTTCCGTCATATTGTTGGAAATCCGCATTTACCTCATCGATGGCTTTAGCCATGGGCGTCCATCCAGCGGGCTCAAACTGATTCAGCGCTTCCGAGAATTTTCCTTCATCATAATTCCCAAATGGGTAGACCTCTTCAATTTTAGAACAGGAAGACTTTTTGTCCTTATCACTTCCTGTACCGACATGTCCGTAAACCCTGAGTGAAACATTGGCATTCTCAGGCAGGTCCTTCACAAACTGCTGGATGGCATCCTTCGCAAGTTCCATCCGCGTCTTTCCATTTTCCACCTTCCCCATACTGCCGCTTGAATCCAACAGAATGGCAACATTGTAGTTCTCTTTTAATTGAAGCTCACCCTCTTTGCCGTTCGGATCTTCAAACTGCATGGACTTCCACTGATCGATTGGTACATCCACCTTCGTCAAATCCTCTTTAAAAAGGGAATACACATACCCCTGCATCTTTTCGATATCCTCTTTAGAAGACTCCTCCGTTAGCGTTGGCAGGCTATCAAGCTTCTTTTTTATGTCTTCCTCACCCGTAAACCCTTTTTCATACTCATTACCCGAAAACTCCCCAATCGTTGGATACTCGGCTGATTCCGAGAATGTTGTCGGCACCGGTGGATAGTCTTTGTCTATTTCTTCCGTTTTCTTATTCGCCTCTTTATCCTTTTTTACCTTTTCTTCTTTTTTCGGTTCTTTCTCTTCAGATTGAGATGTGGCAGATTCATTGGAATTGCAGGCAGCTAATGCCACAATCAACACCATCACAATCAACGTGTACACTACTTTTTTCATGAAGTTCTCCTTTCCATTATTAGATGGTTTATGTATGTTCATAAAATGACCCATCTATCATTATTTTCCAAAGTACCCATGTGGTTCAACAGGAAAACATATCCATTACTTTTTATTCAGTCCAACCTTAAATACGAGTAAAATAAAAGGAGCATGAAAGGAGGAATAACATGATTCGACTTCACCAAAATTCTAGTACGCTAGTGATAGTGATTCACGAAATCTATGGAATCAATCAACACATACAAGACTTCTGTGCATTCATCTCATCCCAAGGAACGGACGTCATCTGTCCAGATTTTCTAAAAAAAGGATCGGCTTTTGATTATTCTCAGGAAGAGATGGCTTACCGTTCTTTCATCAAGGACATAGGCTTTGAAGAGGCGGTTGTCAAAATAAAGATCATTCTCTCAATCTACCGACAAAAATACAAGAAAATTGTGATCATAGGGTTCAGTGCAGGGGCGACGGTGGCCTGGTTATGCAGCGATGATGAAAGGGTGGATGGTGTCATCGGCTACTACGGTTCACGAATACGAAACTATTTAGAGGTCAAACCACTGTGTCCAACTATGTTGTTTTTCCCAGAAGAAGAACCCTCTTTCCAAGTGGATGAAGTGATTGCAAGATTAAGACGAAAGAATATCGACATTCAAAAATATAGCGGTACACATGGATTCAGTGACCCCTATTCGACAAACTTTCATAATGAATCCGCACAAAAAGCGAGGGATAGAATCATAGTTTTTTTGACTGAAAAGGTTGAATAGGTTTCCTTCTGTCCCTCCTTTCAGGATACTGACACCATCTCTACGCGCGCCCGCTACACGCACGTTGTTGGTGTTGTTTTCTCTCTTCTTTCTCTAAAGATCTACAGTCTGTTTTCGCTTGGGTTCCATGGGTGATTCACATCGTTTTGGGCAAAGGAAAATAGGGAGGCACCATGTTCGTCAAGATCCTTAAATGATGTTATTGTTCTATCTTACATATGTATTGGCCCCCCACTCACCCTCGACCTTAATATACTGACTTGATTTAAAACTGGATACCGTGTGATACAAGTTTTCCGATTCAATTAATTATCAGAAAATTAACTTTATTTTTCACCAACCCCATCATACAATAAAGGTATCGAAATTAAAGGAGGCTGTTTTCATGAGAAACATTGCGATGATAACCGTACGAACATATAAGGATGGAACGCCTTTTTAACGTGACGGTCTTCCCCCTTATATGTGTTTTGTGAACTAACGCGTAAAGGGGTATGTTATGACTTTTCCTGTGAAAAAATTTCTTTCGTATTACAAACCGTATCGTTCCATTTTTTTGATTGTGCTGTTCAGTGCATTGGTCACGTCTTCCCTGTCTCTCTTTTTCCCGCTGCTTGTCCGCTATGTGACGAAGGATGTTCTGGCCGGGAGTCTTTCTACGGCTTTTGAGGATGTCCTATGGGTCGGTGTTGTGATGGTGGCTCTTGTCGTTGCTCAAAACGTTGGGAATTACATTGTGGATTACAAGGGGCATGAGATCGGGGCACGAATGGAAACCGATATGAGAGGTGAATTATTCGCTCATCTGCAGAAGCTGTCTTTCCGTTTTTATGATAAAGAGAAGACGGGCCGGTTAATGAGCCGGGTGACGAATGATCTGTTGATGGTATCGGAGCTTTATCATCACGGACCTGAAGATTATGTGAAATACCTGGTTCGTTTCCTTGGGGCGTTTGTGATTTTGTTTTGGATCAACGCTCCTCTTACCCTGACTGTTTTTTGTTTCTTTCCGGTCCTCGGGTTCTTCTCTCTTTATTTCAATAAAAAGTTGAACAGGGCGCTGACGGATAATAAAGAGCGGATCGGAGACATCAATGCCCAGGTGGAGGATTCCTTATCAGGCATTCGGGTCGTTCAGTCGTTTGCCAATGAATCTCTTGAAATCAGGAAATTCAATGTGGAGAATGAACGTTTTTTGGAAAGCCGAAAAGGAACCTATCGTGCTGAGGCGTACTTCTATAACGGGACGGAAGCATTCATTCAACTGATTACGGTCACCATTGTCGTCTTCGGGTCCCTTCAGATTATGAATGCGTCCCTTGACCTGGCCGACTTGATTACGTTTCTGCTATATATCGGCTTTATGATCGAGCCCATTCAGCGGCTCACTCATATGAGTACTCAATTTCAAGAAGGTGTGACAGGGTTTCAGCGATTCATGGAGATCATGAATATCAAGCCTGACATCGAGAATGCCCCTGATGCAAAGATTCTTTCAAGCGTAGAGGGACATATTTTATTGAAGAACCTATCATTTCATTATGATTCTGCCTTAGGGTCTGTATTCAAGAATTTAACTCTTGAAGTCCTCCCAGGGGAATACGTCGCGATCGTCGGACCATCGGGAGTGAGAAAAACGACGCTCAGCTCCCTGATTTCCCGTTTTTATGACGTTTCTGAAGGTGGGATTTTTGTAGATGGGGAAAATGTAAAAAACCTGGACTTGAATTCTCTCCGAAGCAACATCGGTATCGTACAGCAGGATGTGTACCTTTTTTCCGGCACCGTGATGGAGAATATCCGCTATGGTCAACCTGAAGCGACCGACGAAGAGGTGATGAAGGCGGCAAAGCAAGCGAACGCCGATGAATTCATTACCCGTTTGCCACAAGGATATCACTCCGAGATAGGTCAGCGCGGCGTCCGATTATCAGGCGGTCAGAAGCAGAGGCTCAGTATCGCCCGTGTATTTTTAAAGAATCCGCCCATCCTCATTCTTGATGAGGCGACGAGCCCCCTTGATAATGAAAGCGAAAGTGTCGTCAAGGAATCCCTGGAGCTACTGGCAAAGGGCAGGACGACACTCGTCATCGCCCATCGGTTATCGACGATCAGGAACGCTGGAAGAATCGTGGTGCTGTCAGATGGAAGGATTGTCGAGGAAGGGACACATGAAGCGCTGCTCGAACAGAATGGTCATTATTCCAGACTGTATTCGAAGCAGTTTGAGGTTCAGGTATAAAGGAGAAGGCTCTCATACCGTTTGGGTGTGAGAGCCTTTTGAATTTCCATAAGATACACTTATTGATTTTCATAAAATAATAATCATTACCTTATTAGATGAATTCAGTTAGCATAGAACTTATCAAAAGGCTTTTTCGATTAGGAGGATTCACTTGGAGAGAGAATTGCAGTTTAGAGAAGCTACTGAAAAAGACGTTGATCGTATCGTGGAAATGCTTGCTGATGACGTACTCGGAAGTAAAAGGGAACGTTATGAGCATCCCCTACCTGAAAGCTACATCCAAGCATTTAACGCCATCGATACTGACCCCAACAATGAATTGGTCGTCGCTTGTCAAGGGGAGGAAGTTGTCGGCGTCCAGCAAATCACGTTCACTCCTTACCTCACCCATCAAGGCGGATGGAGAGCGACGATTGAGGGTGTCAGGACATCTGCTTCTGTAAGAGGGGAAGGCGTGGGGACGAAGATGATCCAGTGGGCCATCGCCCGTGCTGAAGAACGCGGATGCCACCTCATTCAATTGACGACGGATAAGCAAAGACCGGATGCATTGAGGTTTTATGAGAGGTTGGGCTTTAAAGCCACCCATGAAGGGCTGAAGCTTAAGCAGTGAGATATGACAAAACGCTTGGAGATCCAAGCGTTTTGTGGTTCACTTCACTTCCACTGAAAACACATAACTCCCGTCCCCCTGCTTCCAATGGGCCACTAGATGATAGACATAGACCCCTTTCTCGCTAGGAACCACGATCGTATGATTCTTCATGTTCACGCTTTCCACCTGCTCTTTCCCGATCCACTGCTCTGCCCCGATCTTTTGAGGTTTCTTTTTAAATGTCACTGTGATTTCCTCACCTGGTGACACGGGGGTTGGTTGATCTTCCCCTGCCATCGCCACTACACTTGAATATGCTTTATCCACACATCCCCCTGAAAGGAGTCCGTCCCAGCAATAGGAACCTTCTGTTGTGGGGATACTGACTTCTCCTGCTGTTACATTTGGTGTCGGTGGCGCTGTACGGAAAGGTTGAATAATAAATAGAATAATCGCGATCACTGCAATGATATTACTCATTGCCAATGCCTTTTTCATTTCCATCTCCCCTTTTAAACGTTAGACGTATCCCATAGGAAAAGGGTTACCCTTCCACCCTTTCCCTCCTTACAAGCATCCCCATGGGAACATACGTCACATAAAACACGACAAGTGCCGCAATTTCGAGATTAATATAATATATGATCCCCGTTCCGAAAAAGGACAAGATCGTTTTCGATTCTGTGGGATTGGCCAGGTAGAAGAAGTTCGTATCAAGAAGGATGTTCAGGAAGAAGATCGGCACGGCGAGAAGATTGACCATAAGGAACCCGGTCCAAATGGCTTTCCTTGGGACCCGGTAGCCCTCATACACGATGAAATAAAGGACAGACCACGCAATGGCTGCATGATGGAGGAAGTATTTTAAAAAGCGGTAATGAGGAAATTGATAAGCCATTTCTGGTGTCACCATGCTTAAGATTGGGGGGAGAAATCCGATAAAGAACAGGAGATAAAAGGCCTTCTGATTCTGTTTCAAGAATAAATAAATGGCGATGAACGTACTGACGGAACAGAGCTGCAGAGGCAGATCCCCCAACTCCCACTGTCTCGTTGACACGAGCCAGATGTGCCAGGACACCTCACTCAGCACGAGCATCGAAAAAAGCGTCCATTTTAGCACATTTTGATACCTCTTCAGGAAATGTCTGAAATACACCAGCCAAAACGATAATGCCACAAACATCAACAGCACCGAGATATGGGGAACAGAAAACAACTCGAACGTCTGCATCTCTGTCACAGAAAACATCATGCCACCCCTATTCCGTTTGAAAAGTGGTTATCATGGATAGTGTATTCGGTATAGGGGTTGACTAAGTCTGCCTTCCAATAAAAAAGCCCCCTTCGAGAGGGGACATCCATTCTATAACGTAAACGGCGGGATATACCGACCATCCACATCCGTAAAATCATATTCTTTCGCAAGGTCACCTGCCCTCAACGCACGTCCCGTCTTCTCCATCACATTTGAGTCCATCGCGAGTGCCGTGATGGCACGACCCACATAATGAGGGGTTTCAGATACCTTCAAGTCTTCGGATTCCTGCCAGTTTTCCTTGTTGACTCCCATATGTTCAAGTACGAGCTCTGTCCTCATGAATCCCGGGGATACGGCCATGACGGCAATCCCGTCTTCTTTCAGCTCTTCTGAAAGTCCGTACGCCATGCGGACGAGGGCATTTTTCGCCAGATCATAATAGAACTGTCCCGTGTACTTCCCTTCATCCCAGAACGTCGTATGAACGATCAGGGCTTCTTTATTTTCCCGAAGCAGAGGGATAGCAAAGTGATTGGTCGCAAGCTGCGCCCTCACGCCTGCCGTGAACATTGTATCCCAGTTTTCAAGGGACTGTTCCCAGAATGCTCCCGGGTTCACGCCGATATCATGTGCGCCCCATACGTTATTGATGAGAATATCAAGCTTTCCCTGTTCCTCCCGAATTTGCTCAATGACTGCTTTCGTTTCGGCATCGACTGTATGATCACAGCGTACCGCAATCCCTGTACCACCGGCTTCATCAATCCGGGCAGCCGTGTCATCAATCGTGCCCGGAAAGTTCTGTGTTGAATGTCCCTTCGTACTGCGACCGGTGACATAAACCGTGGCTCCTGCTTTTCCAAGTTCAATGGCGATTGCACGCCCTGCGCCCCGACTTGCTCCTGTTACGAGTGCTACTTTTCCTTCGAGTGTTTTCATCCAACCATTCCTTTCAACATCTAAGATAACCCCATTATACGATTCCATTCTTGACATCCTTTGTCATATTTCATTAAATAATAGAAAAACGAAGAAAAAGGTGATCGATATGAGAGGAGATAGATTGGTATCCATTCTGCTACTTCTACAAACACACGGCCGAATGACCGCGAAGGAATTAGCGGAGAAATTGGAGGTATCGGAGCGGACCATCCACCGGGACATGGATGCCCTGAGCGGCACCGGAATTCCCGTGGTGGCGGAACGGGGCCAAAACGGGGGCTGGTCGCTCCTCGAAGATTACCGGACGGATCTGACCGGGTTGAAGGAATCGGAAATCCGTGCACTATTCGTGTCTCCTTCCCTACATCTCCTGGATGATCTCGGACTGACCCGAACGACCGAAGAAGCGCGGAACAAGCTCATCGCCTCCCTCCCATCGATTTACCAGGAAAAGGCGAAAGACGTGTGGAACCGGATCCAGATCGACACCAGTTCCTGGCGAAAACAGAAAGACAAGACAGCCTCCCTTGAAATGATCAAAGAGGCGATCTTCCAGGAAATTAAACTAGTCATCACCTATGAACGTGCAGATGGAGAAACCGATGACCGCGTGGTGGAACCACTGGGGCTCGTGGCGAAAGGGGATCTTTGGTATCTCGTCGCTGCCAAGGAAAACGGGGAAATTCGTAACTACCGGGTTTCCCGGATTCATCATGCCGAAAAAATGGACGGGACATTCCGAAGACCCGATGGCTTTGACCTGGCACAGTATTGGTCATCCTCCACAACATCCTTTATCAAGACTCTTCCCTCTTTCGAAGTGAAAGTCGAGGTGGCGCCACAAGTGTTATCCAGGCTCACCTTCACGGGACGGTTTGCCCGGGTCCTTGAAGTCGGGGAACGGAGAGGCGCGGAATGGATACCTGTGACGCTTTCTTTCAATACGGAAGAAGAGGCAAAAGGCTATCTGATCGGGTTCGCCGATCAAGTAAACATCATTGAACCGGCTGACCTCAAGCAAAAGGTCCTGGAGATGGCTGAGGCTACGGTTTCATTTTATCGACAAATGGAATAATTTTTCCTTTTCTCCGATATGTTTTTTAAAAAACGCTAACTGAGGAGAATTCCCATGAAAAATATTCTATTATTTGCCGATCCGGGTATAGACGATTCAGTGGCCATCATGTACGCCCTCTTGAATCCGGACATTAACATACTCGGCATCGTATCCAGTTACGGAAATGTCGAAAAGAAGCAGGCCACCGATAACATCGCCTATCTGCTCAAACTTGCCGGAAGGACGGATATTCCCATCATCGGTGGTTCCAACAGCCCATCCTCTGGTGAGATCCCTACCTATTATCCCGAAATTCACGGACAGGAAGGACTGGGTCCGATTCGTCCTCCGGAAAACTTTGCGGGTGAACTCACGAATTTCTCCAAACTTTACACCATCATTGAAGAGAATCAGGACGTCACGATCGTCGATGTCGGAAGGAATACGTCACTCGCTTCCCTTTACCTGTTGGGCGAAGACATAGCTGAAAAAGTAAAAGAATTTTATATTATGGGAGGTGCCTTTTTCGTACCGGGAAACGTCACCCCGTCAGCCGAAGCAAACTTCTACGGAGATCCCATTGCTTCAGAGCTGTTGGTCAAGAATCTCGACAATCTGTACATCGCCCCTTTAAACGTTACGAACAAAGCAATCATCACCCTTGAACAGGTCAAAACCATCCAGGAGATGAACGGGAATCCACTCATCGAGATCCTCGATGACGTCATGACTTACTATATCAATGCCTACAAGAAACTGATCCCCGGCATAAACGGCGCCCCGCTCCACGATGTCGTCACCCTCTCACTCATGGTAAACCCCGACATGGGGAAAACGATCAGAAGGGACGTGGAAGTACTGACTACAGGGCTCGGCCAAGGTACCTCCATCGCTGATTTCAGGGTCAGCTCCAAACCGGCTGAAAAGAATATCAACATCTATCTGGAGATTGACTACCAAATGTTCGTGAACGATTTCATAGAGGTCATGACCAGAAAAAGATAACTTGTTGAAATAAAATAGAAGGGATTGGCCCATTTGCTTCAGCCAATCCCTTCTTATCCTACTGACTCTTTTCCCCAATCGCGATTAACTCCTGGAGGAACACGTCAATTTCCCCCACCAGCACGCCTCCATGGCCTGTACACAGTACATCCGCATCATATTCCTTCATGATTCTCAGGCCGTCCAGGAATACAGGCAGGTCCGTAACCCCGCCACCTTGAAGATACTCGACCCAGGCTTCTCTCAGGTCATCCCCTTTTGAAACAAGCCCTCCATCTGATAGAGGATCTCCAAAGAAACAGAGGAAGTCGCCAGTGAACAATGTTCTGGACGGACGATGAAAGAAAATCACAGAACCCGGAGAATGGTACCCGACTCTCCTGTAGTCGTAATCCCCTATCGTTCCCCTGTCAAGGAGCTCTCCCATTATGGAAGACTCAGAAGGCAACGTCTCCTCAGCATGGATGACCTTCCTAGCCTTCGTAAATAACACCTCACCTCCCACATGATCCTCATGACCATGGGTGATGAGCATCAGCTTTACATCGTCTGCCGTTTTCCCGATTTTATTTAAGGCGTGCTGCAGAAACACCAAGTGGCCTTCTTTACACGAGTCGACCACAGTCAATCCTGCTTCTTCCTCAATGATGTACGCATTCGTATAGGTATTCCACTCAGCATCCCAAATCGCCAGCACATAGATACGATCATTCACCCGCTCCAATTTGTATTCCACTTTCGCTCCCCCTCCTACATTCCACTTGATTCCATACCACAAATAGAAGTTGAAATTAGTAGATCAAACCTTCAATGGACACCAGAATCAATAAAAGAGACACAGCAAAAAACAGATAGCTTCGATAGGATTTCCGGTTCTTCTGTCGTTCTTCCGCTCCCATCACGACCATCATGATTGCCAAACCTGCCATTGTAAAAGGAAGGATGCTATTATTATTTGAACTTAATCCATATAGTGATAGTGCCAAAACCATAAGGGCACTCGTAATTCTAACTTTTTTCAGCACGGTAGATTCCTCATCTCTTCTTATGTAACAAAAAAGGGCCTGACCCCCGATTCAGGTCAGACACCCCATCCTCTACTTCGCGTCCTTATCGGGCTGATGAATCCCGAACACATTGCCTTCCGTGTCTATGTAATATCCTTGCCATGCCATTCCCGGCAGAGCATACTTCGGCATGGCGACCTTGCCGCCGTGCTCAAGAATCAGTTTCTCGGTTTCATCATAATTCCCAACGCCCATCGTACAAGAATACCCGTTCATCGGCTGATTCGGCTGAGGTGAAGGACTTTGACGCTGCATCAATGCACCATTGATCCCCATCTCATTCTCGTCCCCTGTCACAGCCCCCACATAAGGCATTCCGGCGTATTCGCTCCAGTCCTCGAACTTCCAGCCAAATACTTCCCCGTAAAACGTCTTGGCCCGTTCCATATCATCCACATGTACTTCGAAATGTACCATTCTCCCCATGGTTCATACCTCCCATATACTGTCTTTCATTAGTATGATTTCGTTATTAAGAGGAGAAAACCTTCTTTTATTTTTATTAAATACGGTTCATTCTAGTGGACTTACTTTCTGACACAATACCTGACCAACCCCAAGGATGAAATCACAAAAGACTAACAAAAACAAACAGATATAATCGGGCAAACAAGAAATATTTTATGATCCAACCCGTCTATCATTACGTATTCTTCATATATAACATTTGTGAAGAAAGTCAAAAGTTTCTTTGTCGGTTATGTTACATATCCACATTTCTTCACTTTTTTTCACACAAATATTATTGAACAAAGGTTGAAGCTTAACTATTATGAATCTAGTAAACAAAGAAGAAAGGAAGGGTATTATGCTGCCAATCGATCGACAACAACAGATTTTAACCTGGCTAAAAGAAGAGGGAACACTGCGTGTCTCAGACATCAGCTCCCGCCTAGAGGTATCGGAAATGACGGTCTACCGGGACCTTAAGCCACTGATGGAAGCGAACAAAGTCCGCAAGACTTCAAATGGCATTTCTGCCATGAAATCTGAGGGTATCCCATCCGATTCTTGTGTATATTGCCTGAAACCGACCACCTCAAGAAGATCGGTTCAACTCATCAAGAAGGATCACACCATCGAACAAACCTGCTGTCCGCACTGTGGATTACTTCGTTATGAAGACATCAAGGAGGATGTGATGCAGATCCTCTGCCGTGACTTCCTGACGGATATGACCATCAGCGGAAAAACCGCCACTTACCTGATTGATGCGGACCTGAACCTGAACTGCTGTCAGCCACAGGTCATTTCCTTTGAATCGAGGAAGCAGGCGGAACAATTCCAGACTGGATTCAAAGGTAAAATCTACACGCTTCCACAAGCCATCAAAGCGATTTCAAATGACATGCAAGGAACGGGCTGCTGCCACGACTAGGAAAAGAGGAAAAACGATGGACAAAAAATCATATCAAACGATTTGGAGATGGCATTTCTATGCGGGCCTCATTATTGCCCCGTTTCTATTGATCCTCGCTGTGACGGGATCAATCTATCTTTTCAAGCCCCAAATCGAACAGAATCTCTATCAAAAATACTACGAAGTCAATCCACAGGGAGAGAAGCTTCCTCCAACTGAACTTATCGATAAAGTGAAACCGCTTCATCCCGGTGCACAGATCACAAGCTTCCGCCCCGGGGAGAGCGCCGACCGTTCCAGTGAAATCGGCATCAGCACGGAAGACGGTTCTAGGACAGTCTTCTTGAACCCCTACACTGGTAAGTCACTGGGTGAATTGAAGCCTGAAGACCGGATCATGAATAAAGTCGAAGAAATTCACGGGGAACTGATGGCGGGTACCATCGGTGACCGCATTGTGGAACTTGTTGCATGCTGGGCCGTCGTCCTGATTGTCACGGGATTATTCCTATGGTTTCCCCGTAAAAAAGACAAGCTATCAGGCGTGTTTCTTCCCCGCTTCAATAAAGGAAAGAAGATCTTCAGAAGGGATCTTCACGCAGTACCGGCTTTCTGGGTCACAGCGGGAATGCTGTTCCTCATCATGACGGGACTGCCCTGGTCCGGATTCTGGGGAACCAATTTCCAGAACCTCATGACGAACGCAGGGGCGGGTTATCCTCCTTCCATCTGGAGTGGGGAAGCTCCACAGTCCATCGTCAAAACCAAGGAAATCGCAGATGTTCCTTGGGCGGCGGAAAACCTGGAAGTCCCTGTATCGGCACTTGAAGGGTACACGCCATTATCCATGAATGATGTTGTATCGATTGCCAAACGAGAAGGCATCGATCCAAGTTACACCGTCTACATCCCTCAGGATGATAAAGGTGTCTATACTCTATCCGCCTTCCCGGCCAAAGCCCAAAATGAAGTCACGATGCACCTTGATCAGTACACAGGAGCCGTCCTTGCTGATTACCGTTTCGATAACTACGGGATCGGTGGCAAGATCGTCGCCATGGGGATCACCCTCCATACAGGAACCCAATTCGGCTTCATCAATCAGCTGATCAGCCTGCTCATCTGTCTTGGTATCATGCTGGTCGCAGTCAGCGGATTCTATCTGTGGCTGAAACGGAAACCGAAAAAAGAAATGGGAGCACCAAAATCACCGGCCATCCTGAAAATGAAGTACTTCCTGCTTGTCATGATTGCACTCGGGATCCTGTTCCCACTTGTCGGGGCTTCCTTAATTGTCGTCCTGCTCCTTGACCGGTTATTGATCAAAAAAATCCCTGCCACGAAAAAATTCTTCGGTGCAGCATAAGAAAGGACGATGCAATATGAAAACAACCTTAAAATATGTTAGTATCCTCTTTCTTTGCACGCTGCTTGGTGCCTGCGCCCCGAAGGAAGATGCAACGGAATTGTACCATCAGGAATCACCTCTTCAGGCGGATATTACGATGCCGGACGATTTTTCCGGAAATGACCCGATCAAGATTGAACTCACACAAGACAACAAAACAGTGGAGGATGCCGACTTTGTTCACGTGGAAATCTGGAAAGGCGACGGATCCTTCCATGATGGAATGGAAGAAGCAGAGAATGCAGGAAAAGGCATGTACACATTCAAAAAGGACCTGTCTAAAGACGGACTCTACTACATTAAAGTCCATGCAGGAAACAACGGATCCACCATCATGCCGACACCGCCCTTTGCCGTCGGTGAGCTCTCCAAAGCAGACGTCGATGCCTTAAATGATCATGCTCCTGCCGAGAGTGGAAATCACAGTCAGCACCACTAGTCTCTAAAGATCGAAAGCCCATGCAGCTTTCGATCTTTTTTTGTCTAATGACGCGATTCAAGGTTTGCTATAATGAATAATAAAAAGGGGATGTTGATTCCATGATAATCCGAGAAACCGACGATTCTTTCATCATGATCAAACAGCACGACCACGCTTATGTATCCGGTGAAACGATCAAACACATCAATCGCAATCTATTACATTCCAATCAGTTTTTCGATGACTTCGTATACGCATCCCATCAGCACGACCGGAGCTGGATCGGTCTTGACGACACACCGATCTGGAACGATGGGAAGCAGATTCCCTTCACTTTCTCAGACTATCCCCTCCTTCCCAAGCTTGCATTCTATCAAATCGGGCTGAATGAAATCGAGGAGGGCAACCTCTATGCGGCACTCCTATGCAGCCTTCATTTCTGTTCATTCTTCGCCAAATCGAAGGACCCGCACTGCCTGCAATTTTTACAGGATGAAGCAAGTAGGCAACAGAAGATCCGAAAGCAGCTGCCAGAACTCGATGAAGCATTGCTTACCCAGCACTTTCAGCTCCTTCAACTTTCAGATAATCTATCACTCTATTTTTGCCTGAACGAGCCGGGGGTGGAGAAAGAAAACGAGCACCCGTGGTTTAAGGACGGGTTTAAGAATACGGAAGGTTTCCATTCCGGGAATCAAAAGCTTAAAGCCGGGTGGGTGAATGAGCATGAGGTGACGTTGGATGATTATCCTTTCGAAACGGATTTTCAAGTGACGCTTCCTTATAAAAAAGTGGACAAGGCGGCAATCCGGCAGATTGGCATCGCAGAGGCATATGGAGAGAGCCAGTTGGAGAAACATACGATTTTCATCAGAAAGTAAAGAAGACCCTGGGACCAGGGTCTTCACTCGTTATCTCAAGAAGAAACCGATGCCTTCACTTCGACTTCCGGCACTGCTTTTGCTTCCAGTGTTTTCATGATCAGATGATACATGCCAGTCCCGGTCATCCCGAGGATAAACAGGATCCCGCCCATCATGAAAGGACTCACCCATTCCCCTACAATGATGAGCAGGGAAGCAATGATCATGGCGCCATAAAAGGTCAGGCTGTAAAAGGCCATGTACGTGCTGCGGGCATTGGACGGAGCCAGGTCCCCGATCATCGCCTGCTTGATTGGCACATACATGAGCTCCCCGAACGTCCCGACAAAGCCCAAGATAAAGAGGAATAAAATGTTATTCGTAAAAGCAAACGCGCTGAAACAAAGGGTAAAGATGAACATCCCCATCACAAGCGTCCAGCGGTCCCTCCACTTTTTGAACAGAATTAGGACGACCGCGGATAAGAGTACGACAATCAACGTATTTTCCGTCCGCAGGAATCCGAGCATCCTCGTACCGTCAAGCGTGAAGTCAAAGCCTAAGAGAGAAGTTTTCTGATCGGGGATATCCCTCTCAAGGCGAATTCCCACGTAATTGGTCAGGGATTGCTCCAAGGTGAGAATGAAAACGGCCCCGAGGATATACATCATGAATAGTTTATCTTTCAAAACGGTCGAATAGCTTTGAACCATCCTGTTGGATGAAGAAGTGGTTTCATTGGTGGTGGGTTCAGGTGTGTAGGTTTCTGAGATGAAGAAAATGGTGATCAGTACGGACAGGAGTGTGATTCCTGTAATCCCAAGGAATAATTCAAACAGATAGGCTTTAAATAGAAACGCACCGATGATGCCTCCGATGGCCGTCGCGAGATTTCCGAGCCAGTAGCTGACGGTAAAAACGAGCTTCCGTGAATCCGAATCCGTCACATCGATGATCATCGCCTGCGCTGCAGGCTGGAACATCCCTCCTGCAAACATATTAAGGACGAAGAACGCCGCTGTGACATACGGCAGATCGAACCACGGTGAATTGCACAGGGCAATGAAGAAGTACGTCACCATGATTCCGAGTTCGGCCAGAATCATGATCTTCCTGCGTCCGATCTTGTCGGAAACATGCCCGCCGATAAAACCGCCGATGATTCCGCTGATGACAATCAACACAAGGATGATTCCTGTTTGGGTGGCCCCGATTTTCTGGGCAAAATAGATGGCCATGAACGGAATGACCGCCATGGACACAAGTCCCCCGAGGAACTGCATGGCAAGCCGTAATTTCAGGTTAGGATGAATATCGCGTATCCTCATCAAGATTCCCACCCTTCCGTCACAGGACCGAATAACCGCAAGGCCTGTATTTTCATATTGCTCCAGATCAGATTCGTATGGTCATCGATGAAGGTAAGTCTCAACCCATTCAATAAGGAAATATACGATTGAGCCACTAACACCGGCGACCCTTCATAGAAGCATCCTTCCTTCTGTCCCCTTTCAATGATGGGATATATGCGTTCTGCAAACACATCGACAAAGGCACTCAACTCTGCAAACAGCACGGGATACCGATCCGGTCTCGCCAATACCTGCTGGGAAAGGCGCAGGAAATCCTTATTCCTTGCAAATACATCGAGCTGGCAGTCGATCATGTTTCGGACCATCTCCATCGGTGTCCCCCTGTACCGTTCCTCTATCTCACTAAAATAAGGCTTGATCTCCTCCAATGGTTCAAGGATCGCCGCTTCAAAGAGGACTTCCTTTGTAGCAAAGTATGTGAACACGGATCCGAAGCTGACCCCAGCCTCCTTTGCAATGGCCGAAATGGTCGTTTCGGCAAAACCGTTTTCGCTGTATGTTTTGACGGCTGCTCCCAGAATCGCCGCTCTCTTTTTCATCATCTTTTCCTCACGTGACATGTTGTTCTACCTCCTTTGTCAAAAATGATTGATTAATCAATTTTTATTTTACTGTTAGATATTTCCAAGGTCAATCATTATTTTTCGACAAAAAAATCCGCCTTCCGATGTGTGAAAACAACAGAAAGCGGACCTATTTTATTCGTCAAACGCCCCGTTCATCCGGACCAGCAGTTCCCCGAACATTTTCTTCTCCTCATCGGACCAACCTTCAAGCAGGCCTTCATACCATTCGAGCCTCATGCGGCTGTCGAGGGCGAGCTTTTCCTTCCCCAACTCAGTGAGGTCAAATAAGCTAACGCGTCCGTCACCAGGGTCTGAAAAGCGCTGAATGAGCCCCTTTGATTCAAGGGCAGATGCCTGTCTGGACAAAGTCGAAATATCAAGCTGGAACGCTTCCGCCAATTCCTTCAGCCGGGACGGTCCGCCTTCATCCAACTGCCTCATCAAAAGATAGGCCGACCTCTCCAATATCCCAATTTTCCGCTCGGACTGATCCCGGAAGACCGCCTTTCGGATCAGGGTGGTCAATTCATATTCAATCCGTTCAACTGCGTTCTCTTTAGACATAGGAATCCCTCCTTTTACGTCAATCAACCTACAGATTCATTGACAACGATTCAGGTACTTGTATAATACAAGTATATAGTTGTATCGTACAAGTAATCCCAAGAAAAGTAAAGCGTTTTCATTGAAAGGTGGGAAAAAGGGCTTCCTGTCAGGAGGACCTGTGTTATGAAAATCATTCGAATCATCATCCAAATCGGCATTCTCTATGCCTTTTCATTTATAGGGGGAGCCGTCGAGGAGCTTCTCCACCTTCCGATACCCGGAAGCATCATCGGCCTGACCCTGCTTCTTGCTTGCCTGTCGTTGAAAATCATCCCCGTGATCATCGTCGAGGACGGCGCAAGCTTTTTACTCGCCATCCTTCCTTTGTTATTCATCCCAGCCATGACGGGGGTCATGAACTACCCCGCTCTTTTATCAGGGACCGGTGCCATGCTCTTTCTCATTGTTGTCGTGAGCACGGTCGTGACCATGGCCGTATCCGGTTTTGCCAGTCAGCACTTAGAAAAACGATCTGAAAGAAGGGAACAAACATGCAGCAAGTACTGATCGCCATCCTGATCATCACCCTCACTGCCGTCCTTTATTTTGGCATGGTGAAGGTGTATCAGCGTTTCTCCTATCCCGTATTGATCCCGGTCCTGACGACCACGATCGTGATCGTCGGACTGCTGATCTCTATGCATATTCCGTATGAGGAGTACATGATCGGCGGGAAATGGATCCACTCCCTGCTTGGTCCTGCCGTCGTCGCCCTTGCGTATCCCCTGTATAAGCAGCGGAAGATCCTGATGAAGTATCGATTCCCAATCATCGGAGGTGTCTTCGCAGGACTCTTGACTGGAATGGTGAGCGGACTCCTGTTTGCACGGGTTCTCGGCATCGATCATGAGTTGATCCTGTCCATCGTGCCGAAATCGATCACAACACCCGTCGCCATCCAAATTGCATCCGGCCTTGGCGGCGTCCCGGCCATGACCGTCGTCTTCGTCATGATCGCCGGATTCTCAGGTGTGATCCTCGGACCGATGATCCTGAAAATGGTCCGCATCCACAGCTCACTCGGACGCGGGATCGCCTTAGGCAGCGCCTCCCACGCCCTCGGTACGTCGAAAGCGATGGAATATGGGGAATTGACCGTATCCATGAGTTCCGTATCCATGACACTGAGTGCCCTGTTAGGTTCGGTGTTTGGGCCGATTGTGGTGTGGGTGTTTCAAGTGTAATGGTGTGTAGGCCGCAAAGTTTTTTCGACAAATTGAATTAAAAAATCGTAGAAAGACCCGTTCACACCGGGTCTTTTTCTATTTTTCCGTTTACGGCCCACCAGATACGAACAGAATGATACCAAGTATCCAACATTGAAAGGAACAAATGCTATGTCGAAAAATAAGATTGGTTATTCCCTTTTGATCGTCATGATTCTTGTATTCATTCTATCCTATTTCGCCATTAACCCGATCGGGGGCAAAAATCGAGAGGGTGACGCCGGTTCCCTGATCTCAGATATGACCCTTGATGAAAAAATCGGTCAGATGCTCGTAGCCGGCGTAAATGGAACCCAAATGGATGAGCCGACGAAGAATTTGATCCAGAAGCACAAGGTCGGCGGATTCATCTTCTTCTCGGACCATTTAAAGAACCCGGAGCAAACCGTCCAATTTCTGAATCAATTGAAAGAAGCAAACGCCGATAACCCCCTCCCTCTCCTGTTGAGTATCGATGAGGAAGGCGGGAATGTGACGCGACTCCCAGGAGGACTCGAGCACTTCCCTACCAATCAAAAAATCGGGAACGCGAACGACCCCGACGTTTCCTATGAGGTCGGCACCATTCTCGGCAAAGGATTGAAAGAATTCGGGTTCAATTTGGACTTCGCACCTGTCCTTGACGTGAACAGCAATCCGGATAACCCGATCATCGGCGACCGCTCCTTCAGCCCGGACCCTGATATCGTGAGCGAACTGGGGATACAGACGATGAAAGGAATCCAATCCCAGAATATCCTGTCATCGATCAAACACTTCCCTGGCCACGGAGACACATCCGTCGATTCACACCTGGCGCTTCCCGTAGTCAACAAGAGCCTGCAAGAACTCGAGTCTCTGGAACTGATCCCCTTCAAGCGCGCCATCGATGACGGAGCGGATCTCATCATGGTCGCGCATATCCTGCTTCCTGAACTCGATGACACCTATCCTTCATCACTATCGGAGGCCATCGTGACGGATCTTTTACGAAAGAGACTGAACTACAAGGGTGTCGTCATCACCGATGATATGACGATGAAAGCCGTGGCGGACAATTATGGAATGGGAGAAGCGGCGGTGCTATCTGTCAAAGCCGGCAGCGACCTGATCCTCATCGCCCACGATGCTCAAAAGGCAGTGACAGCCATGGAAGCACTGAAATCGGCCGTTAAAAATGGAGAAATCTCAGGGGAGCGAATCGATGAAAGCGTAAAAAGAATCATCAACCTGAAACAAAAATATCATCTGGATGATACCCAATCAGGTGAAGTCGATCTGACGGAACTAAATCAAGCGATCAAATCCATCAATTCGAAAATTTCACCCTAATCAAAAGCGGATCTCTCTTAGTGAGAAATCCGCTTTTGTTAAGACAACGGTCTTTCAAAAATGATTTCATAATCCGTCGGTTTTCCGTGGCCGTTGTACTTTAGCGGAAGCACCTGAACGAGCCGCCATCCATCAGCGGCATACTCCTCGATGATTTCCCTATGTTTCGGCTCGGTGAAAAATCCACCCAGACTGGTTTGGACGTATGTGTATTCGTACATGGTTGCACCTCCGTGGGGTTTTCTTACTTTACGTATTCATGGCAGAGATGGTTTCAACTTTTTCATCGGAATGTAGTTTTATCAGCTTTTCAACCGCCTTTATAACCACCCGTGGTTCATCCCTTTGAATATAATGAGCGCTATTCTTGGCAAGCACACATTCACCCTTAGAAGAAATCAGAGCCAATTCCCTCTGCATGTCATTCCACAATACCTGGGATGCTTCTGAATAATGATCTTTTTGACCAGCGGAAAGTACGATGACTGGCATACTTAAAGTCTCCTCATATTCTTTTAACTGCCCCAGGCTTTCCATAAATTCTTCGTAGTTGCCTTCTCGTACAAATTGTTTGCGATAAGCTTCCTGAAAATCACTCGTCATCGTAGGAAGGAAGCGTTCCCTATAATCCACCGGAGTTGAATCAACCAGCACCATGCCCGCGACTTCTTCAGGATATTCATGAGCATATACGCTCACATTCACTCCTCCAAAAGAGTGCCCGACCAATATGTATGGAGGTTTGATATTCAAACCACACAACGATCCCTTCAGCTCTTTTACCATCTCGCGGCTCGTCCTAGGATTTGGACTTTTCTCGCTCTTCCCAAGCCCGGCACGGTCGTATACCAGCACTTCTGTTATTTCCGATAGTTCCCCAATCACTGAATCCCAGGCTTTTGAATAATCCCCGTAACCGGCATCCATCACCACCGTCGGTTTATTGTTTTTCTTACCTGTTAGTTTGGCATATAGTTTAAAGTTCTTGATCGGTACTAACATTTCTCTATTCATGTACGGAAGTCCCCTTTTTGCTTTTCACACTTTTTATATTTTGAAAGTATACTTCTGGAGACGCCCAATTTTTATAAAGAGGAGGAATTTCGGCACTTTCTTTATGTTCAGCGGATAAAAGATGAGTCAAATAAAGAATCATTGTATCAATGTCATCTTTCGTCCCAATATCGCCATGTCCAGGAATGACTGTTTCAATATCCAGCTTCTTTAATTCTCGTAAAATATCCATCCATTTTCTTGGATCGGTTTCATCAAAGAACGTCGGATGACATTGAACAAATACCAAGTCCCCCATAAAGATCACTTTCTCTTCAGGAAGGTAAAGCATGCTATCACAAAAGGAGTGCCCCCCTCCCAGCGTAAATAGTTTTGCGGTTCTCGTTGTTCCCTGTATAGTCTTCTCTTCCATAAATGTTTCGTTGGGCAAAGTCAACTCAAGGTCAGGTAAAGACCGTTTCATTTCATGTAAAAAGCTCACCTGATCTTGAAGGGTTGAGTCTCCTGATTCATGAAGCTGCTTTTCCAGAGATTCAATATATTTAGAGAGTCCGTCAATATCCGCTTTCTGTTTCTCTATTCGGGAAGGATGGATTTCTTTCATTTTTTCTAAGGTGGTTTCGCTTGAAATAATAGAAGTGTCCTTAAATGTTTGATTGCCGCGGACGTGATCTCCGTGATAATGGCTATTTACAACCCACGTGACACTCTGATTCGTGATTCTTTCAGCGGCTTCTCTCAACGCCTTTGATGCCTGTTGCGTGTTAAACGTATCAAAAACGATTACTCCATCGCCTAAATTTACGAACCCTGCATTGGCAACTGCCCCGCCACCAGGTTTTGAAATTGCGGCATAAATCCCATCCCTGACCTTTTCTAGCATGAAGTGTTTATTGAATGGATCATTCATCCGTTTCACCTCTTTTTTTATTTTCAACTAGCTCATATAACCATTAGGAGAAACCACGTCCACCAATCCGCTCTCCTCCAAAAACTGAGTCACTAAGTGAACATGCCCCGCCCCGATGATCAACAGTGTCCGGTCATCAGGTGAAGAGGTAATCTCAGCGAGGTTCGAGTATATGATTAAATTCCGTTGGTACCACCATCTCACCCAATCGATCCCAACATAATTCGTCTCCTTGCCGATACGGGCGACTGCCATATACATTTCGTGGTCGAGCATGATCCTCAATTCTGTATTGCATTTCTTGACCATTTCATAAATATCGGGGGGATCGACGTTTAAGTGAAGTTTCGGACGGTATGTTTCATTAATGTACTCATACATTTCCAGCTGCTCTTCCTTCGCCCACTCCATGACCTGTCCCAATCCCATATTGCCGACACTCTCCATCCAGTCGATGGCATATAGTCGCTCATGTCCCAATTCAGATGCGGTCCTGAACCCAAACTGATGAATCTCATCTACCTCTAACGACAAATGATCGTTCAAATACTTTTGATACTCCTCATTAAGAGATTCATCCTTCTCCTTCTCGACTTCCAATGCTATTTTGGTAGGCTGGAACTCTTTCAAACTGTTGACGACTTGCTTGATTTCCTCTTGTCTATCATTCATCAATACATCATCGAGCTCCACCCTCTGCAGATCGGGTGTGTAGCGCATATGGAATGTTCCGAGCACCATTACCTTTGGCTTTTCATTCATATCCTTCTATTCAACCCCTTCATCTCTAACTCTTTTCTTACCCGCTCAATCTCCCCAATCTTCCACTCTATGATTCCGCGAATCTTCTTTTCAGACAGATGCCCCTGAAAAAACTTCTCCACTTCCCAAGCAAGCATCATCGTCAAATGGTCTATGTATAGATAGCTCAGATCACTCCTAAAATCGTCATTATCCAGAGGGATCCCCCGGTTCCTCATACATTGCAGGTAGTATTCAGAGACATAGACAATCAGGTCATCGTCATATATATCCTGCATCAAGATCGTCACGTCCCTTAAGGGAGACCCGATGGCTCCCCATTCCCAATCGATGAACCAGACCTCGTTATCCTTTTAAAAGACATTTTCCAGATGGGGGTCCCCGTGGGTTATGACGGATGGACATTTCGATTGATAATGTGGGATATCCAGTCGCTCAAATGCTTCCTGGATTGTTCTCTCCCATCGTGGACTGGCCCACGATTTTCTTGAGCATAACTTGCCCAGCTGATCTAAGCACCAATCCTTCCATTCAGCGTTTAACTGGTGGACAGGAAGCTCGTCCTGAGTGGTATCCATACCATGAATAGTAGCCAATACGTTTAAAATATCACTGATCAAAATTTTCTTTTCAGCTACAGACAATGCTTCAAACACAGCTTTAACAGGATAGCCCAAATCACACATCAGCATCGCTTTTGGGGAAGTGTCCCATACATTCACAACTCTACTAAAAGAGGTCATTATTTCTTCTATATTCTTATGAATCTCTACTTCCTGATCCCGTCCCTCAGCAAATTCCTTGTAGATGTAGTGCTCTCTCGTATTCTCATTTTCACTTAGAGCTTCGACTTTATAAATGTTTCCCGCATGGGCGCCATCGATTACCTCCATGCTCAGAGTCTCCAGGTTCATTTTACTCAACCTGCTTTCCAAAACATTCACTTGTATCCCCCCCTTTTGCAAGGTCCTTATATTGTAATTATTTCAAATTACTGGTATAAACACAAATAAAGGCGACCTCCTGTGAGCCGCCTGCTGTTCTTCATCATTTTGTTTATCTTACGTGTAACTTCCAGCTACTTAATCGCTTCCTTCATTTTTTCATAATAAAGCTCCCAGTCTTTTTCTCCATTCTCAATAAGCATATGCCTAACCGGCAACCCCTCAAGAATCCGCAACTCCAAATCCCTGCGCATCTCCAGAAAATCCACAAGCCCTTGATATCCCTTCAACCCATTCTCTTTCCCATACCCTTGATTCACATGATAATCCGTGAAAAACTCACGCCACTCCTGACTGCGCTCTTCATAGACATGATGGAAGGATTGATCCAGGTTTTCCTGATAAAAATAAACCAGCAGAGGATTCAATGGGACAATCAAAGAGCTGATTTTCTTTAAATGGTTCTCAAGCCTCTCTGGTTCCGCATTATGCATGGCGATGAACTTGGTAAACGGATTTTGCAGGAAACAGCATTCAAATATGTACACGTCATCGCCAAAATCCGTTTCTTCCACGAATTCCTTCCAATAGTTATAGGAGACTTCTTCGAACGTATCCAAATCCAACTCGTAGACATCATAAGAAGCCAGGCATTCAACAACAGAAGGATCCGTATCAAGAAAGTGACGGTACGAAATAAAATAGTGATCGCCTTTCTTCTTGGCAGACTCTTTGATACTCTCCTCATGTTCAGGAAATCTTTCAAGTATGGCATTGAACTGTCCCTCATTTAAACAGGCGGTCGATTCATAATCAGCAGGATGACTGGTGTCTCCTTCTTGAAAGAGCTTGACTTTGACCCCTTCTTTCTCCAAATGCTCTTTCATAAAATGAGCCGTGGTCGACTTGCCTGACCCTGGTATTCCCTCGACGATCATAAGATTCGATTTCAAGATTGCACCCCTTTTTCCTTTTCTACATGTTCTTTTCTTTCATTTCCTCCAACAACTCAACAACCCGTTCATTTGATTTATTCATTCTCCTCACCTGTAGTTCAATGGAGAAAAGAGTGATGAGTGCTAGAATTCCAATTACGATCATGATGCATTTCCCCTTAAAACAATATTTCGATAAAAAAATGCCCTGCATCCACAGGGCATTCCATTCATTCACTTAACTATACGCAACCTCTTTATCCCTCAAACCCAACGCCTTCGCAGTTGACGTATGAATCTCCCTGAAGAGCTCAGGATTTTCTCCCAAGGCCACTCCATAGGAAGGGATCATTTCCTTGATCTTCGGCTCCCACTCTTTCATGTGCTGCGGGAAGCATTTATCCAATACTTCCAGCATGACGTGAACGGCTGTGGAGGCACCCGGTGACGCCCCAAGCAGGGCTGCGACTGAACCATCTGCAGCGCTGACCACTTCTGTACCGAACTGAAGGGTTCCTTTGCCTGCCTCCGTGTCCTTGATGACCTGCACACGCTGGCCGGCTACGACGATATCCCAGTCTTCGCTCTTGGCGTTCGGGATGAATTCGCGTAATTCTTCCATGCGTTTTTCATTGGACAGGAGCACCTGCTGGATCAAGTATTTGGTCAACCCCATTTCCTTGACGCCTGCAGCAAGCATGGTGAAAAGGTTATTCGGCTTGACCGATGTGATCAAGTCCATATTCGAGCCAGTCTTCAGGAACTTCGGGGAGAACCCGGCAAATGGTCCGAACAGAAGGGACTTCTTGTTATCGATGTAACGGGTGTCAAGATGCGGGACCGACATCGGAGGAGCTCCGACCTTGGCTTTTCCGTACACTTTCCCATGATGCTTTTCGATGACTTCAGGGTTATTGCACACCATGAAGAGCCCAGATACCGGGAATCCACCGATCTGCTTCGACTCAGGGATGCCGGTTTTCTGAAGTAACGGAAGGCTTCCGCCACCGCCGCCGATGAAGACGAACTTCGCCGTATGATATTCCATTTTGATGCCGTCAATGTCATGGACTTTCACTTCCCATGACCCGTCGGATTTACGTTTGATATCTTCCACACTGTGGTTGTAGTTGATCTCGACGCCTTTATCACTCAGGTGATCGAACAATTTACGGGTCAATGCCCCGAAGTTGACGTCCGTCCCTGAATCGATTTTCGTCGCTGCGATCGGTTCATCCGACTCGCGGCCATCCATGATCAACGGAATCCATTCCTTCAATTTCTCCGGATTATCGGAGAATTCCATGCCTTCAAACAACGGACTTGCTGATAGCACTTCCAAACGTTTTTTCAGAAACTCCACATTTTCTTCACCTTGAACCATGCTCATATGCGGGATCGGCATGATGAATTCCTGTGGTTGACCAATCAGATTGCGGTTGACGAGATAAGACCAGAATTGTCTTGATAGTTGGAACTGTTCATTGACTTTGATTGCTTTCGTAATGTCTATAGATCCATCAGGCTTTTCGGACGTATAGTTGAGCTCGCATAGTGCAGAATGTCCGGTTCCGGCATTATTCCATTCGTTCGAGCTTTCTTCCCCAGGCTTCGCGAGCTTTTCAAACACTGTGATTTCCCATTCCGGCGCCAACTCTTTCAGGATCACTCCTAAAGTCGCACTCATGACACCAGCACCAATTAAGATAACATCTGTTTTCTTCTGTAAGCTGCTCATTATAACCTTCCTCATCCACTATATTTGCAGGCGCTTTCAACCCAGCACCTTCATGTGTCTAAAAAAAACCATACCATCTTCTATTATAATGATTCATAGGGTAAAATATCTAGTATTATCTGATTATTATAAACTATTTTGTGAAAAAACAAAAGTGAAAATAGTGGCATGAATGCTTGGTGATAAAGGTTTGGAAGTACCTTCACACCCTCTGAACCCTTATATGTCAAAGGGAAACCCGACAACATCAGTAGAGATTCTGATTAGTTTTCCAGAAAAATATTTTTCCCCTATTAATCGAACTAAAATTCAGAGTATTCCGCCTGTTTTTTTACCAAAACTAGTCTTTTACTCAAAAGACAGCCCGCTCTCTAATAGAACGGGCTGCTCTCCATCTACTTTTCCTTCTTCGGTCGGAACGGCCACCACACTCCATTACCGAAGGACACGGTCATGGCTGGTATCAATAGTGGCAGGACGATCAGTCCATACAGAAGCAGTCCGGTTATGACGATTGTCGCAATCTGCACAAGACTGAGTACCCCGGACGGCACCATGGCCCCAAATGTACCTGCGAGGATGATGGCTGCCGTAATGATGACGGTTCCCATCTTTGCCATCGATGCTTTGATGGCGTCGGTCACCGTCATGCCTCCTGCCGACTGTTCACGGAAACGATCCATGAGGAAGATCGAATAGTCTACCCCAAGTGCTACGAGCATGACGAATCCGAAGAACGGAACGGCCCAGCTGATGCCGTCATATCCAAGTCCCTCTACGAAGATCCACTCAGCTACGGCAACAGACGTGAAGTACGTCAGTAGCAGGGATCCGATCATGTAAAGCGGCATGATGAAGGATCGGAACAGGATTGCCAGGACCACAAACAAACTGATGAGCATGATCGTCACCGTCTGGGTGAAGTCACTCGTTGAAATATCACTCAGGTCACGGTTGATGCTTGAGACTCCTCCGATGGCGACCTCGGTATCTTCAAGAGGCGTATCCTTGATGACCCGTACCGTCGTTTCATTGATCCGGTCCACGGTGTCGATGGCTTCCGGTGAATACGGATTATCGGACAGGATAACTTCAAGCTTCAACCCTTTTTCTTCTCCAAAAGAATACCGGTCGATCACCTGGGCAAATTCTTTATTTTCCAATGTACCCGGTGGTAAGTATAACCCGGTATCGCGGATGGTCTCGCTGTCACTCATCCCCTGAAGTTGATCTCCGGCCTGCTTCAATCCACCTGTGATCTGGTTCAATCCATCCAGTGGATTTGGTGCTCCCTGTTGAGGCGCCTGACCCTGACCTGCTAAGGCTGCCTGCTGGCTGAGTCCTTTTACGGCCTGGTCGAGCCCGTCAGCCGCTCCGTTCACACCTTCAGCAATCTTTCCAAGCTGGTAGTCCGCATTGAATTCTTCTATCGCATCCCCGGCAGGACGTGTGATGGAACGTACACTCTTCACCCCGTCGACTTTTGCAAGCTCACGGCTCAATTTTTCTACATAAGGCACGGCATCCTCGGTCACAAGCTTCTCATCGCTTGAAAGCAGAACCTGGACTGGAAGGGAATCCCCTTGACCGAATCCATCTTCAATCGCCTGTAGACCTTTTACTGAATCATAGCTGTCCCCGATTTCATCCACCGTATTGAAGGACAGGGCATCGTCGTATGTGAATAAAAGTGGAACGGTGATAACCGCCACCACTGCCATGGACAACAGGGGACGATTGACGGAAAGCTTGCCCATCCATGCCCATAACTTACTGTCATTGTGGGAAACGGATTTCTTCGAAGGCCAGAACAATTTTTCCTTTAAGGTCGCCATAAAGAACGGCATGACCGTGCTCAATACTAATAACAGAACCGCGATCCCCACCGCCACGGCTACAGCTGATTTAAAGATCGGGAAATCGGCAAACCCGATGGCGAAGAATCCGATGAACACGGCGAGACCGCTTATGTAAAGCGTGCGTCCCGCGGTCTTATACGTGCGGATGATCGCCTCATTGATGGGCTGACCTGCACCCAGCTCTTCCTTGAACCGACTCAGTAACAGGATGCAATAATCGGTCCCGATCCCGAACAGGATAGCCACAAGGAAGATCTGCGTATAGTTCGATACGGGAAAGCCGAACCAATCGATGAAAAACGCGACGATCGATTGACTGAGTAAATAGGTGATCCCAACGGCCACTAACGGAATCAATGGGGTCACAATCGAACGGAATACGGCTAATAACAGGGCAAAGATCAGCACGACCGTAATAATTTCCGTCCGTTTCAATCCTTCCTGCGCGCTCAGGTTGACATCGTTGTTGATGATGGCTTCCCCCGTCAGGTAAACGGATGACTCACCTTTCAGGATGTCTGATTTAATAGAATCAGCAAGCTCCACCACTTCCTCCTGTGTTCCGTCAACGGTGATGGGAACAAGGACGGTCTTTTTGTCTTTTGAGACAAGCTGTGCTTCCAGCTCCTTGCTTTCAAATGGATCGAGGACCGAACTGACCGGGTCCCCAAGCTCTTTCAGTTCATCTACATTTGAGGCAATGTCTTTCTTCGCTGAATCCGTCAGCTTTTCGTCCAGTGAATAAACAAGAGATATTGTTTCCTCACCTGCCCCGGCGTCATTCAGCATTTCCATTGCTTTCTTTGACGCGGCATCTTCAGGGAGTTGGAATGTCCCAGCATCTTCTGCCTGCTTCGACAGGTTTGGCGAAATCATAAACAATAAAACCGTTATAATAAGAAGGCCGATGGTAACCGGCCACTTGAATTTGATGATGGATTTCATCCTTTTTCACCCTCCAATTTCAAAATCGATCTGATTTTCCTGAACATGGTCAGGAATTGATCCAGCTCCTCGTCCTTCACGTGATCGGCGAATAAGTCTTCGATATAAGCATAGACCGCTTGATCGGACTCGGTCACGACCCTCTGCCCATCCTCCGTGAGGCATACAAGCTTGCTTCGCTGATCTCCTTCCGCCTTTACGATTTCGATGAGCCCTTTCTCTTCAAGCCTCTTCAACCGGTTCGAAATCGCACTCTTATGAACCCCCTGGAGCTCGGCGATCACACCCCCTGCAAGCGGACCATTCTTATTGACAAGCTTCAGCACCTGAATCTGCTCAGGTGAATATTCCTGCCACACATCAGCCTTTACATTCTTCAGCACCCGATCTGTTCCGAATACCATCACATCCTCGAACAGCTCGACTGCTTCAATTAACCGCTTATCCAACTAGTTGACCCCCTAAACTAATTATTCTATTTTATAGTTTAGGGGGTCAACTAGTTGGAGTCAAGAAATAAGGTGTTGAAAAGTACCGTAATTAAATTTCAGAATTTATTGACAAATACATACACTAGAATCATATAATGGTATTACCATAATAAAAATTGGTATTACCAATCAGGAGGTACCTACATGAAAGAACGTTCTTCGGATCTCATCGCTCGGGACATTACACGATCCATTTTGGCAGGATCTCTTGAGGTGGAGGAACCCCTTCAATCTGAGAGGGAATTGGCTGCCCAATACAAAGTCGGTCGCCCCACTATTCGCGAAGCTCTACAGCGCCTGGAACGGGACGGCTGGATTACCAGCCGTAAGGGTATGCCCTCAGTCGTGAATGATTACTGGAAGCAGGGGAACTTGATGACGATCGTCACCATCCTTCAGCACGAGGAGGAGATTCCGGATGAATTCATCGTCCATATGCTACAGCTGCGGGTCTCGATTACACCGGCTTATTTCAAGGATGCCCTGGAAAACAGCAGGCTGAAGGTCGTTTCCCTCTTTGCCCCGTTTGAGGACATACCGGACGAAGCCAATGCCTATGCGGAATTCGACTGGCAGATTCAGCACGGGGTCGCCATGCTGTCGCCGAATCCCATTTATCTCTTGATCCTGAACAGCTTTAAGGATATTTATATCAGGATGGCAGAGAAATACTTCTCGGAATCCGAACACAGGAACGCTTCACGTGACTATTACAACAGACTTCTGGAATGGATATTGGCCGGGGACATCCAACAAGCCGGGCAAACCATCCGGGACATGATGGAAACAAGCATACGTCTATGGAAACAAAAAATGGATGGAGGCAAGGAAGGATGAAAAAGAATCGATTGTATCGGGATTTCTTTTTACACTTTGATATTTTAGTAATGGTAGGTATTTTTCTAATGGTACTCGGATTTTTATTCACGATGGAGCTTTCCCTATTCAGCTTGTTATTTTTTGCCGTCGGGATCGTCACCTACATGTTCAGTGAATACCTTACCCACCGCTTCCTCTTTCACATCAAGTCACCGAAGAACCCTTTTTTACTGAACTTAATCAAACGCCTGCACTATGATCACCATAAGAAGCCGAATGACTTGAAGCTCCTCTTTCTGCCGATCTGGTACAGCGCACCCAACCTCTTTGTCCTGTGTCTGTTATTTTATTTCCTGACCGGTTCGATGTCCTTCACCCTTGCTTTCACCACCGGGATTCTCTTCATGTTCTTTGTATACGAATGGAAGCACTATGTCGCACACCGTCCAATGAAGCCGAAGACACGGTTCGGTCGCTGGCTTAAAAAGACCCATATCCTCCATCATTATAAGAATGAGAACTATTGGTACGGGGTCTCCACCCCATTTGTCGATGTGTTGTTCGGAACCTATAAAGAAGGAAGCGACGTGGAGATGAGTGAGACGGCAAAGGATTTGGAGAAGAGGGCATGAAAAAAGTCCAATCGGGCTGATCCGATTGGACTTTTTTTCTATTCCCACTTAAACACATAACTAGCCAACGCAAACCCACCAACGAGCCACGCTCCAAGGATCAGTGTCTCCATCCCAAGCTCCAGGAACGGTGTCCCGAGATTCATCGTCTCCCGCAGTGCGGAACTGAGGTGAGCGATCGGCAAGACCTTCACGATGGGCTGGATGATGTCCGGCATATCGTTGATCGGGAAGAACACCCCGCCTAGAAACAGCATGGGGAACGTCACGAAGCCCGCAATCGGACCCGCACTTTCCGGATTCTTCGCCATCCCCGCAATGATGAAGCCGAGGGACATAAACGCCAGGGTCCCGAGAATGATGAAGAATATCATCGCAAGCCACGAGCCTGCCACGTTGATGTCAAAAATAAGATCGGCAATCAATACGACCAGGAGTGCCTGCGTCCCGTTTAGCATCAGGCGGGCCGTGATCTGAGCCGCGATGAAGGTAGAGGCCTTCAGTCTCGTCCCCTGCATACGGCGGAGGATTCCACGCTCCCGCCAAGCGGAGATCTGACCGGCCACCCCGTTCATATTGTTGCTCATGATCATCATGGCGACAATCCCGGGAACAAGGAAGTCGACATAGCGAATGTTCAATGCTTCGATTCCCACTTTTTCCACCGTCACGACAGGCTTGTAATCGACAAGGTCCTTACTGTATTGATCGATGATCCCATTCACAACCGTAAGTCCAAGCTCAGCGGTTGCCAGGTTCTTTTCGTTATAGTAAACGGGAATCGAAAATGGTTCTTCCCGTGCCTTCACGTTTTCACTGTATCCTTTCGGAATTGTGATCAGAAGCTGGATATCACCGTTCTTCACGGCTTTTTTCCCCGTTTTGATGTCGTCAAATTTTGCTGTTTCGATTCCATCATTTTTTAAGAATAAGTCCTTTAAATCCTTTGAGGCACCGGTTTGATCATTGTCGACCATCCCTACCGAGAGCGAAACCGAGTCCCCTCCCCCTGCGAATGAACCGAGGGCCACCATCAGGATGACCGGGAAGAGAAGAGTGAAGAATAATACTTGTTTGTTTCGTGCAAAAATCCGCAATTGTGCCAGTGTCAGCTGCCAATACGCTCTCATGATTCCCGCAGCCTCCTTCCTGTCATATGAATGAAGACATCCTCTAACGTCGCCTGACGCGTCTGGAGGTCCTCGATTTTCAAATCATGCTCTGTCGACAAGGTAATCAGGGAAGTCAACGCCCTTTGCAGCTCATCGGTGTAAAGCTGGACGAAGGTATCCTTGATCGCTACTTCTTCCACTCCATCCATCTTCATAAACCAAACTTGCTCAGGAGGATTGTCCAAATGGAACTCGATCGTACTCGTTGACTGCAACGTTTTCACAAGATTCGTCGGCGTATCGAGGGCGATCAGCTCCCCCTGGTCCATGATGCCGATACGGTCGCAGAGAACATGGGCTTCATCCATATAGTGAGTCGACAGGATCACCGTCTTTCCCCTCTCCTTGAGTCGAAGCACAATATCCCAAAGCGTCCTCCTTGCCTGAGGATCCAGTCCCGTTGTCGGTTCATCTAGGAACACAATATTCGGATCATGAATCAGTGCCAGGGCAATCGCCAGACGCTGCTTCTGTCCGCCGGAAAGTCCCTTGATCCGGTCCTTCCGCTTCTCCGTCAGCAGCATGTCCTCAATCAGTTGATCGATGTCCACATTCTTCGGATAAAAGCTCGCATACAAATGAAGGATTTCCTCCACCTTGAGCAGTTCAAACAGTGAGGTCGACTGAAGCTGGACCCCGATCACTTCCTTTACTTTATTCACATCTTTTTTCACGTCAAATCCCGCTAAGGTTGCCGTCCCCGCGTCCGGCTTCCGGAGTCCCACGAGCATCTCGATCGTCGTCGTCTTCCCGGCCCCGTTCGGCCCGAGCAATCCGAAGATTTCACCCTTCTCCACCTGAAAACGGACTCCCTTCACGGCCGTAAAGGAACCATATCTTTTCACTAACTCTTTCACATCCACCATGATTTCGTTCGGCATAACGAGCCTCCTTCTAAAAAAACGTAACCGCCCATGAATGAGCGGTCCAATCCTTGTTGTTTATACACGATGATGATCTGCACGCCAGTTCTGCACAGCTTTTTTAATGTCATTGGGTGTTAAGTTTTCCGCCAGTGTCCGTTCGACCAGCACCGGAAATTCTTCATCCGGAGCAAACCTGAGTGCGATGATCTGCTTCAGGGATAGCCGGCCGTCAAGGTCTTTACCTGTTAACCGATAATAACGGAATTGCTCTTCCGTACGGATAACACGGTCCTGCACCTGAAGGGCATACGTCCGGAGCCTCACCCCGACCAGGATCAATGTGATCACGACTAGGAGAAGAATAAAGCTAAGCAATGTCTCCGTGCCCACATTCTTCACGAAAAATATAATCGTCAAAATAAGGGTGACAAGGGCTGACAGGGCGATCCCTACATGAAACACCGGATCGACCTTGCTGTGATTTTCATAGTTTTGCTGTTTCATATGTACCTCCTGAGGGTGATAGATTCATTATATACCAGATGGCCTACGGATAGGACCGTCCTGTTAAAAATCATATTCGGTAATATCTTGAGGTATGCGGAGGACAAAAGGAATGCCTTACCCAGAATGATTATCTATATTTTTCCATATCATATATGATACGATAGTAATAGATATGACAAGAGTTGGAAGTTCACCTGCTTTTCCTATTAAAAAAGGAGGTTGTGCTGATGGTTTGGTTATTCGTCTTGATTCCCTTTTCATTCATGATGGGAGTTGTCATCGTGGGCAGTATTAAGGAGAGATATTTTTCACAAGGGTACTTAACAGGGGATTGCTATGATACCCATAAAAACGAAGGGTATGATGCCTATTGTCGTGGACAGTCCAATCATTTGAAGTTTTGGACGGGAGGCCGGTAAGGATAAGATCGTTCTCCTTATCGCTTGATTCAACTCTGACGAACGTAGTAGCGCAAAGTAAAGCTTCTTCCACCAAGCAAATGTATAAAAGGTTACTCTCTGGGGAGTAACCTTTCTTATCTAAAGGATATGGATGCTGCCAGTCAGTCTTTCATGGAAGCCCTGGCCTTATTTATTTTATATTCCGAGACCTGCACGATCCCAATGGATTCCTCTTCGCCGTCGCACCCCTGCAAAGAGATGAATCCGCTCCTCTCTTCAATTCCTTCGCAAACCGCACTTCTCTTTTCTTCCCCGGTTCCGGTCTTTAAAAGATAATTGACTTTATTTCCATCGAACGAGATTTCATTCACACTTATCTGGTTGTTGAAGAAGTTCGATACCGTCACTTCAGACTCTTTCTTCTCCTGTACCCCATCTACAAAACGCAGTAGTTTGTCCAGGTTGGTTACTTCCCCTTCCTCATCGACCAGCGTGTCACCATTGTCAGTCGCTTCCTTCACGGTGTAGGCATCTGCTTGTTCTGAATTTGAACAGCCTGCAAAGAGTAAAGAACCTGTCAGGAACATAAAAGCCATTTTTCGCACGATTTCCCCATCCCCCATTCCATTCGTTTATGTTGAGTATAATTGAATTGGAAAAATTATGAAAGTACTATTTTTGCAGGGTTCTTCCCATTTTCTTGACGAGAGGTACGATTGCACAGTGTTTTCCTATAAAAAGAATAAAATAAAAGCACCCGATATTTCGGATGCTTTTCTCGCACAGGATTACTTATAAACGTCCTCCTTTGAATGAAAACCATCCGCGATGATGGTGCGGTCAAGGTTGTCCCGATTTACGGCAATGGGTTCAAGGAGGACGGATGGGACTTCGATTTTACCATTGTTGATTTTTTTATCGGTGTCGATGTATTCGTCTTTGGCGAGTGCGATGGCAAGGGATGCCGCTTCACGGGCAAGGGTATTGATCGGTTTGTAGACGGTCATCGTTTGGGTACCGCGAACGATTCTTTGGGCAGCGGCAAGCTCTGCGTCCTGTCCGGCGATGGGGACTTTCCCTTCGAGGCCTGCTTCTTCCAGTGCCTTCAATGCCATTCCGGCGGTTGCATCATTGGCCGCAATAACCGCGTCTATTTCATTGTGGTTGACTGTCAGTGCCTCTTTCATATTGGAATAGGCGTTCCCGGGCAGCCAGTTATCTGTCCATTGATCATAGACGATCTGGATATCCCCTTGGTCAATTAGAGAATCCAATACGCTGAAGACCCCTTTTTTCATCAGGTGGGCATTGTAGTCTGTATCGGCCCCTCCAATGTACACATACTTCCCCTTAGGGACACGTTCTGTAAGGGCTTTTGCCTGGAGCTCCCCTACCCGTTCGTTATCAAATGAGATATACAGATCGATGTCGGCGTTTTTCACAAGCCGGTCATACGAAACCACCTTAATGCCGGCTCGATGGGCTTTCTGCACAATGGCCGCCGCGGCTTCCGCGTTATAAGGGACGATGACAAGCACATCGATCCCCTGACTGATCAACGTTTCTGCCTGAAGGACTTGAAGGGCATCGTTCCCTCTTGCCTCCATGATCTCCACTTCCGCCCCCAGGTCTTCGACTGCCTGTTTGAATAGATCACGGTCCCTCACCCATCGTTCCTCCTCAAGTGTATCCATTGAGAATCCGATTTTCACGACGTCGGGAGGGGTATTCTCTTCTTCCTTATGCACCTGTTCGACGGGATCCCTCTGCACGCATGCAGTCAGTATCAGCACGATGATCATTATCCAGCCTATGTTTATCCGTTTCTTCCAATGCACCATGGTGTCTCTTCCCCTTCATGCATGTTGGCCAAGCAATGTCTTTCGGTACTCTTTTGGAGAATAATGGGTCATTTTCTTAAAGACCTTGCTGAAGTAATTCGGGTCATGGTATCCCACTTCGAATGTGATTTCCTTTATGCTTTTCTCCATGTCACTGAGCAGCGTTTTCGCCTTCTCCATACGGCACTCCGTCAGGAAATCGATGTAGTTGACCCCTTGTTTCTCCTTGAACATCTTACTAATATAAATAGGGCTCAGGTTCACTTTTTGTGCGAGGGTATCCAATGATATGTCTTGATGGGAATGATCTTGGATGTACTGTTTGATTTGTTGAAATGTATCGCTCTCCATCCGGTTGAAGCGTTCTGTATAAGAGTCCTTCATCCCGCTTAGGAGCCGTTCGGTCTCTTCCCGCAACTGGCGATAATCCATTGGCTGTACCGCGAAAAGAGGCGTGGCTGTTTCGACCCCGCATTCACTCAAGGTCCGGGAAATCATCCACAGTACCTCGAGGGTCCGTTGCTGGGTGTAAACGAGGGGCGTCCGTTCTTTCTCCAATAATGTGAAAGAATTCATGATCCGGGCATGCACCTGATCCCACTTCCCCAGTCTGATTTTTTCCATTAAGTCCTTCTGATCCATCATGGCCTGTTTCCGTTTTCCGGGCTCCAGGGGGATTTCTTCGAAAAAGCGGTATTTTTTTTTCACCAGTGTATCGACAGTGGCAAGCATCGCTTCCTGATAGGAATGACGCACTTGATCCAATGAATGATATACCTTTCCGATTCCGATGAACCATTCCTTTTCATTGTCTTTAGCAAGTGAAAGTAATTCCCTTGCCAAGAGGGTTGCCTGGGACCTGTAGGTGGTCGCAGGCTGCCTGAACACGATGATGGGGAGCTGCCTGCCGTATAACGCCCCGGTCCATCCACTTTGTAACACTTTCTTCCGGATGGCTGAGTATTGTATTTCTCCTCCTTCAGGAAGGTGCAGGACCATCACGAACATTTCCTCTGACGAAGGGATTTCGAGCATGTCCATGAGCATATCGACATGAACTTCATGGACGTGATCGAATAATAGCTGGGTGACCACATCGGTTTCAACCAGCCTCTGTGTCTTTTGCCACTTTTCCTTCTGATGCAAGGTTTCTACATGCCGTTCACGCTCTTGTTCAATCTGTTCGAGCACCTTGCTGATTGTATGCACGATCTCAGAAGCTTTGCTGGGCTTCAGTATATAGTCCTTGACACCAAGCTTGATGGCTGCCTTCATGTACGAAAAGGTATCATAGGCCGTCACCATGATGAATTTGATATGGGGCTGTTCCCCGTTGATGATTTCCATAGCCTCAAGACCATTCATGACAGGCATTTTAATATCCATCAAAATCAGATCGGGAGAATATTCCTTTGCCTTCTCCACAGCCATCATCCCGTTCTTTGCCTGCTGAATGTCAAGTCCGGGAAAATTCTTCTGTAAAATCGTCTGCATTCCTTCACGTTCCAACTGCTCATCATCCACTATGAGAAGCTTGATCATCCACACCTGCTCCTTCCCTTATAATCCTCAGCGAAATTTTAGTACCCTTGCCCTCTTCACTTTCAATCCGGAGGACATCTTCAAACCCATAAAATAATTGAAGCCGCTTTACTACATTGCTAAAGCCAATCCCTGTTGAATGGCCTTCACGGGATCCTTCTTCCTGGAGGATCTGCCGCATTTTCTCACGTGACATCCCCACGCCATCATCCTGTATCTCAACCAGGATGATACTGTCTTCTTCACGGACACGAAACCAGATCGTCCCCCCATCCTCTTTCGGTTCCACCGCATGTATGACGGCATTTTCCACGATGGGCTGCAGGGTCAGTGCCGGGATTGGAACGTCCATGCAGGCTTCATCGACCTCCATATGAAGCTGCAATCGATCAGTGAAACGTGCTTTTTGAATATGCATATATTGTTCCAGTACATGAATTTCGTCCCTCAAGGTAACAGACCTGTTCTGTCGTTTCAGATTATAACGGAGGATCCCCGCCACACTCACGAGGAGGTCGCTCGTTTCCTCTGATCCTTCCAAGTACGCCTTCTTCGAAAGGGTATTCAACGTATTAAATAAGAAATGTGGATTGATCTGACTCTGGAGGCTTCTAAACTGGCTTTCCTGCAAGAGGAGCTTACTTTCCTGAAGTTCCCGTTCCAGTGCCGCTTTCTGCTTGATTTCCGAGATCAGATTATTAATATTGATCCTCATGCGGTCGAAGGTCTTCGCCAAAAAGGCGATTTCATCGCTTCCCTCTACCTTTACCTGCCGACTGAAATTCCCCTTTGACAGTTCATTTGCGGCTCTCGTCAACTGAAAGACCGGACGCGTAATCCCGAGTGAGAACCAATAGGAAGCGATCAGGAGCAGACAAGTAATGAGAAGGAGCACCCAAATCCCAAGCTTGATGACCTCCGCTGACTGTTCCATGATTCCCCTGTACATCACATTGTACGTCGTCAATTCTTTGTCGATGAGGGTCAGGGTCATCTCAGAAATATAGCCTGATATCCGGTTTGCCTCGGCAAACTCCTGTGCAGAAGCTTCGGCATCCCGTTCTTTCTGGAACAGGATCAATCGGTCCGTCGTTTCTACCAGACTATCAATCAGGTTAAGATAGTTGGTCAAGGTAAAGTCGTTATCCCGATTTCGCAGGGAATAGACACCGGACTTGGTCGATTCAAGTCCTTCCTTGCTTTTCTCCAGTTGTTTAAGGGTTTTGTCATTGGTGTCGACCATGTAGTTATTCAAGTCGGTGACCACCTGCTGACTTGCCCTTGATACTTCATTCATGTTCAGATAGCGCTTGAGAATCTCATTGTATTCCTCATGTGTCCTATAATTATAGTAAGTCAGGGCGAGCCAGATGGCGGACATGATGATCATGACCACCGTGGTGAGGGTAAGGATTTTTTTCTGGATGTTTGTCATTGGTCCTTCTCCACTTTCAACATCTTCAAATCGGTCAGATACCCTTTCTCGTCAAGGGGGACGGTATCCCCATTCAGCCACTCTTCCATGAGACGGACGCTCATTTCGCCCATTTTCTCCGGCTCCTGCTCCACCACACCGTCAATCATCCCCCGTGATAATAGGGTCAACGATTCCGGTCCATCATCAAAGGAATAAATGAAATACGATTCTTCTTGAGAGCGCTTACTTATTTCATCGATCATGGCCCCGAGATTACTTGCATTGACAGAGATGAACGCATCGATATCCGGGTAGCGGTTCATGACATCCCTCGTTGTTGTGATGATTTGATCCCGTTCCCTTCCTGTTTCACCGTCCACCAGTTCTATGTAGGGGTATCCCTTCATCACATCGCGGATGCCCCTGATCCGTTCTTTTTGATAATATTCCTGATCACGATCCACCATGAGGACAATCTTTCCCTTATCCCCCATTTTACGGAGAAGCTCTTTTGCCACCAGTTTCCCTGCTTCATATTGATCAGACCCTACATATGTACGGCGCAAGCTCTCCTCCATCGGAACATCGTTGGCGACCGTTATGACAGGAATCCCGTTGAAGGAAGCCTTCACCTTTGTGAGCTCCTTGAAATCAGGTGTATCCGTCCCCTGGATCAGGATCCCATCGACCTTCGATTGAATGGCGATTTCAATATTTTTCAGGAACTCCTCCTGATTTTTCCCGAAGCTTCCCCATACTTCAAGGCTCACACCCTCTTCTTCTGCCTGCCGCTTTGCACCCTTTGCTACCTTGTCCCAAAACGGCGTCCGGGTATCCTGAGTAATCAGCACGAGCCTGTGCCGGTCTTCACCCGCCATCCCCATCTCACCAGGTAGGTGCGCGTCGGCTTCGATTACCTTTTTTGCAGATAAAAATGTTAAATGACACAACATAAGTACGACCACTACAAGGCCGACAAAACGGATCTTACGCACCCGACACGCCCCCTCCCATCAGTTTGAACTATTACTTTTATCATAGCACAGGAAACTTTGGGACGGTTCATGTACTTTTTGAATATTCTCAATCAACAACAGCATTTTTTAAAAAAAGAACAAGGCCGGACTCCTAAGGAATCCGGCTGCTTCGATTATCTTTTCTTGCGGGTCATGACGTCAAAGATGACAGCCCCTGCTAGCACCCCTCCGCGAATCATATATTGATAGGAGATCCCGACGCCAAGGAGGTTCATGCCACTTGTCAATGAAGCCATGACGATGGCCCCGATGATGGCACCCGTCACTTTCCCGACACCGCCTGCAGATGATACCCCTCCCACGTAGGCAGCAGCGATGGCATCCAGTTCAAATAACGTTCCGGCAGTGGTCGTGGCGGATTGAAGACGTGATGTGAACAATATACCGGATAGAGCTGCAAGCATCCCCATTGAACCGAAGACGATATAGGTGATTTTCTTTACATTGATCCCGCTGAGATGGGCCGCTTCGGGATTGCTTCCCACGGCATAAATATGGCGGCCAAGGACCGTTTTGGAGGTCAGGAAGTGATAGACGACCACAACGATCAGAATGATGATGACCGTCCAGGAAAATCCGTGATATCCCGCAAGAATCCATGTCACATATCCGATGATGGCTGAAACGAAGACGAGCTTCAAGGCGAAAATCGGTGAAGAGATGACTTCAAACTCGTATTTGATCTTATTTCGTCTTGTCGAGATTTCACTATAAATATAGAGGATGATCCCGACGAGCCCCACAAGAAGGGATAGAAGATGAAGTCCGCCCACTTCCATCAGGGATGGGATAAACCCGTTTCCAATGGCATTAAAATGGTCGTCCTGAATGATGATGGTCCCTGTCTTCTCCGTCACCTGCAAAAGCGCTCCGCGGAAAATCAGCATTCCGGCTAACGTCGCCACGAAAGATGGAATTCCGATCTGCGCCACAAGAAGACCGTTGAATAGCCCGACGATGGCTCCGATGATGAGGATGATCGGAATTGTCAGCCATGTGGAAAGACCCGCTTGTGTCAGCAGGATGGCTGCAATGGCACCAAGGAATCCCGCCGCATACCCGACAGACAGATCGATATGCCGGATGACGATGACAAGGGTCATCCCGACAGCAAGCACGGCGATATAACCTGCAGAATCCAATAGATTACTAATGTTCCTTGACGTCATGAATAACCCGTCCGTCATAAACGTAAATGTAAGTATGATAGCGAATAGTGCAATATACATGCCGTAATCACGGATGTTGTCGCGAATCAGCATTCTAGTTTCTTGAAAGATATTCATATGTGTTTACCCCCTTATTGCGTTGCAAGTTCCATTATTTTTTCCTGACTGGCGTCGTCCACTTGTAGTTCCCCTTTGATCTCACCCTGGGCCATGACGTATACACGGTCACTCATCCCGAGTACTTCCCCGAGCTCGGAGGAAATCATGATGATGCTGAGTCCCTGCTCGATCAGCTCGTTCATCACCGTATAGATTTCGAACTTCGCCCCGACATCGATTCCCCTGGTCGGTTCATCCAGAATGAGAAGCTTCGGTCCAACGAAGAGCCATTTCCCGATGGATACTTTCTGCTGATTCCCCCCGCTCAAGTTCCCGACGAGCTGTTCAAGGGAAGATGCCTTGATATGAAGAGAAGAATGATAGCGTTCAGCCACCTTGATTTCTTCATTATCATTGATCACCCCTTTGGAGGAGATTCCGCCTAAATTGGCAGCCGATATATTACTTTTAATATCCTGCAAAAGGAAAAGCCCGTCATCTTTACGATCCTCTGTTACATAAGCGATTCCTGCCTTGATGGCATCCTTCGTATGTTTGAGTGTGGTAAGGTTATCATTCCATATAAGGTTTCCTTCAAGCTTGTATGATTTCGCATTGCCGAATATGCTCAAGGCAAGCTCTGTTCGACCAGATCCCATGAGGCCCGCAATCCCTACGATTTCCCCTTTTTTCACATGAAGGTCCACATTCTTGATCACCTGTCTGCCAAGCTGCGGGTCATAGGCAGACCAATTTTGAAGTTCCAAAATGGGGTCACCATGGGATTTATTCGGTCGTTTCGGGTAGATATCTTCAATGGAACGGCCCACCATATTCTTGATGATGATCCCTTCCGATACTTCTTCCTTTGATGCATCCAGGGTGCAAATGGTTTTACCATCCCTGAGAACGGTCGCCTTATCGGCGATGTGAATGACTTCCTTTAACTTGTGGGAAATCATGATACATGTGATGCCTTGTTTTTTCAGATCCTTCAGTAATTCCAGCAGATTCTCACTGTCGTCTTCATTCAATGCTGCTGTCGGTTCATCCAAAATCAATAATTTCACGTCTTTGCTCAAAGCCTTCGCTATCTCGACCAGCTGGCGTTTCCCTACGCTGAGGTCCCTCACAAGAGTATCGGGATTCACATCCAGCTTCACTTTATTCAGAAGCTTCTGCGCCTCCACGATGGTCCGGTTCCAATCAATGAAACCACCGAGCTTTACTTCATTCCCTGCAAAAATATTTTCATAAACGGTCAGATCCGGAAAGAGAGCCAGCTCCTGATAGATGATGGCAATCCCTGTGTTGACACTGTCACTGATTTTGTTAAATTGCTGAACGGCTCCATCGAACACGATGTCCCCCGTATACGTCCCATACGGATACACCCCGCTCAGCACTTTCATTAGCGTGGATTTCCCAGCACCGTTTTCACCTATCAAGCAATGAATCTCCCCTTCTTCCACCTTGAAATTCACATCACTCAGTGCTTTGACACCCGTAAATTCCTTGGAGATATCATTCATTTCTAACAAATACTTCTTCATCACACTTAACCCCCTTTAACAAAAGCAATGACAATACAGGATGGCGGCGGCTTTCCGGCCACCATCCCGCTTATGGCTATTCCTTTAATCCTGTAAATTCGTCCGCTTTGTAATATCCTGAATCGATCAGTTCTTCCTTCACATTGTCTTGATCAACCACGATGACTTCCGTTTGCTTCGCTTCAACATCTTTCTTACCATTATCATAAGAACCCGTCGTTTCAGGTGTTTTTCCATCCAGTACGTCAACGGCAATGCCCATGGCATCCGTTACAAGCGTACGTACGTCTTTGAAGACTATCATGGACTGTTTACCATCAATCACATATTGAACAGACGCTTTTTCTGCATCCTGACCTGTGACAACGTAGCTGGTTACTGCTTTGTCAGAAGCAAATACATCCGCGATGGAACGTGCTGTACCATCATTCGGTGCAAGGACGGCCACATTCCCCTTCATATCCGCGCCTGCTGCTGTCAGATGTGTTTGTGCTTTGTTCTTCGCTTCGTTCGGATCCCAGTTCGTTGTCACCTGGCCAAGGATTTTACTCATTTCGTCACGGCTTAACTCAGCTGTATCCTTAAGTGACTCTGCTTCACTTGAATTCGCGATTTTAAATGTTCCATCTGCAATCTTCGGCTGAAGGACTTTCCAAGCGCCTTCAAAGAACAGGAACGCATTGTTATCGGAAGCTGCACCGGCATACAAGTAAAGTGGTACATCCTTGCCCTCAGCGTGATCGATCAGGTATTGTCCCTGGGCTTCCCCAACGGCTACGCTGTCGAATGTCACATAATAATCAACCGCATCTGTATTCGTAATCAGACGATCATATGAAATGACCGTAATGCCTTCCTTCTTCGCTGACTCAACGGCAGCCGCTGCTGCAGCCCCATCCTGCGGCGTGATGATCAGTACGTCGATCCCTTTATTGATCAGAGTTTCTACATTTTCTTTCTCCTTGGCAGAAGAGCCTTGGCTGAACAGAATTTCCGTGGTATACTCGGAATCCTTCAACGCATCTTTAAAGCGCTTTTCATCCTGCACCCATCTCGGTTCGTCTTTTGTCGGCAGGACGATTCCTACACTGACACCCTTCTTGCCACCCGTACTGCTACTGTTACATGCTGCAAGCATACCCATGAATAGAATGAGAACCATTAACATTGAAACAACTTTTACCGTTTTCCTCATTTCTTACTCCCCCTTTGTTATCAAGCTCAAGGTTAATTATATTGAGAATTCTGAGTGTTTGTAATCGCTTTCACTAGCACTCTTTTGGTATTGTCTGGACTTTTTTGGTATAGGTGATAAAAAAAGGGACGTTCCATGTTGATTCGGAACGTCCCTTTTATCACTTCAATTCATTCATCTGTCTACTCAATTCGATAAACTTCCTGTCGAGTTCTGCATATCCCTCATCTCCCGGTACCATAAAACTGAGACGCCCCAGCACTTCCTGCCTCTCCGTCTCGAGTTTCATCCGCTGTTCTTCTTTGTCATCACGTTCAGATGCCGGCTCATCCAGCTCCTTCTTTATGGTCCCGTTTTCGATCACCAGCTTGATGTCCGTCGTTTTCTCAAGGAAATATCGGTCATGGGTGACGATGATCAGAGTTCCATTGTACTGGGAAAGGGTTTCCTCCAGCTGTTCACGTGAAGCGAGATCCAAGTGGTTCGTCGGTTCATCCAGTATTAAGGCATCCTTTTCCTCCAGGATATATTTCATCAGCTTAATCTTCACCCGTTCTCCCATGCTCATATTTCGGATCGGTTCCTTCCAATGAGACGTCTGGAATCCAAGATGCTTCATCAACGTCTGGACTTTCCCTCTTTCCGCAAAGGTTTCTTTATGAAAAAGCTCTCCCGGTGTCTCGTCGAGGGGCAGATCGAACACTTCCTGGGTCAGGTAGCCGATCGTGGCAGACGGCGACACCCAAACATCCCCTTCTGCCGCTTCCGCTCCAAGGATGATCTTCAGCAATGTCGTTTTCCCGCTTCCGTTCGGTCCTGTGACCGCAATTTTTTCCCCATGCTGGATGGTAAAATGGACGTTCTTGAATAAGGTCCGTCCCTCAAAGGATTTTTTCAGATTCCTCACTTCAAGGAACCGTTTCCCTGTTTTGTGTGTGGATTGGATGCTGAAGCGGACGTTATGTTCTTCTTCGACCTCTGTCACCTTTGCTTTCTCTAGTTCCTTCTCCAGGCGTTTTTGCTTGGATTTGACCTGGGTGTCCATGCGTTTTGCTTTGACGCGGTAATGTTCTTTGTACCCTTCCTGTTTCGTGGACTCGGCGTGGGCTTTTTTCGACCAGGAGGTGAGTTCCTTCATCTGGCTCTCGATCCGCTCCACCATTTTCTGCTGCTTTTCATATTCCCGCTGCTGCGTCAGCCTCCGCTGCTTCCGCGCATCCATATAACTGGAATAATTCCCATTATGCTCAATGAGCTTCTTTCCTTCGATGGACCAGATCTTCGTCACAGCCTCATCCAGGAAATAGCGGTCATGGGAAACGAGAAGGATGGTCCCTTTGTAGTCCCTGATCTGTGTGGTCAGGAATTTCTGGCTTTCTTGATCAAGATGATTCGTCGGCTCATCCAATAACAGGAGGTCAGCCTTTTGAGAGAACCCGTTGGCGAGTCTCGCCTTCAGCTTCTCTCCCCCGCTCAACTGCTGAAATTCATGCGTCGGCACCTGCCATTTCTCCCGCAGCTTACTTTCAGAAGGGGTCAGTCCTTCCGAAGAATGGGTCTCCGTTTCCTGCTCCACCATGGTGATGGTTGCATCCCGAAGCCATTGAATCTGCCCCTCCGTTGGGGTCCGTTCACCTGCGATCAGTTGCAGCAGCGTCGACTTTCCGGCACCGTTATGTCCGATGATCCCGATGACCTCCCCTTCCTGCACGCCGGCATTCACCCCTTCAAAAATCTTCCCGTCCATCACTTCATAGCTTATATTCAATAGTTTCATCAATTCTCTCATACCATCTTCCCCTCTCTTCAAAAAAGGGAGAACAAAAAAATCCTCCCAATGGTTCTGGAAGGATTAGCACTGCGCACAAAGAAAGCTATGGATGATCAATAGCTAAAAACATGTATAAAAATGGGCAGACTAATCCTATTTAGGTTAATTTGAAATATGGAATTTCAAACGTCTCGAAAATAAGATTAGTTCTTCATCGTCCACCCATCACTCCTGTCATAATTAGTAAATTTACTATAACACGAAAACCTCCTATCGTGCAAAACCATTTTAGATTCGTATTAGATGGAAAATAAGTGGTAAGATAAGCTAAAGAGTACTTTTAGGCTAGCATTTTTGATGGGAGCGATACACTTGGAATCAATTTGGTTAGAATATGGATGGACTTTATTAATCTTAATCGGCCTCGAGGGCTTATTGTCAGCAGATAACGCCCTCGTGCTCGCAGTCATCGCGAAGCATTTACCAGAAGATGAAAAGAAACGAGCGATAAAATACGGGATTTTCCTGGCGTTTGCCTTCAGGTTTGTGGCCCTTTTTGCCATTTCATTCATCGCAAATGTCTGGCAGATCCAGGCGATCGGTGCAGCTTACCTGCTGTATCTGGGGCTCAAACATGTCATCAAAGCGAAGTTCGGGAAAGATAATGAGAAGAATCAGGAAGAAACGGAAGAAGAAGCTGCCGGCAAAGGATTCTGGCCGACGGTTGGAAAAATCGCCCTGGCAGACCTTGCTTTTGCCATTGATTCCATCCTTGCCGCTGTCGCCCTTGCACTTGGCCTGCCTGACTCTCCCCTTGGAGATTTCGGCGGCATGGACGGCGGACAATTCATTGTGGTCGTTCTTGGCGGAATTGCAGGATTGATCCTCATCAAATATGCAGCCACCTGGTTCGTTCAGCTTCTGGAAAAGCGCCCTGCTCTGGAAACGACAGCTTATGCCATTGTTGCCTGGGTCGGAGTGAAGCTTGCCGTCATCACCCTAGCCCATGAGGATATCGGGGTGCTCGATCATGATTTTCCGCATAGTACCGTATGGACCCTGATATTCTACGGAGTACTGGTGGGGATTGCCTTGTTGGGCTGGTTTGCTCCCGGTAATAAGGGTTCTGAGCAAAATGTGGGATAAAAAAGCAATGTAAGAAAAAATGGCGTGGTCATATGACCACGCCATTTTTTGAAGATTTATTTCTTTTTTCTTCTTATAATAATGACTACGGTTAATACAATAATGAGTAAAAACATACCCTTTGCCATTTTTACTTCCACCTTTCTTCATGAATTACTTCCACATGACCATAAGGAATACCAACTGATTCACTTACATTTCTTTCGTGATACGTCGAAACATCAATGGAGCGAACAAGGATAAAAGCAGGGTCCCCAGCGAGATCCACCAGCCGGTCGCTTTGAAGATATCCTCTGGAATGATAAATGTGTATCCCAAATACGATAAAAACAAAACACCTTGAAGTAACTTCAGGGCTTTCGAATCGGCTTCATTTTTCTCTGCTACCAATCGTTCATCCGTCTCGGACACCATCACATTAGGATCCTTTTTTATTTTCAATAGTTTTAGGAAAGAAGCCAGGGCTGCGCTAGAAGAAATGAGGGAAAGAGCTAAGAGGGATTTGTTGGCGAATGGAATATCCGATATTTCGAAAATAAACCACGTAACTAAAAGGGCCAGGCTGACAAGCAACGATACAAGAATGGTCCATTTTACTTCTTTCACAATTTTTCCAGCATTCATTCTTCATTCCTCCCAGAATAAATCATTTAACGTCTTATTCAGTGCTTTGCTAATGTCAATACATAGTTTTAGACTAGGGTTGTATTTACCTGATTCGATTAAATTAATGGTTTGCCTGGTCACTCCGACAATCCTTGCCAATTGTTCTTGAGATACATCAGATTCAACGCGGGCTATCTTCATCCGTTTGTTTTTCAAGGAAATTCATCTCCTTCCATATATATACTATTAAACAGATTACAAAATGTCAATTATAATTGACATTTTGTAATCTGTTTGTGCGGATTTTATTAAGCTACCATCCATTCAACAAAAAAAAAGAAAATGACGTGTCAGATGGCACGCCATTTTCTTTCAATGCCTGATCGAAATCTTATACTCCAGGGAACCAGCCAGGAGTGTTCACAATCGCATTCCATAACGGATCAGGAACGACCAATTCTTCCTGCTTTCCTTTGTCGATCTCCGTCACGATTTCATTTTCTTTTCCTTCTTTGATTTTCTTCAGCCAATCAGGATCGATGATGAGTTCGCGGCCGAGAGCCAGTAACGGCACACCTGAACCTAATGCTTTATGGGCATCGTCTGCAGAGTAGATAGAACCTACCCCGATCAATGGCGCGCGGTCACCGATCGTTTCCAATAGATAGTCCATTCTTGATTTCTCGAGATCCTCCACGCCTTTTCTTGGCTTCGAGAAGAAATCGAACAGGGATACATGAAGGTAATCAAGACCCTTGTCAGAAAGGGCATCCACAAGGGTAAGGGTATCCCCCATCGTGAATCCATTGTCTTCCGGCTCTTCTGGTGAGAAACGGTATCCAACGAGGAAGGATGGATCCGCATGCTCCGCGACCACACTCTTCACTTTATCCACAATGGCAAGTGGGAACGTCATGCGTTTTTCAAGGCTGCCGCCAAAACGGTCCTGTCTCTGATTGGTCATCGGTGAAAAGAACTGATGGATCAGGTACCCGTTAGCTCCGTGAATCTCGACGCCATCATAGCCTGCTTCAATCGCGCGGCGGGTAGTCTCACCGAAAGCTTCGATGATATTCTCGATTTCAGCTTCCGATAAGCCTCTCGCTTTCTTCTCTCCATTTTCACCCATTACGTCACTGGCACTAACAACATCCCCATCAGGAACCAGGTCAGGTGGGCATTGTACACCCCCGTGGAATATCTGGAGGACCGCTTTAGCGCCTTGATCCTTGATTCCTTTCGCCAATCGTTCCAGGCTTGGAATCATTTCATCGGAATCCCCGCCAAACTCACCGGGGAACCCCTTTCCATCAGGCGTTACATATGTGCAGGCCGTAATCACCATGCTGACATCTTGAGAACGTCTTTCATAATAGGCAACTTCCGCATCCGTGACATTGCCCTTCTCATCCGATGAAAAGTTCGTCATCGGTGCCATGATGATCCGGTTTTTTAATTCGACTCCGTTTTTAAATGTATAGGGTGTTAATAACTCTTTATATTTGTTGTTCATGATTTTGCCTCCTTGTGGTTGTTCAAAGGAAATCTTAATAGATGTTTAACTATTTGAACAGTCATCTGCTTGAAGGATGTGCCGGTATGATCAAAAATGGGCATCCCTCGATGATGGAGGGATGCCCTAGTATTTGCTTTAAAGTGTGATCGTAACCAGTAAAATAGAGAGTGTTTACAGTGAATCCACTTATTACTTAAGAACCAGCTTCGCGACAACCTCCACATGCGCTGTCTGCGGGAACATATCCACCGGCTGCAAATAGTCCACCCGGTACTGCTTCTTCAAATAGTCGATATCCTTCGCAAGCGTCGACGGGTTGCACGATACATACACGAATGTCTTTGGCTTCACTTCTTTCAGCGTATCGAGAAGCTTGTTGTCGCAGCCCGTCCTCGGCGGATCCACCACGACGACATCGGGACGCCAGCCTTCGTTTTTCCATTTTGGCATGAGGGTTTCAGCACCGCCGACAAAGTATTCGGCATGCTCGACTCCGAATTTCTTCGCGTTCTTCTTCGCGTCATCGATTCCTTCCTTGATGACGTCCATTCCCCGGATTTCTTTCGCTCCACCTGCTAGCCACAATCCAATCGTCCCGACTCCACAGTAGGCATCGACGACTCTTTCTTCACCAGTAAGGGCTGCCGCTTTCTTCGCTTCGTTATACAGCTTGCTCGTCTGGATCGGATTCAGCTGGAAGAAGGCACGTGCGGACAATTCATAGGTGAACTCTTCCAGGCGTTCTTCGATGCTTTCTTTTCCAGAAAGATGGATCGTTTCGTCCCCGAAGACGAGGGCCGTTTTCTGCGGATTGATGTTTTGGGCAATGGAAACGACTTCAGGAAGACGTTTCTGGATTTCCGAAATCAGCAATTCCTTGCGGGGGATTTTTTTCTCGGACGTCACAAGGACGACCTGCACTTCCCCTGTTTCAAATCCGACACGCGTTACGATCGTTTTTAGGATCGGCTTTTTCTTTTTATCATCAAAAACAGGGATGTTGAAGTCGTTGATGATACGTTTGATTTCGTTTGTCACTTTGTTCGTGAGCCGGTGCTGCACGATGCACTCATCGATGTCGATCAGCTTGTTGGAATTCATGCTGTACAAGCCTGCAATGGCCTTGCCGTTTTGCGTCCCGACCTGGAACTGGCTTTTGTTCCGGTAATGCCACGGGTTATCCATGCCGATCGTCGGACGGATGTCCATGTCTTCAAGCTTAAGCTTCGTGTGGCGCTCAAGGGATTGAAGAAGGATGTCGCGTTTGGCATCTAGCTGTCCTTCGTAAGACAGATGCTGAAGCTGGCAGCCTCCGCATAGCTCATAGACCGGGCATGGTGCTTTCACACGCTGTGGTGACTTTTTCCGGATCTTCTTGATACGGGCTTCGGTGAATTTCGGGTGGACCTTCGTCACTTCTACGACCACTTCTTCCCCTGCAAGGGCTCCCGGTACGAAGACGATCTTACGCTTGAAGAAACCGACTCCTTCCCCGTTGATACCGATTTTCTTTATGGTCAGAGGAAACTGTTGTTTCAGCTCGATTTTCACATCATTATGTTGTGGCTTTTTTGCGTATTGCTTTTTCATTGGTTCACGTCCGTTCTATTCGATACTTCTCCATAAATAGAGTGATGCATAGCTTAAATAAGGGTGCCAGGCCGCACTGAATTCATCCAGCTCGTCCATAGTCGGCTTCTGTTCCATTTGGAATAATTGTTTGATGGCGTTTTGGATGCCGATGTCCGCTTTCGGGAAAAGGTTCGGCCTTCCGAGCCCGAATAAGAGGAAGCTCTGTGCCGTCCATGGTCCGATGCCGCGGATTTTTGTGAGCTCCTTGATGACCTCTTCGTCTGTTTGTTTCGCCAGTTGATTCAGGTCGAGTTCGCCGGTTGACACCTTCTGTCCAATGCCGATCACATACTCCGCTTTCCGCTGACTGAATTGGAGCTCCCTGAGTTCTTCCACTGTGAGGACCGCTACTTTCTCAGGTGACGGGTAGAACCAGACTCCATCCTTTTCCCAACCGTACGTGGTGACGAATCGATGGGTCAGGGTAAAGGCGAACTTCAGATTCAGCTGCTGATGGATGATGCTTTTCACGATGGTTGCGAAGGGATCGAACTCAAGGACGAGCGGTGTTCCGACATGCTCCTCAAAGATCGGCTTCAGGTCGGTTTCCAGAAAATGCGCGTGCATGTCGTGGAGACCGGTTTGCCATTGGAAAATGTCTGAGATGCGGTTTTGTTTCGCTTCCAGATTTTCTTCATTTTCAAACGTGATCATGAATTCGGGCTCATCTGTTGTTCCCGTTGCCTGAATCTCGATCACCTCACCATTTTCTCCGCCTAGATAATACGGGACTTTCACGCTTCGATTCTCCTGATCCACGGCATTCAACGGATCTAAAGCCAGCCTGTCCAGCACCCGGTCAAAATCATACGGACCTTCTACCTTAACACTCCTGCCTGCCATTGTCCTCACCCTTCCGCACAAAACTTGTATGTGTATTATAGCATAAACAGAAGAGGGACGGACCTTCATTCCTAGGACCAAGTCCTAGGAATGAAGGTCCGTCCCTCTTATTCAGCTTCTTATTTCATCATCGGATGCTCATCGAGGCTTTTGAATGTGTAGCCCCGTTTTTTGAGGTCTTGGATGGCTTTTTCGAGTGCGTCTGCGTTGTCTTTGGAGACGGAATGCAGAAGGATGATGGCACCTGGGTGCGCCTGGGCCATGATGTTGTCATAGGAGTATTTCCATCCTCTTTGCTGGTCGGTCTTCCAATCGATGAAGGCAAGTGACCAGAAGACGTGTGTGTAGCCTTCTTCTTTGGCGATTTGGAGCGTACGTTCCGAGAAGACGCCCCTTGGCGGACGCAGATATTTCATTTCTTTCTGGCCGGTCAATTCTTTCGTTTTCACTTTCACCTTCTCGAGCTCTTCCCTGATCTTTTGATCGGAGCTTGCCGTGAAGTCCGGGTGATGCCACGAATGGTTCCCGATGATATGCCCCTCTTTCGCCATGCGCTTCACGAGGTCTTCTGCACTGAGCAGATAGTGACCTGTCACGAAGAAGGTGGCAGGGACTTTCTCCCGCTTTAGTACATTGAGGATCTTTTCTGTATAGCCGTTTTCGTATCCATTGTCGAAAGTGACATAAAGCACCTTTTTATCCGGTGAGCCTTTATAGAAGGCATCGTATTTATCGAGGAGCTGGTCATAGGCAGCGCCTGCTTCCGGCTGTTCTTCATTTTGACTCTTTTTGAAACCCCAGCCGATCGGATTATTGGATACTGCATAAGCCTCGGCGGGTATGAGCAATACTAAGATTGCCGCTATGATCAACACTTTTAGTGATTTTCGCAACATTGAACCCTTCTTTCCCTTGCATTTCCCTTAGTTTTTGAGAACGGGAAGGATTCATGTGTACTAATAGTATCCAGAAATGGGTGTTCATGTGGTGATTTTGGTTTGCAACCGACATACAGGTTGTTCGCGTTGCCATTCCTTTTCCAAACCCAAGGTCCGTCCCTCTACTCAAAAAAAGTCTGATACTTCGTTGCCATTTCGGTCAGTTTGCCTTCGTGTTCTTCGATGAAGGTGGAGACGGTTTTATTGTCCCAGATGTCGTCGTTTTTCGGGAAGTCGCTGAATTCTTTGGATAATCCTGCGACCATTTTATCCCTGGAGACCGACACCATGGATTCATCGACGGTGAAGTGATACTCCTTTGCATTCGGTACAAGAAGCGTCAGATAAATGGCGTTGTAGTAAAAGTTCTTCCGGTTGACGTTGCTGCCGTCGAACCAGAATTCATTCACATCGCTTTCAGATAGCTTCCCTTCTTTTTCATAGCCGTATGTCACCTTCACCATTTCACCGGAAAGATCGATTTCTTTGATGGTTTCCCCACCGGGCAGCTCTTGCAGGATCGCCTGCACTTTCGAGTTATCTCCTACATAGGTTCCGCTATTTTCTTTTAACATATCCACATTCACATCCTCAATGGACGTGATATCCGCTTCTTTTTCAGGATTGGCCGCACATCCTGTTAAGAAAATCATCAAGGTAAGAATCAACATGCCAAATAATTTATTAAAAATCATACTCGCCCTCCAACTCCTGTTTGTATGACATACGAATGAACACTCGTGAAAGTTTCATCCTGATTTTAACATAAATAACCAATAAAAAACCACCCCGCAGCACGTACGGGATGGTACCAATTTCTTATTTAAACACCTTTTCCTTGAACTGAGCCAGCTTCTCTAAAGAAGATTTGTCGACTTCCGCGTGCAGACTGTTTCCGTGTGAATCCATTGTCACAACGGCCGTGAAGCCTTCTACATTCAAGTGCCACATCGCTTCCGGGATACCGAACTGCATCAGATCGACGCCGTCTACCCCTTTGATGCAGTCTGCGTAGTACTGAGCCGCTCCACCGATGGCATTCAAGTACACTCCGCCATGATCCTTCAGGGCGGCAAGGGTTTTCGGACCCATTCCGCCTTTACCGATGACGGCACGGATACCGAAGCGCTTCATGATATCGCCTTGATAAGGCTCCTCACGGATGGACGTTGTCGGTCCGGCTGCTTTCACGTGCCAGTTCCCTTCATCATCCTTCAGCATGACCGGTCCACAGTGATAAATGATCTGTCCGTCAAGATCAACCGGTGCATCGTTTTCGCTCAGATGCTTGTGGATCGCGTCACGGCCTGTGTACATGCGACCGTTGATGTGAACGACGTCTCCCACTTTCAGCTCACGGATTTTCTCTTCCGTGATCGGAGCTTCAAGAACGACTACATTTGGCTGTTCCCCTGAACTTGCCGCTGCCGTTTCAAGCTCGGCCGCTGATCCTTCTGTCAGATCGATCTTGTCACCTTCCTGATAGAACCACTCATCGACTCCACCAGTTGCCGGATCAAGTTTCACACCCAGACGACGGAACGCCCAGCAGTTATACGCAACGGATACAAAGAAGCTTGCCGGAATCCGGTTCATGACGCCCACTTTACAACCAAGAAGAGTCGTTTCCCCGCCGAATCCCATCGTGCCGATTCCAAGCTCGTTGGCATGGTCCATCACATACTCTTCCAGCTTACGAAGATCTTCATGCGGATTCACGTCATCGACGGAACGGAATAATTGTTCTTTGGCCAGATCATAACCGGAAGAACGGTCCCCACCGATTCCGACACCGATGAAACCGGCACTGCAGCCTTGTCCCTGCGCCTGATACACCGAATGCATCACACATTTACGGATCCCGTCAAGGTCACGTCCTGCACGGCCCAGACCTTCAAGCTCACACGGAAGGCTGTACTGGATGTTTTTATTTTCACAACCGCCGCCCTTTAAGATCAGGCGCGCATCGATATAATCCTTTTCCCACTGTTCGAACTTGATGACAGGCGTCCCAAGACCGAGATTGTCCCCTGAATTCGCACCCGTCAAGGAATCTACAGAGTTTGGACGGAGCTTTCCGTCCTTTGTCGCTTGTACCATGGCCGCATAGATCGCTTCCTTGATCTGGAGCTGATTCACGCCGACCGGTGTTTTTATTTTAAAAGTAGGAAGACCTGTATCCTGACAAATCGGGGATACATTGTCATCCGCCATCTTTACGTTATTTGAAATCGTGTCCAGGCTCATCGCTGCACGCGTGCCTGCGTTCTCACGGGCTTTTGCCGAGCGGATCGCACGGCGCACATCCTTTGGCAGGTTCGTGGACGTTTCCACAATCAGATCGTACATACTTTGCTGTAATGTCTCTTTATTCATCGTTCTCCCCCTCTAAAGATCTCAATAACAGTCGTAATTTTCATACATCATTATACTCCTATAAGAATAAGATTGAAAGGGATTTCACAATGGAATTTCCTTCTCGAAATAACAAGAAATCTCGTCTTCTTCCATATAGATGAACCCATTGTTTTGATAAAATTGGATGGCATCCGCCCACTGTTTATTTGTTTCGAGGACGAGTCGTTGGGCACCGAGGGAGTGTGCTTTTCCTTCCAGATGTCGAAGCATGATGCGGCCCAGTCCACGTTTTCTGTATGGGGACAGCACAGACATCCGGACAATCTGATAGGTGTTCTCTGATTCTTTCCGGATCGCGCCGGTACAGATGATGTTTTCATTCTCTTTTCCTACAAAAAAATGATGCTGCGTGCCGTCATACTCTGTGGAAATATCATGAATATCGGGGTTCAGCGAGTGATCGATGAATCCGAACCGTTCAAGGAATCCAGAGAGGATCACGTTTTTTGCCTGCTCGCTTTGGTGTACTTGGATGGGTGTGATGATCATGGGGTGTCGCTCCTTTAATAGATGGTTTTGTATTAAAGTTTGACGTTTCCGCGGGGAATTCCTGCTTGTGGATTCGGAGGGCGTGTGATGGATGGGGAAATGGACGGTTCTACAAGACATGACAAATTTCCCGATCAGCACCAGCAATCGCTATCCCCAAGGTCCGTCCCTCAAAAAAATAAGAGCCCCATCCAGGACTCCTACTCGCTTTTCTTAAATTGTTCGCATTTCACTTCTATGTCATCGATCATGGCGATCAGGCGATCGATATCGTCAATGTCCGCTTGTTCCGGGTCGATTGAATCCAGCACGTCGACGAACAGGTTCAGGCGTTGTTTCAGATAGCTTACTTGTGAGTCTTTATCATTGATAGCTTTACCCAAGAGTTCTCTCTCCTTTCAATACGTTTACTATGGTAACCAATAACTTTGCGATTGACAAGGGCTGGCCCTTTCTCAATAATGGATAGATGACCGAATCATAAAGGAGCTTTTACAAAATGAAAATTGACACTCTCTCCAAGAAAATGTCCATTGACCATGATCCTTGGGAGGCTTATTTAGATGTGGATGAGCATGGTGATATTACGCTTTCCAATATCGAATTCACGACCACGACCCTCTGCAATATGAGATGCGAGCACTGCGCCGTCGGATATACATTGTCACCGAAGGACCCAAGTGCCCTGCCCATTGAACTGATCCTGCAGAAACTCGACGATATCAAAACGCTCCGTTCCCTTAGTATTACCGGTGGGGAGCCGATGATGTCCAAAAAATCCGTAGAACATTATGTACTTCCCTTACTCAAGTATGCACATTCCAGGGGCGTACATACCCAAATCAACTCGAATCTGACCCTGGATCTCGACCGCTATTTGATGATCGCCCCGTACCTCGATGTCCTGCACATCTCCCATAACTGGGGAACGATCGATGAATTCATCGATGTAGGATTTGCCAATATGGAACGGAAGCCAACGAGGGAGCAGCGCCGGAAGTTGTTTGACCGCATGATCGAAAACAGCCGTGCCCTTTCAGAACGCGGGGTCCTTGTCTCCGCAGAAACCATGCTAAATAAAAACACCCTGCCGTACCTCGAAAAGATCCATCGCCAGGTTGTCGATGAAATGAAATGCGGACGTCACGAAATTCATCCGATGTATCCTTCCGACTTTGCATCAAGCCTTGAGACTCTATCTTTGGAAGAAACACGTGAAGCGATCCGGGATATCCTTAGGTTCCGTGATGAGAATGTGTGGATGCTATTCGGCACTCTGCCATTTTATCCATGCAGCTCTTCACAGGAAGATTTGGATTTCCTGAAGGAGCTGTACTCGGCGAAAAAAGTGAGCGTGAGGAATGACCCCGACGGCCGTTCCCGTCTAAACGTTAACATCTTTACGGGAGACGTCATCGTCACCGACTTTGGTGACACTCCGCCACTCGGGAATATCACCAAAGATACACTGCCTGATATTTTCGAAAAGTGGAAAGGTCAGCCTCTCGCAAAAGAACTGAACTGTCACTGTCCCATGGCCCGCTGCCTCGGACCGAATGTACTCGTGAAGTCGATGTACTATAAAGATGTAGACTTTTCGAAGCGTGAAGCGAAGATTTCCCGATAAACTGAAGGTGAAAGCTCAAATCTGTGATGGATTTGGGCTTTTTTTGATGAGTTCAGTAATAGGAGCGTAGAGTTCTTTATTCACACTTAGACATTCCAAATAGTGAAGAACTGCCGAAGGTCCGTCCCTCCATTCCACACCAAAATCCTTATACCACGCCATTTCCCCATCCAAAACCAAGGTCCGTCCCTCCAATCTGCAAAAAAAAAACACCACGGATGTACATCCGGAGTGTTTTTTATCCTATGGGTTTGCGGTCACTGTTTGTGGTGGTGATTTTTTCGAGTGCCGGGTCCATGACGTTGTATTTTTGTTTCTTGATTTCTGCGTAGATTCTCGCTCTTCTGGCGCCGAACCATACGCGAAGTGTGATGAATGCCACCAGCAGTCCGCCGAATAGTAATAGATACTCCATGTGATCCCTCCTTTAATTCAGAATATTCTAATTATTATAACATATGACCAGAAATAATAAAAGAGTGAAATTAGGATTTACCCGATTTCACTCTTTCTTAAACCTTTATCTTGGAGATTCGCTTGCCATGAATCCGAAGTGGACATGATCCTGAACCGGAATCCAGGCCCCCACTCCTTGTGAGGTAACGTTTTTGACGATGATGGAGCGCTTGGTTCCTTTCATGACGAGGTACACTTCCCCATATGTCACTTTTCCCTTTTCATTGATAGCTGGTGCATATGCATATAGATAGCCAAGTCGTTTAGGGGAGATGTTGTACACTTGATCTTTTTTGGTGCCTGCCCCCACGATGGTCTGGAAGGCGAGTGGCAGCTTGGATTTATCCATGGCTTTGATGAGCATCATTTTCTCCACATCATCTGCATGGGGAACCTTTGCCGTGAGTCCACCCTTTACGACCTTCTGAGCTTCCTGAACGTAATGAATTTGATAGTTGGATTTTCCTCCGCGGTTATCAAAGTAATTCGTGTTGACCTTTTGGTACTCCCAGTTCGGGGAGGTCTCGGTTGATGCATAGTTCAGCGGCCATTCCCCAAGATATATGGTGGCACGAAGTCCGATCGTCGGTGCTTTATTGACCGTTGACTCGTTCAGCATGCGGATCAGGTTCGGATTTTCGATTCTCACATTGGAGGTTTCGATCAGCTCCTGACTCCATTCGCTCGGTTGAAGATACGGCTGATCCTGTGTGGAGTTCGGATACGTATTTTCCTTGGCGATATTCAATACTGAGTTCGGGACCTTTATAGAAGTATCCTCGACTGACTGTGGAGTTTTCTCCGTTTTTGGTTTACTTTCTTTTTTGGAATTATTTGCAGCGTGAATCCCTGTAGTTGCAACGAAAAATGCGAGTATGACCATAAGAGCAGTGCGCATTAGTTTCATGTATTTGACTCCTTTCAAGCATATAAGGGTTTGCCGTTAGTTTTTCCTAGAAGGTGAAGCTTATCCAAAAAACTTCATTAGAAAGAATATTTACAAAATTCGCATTTTATTTTATACTATCTTTATTGAAGCGGGAACGTCCGAGCTTCTCCTACAAAGCAAATCGGCGTTTCCGATCATTCCTGCATTCCCTAAAAAAAGCCATGGAATCTCCTAAGATTCCATGGCTTTTTTAATCGTCATCCTTATTTTTAGAAGAACATGCCAGAATCGTGCAACCCGGATGGGAAACGATCCTCTTCCCCTTCCAAAAGATGAAGGCCCGGATCGTGATGCACTCGGTCATACCGTGTATTGGGATGATGTCTGCTGAGTAATTCCCTTCTTCATTGGGGATCGCAGGATTCGGTTTGATGGTATGTTTCAAATGTTCTTCCAATACTTCGAAGTATACCTCGATTTGTTTCATCTTTTCACACTGAACTTTCCCTGTGAGACAGCCTCCCTTGCAGCTTACAATCACCGGAACTTTCAGGGACACACTCGGCTTCACGTGTTCCTTGGATTCAACTGAAATGCTTTCCGGTTCTGCAGGAATACTGTCAGCTTCTGCTTTTGAAGTCACTGTGAAGTCATTTGAACAGCTTGAGTCATCCGCTCTTTTTTCAGGAAGGTGCGGGTGCAATTCACCTTCACCGTCTTCCCGGGCACTGCTGTCACACTCTCCATCCCCTCTACCTTCATCACAGCAGTCGATTGGTTCCATTTCATCCACATCGTCCTCAGGATGGGGACATGTGCAATGAATCTTGATCGTTTTCTTCTCAACGATTATTTCCTTCCCCTCGATCAAAGCAGTTGCCTGAATCATCACTTCTTTGGATACATGTGAATCCGGGGTAAGCACCGCTTCATATTCCCCTTTTGCATTCGTTTTGATCTTATCAGGCGTAATGGTTGCAACTCTCGGGGTGACGTTCAGCTTAATCTCCACATTGGCGACCGGCCTTCCATTGCAGGTGAATTTCCCGGTAACCGCTGCTCCTTCACATTCCACACACTCAGGTACACATAAGGTCAGCTTAGGCTTCTCGCATATGAGGCACCCTGCATAGACGAACACCATTTCCGATACCGCTTTTCCACCTACCACAGCCGTCGCCGTGAATGGGACCTCCCGGAATGGGGTATTCGGGGGAACAAAGGCAAGGGTTGAAAATTCCCCGTTCTCATCAGTAGTGACAACCTGTGGCTTAAAGGTTAGCACTGGACTTGAAAGCGAGACCTCTTTATTCGCCAGGGGAAATCCTTCACAGGATAGACAGCCTGAAATGATCCCCTTACAATTCAGCTTTTTATTTTCTTTGATATGAATCTTTGGATGCTTGCATCGACAATCGATGGTGACCTCCCGGGACGCGACGATCTGCTCCCCTTCCACGGTGGCAGACGCTTTGATGATGATCGTTTCATGGACTCCGAGTCGTGGGCAGAGCTCCGTGACATATCTGCCTTCTTCATCCGTAAACGCCGGATTCGGATTGATCTCCACTGCATCGGGCTCCGAGGCCTTGACCGTAAACGAAATCCTGGCATGCTTAACAGGCGCTCCGTCGCATGTCAGCCTTCCCGTCAATTTCGTCCCTTCGCACGTGACGGTCTCACACGGTACTTCAAGGGTCAACTTAGGCTTGCGGCACTTTTTGCATCCTGCTATGACGGTATCCGTGGCGCTGATGGACTTCCCATCGATCACGGCTGTCGCTGTATAGGAAGCGGTATGAAACGGTGTCCCTTTCTTCACGGTGACAATGGATGAAAATCTTCCGTTTTCATCCGTGACGGGATTCGGTGTCTGGAACATCAGAATGGATGATCCTGATAATGTGACCGGTACATTCGCCTGTGGGACACCATCACATGTGACTTTCCCTGAAATGGTTGAGCGGCAGTCCATTTTCTTCAAATTGTTCAGCTTGATGACGGGATTTTTACACTTCACACATCGCACAGCCACTTCCCTCGTTTTCGAAACGACCTTTAATCCCCCGATTTTCGTCACAGCCGTGATGCGGATCGTTTCATCCACATCGGGAAAAGGGACCAGTGTCGCCGTGTATCTCCCGTCACTCTGTGTAATCGCGGGATTCGGGGTGATGACAACGCGGATCGAGGCGGATTCGATGATAAATGATATGGCTGCACTCCCTATTGCCTGACCGTCGCAAACAAGTCTGCCTCTGATCTGTGTACCCTTGCATCCAACCGGACAAGGAACCGGCTCGAGTGTAAGCACTGGGTTTTTACAAAGGATGCAATCCACCCTGACAAAAATCGTATCACTGATGGTCTTTCCGATCACGACCGCCGTTGCTGTGATCGTGACATTCGGTGTAATCGGAGTCCCGAGTGGCACGGTCACCCTCGTGGAAAACCGGCCCGTACTGTCCGTGACAGGTGTGGGATCCTCAAAGACGAGACCCGTAAACGAGGATTTAAGCGTAACCGTCACACCCTGAAGGGGCTGATAATCGCACAGGACCCTTCCACTGATGATGCCTTCGCAGCTGATGATGCCGATATCATCCAATTGGATCGTTGGATTCGTGCATCCTTCAAAAGGAAAAATCCCTGGACATCCCCTCGGAGGTAAATCGATTTTACAATCAATGACTTTACCGTTCATCGGTTTTTTCTTTTTTCTCACGCTACTCATTCCTTTGCACAAAAACTCTCCTGTTATCTTATTCAAGAATGAGTAGGCGGTTCTCACGGAATTGATTTTCCACCGAAAAGACCCGGCAGACATCCTGCCGGGTCTTATCTTGACACCTATAATAAATAAAATCCGATTCCCATGATGAAGTAAGCGGCAAGAAGGGTTAATCCTTCAAACCAATTCGTTTCCCCATCATTTGAGATGATCACTGTAAGGAGGACCGCGGCCACCATGGCCACAAGTTCCGGCAATGTAAACACAAGTGACATGCTTTTTTCAAAAAATAATGAAACCAGCACGAGCACAGGTGCTACGAACATGGCGACCTGCAGGGTGGAACCGACGGCGATTTCAACGGCAACATCCATCTTGTTTTTATACGCCATGATCACCGCTGAAGCGTGTTCCGCCGCATTTCCTACGATGGCGACGATGATGACCCCGATGAAGAGCTCGCTCCAGCCGAACGCTTCCCCCACTTCTTCAAACGTATGGACAAGTCGTTCCGATACATAGGCGACGGCAAGAGTCGAGAGAAAGAGGATGAGTAACGCTTTCCCCTTGCTCCATTCCGGTTCCTCATCATGACCGTGAGCCGCTTCGCTGTTTTCACTCTGATATACACCGCGGTGTGTCACGAGTTTGAAGAACAGGGCGAATAGATAGAGGAGGATCAAAATGATCGATATACCGATGGAGAGGCTCATTGTCCTCCCTTCATTCATATCCATGGAGAACACTTCAGGAATCACAAAGGCCACGATGATGGCGAACATGAGGAGCCCTGAGTTATGGCGCGCATCGAACACATTGAACTTTTGACGTTTGAACTTCACACCTCCAACAAAGAAGGACAATCCTGCCACCAGGAGAAGATTCCCGAGGACGGACCCGGTCAGGGAAGCCAATACGACCCCGATCAAACCGGCCTTCAGCGCAAAAATGGATATGATCAGTTCCACGGCGTTCCCGAATGTGGCATTCAGGAGTCCGCCGATACGGGGGCCCGACACAACCGCCAGGCTTTCCGTCGCCCTACCCATAAACGCAGCTAGGGCAATGATCGTGACGCAATAAATGACGAACATAATGACACTCGGCCAATGAAGCAGGGAACCGATCACCGAAATCGGGACCCCTGCAAATACAAGCAGCGTAAATACTTTATTCACGTTACGATCCATCCTTTATAATAAATTTGATTAAAACAGGCCTGTTTAGACACATTATAGATAGAACCCAATTAGGAGGGATATCCATGGCACAAACCTTAAAAGATAAAATAACAGAGCTGTTTTCCCATCATAAAATCGGCACTCTTGCCACCATCCGTGACAACAAACCGTACTCACGGTTTATGATGTTCGATCACGACGATCTTACTCTGTATACGGCAACCAACGAACATGCCCATAAGGCGGAAGACATTGCACAGAATCCTCATGTGCACATCCTCCTCGGCTATGACCGCGATTCCGATCATGAACATTATGTAGAAATCGAAGCTGAGGCGTCCGTCGAAGACTCACCGGACCTGAAAGCGAAATTCTGGAAAGAGGAGCTCAAACACTGGATCGCAAGCCCCGATGATCCCGAATACCTGCTCCTCAAACTCACTCCCAAAACCATCCTCTACTACTCAAAACCCGGCAGCGAGCCCCAGGAGCTGTAGGGATTTCTTGAGGGACGGACCTTAAGATGGTCAGACGCATGCACGCGTTCTTTCCATTTCGAGGTCCGTCCCTCTTCTCTTTACGCACTTCACTTTTAGGGACCTCAACCAAAACAAAAACGTTCTGAGGTCCGTCCCTCACCATTCTTTATCCCACCAACTCGAACGTTTCTTCAATCTTGATGCTGTCCTGGACCGATTGCACCATGGAACAGTTCTTGCGTGTGAGCTTCATGGCTTTCTCGATTTTGGCTTCATCAAGGTCCGTCCCTCGGATCGTAAAGTGGAGGGAAATGGCTTCGACGCGGTTGGCTTCGTCTTCGTTGCGGGTGACGTCGGCTTTGATGTGGATGTCATCAAATTGTATACGCATTTTTTCCAGTACTTTGCGTAGTACGCCACCGCTGCATACGGCAACGGATGACACTAATAATTGAAATGGTCGGAAACCATACTCTTCGTTACCCGATACCTCCAGCTTCCCAAACCCTAAATCACTGTAAAATCCGCCTTCTTGCATGTTATATTCCATTTCTTCATCATTCCTTCCCTAATATGCTAGTAGTTGTTTTGATTTTACTCTATTCCCACCGTATTGCCAAACATTGAAATTGAGGGTACCATCAAAGAAGATATTTACTACGATTGGGAGTTTTGACAAAATGAATCAAACATTAGCTTTCCGTTTCAAGGTGTTGGTCGGGATCGTCGCCATTTCCGGTTTCTCACAGGGAATGCTCCTTCCCCTCATCGCCATCATTTTCGAACAGGATGGACTGTCCTCTTCCCTGAACGGGTTGAACGCAACGGCCCTCTATATCGGAATCCTGCTCGCCTCTCCATTAATGGAAAGACCACTGCAGAAAGTCGGCTATAAACCGATGATCATCATCGGTGGGATCATCGTCGCCGTCTCGCTCTTACTATTCCCGGTCTGGAAGTCCTTCTGGTTCTGGTTCGCCCTTCGCCTTCTCATCGGGATCGGCGACCACATGCTCCACTTCGCGACCCAGACGTGGATCACGTCGTTTTCACCGAAAGAACGCAGGGGACGGAACATCTCCATTTACGGGGTATCCTTTGGGATCGGATTCGCCGTCGGCCCGGTGATGACGCAGCTCATCACGATCCATCAAGCCTTACCGTTCATCATTTCTTCCTTATTGAGCCTGACAGTATGGATGTTCGTGTTTCGCTTGCAAAATGAATTTCCCGAACAGCAGAACATCGGCAGCGCCTCTTTCCTCGGATCATTCCACCGTTTCGGAAAGGTCCTTCAATATGCCTGGGTCGCCTTGCTGCCGCCTCTCGGGTATGGCTTCCTGGAAGCTTCATTAAATGGGAACTTCCCTGTTTTCGCCCTGAGAAACGGCCTTTCCATTGAAGCCGTCGCCATCCTACTCCCTGCGTTTGCAGTGGGAAGCATCATCTCACAGGTGCCCCTTGGTATCCTGAGCGACAAATACGGTAGACAGAATGTCCTCCTCATCGTCATGATGATCGGCTTCCTCTGTTTCTCAGCTGCCGGGATCGTTTCTGAGTCCACGGTCGGACTGTTCATTTGCTTCACACTTGCCGGCATGGCCGTCGGTTCCACGTTTTCCCTCGGCATCAGCTACATGACGGACCTCCTGCCAAAGGAATTACTTCCTGCCGGAAACATCATGTGCGGGATCTTCTTCAGCTTCGGCAGCATGATCGGTCCTTTCATCGGCGGGATCACCATCGACTGGTTCAAAGGATCAAGCTTCTTCTATTTGATTGCCTGCATGATGCTGATGATTTTTGTGAGTCTCCTTGTCTTTTCCATGCAAAATAGGCGTGGAGAAATAACCCAGAATAACTAGCACAAAATCCTTCCCATCCTCATATACATGTGGTAGGATTAGATTATAATCATTACAAATTACAAACTTCATATAGTTTCAGCTAAGAGCACGTGCCGTTTTGCTGTCACCTTTCATTGGTGGCAGCTTTCGTCGTTTTATAGGGGTAATGACGTTGATTATTATTCTCAATGAGAAACCCCCATTTTCATTTACTAAAAGGAGGAATACCTATGAGCTCACAATCCAAAGCACTATCCATGGGGTCACCGAAAGATACCATGCACTTCCTTGAAAAAATAAAGCCTCATGCCGAACTAATCGCGGCCCTTATCAGCGGTGTGTTCATATTACTCGGATGGCTGACATCTCATAATGACTCAAGCATGAGCATCATCTTCTACCTCCTTGCCTTTGCCATCGGCGGTTTTGCGAAAGCGAAAGAAGGAATTGAAGAAACCATCGAAAACAAAGAACTGAATGTTGAGATGCTGATGATTTTTGCCGCTGTCGGATCTGCCATCATCGGGTACTGGACGGAAGGGGCGATCCTGATCTTCATCTTCGCCGTCAGCGGAGCCCTTGAAACCTATACGATGAACAAAAGTCAGAAGGAAATCTCCGCCCTCATGCAGCTTCAACCGGAAGAAGCATGGCTTGTCACAGGTTCAGGCGAAAAGAAAGTCCATGTTTCAAGCCTCGAAATCGGTGATCACATCCTGATCAAACCGGGTGAACGGGTACCGACGGACGGTGTGGTCGTAAAAGGAACAACATCCATCGATGAAGCAGCGATTTCCGGTGAAGCCGTCCCTGTCACAAAAGGTCAAAGAGATGAAGTGTTCGCGGGAACGGTCAACATCAACGGTGCCATCACGGTGGAAATGACCAAACCGAGCAGCGAAACCCTTTTCCAAAAAATCATCGACCTGGTTCAATCGGCCCAAAGCGAAAAATCCCCTTCACAGCAGTTCATCGAACGCTTCGAAGGGACCTATGTAAAAATCGTCCTCGCCGTCGTGTTCCTGATGATGTTTCTCCCTCACTTCATCCTCGGATGGAGCTGGACGGAAACATTCTACCGTGCCATGGTCCTCCTGGTGGTCGCATCCCCGTGTGCCCTGGTCGCAGCCATCATGCCGGCCAGTCTTTCGGCCATCTCAAACGGTGCCCGCCACGGGATCCTTTTCAAAGGCGGCGCCCACTTGGAGAATTTGAGTAATATCAAAGCGATTGCCTTTGATAAAACAGGAACGTTGACGAAAGGAAAACCCGTAGTGACGGATATCCTGATTGCAGATACGATGAATGAACGTGACGTAATAAGCGCAGTTGCTTCCATAGAGAATCAGTCGAACCATCCACTCGCACAGGCCATCGTCGGTCACGCAACCCGCGAGTTCGACGTACAACTATTCCAGCCAGATTCCCTGGAGGATGTATCCGGATGGGGAGTCAAAGCCCTTGTGGACGGGTCCGAATGGAAAATCGGGAAAGCCGACTTTGTGAATAAACGTTTGGCAGAAACGTTTATGAATGGAGCATACGGAAGAATCGCCTCTGAAGGAAAGACGACCGTTTTTGTGGCAAAAGAAAATGAAATCGTCGCACTGATCGCCCTGAAGGACGTCGTCCGGAATGAAACCATCGAAGCACTGAAGCTTCTGGAAAAAGAAGGCGTCCAGACGATCATGCTGACTGGCGACAATGAAAAAACGGCCCGTGCCATCGCAGAAGAAGCGGGCGTCGCTTCCTTCATTGCCGAATGCCTGCCGGAAACGAAAGTTGAAGAATTGAAAACGTTGAAGGATCAATTCGGAACGGTCGGTATGGTCGGAGACGGCATCAATGACGCACCGGCCCTCGCAACGGCCAACGTCGGAATCGCCATGGGAGAAGGAACCGACGTCGCCTTGGAGACAGCCGATGTCGTCTTGATGAAAAACGATCTGACACGTATCGCTGAAGCCATCAAACTATCGAAAAAGATGAAGCGCATCGTCCAGCAAAACGTCGTTTTCTCCATTGCGGTCATCATGCTGTTGATTGCCTCCAACTTCCTGCAGATCCTCGACCTCCCTTATGGAGTCATCGGACATGAAGGAAGTACGATATTGGTTATTTTAAATGGATTACGGTTACTGAAATAATGATGAAGAGCATCCGGCCGGGTGCTCTTTTTGTATAGGAATAACCTCTTTTATCCACATGTGAATAACTTTCGAAACCTTCAAATACTATCCACAACCTCTCACCCACTACTAAACAACTACCTCTCACTTCCCCGTCCCCACCGCAGCCCTCCTACTACCAAGGTCCGTCCCTCACACCACTAATATTTTACTAAAATACTATTTTGTTATTGCTTTCTTGAAAGGGATATCATAAAATGTGTTTAGCTAGTGCAAACGGTTGCATCTATTATGCATCTATTTTCACTTACATAGCACCATACTATGAAGACACAGCGACACGCGTTTCACTTTAAACTGAAATGTAAACGCACACATGTCATCCAATGTAAGAAATATAGTCAAATAGATTGATATCAAAGGAGGAAACGGGTTTATGAAGAATGTATTGTCATTTGATTTTTGGCAGAAGTTCGGGAAAGCATTGCTTGTGGTCGTGGCCGTCATGCCAGCTGCAGGGATCATGATTTCCCTCGGTAAGTTGATTGCCATGATGGGTGGAGACATCACATTAGTGCAAACGATTGCAAGAGTAATGGAGGATATTGGTTGGGGCGTCATTACGAATCTTCACATCCTCTTCGCCGTAGCCATCGGGGGCTCATGGGCGAAAGAACGTGCAGGCGGAGCCTTCGCTGCCCTGATCGCCTTCATTTTGATCAACCGGATCACAGGAGCGATCTTCGGAGTGAGCGGGGATATGCTTTCAGACCCTGAAGCAACGGTCTCTTCCCTATTCGGCCAAACGCTGGTCGTTTCGGATTATTTCACTTCGGTCCTTGGTGCACCTGCCCTTAACATGGGGGTATTCGTCGGAATCATTTCCGGTTTCCTTGGAGCGAATCTTTTCAACAAGTATTACAACTACAGCAAATTGCCTGATGCCCTTTCCTTCTTTAATGGAAAACGTTTCGTACCATTTGTGGTCATCGTCGGCTCTGTCATCATCGCCGTCATCATGTCAATTGTATGGCCGTTCATTCAAGGGTTACTGAATGACTTTGGTCAATGGATCGCCACATCACGTAACACGGCACCCATCATCGCGCCTTTCGTATTCGGTGCGTTAGAGCGACTGTTACTGCCATTCGGTCTGCATCATATGCTGACCGTTCCGATCAACTACACGGAACTTGGCGGAACATATACAATCCTGACAGGTTCAAGCGCAGGATCGACGGTTGCGGGACAAGATCCATTATGGCTTGCCTGGATCGCCGACTTAAACAATTTCCTGGCTGCAGGAGACACGGCAAGCTATAAACAATTGTTAAACGATGTGACACCGGCACGTTTCAAAGTCGGTCAAATGATTTTATCCACAGCTGCCCTGATCGGTATCGCGTATGCCATGTACCGCAATGTGGATAAAGATAAAAAGAAGAAATACAAATCTATGTTCTTCTCAGCAGGATTGGCTGTATTCTTAACGGGAGTTACCGAGCCCATTGAATTCATGTTCATGTTCGCTGCCCCGCTTTTATATGTTGTGTATGCGATCATGACGGGACTTGCTTTTGCGATTGTGGATATCGTCCACATCCGCGTTCACTCTTTTGGATCCATCGAGCTTCTCACCCGTGTACCGATGATCATTAAAGCAGGTCTGTGGGTAGATCTTGTAAACTTTGTCATTGCCTGCCTCGTATTCTTTGGTCTGAACTTTGCCGTTGCCAACTTACTGATCAAAAAGTTCAACTTCCCGACACCGGGCCGTAATGGAAACTACATTGAAGATGAAGCTTCGACGGGCGGAGGTACGGTAAGTGCCGATTCCATCGCGCCAAAAGTCGTTGCCATGCTTGGCGGTAAAGAAAACATCGTGGACGTCGATGCCTGCATGACCCGTCTTCGTGTAACGGTAAAAGACACAAGCCTTGTCGGCACGGAACAGGAATGGAAGAAAAACGGGGCACTCGGCCTCATCCTAAAAGATAAAGGCGTCCAGGCCATTTACGGTCCGAAAGCAGACGTCATCAAGTCGGACATTCAAGACCTGCTGGGAGCGTAAGCCATGAAATTACTGACGCTTAATTGTCACTCCTGGCAGGAAGACAACCAGCTCGACAAGATCTCGATTCTAGCCGATGACATCGCGGAGAAATCCTATGATGTCATCGCCCTTCAGGAAGTCAGTCAGCTGATCGAAAGCGAAATCGTCCATGGCCTGGTCAAAAAAGACAATTTCGCCCTTGTCCTACTTGGGGAACTTGAGAAGCGAGGCGTGACAAATTACACACTCGTCTGGGACTTCGCTCATATCGGCTATGATGTCTACGAAGAAGGCGTCGCCATTTTGACGAAGTACCCCATAGTTGAGGAACATCGCTTCTTCATCTCGAAAAGCCATGATCCATCCTATTGGAAAACCCGTAAGATCGTCGGGGCCACCATTTCTTATCATGGTAAGCCCCTCACCTTCTACTCCTGCCACCTCGGCTGGTGGACGGACGAAGAAGAACCATTCAAGTACCAGGCAGACTCCTTAATGGAACAGGTCACCCCGGAATCCCCCTTCTTCCTGATGGGCGATTTCAATAACGATGCCCTGGTTCGTGATGAAGGATACGATTATCTCCTTTCCAAAGGACTCACAGATACATTCGGGGAAGCCCTTGAACGGGACAACGGCATCACCGTCCGCGGAAACATTGCCGGTTGGGATGAGAATACAGTCGATTTACGGCTCGATCTTATCCTCTCCAGTAAAAAAATAGATGTCGCTTCCTCCCGGGTCATCTTCAATGATGGTAATAAACCTGTCGTATCGGATCATTTCGGAGTGGAAGTTGAGTTAGTAGAAAGCAACTGATCGTGGATCGGTTGCTTTTTTTTGCGTTCGAAAAGGTCTTACGGGAAGATATCGACCGTTCTACATCTATTAACAAACCTCTCAACCTCCCTATTCCCCCCACGTTTAATAAATCCCCATCAGTGGTAAAAAAATCACTATACACTAAAAGGAGGTTCAACTATGGGACATAAACTCGCAGGGCAGGCAGCTGCCGACATCATGGAACAATGGAAGATCAAGCATGTATTCGGTCTTCCCGGTGATTCCATCAATCACTTTGTCGACGTACTGCGAAGTGAAAAAGAGGAAATCGAGTTCATCCAAGTCAGACATGAGGAAGTCGGGGCACTCGCCGCCTCGTCGTATGCAAAACTTACGGGAAATATCGGGGTATGTTTATCCATTGGCGGACCCGGTGCCATCCACCTGTTAAATGGATTGTATGACGCAAAGGCGGACGGAGCACCCGTATTGGTTTTGGCCGGACAGGTCGCGACAGAAGAGCTTGGAATGGATTCCTTCCAGGAAGTTCATCTGGACCGGGTGTTTGCGGACGTTTCCGTATACTGTGAACTGGTCTCATCACCTGAATCACTTCCCGATCTCATGAATCAGGCCATCAGGACCGCTTATGCAAAAAAAGGAGTGTCCGTGCTGATCATCCCCGACGACATCCCCGGGCAAAAAATCAAGGACTCCATAAAAGATACGTCCAGTATCCCGGCTGCAACCATCGCCGCTCCCCTTGAACAAGATATGAAGACCGGAATGGAATATGTACATAAGGCACAGCGTCCGGTCATCCTTGCAGGAACGGGATCCAGGCATGCAGCACGTGAACTTGAGGCTTTCGCTGAAAAGATCGCGGCTCCGGTCATCTTTACGCTTCCGGCTAAAGGAATATTCCCTGACAAGCATCCCCATAATCTCGGACAGCTCGGTCAAATCGGGACAAAACCTGCTTATGAAGCCATGGAGGAAGCAGATCTTCTCATCATGATCGGTACGTCGTTCCCTTATCGTGATTTTCTTCCCGATGATACGCCAGCCGTTCAGATCGATGCGGATCCGGCACAAATCGGAAAGAGATATCCCGTTAGCGTCGGGATCGTCGGAGATTCGAACCTTGTATTAAAACGATGGAATCAACAGCTTCCCGTCAAAGAGGACCGATCCTTTTTGGAAGAATGCCAGAACAATATGAAGAACTGGTGGAAGCATGTTGAAAAAGACGAAGTAGAAGCGACGATGCCCATGAAGGCTCCTCAAGTCATTGCGGCCCTCCAGAAGATTGCAGACGACGATGCGATCCTGTCCGTCGATGTCGGCAATGTAACCGTCTGGACCGCCAGACACTTCAAGATGACCAATCAGAAAATGATTATTTCCAGCTGGATGGCGACCATGGGATGCGGACTACCAGGGGCGATCGCAAGCGGCCTGGCAGAGCCTGAGCGCCAGTCGATTGCCGTATGCGGAGACGGTGGGTTCACCATGGTGATGCATGATTTCGTTACGGCGGTCAAATACAAGCTGCCGATCATCGTCGTCATCATGAACAACAGTAAAATCGGCATGATCAAGTATGAACAGGAATCCATCGGCCACCTGGAATATGAAACGGATCTTCAGGACATCGATTTCGCCCAGTTCGCCAAAGCATGTGGAGGGGAAGGTTATCGTGTCATGAAACATGAGGATCTTCAGCCTGCCTTTGATATGGCTGCAAAATCCAATAAGCCGGTCATCATCGATTGTGTCATCGAAGATCAGCCACCGCTACCCGGTAAGATCAACTTCGAACAGGCCGCCGGTTATTCAAAGCATGTCATGAAGAAATTCTTCAAGAAGCATGAAGCCGAAATGCCACCGTTACGCAAAGCCATGAAACGACTATTTTAACAAAGAAGTGAGCCTATAAAAGGGCTCCTTTTCCCTATTGGAGGAATGAAAATGAACAGCATATCCATCATTCAGTGGATTCTCCTTATCATCATCGTACTCGCACTGCTTATCCCAGCTGTCCTTATTTTTTATTTATGGATGACCGATGAAAAACAAAAGGAGCATGCGGTATTGAGGAACTTTCCGGTTCTCGGAAAAATGAGGTACATCCTCGAGAAGATCGGCCCTGAACTGAGACAATACCTCTTTCATAATGACAACGAAGGAAAGCCCTTCTCGAGACTTGAATACACGAATACCGTCATGGCGGGTAAATACAAATCCCGGATGCTCGGCTTTGGTTCCGAGCGGGACTTCGAAAAGGAAGGCTACTACATACGAAACACCCTTTTCCCTGTCCAACGGGACGAACTCCGCATCGACAACTCACAAAAAGTAAACACCAAAATCTATAAAATCGATAAAGATAATCTGCTCAGCCGCAGGGAACACCGTGAAGAAACTGAAACCGATCCCTTTCTCCTGAAAGACGAAGATGCCCCTGTCATCGGTGAACATACGTGCAGGCATCCCTTTACAGTGAAAGGACTCGTCGGTCAGTCCGCCATGAGCTACGGCTCCCTCGGTGAGCAGGCCATCACGGCTCTTTCAACCGGGTTGAACCTTGCTTCCGGGTCGTGGATGAACACTGGGGAAGGCGGATTATCCAAGCATCACCTGAAAGGCGGAGTCGACATCATCTGTCAGATCGGACCGGGCTTATTCGGCGTCAGAACGAAGGACGGCGAATTTTCATGGGAAGAATTCAAGAAAAAGAGTGATCTCAAAGAAGTAAAGGCCTTCGAATTGAAACTCGCCCAGGGCGCAAAGACGCGCGGCGGTCACGTTGACGGAAAAAAAGTGACACAGGAGATTGCCAACATCCGTAACGTCGAGCCATGGAAATCCATCGACAGCCCGAACCGCTTCAAGGAATTCAACAACAACGAACAGATGCTGGATTTCATCGAACAACTCCGGGAAGTCGGCGGCAAACCCGTCGGGATCAAACTGGTCGTCGGGAACACGAATGATATTGAAAGCCTCGCTTCCTACATGGCCACTTCCGGAAAACATCCCGACTTCATCACCGTGGACGGCGGAGAAGGAGGAACAGGTGCATCGTATCAGGAACTTGCGGCTTCTGCCGGAGTCCCGATCAAATCCGCCCTTCCCTTCCTTCACGACACCCTGGTGAAATACGGCGTACGGGACAAAGTGAAGATCTTTGCTTCCGGAAAATTGTTAACACCCGACAAAATTGCCTTCGCACTCGCCCTCGGTGCCGACTTTGTCAACATCGCCCGGGGACTGATGTTCTCCGTGGGCTGCATCCAGGCTCAAGTATGCCACACGAACAACTGTCCCGTCGGCGTTGCCACCACCGACAAGAAACTGCAGCGGGCACTGATCGTCGAAGAAAAAGCATTTCGCGTCTGCAACTACATCATCTCCCTCCGTGAAGGCCTGTACAATATGGCTGCAGCTGCAGGGATCGATACACCGACAAAATTCGGGCGTGAGCACATTGTATTCCGGGATGAAGACGGACGATTGCATCCGGTCAAACCGGAAAAGGCACTGTCATAATGGAAAGAAGCAGCCGATGTCGGCTGCTTCTTTTTTTGGTGACGGGAGTGGATATTGACCGTTCTTCATTCCCGACAAAACCCGCCCCCTTCCAGACCGAGCGCTCAGTCAAGTTTATCCACAAAAAAACACAGCGCCCCCAAAACAAGACGCCGTGCCCCACACTCCTACTTCAATTCCACATTATCAATCACTACATCATGAGCACCAATCGGCGATCCACTAGTCTTCCCAATCAGGAATTTAAGGCTCGTGTCCTCGCCAACAGGTGGCGTAAATGTATACTCATAATGCGTCATCTCTCCACCCAGCTGAGCGACTTCTGATAAATAGCGCGTATACGCAGCATTTTCAATCGTCACTTCCATCGTCCGGTCCACTGTCGAACTCGCATCGAAGGAAAGGGTATATTCCACTCCCGGCTTAAGCTTCAGCCCTTCTTGGAAAAGTTGTACACTCCAAGGTTCCATTCCTTCATTTCCGATTGAAATCTTAGCCTGTCCGTTTTCAGAAGAAATACCGGCAACAGCATCAAAATGGATGTAATTTGCCCAGTATTCTAAATCGGAATCAAACGAACCATTTTGGATGACGTTTGCACCAGGAGGTCCCGCTTTCTTCTTTAATGAGAGGTTATCGATCTTCACTTCATCGGTACTGCCACCCAGATCAATCACCAGCTGTGACTCCAAATCCGTCACATCCGGCATCGTGAACGTCAGGGCATGACCCTCCCAATCAGCGGTGAGAGGGATCGTTTCCGTTGCGTACACCTCTTCCCCATCCTTGCTTCTCATCTCGATCTGTATATCACGACCACTTTCTGCCACTCCGTCAAACGTCAATTCATATTCATTCAACGCTTTAAGCTGGATGCCTTTTTGCACCAGCCCGGCTTCTTCCGTTTCGCTAGAAGGCTTGGCTGAGAATACCCGCTCAGCAGGGTCCACTCCCAACGTATTCCCGGAACCTAGCAGATGCCAATAAAGAAGGCGGTCAGGGAATCCCTGGTCGAACGTCCCATTATAAATAAGGTTCCCCGTCGGCAGTTCAGGTTTGGAAGCATCCGGATCCACTTCCACAGGCGGGATCTCTTCCACCCGGATATTTCCGAGCCACACAGGGAGCTTGGACAATCCGAGATTAAATTCCACACGTGCTGCCAAATCATTTTCCTCGGTCATCTGGAACACCATTTCATAGGATTCCACCCCATCTTTCAGTGAAAAAGATTCACTGTTTGAATAGGCACTGTATCCCCTGGCTTCACCCCCGCCGACTTTTACATTGACCTTCCGTGATCCCGTCGATTTTGCATCGAAGGAAACCCGGTAGTAACGTCCCTTTCCGAGTGATACGTCCTGGATGAGCTGAACGGAATAAGGCTGGCTTCCCGGTTCTTCCACATCCACTTTGGCAAAATTTCTTCCCTCGATCTGATCAAGGGAGACATTGGCTTTCCCTCCGAAATCAGGGACGGTCAAGAAGTACCAGTAATCCGTATTTTCCACTCCTGGAATCCCGTCAACGTCTTCCCATTCCTGATCAAATCCGGTATTGTACATGAGGTTTCCGTCTTCCAGTGGCTGCTTTGCATCGTCAGGCAGTGGAGCTTGTTCAAATTCCGGCAGTTCGGGCGTTTGATACGGTCTTCCCGTCAAGTCATACACACGCACATAATCCACATCCATGGATTGAGGGAACATCGTCTCTTCCGTCGGTTCACCGTCGAAATTTCCGCCTATCGCAAGATTCAACAGCATATGGAAGGATTGATCAAACGGCGCAGGGTACGTGAAGTTGGCAGCGTTGCCGGTCCCTTTGCTGTACCAATTGTTCTGGGTCTGGCGGAGTTTCCCATCCACATACCAGCGGATTTCCCCCGGCTCCCATTCAACGGAGTACACATGCTCGTCCGCAATCGTCCTTCCATCTTCAAAGGCATAATGATCGCCGGTGTATTTATTATTTGGCCACGATTCCCCGTAATGAAGCGTCCCGATCGCTTCACCCGGATTGCTGCCCTGTGCTTCTAAAATATCAATCTCACCGGATGCAGCCCATCCGCCATACCGGTCATCTTCCGGAAGCATCCAGAACGCCGGCCAATATCCCTTTCCAACCGGGAGGGAGGCCTTCATTTCAAATTTTCCATACGTTTTGGAAAACAGGCCCTTCGTCTTCAAACGGGAAGACGTATAGCCGTATCCTTGATAGTTTTCTTTTTTAGCCGTAATCAGAAGCTTCCCGTCTTCAGTCCGCGCATTTTCAGGACGGTCCGTGTAGTATTGCTTTTCATTATTCCCCCATCCTGAAATGAAAGTACCATTCGCATCGGTATATCCGTTTCCGATATCGAACGTCCACTTGTCGCGATCGATCTCATCCTCATTGAATTCATCATTCCACACAAGGGTCCATGGCGTGACAACCGAAGAGGCTTCAATTGTTTCTGTTCCATTCCATACGATGACGCCATCCAGCGTGGCTTTTTCGATGGAACCTTCTCCATCGATGGCCGATCCCTCCCCTGCTTTCGATACGAGGAGCTCCTTCACCATCCCATCAGGCGTAAGGAAGACATTTGAAAGCGCGTTCAATTCTAACCGACCGGCAATACCGTCAAGCTCTACTTGCGCTTCTCCCTTTTTCCCTGTCGTCTCGATCGTATCGAATTCACCTTTCAACTCGGCATTTTTCGTTTTTACATTTGATGCCGAGACCGCAACGTCTTGAAACCCTTCGGAAGTAATCTCGTTTTCTTCCAATAACACATTTCCTCCCAGGAGGGTCTGTTCAACGACCGAATCCCCGGAAACCGTGATCTTCGACAAATGACCGGGTCCTTCAACTGAAAGACTCTTCAACTCGGAATCTGTCAATTGAAGGGTGTCGGGTGCTTCTCCCTTGATCAGCGTCTTTCCTTCTACCGTCACGTTTTCAAGGATAATGTCCTTTCCGGCAGCCGGTGTGATCACGAGGTCGCCTTCTATCGTTCTATCTTCTAAGGTTGAATCTTTGAGGTGAAAAGGTTTGTCTTTTTGTGGTGCGGCACTACCTATGTTCGCGGGTGGCAGAGTCATGATGAGACATGCAGCGGTAAACGAAGTGACTGCTTTTTTTAACATGTGAACTCCTCCTGTTTTCATTTATGTCTCACGTGGGACATTTGTGTATAACTATAAAACCACCAACTTCGTTTGACAATATTTTTCTACCATAATGATTTCTTATTTATTAGAAAAAGCCCGTCCTTAATGGATAAAGAAGAATGGGCAAAAGTAAAATAAGCGGAGTTTTTCCGGTTACATTCTAAGTGACCTTGTTTTGGGATATAGATAAGCGGACGTTTTCCGCTTATCCACAGAAAAATCACCTATTTTTGTATTTTTTGAGTTAATAGGCGGAATTCCTCCGTCTATTTGAGGCTTTTATAATAGAAATGACGACTTAAGCGGAATATTTCCGGTTATTTATCAGCTCTAGGGCTTAGCCTGATGTCCCAACAGATAGGTTATTTCATTTAATAGCATGCACACGAAAACGGAGCCCTAAAGCTTTTTCTCTGAGCAGGAATTCCTCATGACCAAAGACGCTTGAAAAGGACTCATCGTTTCATATGGCTCCCCTTCCACCCTCTGTATCAGCTCCTCCACTAATGCAACCGCCATCTCCACTCTCGGAACGTTCATGGTCGAAAGTGCAGGCGATGTGTATTCTGTCAGCAAAATATTATCAAAACCGATGAGTGAAACGTCCTCCGGTACATCCCGTCCCTCTTCCTTCAATGCCTTGAGGGCCCCGAAGGCGATATGATCATTGGAGCAGACGATAGCGGAAGGAAGTTCCCCTTGCCGGATCCAATGATGGATGGCATCTTTTCCCGACTCTTCCACGAACCTGCCCGTATAGATGTACTCCGGCTTCACGCTGATCCCTGCTGCTTTCAACGCCTTTTGGTAGCCATTAAGGCGCTCCACCGCTGCAGGATTATCCTGGTCACCTGTAATGATGCCGATTTCTTCATGCCCAAGCTGAAGCAGGTGACGGGTCGCCTCCATGGCACTCACTTCATTTTCCAAGACTGGCATGGGGATGGAAGGATTACGGCGGGTCACGTTGTTCTGATCGAAAACCCCGACCAAAAAGTTGGCGGAAAGGATTTCATCCACGATCGACTGGACATTACTCCAGCTGATGATGATGCCTGCATCGATGCTTTTTTCCCTGTAAAGCTTCAACACGGGTGATGGATCATCCACCTCCGCCATCGTCACAAGCACCTTATACCCCCGAAGAGAGCAGGCATTGATCACCGCCCCGATCACCACGCTGTAAAAAAGATCATCGGAATAGATCCGATCCTTCCCGGGGTCCTGAATGATGAACAGCCCGATCGTATGGGTCTTTTTCTTCACCAGCCTCCGTGCTGAAACATTCGGCTGATACTGATGCTCCTCCATGATCTTCAAGATCCGCTCCCGTGTCTCGGTCCGTACCTGGGGAGAATCATTCAACACCCGCTGCACCGTCTTCCGCGACACCCCCGCTAGCCTCGCTATATCAAATATATCCATACTTTCCTCCTGAGTGGTTACTTCTTCCTATTATAACGGATGATGAGTGGGTTGGGTATGTGGTAAAAAACAAATGAAACCTCCCCGCCCCCTCATCCGTATATACACTATAAACAGAATCACAACCTTGAAAGGGGAACACTATGGGAAACATCTTACTATTTTCATTGATTGTCGGATTGGTCATGGCCTTATTGCTCGTACCGAGGGCCGTCATGAAAAAACAAAATAAAAAAGAGGGATATCCTTCCTTCCCGGCACTATTTGGAGCCACCTTACTCATCACGACTGTTGTAGTATTCGTCTTCTATTATCTTTCGAATCTCGATCAGAACTTCACGAGCATATGGATCCTCCTGATCATCGCCTCCGGATTCGGGTCCGCATTTGCCACGGGGAAAGAACGGATGGTAAAAGGGGTTCTGTTCCTCGCGAGCATCTTCGTCGGTGCTTACTTCCTGACCGCTTTCGTCTTCAATGCGGATGAGAAGTTCGAATCGGCGAAAATGGATGTCAAAACAGAGATCCAGGCTTTTGATGAAAAGGAAACGCCTGCAAGCGTCCCTCCACAATTCGCCCGTAACAAAATGAAGAAAGCATTCGGCCAGGTTCCGAATACAAGCTATTATGAGCTCGGCAACCTGCAGATCCAGAAGGTGGACGGTGAGTACGTCTACATCGCACCTGTCGAATTCTCCGGCTTCTTCAAATGGTTCAAAGGGGATTCGACACCAGGTTACTTCAAGCTGAGTGCCACGGATTCAAACGCCAACCCTAAATTCATCAAAGAAGAAATGGTGTACACACCTTCTTCATACTTCAATAAAAAAGTGGAGCGTCATATCCGCTTGAATTATCCGAAGGAAATCTTCAACGGGGACGTCCAGCTTGAAATCGACGATGATGGAAAACCGTTCTATATCCAGACGTACGGAAACTTCATCTCAGCCCGTAACGGTTTCGATGTAAAAGGAATCGTCATGGTCGACCCCGAGACAGGTAAAACGAAGTCATATGCCATCAAAGATGTACCGGCGTTCATCGACGGCGCGGTTTCCCCTGAAACGGTCAGCCTTCAGAACAGCTATTTCGGTAACTATGTGAAAGGTTTCTGGAACAGCCGCTTCGGTAAATCGGACGTGAAACTGCCATCTGATGAAGGAACAGAAGCAAACGTGAGCCCTATTTTTGACGAAAATGGTGACATGTACTACTTCACCGATTTCACATCGCCAAAAGAAGGCGTCGATTCCATGCTCGGCTACTCCCTGACGAATTCAAGAACGGGTAAAGCGACATTCTACACAGGAAATCTGGAAGAATCGTACATGGATTCACAGGGCGCCCTGCAAATCATCCAGAAGAAATTCATCGAGAAGAAATGGGACGGCGAAATGCCTGTGCTCTATAACTTCTACGGTGAAGCAAGCTGGCTGACTCCGGTGCTCGATGCGAATGGTTTCTTACAGAACTACTTCATCGTCTCGGCTGCCAACCCGGAAATCTCAGCTTATGCAAACACGCCGAATCAGGCATTGAAAGCTTATAAAACCGCCCTGCAACGCGGCGGCGGAAGCGTCGACGGCAGCTCGAAAGCCGAGGAGAAGCAAGCAGACGGTACGGTCGTCCGGGTCTATAAAGAAAAATCCGGTGACTACACCATCGTTTCCTTCCTCTTGGATAACGGAAAAAACTATATCGTTTCTTCTGAAAACAGCTTACTCGCCATCTACTTGAAGGAAAATGATAAGGTCAACGTCACGTATATGGATACAGGAGAAGCCTTCCTCCCTGTAAAAGACATGACGATTGAAGGATTACAATAATAATCGAAAGGCCGGAATCATCAGCTGATTCCGGCCTTTTCTCTATTCTCCCGCATTCACATAATACACTAGATTATCCGTCCACTCCCCAAACTCATAAATAAACCCTTTTCGAGTGCACTCATACTCCATGCCCACGGATTCCGCAAGTCGGATCGAAGGCGTATTATCCAGATTGATATGAGCTTCGATGCGGTGAAAATTCAATTTCACAAATGCGAGCTGAAGGGCTGCCTTCATCGCTTCCTTCCCGTATCCCCGGTTCCAATAGCGATTATGTATCGTGTAGCCTGCCCTGCCCCAATTAAAGTTGTACCTCATGAGGGTCGAGAAATCGATCGTACCGACGTTCGCGCCATTCTCTTTCAGGAAGATCCCGAGGATATACACCTGATCTCCCTCGATCATTTCGTCATGTTTCTCAAGCATCTCCCTGAACCAGAACTCCGTGCACTCACTCATATCCTGATAGCCGACATCATATTTATGCTGTGACGGGAGCCTGTTCAGATGTTCCCTCAACCAGTTTTCATAATCCTGATTCACGAAGGGCCTGATCACCAACCGTGGTGTTTCGATAGTTAAGTCCTTATGCTTCATCATCTGCGCCCTCCTTTATATGTATTACGTTAATAGTACCAACCACCTAAGTAGATTGGTAGTTCTTTTTCATAAAAACGGAAGGCGCCTCTCTACGGAGAAGCGCCATAATCGTTATTTCTCATTATTCCATTCTTCCTCTAATTCCTTCTCGATCTCCTCATCGGATAAATATTCCTCATCAAGCTGCTGTACATGCTCGGTGATCCGGTTGAGCTTGGAATGCACGATCCATAGGCTGATTACCACGAATACCATGAAAAAAATGACGATGAGTCCCACATCCATATTAATCGACGCCTCCTTTACCTATATTTATTAAGTAAACATAGAAAAAAGAAGACTTTAGTCAGAAAAAGTCCGGAAAGGTGCGAAAGTCCCCTGTCAGGTGGAACTCAATACGCCTTCGCCCAGTAGACCAACTGTTTCGCATCCTTTTCACAGCACACGCACGTATCGGACACCTGCTCCTGTTCAAACGGCATGCATCGTGATGTGGCACTCGTTTCTTCCTTGATTTTATCTTCACAGGCACGGTCTCCGCACCACATCGCTTTGATGAAACCGCCTTTTTCACTCACCGTCGTTTTGAACTCATCAAACGTTTTGGCGACCGCCGTTTTTTCTTCGCGGTGTTCTCTCGCTTTTTCCAATAGATTGCGTTGAATGTCTTCGAGGAGCGCAGTGACTTTCCCTTCCAGCTCTTCCATCGTGACCGTGATTTTTTCCCCGGTATCACGTCTCGCCAGAATCACCTGCCCGTTCTCGATATCTCGTGGACCGACTTCCAGGCGGAGTGGGATCCCCTTCATTTCATATTCATTGAACTTCCAGCCCGGCTTTTTGTCACTGGCATCGATCCCTACGCGGGCAACACCTGAAAGCTGTGTCTTCAAGTTATAGGCAAAATCAAGGACGCCTTCTTTATGCTGGGCAATCGGCACGATCATCAGCTGGGTCGGAGCAATCCGTGGCGGCACAACAAGTCCCCTGTCGTCCCCGTGCACCATGATCATGGCCCCTATGATGCGGGTGGTGAGTCCCCATGATGTTTGCTGGACATATTGAAGCTTGCCGTCACGGTCCGTGAACTGGATGCCGAATGATTTTGCAAATCCGTCCCCGAGATGATGGGAAGTCCCTGATTGCAACGCTTTTCCGTCATGCATTAAACTCTCGATCGTGTACGTATATTTCGCACCGGCAAATTTCTCTTTCTCCGTTTTTTGACCTTTGATGACAGGAATCGCCAGCATCTCTTCACAAAGCTCTGCGTATACTTCGAGCATCTGAACCGTTTCCTCATGAGCATCCTGATCGGTCTCGTGACATGTATGGCCTTCCTGCCAGAGGAACTCAAGCGTTCGTAGGAACGGGCGCGTCGTCTTTTCCCAGCGAACTACATTCGCCCACTGGTTGTAGAGTTTCGGCAGGTCCCGGTAGGAGTGGATGATGTTTTTATAATGCTCTCCGAATAACACTTCGGACGTCGGACGCACGCATAGCCGTTCCGCTAACTCCTCATCACCTCCATGGGTCACCCATGCGACTTCCGGTGCGAATCCTTCGATATGATCCTTCTCTTTTTGCAGGAGGCTTTCCGGTATAAAAAGGGGCATATACACATTTTCATGCCCGGTTTCCTTGATTTTCGCATCAAGGGCATCCTTGATGTTTTCCCAGATTGCGTACCCGTACGGTCTGATGATCATCGAGCCCCGGACGCTCGAGTAGTCGATCAACTCCGCCTTCGTCACGACATCGGTGTACCACTGGGCAAAGTCTTCATCCATGCCCGTTACATCTTTTACAAATTCTTTAGCCATTTGAGAGCACCTCATTTTTTAGTTGGATTGGTTTTATCAGCGGAATTTTCATTTTATCAGCGAAATCCCACATATATCAGCGAACCGCCCGACGGGAACAAAAAAAGCCCTGCTTCTCATCAGGGACCATTTCTGGCGGTACCACCCTGATTCAAAGCAAAGCTTTACACTCATTCCATGATAACGGTTTCGGACCGCTGATATCTTCATTCGATACAGAACTAGGAGGCAGGTTCAAAGGTTCATCCATGGGAGCTTCTCACCAAACCGCTCCCTCTCTGAAAAGACAAGATCCTTTTACTGATCCTCTTCAATGTTTCAGTTATTTTAGATGATTATATAGAGATTCCATGAGGGTGTCAATATCTGTTAGAGGGAATAAAACCGTTCCATTTCCCGCTCAAAGAAATCATTCCCATTCCTTTCATCAAAATCCCCTGCAATCTCCTCGGCCACTTCACTCATCACATCCACGGCAAAGCCCGGGCGATGCCCCGCTTCCAGGAGCTTCCGGTGGAGGACGATGGCACTCATATAAAAATAGAACATTCCATACGGATCTTTCCCGCTGTCGGCATACTCGATGTGGCGCTCCAATACTTTGATGCCCCTAAGAGGTTCCGTTAAAGCAAGAAACCGGATATGCTCAGAGGCCTCAATGAGAAAGTGGGGTTTGTCGTAAATGAAGAAGTATCCCTCGGATTGGTAACGTACGGCTTCCTCCAACCGGCCGTCCTCATAATAAGGAAGGAGCAGCTTGCTGTACGTAAGATGTGGAATTTCCCCGCAGCACACTTCTTTGGATAATAACAGCTTCTCGATGGGAGCCGCCTTCTCCTTTTCCCCGGTGCAATAGAAATACTCAAGCTGTGTCTGATATTCACACGCTTCACAATCCGCCAGGGCATCCCGTTCTGCGGCGAGCCACTCATGATAATAGGAGTGGGCCTCCTCCACTTCGCCAGTCTTCAAAGCCCGTTTATGCTGATGCTGATAATAAGGACGCAGACTGTAGCCGTAGCGGTCATACGCTTCCTGAAAGTCATTGAAAAATGCATCCAGGAGCTCCATTTCAATGCCCGGCATCTTCACCAGATGCTCCGCCATCCATTTATAGATCCAGAGGAAGCTTTCCACCCAATCCTCCAAGTTCTCTTCATTATCTAAAAAGAACCCGTTGCACCATTCGAAGTGATCGAATAGTTCCTCATACTCCCCAAGATAGTTGACGGTTCTCATGATTCCGAAACGACAGCAGAATTCCTTATAGAGATCCCCTTCTTTTTGGGCGATGAACAACAGATCCTCCAACCCATCCCACTTCTCAAAGCTCGCTTCTTCCCGACTCATCAGCTCTTCCCATTTATCCCAATATTGATCCACCGTCATCTTCATCCGCGAACCTCCTTCATGAGTGCGTTTTTATTTATTATAACATTCTGAATTATAGTTTAACTGTTTTTTCCAAGAATTCTTTCTCAGCGCTCCCCATAAAACCAGGGTCATCCCAAGCATGACAAGCGAACCTGCCACGACGGCAGCCCGAACCGACACCCCTTCTGCCCCAACTCCGATCAGAACCGTCAGTAAGATGACAAGAACCCCTTCAAGCAATCCATACAGACTCCCTACCCTCCCCATGATTTCAACGGGGATATGTTCTTGATAAAAAGTCTCGAACCCTGTTGTCGCAAAGGCCAGGGCAAAGGATAAAAGGGCGAATCCAACCGCAACCGTCAAGAAGTCATGTGAACATGCATATATGATATACCCAACGGAGACGATGACAGAGCCGACACCCATGAGGTGCATATGATGAAGTTTTTGAGACAACGCCGCATTCAGGAAAGATCCCAGTACAAATCCTCCCCCTGCAATGCTCACAAGATATCCGTAGGTGCTATTGGAGAGATGCAGCACCTCTTTAGAAAAAGCGGCTTCAAGGGAATCGATGGCGGCCGTCATCACGAGCATGCACGTAAACAATACGTACAGGATCATCACATACGCTGCTTTCTTGCTGAAACCCCATACCACCCGCCAATCCTCCTTAATGATTTCCCACTCAAGGGTACTTGTTTCATTCAATGAATCCCCCTCAAGTTTCGGTAATAACAGGGTGATCACACCTGATAACAAAAGGGCAAGAGCGTTCATATAAAGGGCAAAATCCGGTGTGCCCATCAGGAATAATATCCCGGCCACCCCGGGCCCGATCAGAAATGCCCCAGATCCGACCAGTCCCCGAAGAGCATTGAACCGCTGCCTGTTCCCCTTCGGAATCAACGTTGTAATGTAAGCCATCGACGCCGGATAAAAGACGGCACTCCCCATATTGATGAAAAGCACGACAACATACATCCACCAATCCGCCGCAAGGAATGGCAACACCGCAATCAATACCGCCCTGAAAAAGTCCAGTGCCGCCAACAGATTCCGCTTATTGACCCGGTCAATCAAACTCCCGGCCCACCCGTTCGTGATAAGCGCCGCAGCTGGCTTCAACACATATAACATCACCACCGCCACAGGCGACCCCCACTCTTCCAATACAATCAAATTAAGGGCAATCAGGTAAATCCAACCCCCGATACTCGAAATCCCGATACCCGATAAAAGCAACATAGGATCCTTCCACTTTTTCATCCACTATTCCTCCCCGCGATTTGTGTACAACAAAAAAATCCCACCCCCAAGACGTTGGTCTTGGGGGCGAGATTATTGATCGCGGTGCCACCCCAGTTCACCAGTATGTCACCATACTGGCCTTTTCGGGTACGGCCCATCGGCGTATACCCTAGCTCCGTAACGGGAGCTCCCGTCACACCATCCCCGCTGCCGGTTCCGATGCGCTGCTCAGAGTCTTGATTCAATATCGTCCTTCCTGCCCCTTTTCAGCTGCCGGAGCTCTCTTTAAAGAAGTCTTGATATCTACTCTTCTCTTCATGGCATTTTTTTGAAATTTTTATTATGGTAGCATGGTTGGGATAGAAAGTAAATGAAAATCACATAATCAGCTTCAAAAAAAAGAGCACTCCACAAGAGCGCTCCTCTCCCCAATTAGCTACCCATCTTCCGGCGGGTATTGCTTGGCTTCTTCGTTTGCTGACTTTGCATGCGTTGGTTGGATGCAAGGCCGCCTGTTGCCTGCTTGCCGCCTGCCTGTGCTTCTTTCTTCTTTGCAAGTTGTTGCTTCATCGCTTCTTGAAGGCTGATTTTTTTCTTTTCTGGCTGTATTTGTTGATCATTAGTATTCGACATAATGGGATCTCCTTTTTGAGACTACTAAATTTTTGAAACTACCTCCATTATAATACATCCGACCGAATAAAGACATCTGCCTAAAAAAGAAAATAAGCCAACCCCGTGAAGGATTGGCGATAAATATTTCTAGTGATATCCATTCTGTCCGTTTGCAGAACCGGATGTTTTGTGTTTCGGCTTCGCGTTTTGATTTTGCTTTGTACCGCCGTCTTTTTTCGTTTTCTTTGTCATCCTGAATCACTCCTAAGACATAGTTTGTGAATCCTTATTATTTTGTACAAAAAAAGAAAAGAGTTTCCCGGTAATAACCGGAAAACTCTCCATTTACGCTGCTGGCTGCGGCACGTCTTCGTCGACCTGTATGACGCTGCCATCGTTTAAGCGCTTTCGCAATGTGTAGATAAAGGCAAGGATGGACACAATCGTTATGACTGCAGCTCCCATATAGGCTGTGCCCATGGAAAGACCGAATCCGATTGGAGCGTTCAGGATATACGTGAACGTTACCATCGTCATAAAGATGGCCGGGATCGTTGCGACCCAGTGTGGTTTCTTTTGCAGTGCCAGGTACATGGCGCCTACCCAAAGGGCAATCATCGCCGTCGATTGGTTTGCCCATGAGAAGTATCTCCATAAGAGATTGAAGTCCATACGTGTCAGTACGACTGAAATCACGAACAGTGGAACGGCAATCCAAAGGCGGCTGGACATTTTCACCTGTCCGACTTTGATGTAATCGGCAATGATCATACGTGCACTTCGGAATGATGTATCACCGGAAGTGATCGGTAGAACGATGACTCCAAGGATGGCAAGCGTTCCGCCGATGGAACCAAGCATGAGAACAGACACTTCACTCACGACTGCCGCAGGTCCTCCGTCTTTCAAGATCGCATTCAGTTCACCAGGCTCGAACAGGCTCATGGCTGCTGCTGCCCAGATCATCGCGATGATAGCTTCTAAAATCATCATACCGTAGAAAATCTTGCGTCCGTTCTTCTCGTTTTGAGTCGTTCTTGAGATGATCGGTGACTGTGTTGCGTGGAAGCCTGAAAGGGCCCCACACGAAATCGTCAAGAATAGTAAAGGAAAAATAGCGACAGAATCAGGATGCATATTCTTCAGGGATACTTCAGGAATATCCGCTCCCGTAATCACCAATCCTGCTCCGATTCCTACTGCACTGATTAAAAGCAGTGCTCCGAACAGCGGATACACTTTACCGATGATTTTATCGATCGGAAGTAATGTTGCGACAATATAGTAAATGAAGATCGCTGCAATGATGACACCAAGTGAAATCCATGCCGGCGTCAGATTCGCAATCAGGGCTGCAGGTGCCGTAACGAACACCGTCCCTACCAATACAAGTAACAGAATCGAGAATGCGTTCACCACATGCTTCATCGTTTTACCAAGGAAACGTCCTGCAAGCTCCGGTAAATGAGCCCCTCCGTTACGGATTGAAATCATCCCCGTCAAGTAATCATGGACTGCTCCGGCAAAAATCGCCCCGAGTACGATCCAAAGGAAAGCGACCGGTCCGTATAATGCTCCCATGATCGGACCGAAGATCGGGCCGACACCAGCGATATTCAACAGCTGGATCATGGAGTTACGCTTCGTGTCCATTGGGACGTAGTCGACTCCGTCTGCCTTTGCATAAGCAGGGGTCGAACGTGTTTCATTAATACCAAAAATCTTTTCAATCAATTTTCCATATGTGAAGTAACCAATAATTAAGACAACAATCGAGACCAGGAATGTGACCATGTATATGATCCCCTTTCGTTCAGTTATGAATACGCTTTCATTATAGCAAGCACATTCACATTTTCGTCACATTCTGTTTAAGATGTCGAAAATTGGGGTTGAGATGTTCTGGAAGGGGATTATTGTGCATGGTGAAATTGATGGGTGCCTGGCACCGAATGCTCTATTTGTACCTGGCACCTATCAACCATTTTGTACCTGGTACAAATCCCACCGATTGTACCAGGTACACCCACACTACACACAAACTCAAACTACAACTCCAACCTCTCCCGCAACTCCTTCACATAATTCCGGCTCACCGGAATCGCCTCATCGGCCCCATGAACTTTCAGCTGGTATACGCCGCTCCCCCATGGAATCAGCTCTTCCACAAAGGGCAGCTGAACGAGATAGCTTTTGTGGACACGGAAGAACGGGTAGGTGATGAGTTTCGCTTCCAATTCCTTGATTGGCAGCCTGCACGTGTATTTCTTTTTTTTCGTACAGATGAACGTTTCCCGCTCTTCCCTGAAAATGTAGAGAATATCCTCCGGCTTGACGAATACAATCTTGTCCTCATCATGGACGGCCAGTTTCCCGAGGGATGGATTTTCACGAGGTTCGACCTTCACTAAAGACTTCAGTCTCTCCATCGTTTGGGCAAGCTGATCCTCTTCAAAAGGCTTCAGCAGATAATCGACAGCCTCGACCCGGAACGCTTTAAGGGCATAGTCAGGGTAGGCCGTGGCGAAGACGATTTCCGGCTTATGCTTCATGTTTTGAAGGGCCTCGGCGAGATCCACTCCGCTCATGCCGGGCATCTCGATGTCCAGGAACAGGACGTCAGGCTCTTTCGTCAGTATGATTTCGAGGCCCTTTTCGGCTGAGCTTGCTTCCCCGACCACCTCTGCCCAGGGATAACTGCCGAGGAGATGCTTCATTTCCTCACGGCTGTATGGTTCATCATCGATGATTGCGATTTTCATTCCTTTTCACTCCTTAACGTAAAGGCAACGGTGGTCCCGCTTTCCTTTGCCGATGAGATCTTCAGCCCTGCTTCTTTTCCCATCATCATTTCCAGACGTTTGTTCACATTGTATAGGCCGATCCCTGTGCCTGCCTCTGATTCAACGGGCTCCGATAATAGCTTACTCAGTCTGTCTTCTGCGATGCCACACCCATTATCCGTCACGCCGACGGTCACTTTCTCTCCTTCTTTCCTTATCGAGATCGTTAACACAAACCCTTCTTCTACATGTTTCATCCCATGCTTGATCGCATTTTCCACCAGGGGCTGAAGGGTGATGGATGGGACTTTCGCCTGTAAGGCATCTTCATCGATCTGATACTCAACCTTCAGCCGGTCAAAGAATCGTGCTTCTTCAATGGCCAGGTATGCTTTCACATGCTGTCCTTCTTCTTTGAGAGTGGACGTTGATTTCGTGCTCCCCGTCAGATTCTGGCGGACGAATTGGGAAAGGGAAATGAGCAGTGTCCTGGCCTTATCGGGATTGATCCGGGTCAATGACACAATGACATTGATCGTATTGAACAGAAAATGAGGATTGATCTGAGCCTGGAGTGCCTTTACTTCGGACTCCTTCGCCAGCTCCTTATGGGTATCGATTTCAGCAAGCTCCAGCTGATGGCTGAGAAGTGTCGCAATCCCTTTTGTCAGCTCCATCAATATCGGTGAAATTTCCTTTTCGGAATGAAAATAGAATTTAAGGGTCCCAACGATGTCATCCCCTTTTAAAAGCGGGGCCATGATGGCCGCTCCTAGTGGACACCCGCTCCGGTCACACTGGATATCCTCCCGCCCCACCTTCATGAGCTCACCGGTTTCGATGACCCGCTTCGTCGCTTCCGTTTGGATCGGCCGCCCTTCATGGTGATGATCAGATGCAAGTCCGACATGAGCGAGGATGTGGGATGTATTCGTGATGGAAACGGCCAAGGCATTGACATCCCTCATAAGGATTTCACATGTTGCCCTGGCTGATGATGCATTCAATCCTTTTCGCATGTATTGAACCGTACTGTCTGCCAGGCGTAGTGCTTTCTGTGACTGAGCAGCCCCCATCCGTTCCTCTTCTTGAAATACACTCTTGATGATAAGCAGGAAAATCCCGGTCCCGACGCCATTGGCGAGAATCATCGGCCAGCCGATATCAGACACGAGCAGGTAAGCATCGTCAAATGGTTTCGACAATAACAGGATGAGAAGCATCTGCATCCCCTCTGCAATAAAGCCGACAAAGAACGCCTTTTGCGGAGAAACGAGCCTGTTTTTCTTTTCCCGCTTGCCGATCCATCCTGCCAACAGACCTGCAAGCACCGTCGAGATCCCGCATGAGAACGCGGTGAATCCACCAAGGAAATACCGGTGGACTCCCGCCACCAGTCCGGCCCCGAGACCGATCCAGGGACCACCGAGAAGACCTGCCACCACAACACCGATTACCCGCGAGTTCGCAATCGCTTCATTCTGTTGAAGATGCCACTGCCATTTTGTATATTCTTCCTGAAACGGATTCACGATCAATCCTGTATATGTACCAACGATCCCGAAGAAACCAAACAGCAGGACCAGGAGGAGCGTCTGGGTTTTCTTCACGTGGGTGCGTTTTTCAATCAGATGCCGAAAGAAGCTGATCCTCGTCATCACAAAGGCAATCGTCACGATGATGCCGAGCCGTTCGACCATTGCGGCAATTAACATTTTCCCCACCTCGCTTTCTCTATCACATAAAAAAAGAAGACCCCTTAAACACGAATGTTTAATAGAATCTTCCCCTACTTCAACCTTTCCTATGTCGGGGGATGATGTCCCCTATTTTAACACGAATCTTTGTCTTTAATCGTGACGAGTGCATTGATTTCTCCACCGATCATGATGATGATTCCCGTTAAGTAGAACCAGATCATGAGTACGATGATACCACCGATGCTGCCGTATGTGGCGGAATAATTCCCATAGCTTCCCACATAATACGAAAAGGCCAAGGACGCAAGTACCCATCCAAGCGTCGCAAAGATTGCTCCCGGAAACGCACTTAAACATTTGATCCGTTTACTTGGAGCGAAATAATACAATCCGACGAAAATGATAAAGAGGATGATGGGAGTGATGGCCCAGCGTATCCCGTTCCATATCGTTAAGAATTGATCTGAAAATCCAAATTGAGAAAAGAGGAATAGACCAATCTGCTTTCCGAATACCGGAAGCAGGAGAGCGATGACAAATACCAGGATCATGGCGAATGTCAACAGAATGGACATCAGGCGCGTGGCAATGAATGATCTGGTTTCCTCGACATCATATGCCCGGTTCAAGCTCTTCACAATGGCATTCATCCCATTGGATGCCGACCAGATCGTGGCAATGATACTGACGGACAGTAAACCGGAATTGCGGTTGGACATGACGTCCTGCAACGTTTCCTCGATCATTGACATCGTTTCACCCGGCGCAAAGTCCCTTACCAATCCAAGGATATCCCCCTGTTCAAAGGGAAGATACGGAAGAAGGGTGACAATAAATATCAGCAGTGGGAAGAGCGATAAAAGAAAGTAATAGGCAATTTGCGCAGCAAGGCCCGTTACGTCATTCGCACTGATATTGGCAAAAAGACTTTTCGAAAATCCTTTCCATTCTCCTTTGACCGTCTCATCCGACATGCTTTCACCTCATTTCGTTAATACCCCTTAAATGAAGAAGCAATCGGCTGGCTCTCTTCATCCTGAGCAGTTAGTTCATTCGATGGTTCATGACCTGAAAATGTATCTTTATATGCTTCTGAGGAGTCTTCAAAGGTTTCTTTCGTCTCCTCGATGATTTCTTTCACCTGAGGGGTCATCCCTTTGATTTCATCTACCTTTTCACTGATGAAGTGAATGTCCCTCGAGACCTGATCGGCCGTCATGCGAAGTTTCTCATACACTTCCTTCGATGTCTCAAGCAATCTCTGAGGATTTCTTGAGTAAGTGGAGATGTACTGTCCACTGTTCTTTAAAGTGGAGCCCACTTCCTGACGTGTCGACCTGTCCAGTAGAGACAGAAGCCCCCCTGCAACAGCACCAAGCATGACCCCTTTGTAAAACTTATTCCTACCCATATGTATTACCCTCCTTCAAATGATTGTCTTTTTTATATTCAGTAATCGGCTGCAGCCGGATTCCACTAGATCATATACTTTCTGGCAGCATTCTCGTTTATTAGCTTATCTACACATTTCCCATTCCTTTATAGTGTAAAACATTCTCTGAAAAAAATCCTCTTCTATCCATGCCTTATTGACAGGATGAAGGAATCATGGAAAGATAAATGTACTACACTGCACGTCAGAAAGGACGATTCGTAGATGGATTTATCACAGAACACAGCAGAAAACATCGAATTCATGGTCACAGCGATTAAAGAAAAATTGAGAATGGTCAATGCAGGTGCCGTCAAGCCTGAAGATTTCAATGAAGAAATGTACGAAGATCTCCACGACCTTTATGTCATGGTGAATCGCAAGGATCATTTCAGCCCGAGCGAGATGAATGCCATCATTGAAGAAATGGGTAACCTTAGAAGAAAAGCGTGAACAATCACTTAAAAAGGGGACATTCCCACAAAGGTACTAAATACCTTGGGGAATGTCCCCTTTCATTTACTTGTCTTATTTAGAAAGAAGCGCCAATGATTCACGGTTGAACGCCGGGATATCATCCGGTGTCCTGCTGGTTACAAGCTGATTGCCGCACACGACGACTTCTTTATCTTCGTATGTCACACCTGCATATTCCATATCCACTTTGATGGACTTGAAGCCCGTTGCTTTTCGTCCTTCCAGTGCTTTTGCCGTAATGAGTAATTGTGGTCCGTGGCAAATCGCGAATACCGGCTTTTTCTCATCCATGAAATGCTTGGTGAATGTCACGAAACGGTCATCTGCTCGGAGCTGATCCGGTGAAAATCCGCCTGGTAATAGTAAGGCATCAAAGTCTGCAGGATTGACGTCATCGATGCTTTCATCGATCTTCACCGTTGCATCACCCTGTTTGCCTTTGACTGATTTTCCTTTTTCCTTCTCAATCGTCACGACATCGTGGCCTGCTTCTTTAAACGCTTTTTCAGGATCTGTAAATTCTACGTCTTCAAACATGTCTGTAATTAATGTTGCGATCTTAGCCATAAAATATAACACTCCTATTATTGTTTGATTTCTTATCACACTTATACTTTACCCGGCACACATAGATTAAAACCCATCATTACCCATCGTGAATTGGGAGAAGATCGTATTCCTTTGTACTTCATACACTTCTTTCCCCATGATGTCGTTGATGATATGGATATTCCGGTCGACGGCCAATCCAAGATTCGTCGCCCCGGCCCCGTGGGAGTGCTCCAGATTCGTCACGGTGTAAAAATGATGTTCGCGATCCGGCTTTTCTTTAAATTGAAGCTGATAGTTCCGGGAGACTTTGAATTTCTTATCATCTTCCCACAGGATTTTGTCTTCGAACTCCTCAAAAAACCATTCAGGAATATTTGGCTTGTACCCTGTCGCTAAAATCACTTTATCGCTTTGATACGTGAATTCGCGATTTTCCTGCCATTGGCGGCAGCTCAAGACGTAACCATCCCCTTCATCCCGGACCTCGTTCACTTCCGTCAGGGGCTGGATGGTCGTGCGGGTTGACTGGTCTCTGACTGAGTGGTTATAGAGAATGTTATAAATATTGTTCAGGGTGTCCGGATCGATCCCGTTCCTAAGCTGATCGAGGGTTTTCAGGGCATCCATCCGCTTTTCATACGAGAGTCCATGGAAATAATCCACATAGTCAGGTGCGAAGAATTCCTGCCCGAGCTTTGACGATTCAAGCTGCAGGATCCCTTCGGAACGGGTCAGCCACGAGAGCTGATACGAATGATTTTCCTGCTCCTTCAATAAATCAAAGAATACCTCGGCTGCACTTTGACCGGATCCCACTATCGTGATGGAGGCCCCTTCCATCGTCGTTTTTTTATGGAACAGATACTTACTCGTGTGATGGACGTCCTCATCCGGCAACCCTTCCATTCCTTCTAGAATAAGAGGCTTGCTTCCCGTTCCCATCACAATATGCTTCGCATAATAAACCTCACGCTCGTCTTCCAGCCGGTTATCGACCACCACTTTATAACAGTCGCCAACATCCGTCACCCCGATCACTTCACTGTGAAATTGACATGAGCTCAGTTGACCCGAGACCCAGCGGGCGTACTCATTGTATTCCTGACGCGGCATTTCAAACTTTTGAAAAAAGAAAAATTTATATAAACGATTATGGGTATGTAAATAATTCAAATAACTGTACCGGCTCTGTGGATTCGCAAACGTCACCAGGTCCGCGATGAACGGCACCTGCAAATCTGTCAGGTTGATCAGCATTCCTGGATGCCATTGAAACTCCGGGGTCTGATCGAAGAACTTCACCTTCAGATCGGTCCTTTCCTCCATCAGGGCAGCCAAACTCAAATTGTACGGCCCGATCCCGATTCCGATACAGTCGAATCTTTCATGTTTACTCAATCGGCTCTCCTCCACATTCATGATCTACTTTTCTATTTTTACCCTAAAAGGACGGGTGATTACCCTGTTTCTTGAAAATAATTATGGGGAATGTGTGACGATGGGGGTTCAGCTGCTGAATTTCTTTAGAATTTTGACAGGTGAAGCTCGAGCGTTATTCAGCTGCTGATTTTCATCCATTATTCAGCAGCTGAATGAAAGCAGAACCCAAACAAAAAACGGATCCCTTCTCACAAGGATCCGTCTTTCCTGAAAGTCATCGCGTACCATCCGCCCTCTTTCACGATCGGTTCGACGGACTCGACTTTAAAATGGGTTTTACCGGCCAGTGTCTCCATTTCCTTCTGTGAAGGAATCGGGTACAGGTTCTGGAATGTCATGAAGAAGCTGTTGAAGGCACTGGAGAATTGCTTTCCGTGCTTGGATTTCTGCATCGGTGTCAGGACGAAGAACAAGCCTTCGGACCCGAGCCACGCAGATGCTTTTTCAAAGAATTGCAGACGTTCGGATGGGTCGATATAATGAAAAAGATTATTGGCCATAATCATATCGAAGGGCTGTTCGGGCTCATATTCATGAAGGTCCCCACAGTGGATATCGATATTTTCAAAGTCTTGCAGAGATTGTTCCGCTGCTTTGGCGACGGCTTCATGGATCTCGATCCCTACCATTTTCTTATCGGGATAACGCTCCCCAATCCTCTTCACATATCCTCCTTCACCGCATCCCAAGTCCAGAATGGAGTCCACATTGTATTTTTTAATCGCCTTCTGCACCTTTGGAAAAGCGAATCGCTCCAGTAGAATCGACGTTTTCGCTACGGTGGAGCCGTGGACATCCGAATTGAAGTGCTGTTTCGTCTGATTCCGAAGTAGTTGAGGATACGACAACAAGGCCGGGATATGCAGCTCCATCATTTCTTTCAGCAGAATCCCTGATGAGTGGGGATCTTTTTTGGAAGTCGGCAGCTTCCATCTGTTTCTTGTCGTGACTTTCTCATCCTCCACCCGTTTCAGATGCTTGATGGTGATTCCCACCTCCACCCATTGTTCAAGGAGATCCATTTCGATATTTTGTGAGAGCGCCACTTCCTGAATGGAAGCGGGCTTTGTAAATTGATCGAACAGGTCCATTTCATAGCCCACATAGGCGTGCCAGCTGTATAGGAAAGGGACATTCTTTTTCATCCAGGTACGTGCCCGCCATACCTTCACCATTTCTCCAATCATTGTAGTGCCTCCTTTCCTTTCCAGGGATAGTCCTGATTTTCTGTAAATGCAGTCGTTGATTTTTCTTCGTCTGTTAATGAATCATGTCTGATCGGGAGCACGCCCCCCTGGATCATCCGGTCATATAGGGTTTCCCTCCACATGCCGAGGCCTGAGATGTTCAGCATCTGTTTGTAATGGGAAATCGAATCCCTTTCCATCCTCTGCAGGCTTTTGTTCCGGAGCCAGCCGACGGGTCGGTAAGGATAGGAATAGACGAGGGCCGATAAGTGACTGAGGTGCATTTGGTGGGCGACCCTCTTTTTTCTCACCTTTGGATACCATTCCAAATTGGCTGGATCCAATTTTCCCTCTTTATACATGTCACATAATAGCTCGCCGAGGATGCTGCCATCCTGGATCGCCATATTCATCCCTTCCCCGGCCATGGGATGGACCGTATGGACCGCGTCTCCGATAAGGGCGAAATGATTCTTCACATAGGTCTCTGCATGATATTTCAACGGGACCATAAGCTGGATTTTCTTCCAATCCTCTATCTGGTTCACATACCCGTCAAGATCCGGGCACATTTCGATATAGAGTTTATGAAACTCTGAAATTGGCTTTTTCCGTAGTGTTTTGTACTCACCTGCCGGGATAAGATAAACCGACCTCACTTCATCGTCCGGAAGTGGAAATAATCCTAAAAATGATTGATATGTAGAAATGATGCGCCCCTTCACCATTTCCTTGGGCCTTGGGAATGTGACCGTGAGGAAATGATGATTATACTTTTTCTCCTTCACATCCACTTCCATATAGTCACGGGTGACTGAGCTCCTCCCCTCTGCACCGATGATGAAGTCACTATGAATCTCCGTTTCTGCCTTCGTCTCCCGGTCCTCGACGGTGACGGTATGACCATTTATCTTTTTACAGACGGTATTCGCACGATAATGGAAGGATGGATACTCTTCCCCTTTTTGTCGCAGGATGTCCTTTAGGGTTTCATGATGGATCATGAGGGAAAATGGGTACGGGGTCGGAAGGATGGAATAGCTCATGGTAGAATGTTCAGCCTTCGATTTTGCCCGTTTCAATTCAATCAGTTCCAAATCGGAAATGCTGTGCCCGTTTTGGAATACATCGTCTATGACTCCCAGGGAATCGAATATTTCCAGGCTCTTCGGTTGGAGTAGCTCACCCTTGTAGACGGAACCCGGTCCAGGCAACCGCTCTACGACGGTGACATCGATGTTACACCGGGCGAGTTTCAACCCGAGTGTCAGGCCTCCAATGCCTCCACCGCTTATAAAGACGTTCGTCTTCATTTCTCTTCACCTCTTTCCATTCATTTATCCTATTTCCAGGATGTTGAAACTTGCCGGTGTGCTCTCGCCATCAGGTGACAAGTTCCTTGAAAGAAAACCACCTTGAAGAAATTTGTAGAAGACGCTATTTCCTGGGAAATATCAGTGTTATCACCCCCTCCCATCCAGCGTCTTTTTCACTATTTGTCGGATTATTTCCGTTTGAAAATCGACAATACCCGTGTAAACAAAAAATACTCCACGACAAGATTCTTCTCTTATCGTGGAGTATTTTTCTAATGATCGTCGGCGATCGGCAGAAGGATCGTGACGGTGGTCCCTTCGCTGATGTTGCTTTGAATCGATAGTGAACCGTGATGCTCCTTGATGATCTTTTGACAAATCATCAGTCCGAGCCCGGTCCCTTTTTCTTTCGTGCTGTAAAATGGTTCCCCAAGATGCTTCATACGCTCAGGAGGGATCCCGCTCCCGTTGTCCTGAATCGAGATCTTCCCATGACCATCCACCTTTTCCAGCTGAACATTGAGGAGGCCGCCTGCAGGCATGGCTTCCAAGGCATTTTTCATCACATTCAAGATGACTTGTTTCATTTGATGGGAATCACAGTAGATTTCAGCCTCTTCCACAGAGAACCTCACATCGACCCCCTGCTTCAGGCATTCCATCTTGATGAATTCAACGGAACTTGTGAGAAGGGTTGTCAGGGAGGTCAGGGAAAACTTGACCGCCCTCGGTTTAGCCAGTGCCAGAAACTCATTCGTGATGATTTCGATCCGGTCCAGTTCCCCCTGTATGACACCTAGATAAAAGTCATCCTCGGCATTTTCCTTCATGAGCTGGAGGAATCCTTTCAGAGTCGTCAGGGGATTCCTGATTTCGTGAGCCACGCCCGCTGCAAGCTGACCGATCATCGCGAGCTGCTCTGACTTCTTCAGCAGGTCTTCGTTAAGCTTCTTCTCGGATAAGTCACGGATGATGGCAGAAATACCGATCAAACGCCCTCCATCATTCAAGATCGGATTCATATTAAATGCAATCTCGACCGGTGAGCCGTCTCTCCGGTACCGGACGGTTTCATAGTCTTTGATGCGTTTCCCGGCCATGACCGTAGCCAGGTTTTGCTTGAACTGACCGACCTGATCGTCCTGATGGAGGAAGGTGATTTCCCTTCCTGTGATTTCATCCTTCGTCCACCCGAACATCGATTCAAACTGTTGATTCACTTTTAAGACCTTTCCTTCCGGATCCAGAAGGGCGATCCCGTCCCCTGCATGCTCGAAATAGGCTTCAAGCAGCTCTTTCGCTTCTTTCAGTTCTTCTTCCATCTGCAGTTTTTCCGTGATGTCCTGTCCAAATCCGTAGATCCCGATCACTTTATTCTTAACACGGATCGGGATATTGGTGACGGCCACATGGCTTTTGCCACCTTCTCCATTTTCGAAGGTGGTCACGAATCTTGACGCTTCTCCTTTAAGGGCGATTTCAAATTTCTTGATGGCCGTTTCCTTGCTTCCCTCTGCTATGAACGCACTGAAGTGGCTTCCGATCATATGGGGAGAAATGTGGTTCCACTGGGTTTTCACCGCTGGATTCACTTCTTGTATGATGCCGTTAGTATCGACCATATAAATATTGTCGGGGCTGTATTTTACGATTGATTTATATTTCTGTTCGCTTTCGATCAGTTTTCTCTGGATGTCCTTGATCAGGGAAATGTCTGATATGGACACGATGATTTCCACTACGGCACCTTTTTGAACGACCGGGACGATGGAAGCCAAATACTCCAATTCCTTGTATTCGTCTTCATAGGTCAGCTCTTCTCCCGTTTCCCATATCCGCTTTAACTTTGGTTGGATCTTCCCCAGATGATGGGAATCGAACACTTCCTGAATCGTTTTCCCGATCACTTTCGAAGGAGTCAGGTTCAGCTTATTCAATAGCTCCCCCGCTGCCATTTCTATGACAAAATCCTGATCGCTTTTCTTTATCTTGTACGTGATCGTCTTTTGAAGGCGGAGGGTATTTTCAAGCTCCACCTTTAAGGACATCAATTCATTTTCATACTTTTTCTTTTCTGTGATGTCATGGAGGATGATCCCCACACTATCCACCGTTCCGTCACTCTTATAATTGGCTGGGGAAATGGTGATATTGCAGGTGATCTTCCGGTGCGTACCCATTTGGAAAGTCACTTCTTCCCCTGTCGTATTCAAGCCTTTCAAGCCATCTTTCACAATGGCATGGAAGGCTCCATTCTGCAGTGGGGGCTGCTGACAGAGCGACTCCCCCAGAATGGCATCCGAAATCTGAAACAGCTCCTGGAAAGACTGATTCATTTCCATCACGTTTCCGTTTTTATCAATGATACAAACACATGTTGGGGTATTGTGAATAAGGGCTTCATAAATCGCCGAATGGGAATGATTGGAATAATCACGTGAAACGCCGGACTCCACAGGGATCATCATGACTAATTCTTTGGACTCATCCATCCGTTTCCTCTTAAATCCGTAATATTGATGATGCAAGCGAATGGCATAATCGTCATCCTCCAGAATTTTCAGGAGGAGATTGTCTTCCTTCAGTGTGATCCCGCTCCATTCTTCATTTTGTTCTATAAAAGATGGTTGTGTCACATCGATTATTGCTGCCGGGGCTGGAATTGAATCTACATTCAATGCATGTTTAGGGTGCATTTGAGCCATAGTACCTTCCTTTATCGTAACGTTATTACCCCCATTTTACCCTACCTTTCCCAACATATAAACGGCGAATGTCAATTCACACCAAAAACCCGGGCACCACCTTTCTGCCCGGGCTCATTCCTGTCATCTAAAATTAAATTGCTTCGACCTGCACAAGTTCGGCATACCGAACGGCAATGTCCGCCCCGATTTGAGCATTATGCTTCACGAGGGCGATATTCGCCGTCAGGCTCCTGCCATCCGTCAGCTCCTTCACCTTCCCGAGCAGGAAGGGGGTGGCTTCCTTGCCTTTGATCCCTTCTGAATCCGCTTCTTTTAACGCTGTTTCAATGATATGATCCATCTCCTGCTCATCCATGGCATCCGCTTCCGGAATCGGATTGGCCACTACCACTCCGCCCTTCAGACCAAGTTCCCATTTCGCTTTCAATATGCCTGCAGTCTCCTCTGGTGTTTCCACCTTATAATTCACGGAATAAGGGCTGCTTCTTGTATAAAACGCCGGCAGTGAGTCGGTTCTGTATCCTAAAACGGGTACTCCCTTTGTTTCCAGGTATTCGAGGGTGAGGCCGATATCCAATATGGACTTGGCTCCGGCACATACGACAGCCACGTTCGATACGGCGAGTTCCTCAAGATCCGCCGAAATATCCATCGTCACTTCCGCGTTCCTGTGCACCCCACCGATCCCACCCGTCACAAATACCGGGATATGGGCAAGCTCTGCACAAATCATCGTTGCCGCTACCGTCGTCGCCCCGTCTTTACCGGAGGCGAGGATATAAGGGATATCACGCCGGCTCGCCTTGATCACGTCTGTTGCCTGCCCTAAATATTCAAGCTCCTCCTGGGATAATCCGATTTTAATCCTTCCATTCAAAATCGCGATTGTGGCCGGTACCGCGCCTTTGGATCGAATGATATCTTCAACTTCCCTTGCCGTCTTCACATTTTGCGGATATGGCATGCCGTGAGAGATGATCGTTGACTCCAATGCGACGATCGCCATGCCCTTTCTTTTTGCTTCTTTGACTTCCTCTGAGTATTCTACATATGAATGGATATTCACAACCATTTCCCCCTTAATAATAGAGACTGAATTCCTGTTGAAGCTTGCTTTCGTTAAGAGTCGGTGCCACCGTATGCCTCGACTGAAGGGTGATCGACGAACAAATCACACCGATCCTGCACGCCCCGTCCGTATCAGATCCCTTTAAATAGCCAAATAATATGCCGGCTACGAGGGCATCCCCCGCCCCGGTCACATCCTGCACCTCAACCTTTGGAGGCAGGATGGCCGTTGCCTCCTTGTATGTAGTGTAATAAATAAGCCCCTGATCCCCACGGGTAATGACAGCACGCTCGGCGCCCCTCATTGTTAGATCCTTCGCCGCTTTAAAATAATCCCCCTCGGTTTCAATCTTCATATCCAGATACATCTCTGCTTCGCCTTTATTGCAAATGAACCATGACACCCCTTCCAATGAAGGAGGGAGTTTCTTCACCTTTGGAGCCGAGACAGGGATCACCGCCAAGGGAACCCCTTCCGATTGACACCTTCTGATGATGTACTTCAACACCTCTTCCGGAAAATTGGTATCGAGCAGCACCATTTCTGAAGAGGCAATCAAGCCCCAACGCCTTTCTATAAAACCAATGTCAACGCTTTCATAAATGTTCATATCAGCCAAGGCAAATAACAGTTCACCCTTTTCATCCAATACGGCAGAATAAGCTCCTGTGCTTTCATTTACAAGCCTTTGGGACCCGGACACATCAGCAAAGGTTTTCGTCTGTTCCATGAGCCAGCTGCCTTCTGTGTCCTCCCCCACAACAGTAATGAGATTGGTAGACTTCCCGAGTCTCCCAAGATTCTCAGCAACATTTCTCGCGACACCCCCACTCGTCTGTTCCGTTGTCGCAGGATTGGATGTCTCAGGGATCATCTCACCCAGCAGCTGCATCTTCCGGTCGATATTGGCTCCCCCTATGCAGGTGATCCCGTTCCTCTTTGGTATCACATACGCACGACCTAAAATCTTCCCCTGTCTGACCAGATTGGAAATATAACCGGCAACAGCCGATCGCGAAATCCCACTTCGCTCAGATAATTCCTGCTGTGTCATAAACGGATTTTCTTCTATGAATGACAATAATAGCTTTTCTTTCTCGTTCACTTTCTCCCACCCCTATAAAGAAAAGTAACTTTTGTTAATATTCTAAACTTTTGTTTTATTTTACACAAGTTGGAAGTTCGTAAATTAGAAAAACTTTTTGCGTAACCTTTGTTGCTATTTATGGTAGC